>QKAS01000018.1 GCA_003246295.1 Clostridia bacterium | reverse complement strand
TAAGTATTTCACTTACTGACAAAACCCATTTGACAAATCTCTTTGATAAGGCTAAATTCAAAAATGACAAAGATCGATGCGGTTCAAGTGAACCAAATTTATTTAATTTTTAATCGTCCACATTTTTAGTGGACACTAATGAAAAAATATAATAACCATGAAACTTAAATTTTTACCTTTGTTTTTATCAGTTATGCCTGTTCAACAGGTTATGAGCCAGGGAAAGCCTAATATTCTTTTTATTTTTGCAGATGACATGACTGTTGATGCTCTTGACGCTATCATGTCTGAAAGAGAAGTTATAAGTCCTAATCTTGACAGATTGAGAGAATCAGGCACTTTCTTTACTCATGCATTCAATCAGGGATCGTGGTCGGGAGCCGTTTCGGCTGCAAGCCGTGCCATGCTTACTACAGGAAGATATTTATGGAATGCTTGTAACAGACAGCCTGATAATCCTAATTTTGCAAGACAAATGGCTCAGAACTGGCCTAAAGAGTCTAAACCTTATGTTCATAATTTTGTTCAGCAGGAGAAATACTGGCCTCAGTATATGAGTGAAGCGGGTTACAAGACATATATGACTGGTAAATGGCATGTAATAGCAAGTCCTGACAAAGTGTTTGATGTAGTGAAACACGTGAGAGGCGGTATGCCAAAAGAGTCAATGGATTATTATGAAAGAAAATTCATAAAAGGACGTGAAGAGGTCTGGACTCCGTACGATAAAAGTAAAGGTGGATTCTGGGAAGGTGGTAAACACTGGAGTGAGGTCACCTGTGAAGATGCTTTGGAGTTTATAGATGATGCTAAGGGACAGGATAAACCTTTCTTTATGTATATTGCTTTTAATGCCCCTCATGACCCAAGACAGTCGCCAAAGGAATATATAGACATGTATCCTGCCGACAAAATTTCTATACCCAAAAGCTTTGCGCCGATGTATCCGTATAAGGATTTTATAGGATGCGGTCCAAAATTGAGAGATGCAAATCTTGCACCGTTCCCACGTAACAGATACTCTGTTCAGGTTAACAGACAGGAATATTATGCCTTAATTACTCACCTGGATGTTCAGATCGGTAAAATTCTTGATGCACTTGAAAAAAGCGGTAAAAAAGATAACACTTATATATTCTTTACTGCCGATCATGGTATAAGTATAGGTGAAAGAGGATTGTTCGGTAAACAAAATATGTATGACGAAAGTGTGAGGGTTCCTCTTATTGTTTCGGGGCCTGGTGTAAAGAAAGGAAAGACACTGCATAATATGGTTTACTTGCAAGATATTATGGCATCGGCTATGGACTTGGCCGACAGCAAGGATATGGATAAAATTGATTTCAAGAGCCTGATGCCTTTGGCTAAAGGGGAGACTAAAGAATCTAGAAAAGCTATTTACGGAGGCTATTACGGATTACAGAGAATGGTTCGTACTGACAGATATAAGATGATTATATATCCTATGATTAATGTGGTGAGACTGTATGACCTTAAAAAGGATCCGTTGGAAATGAATGATATAGCTGCTGATCCTCAAAATAAATCTTTGATGGATAATCTGCTGCTTCAGTTGAAAAACCTTCAAAAAGAAGTAAACGACCAACTTGATGTTACTCTGTATTATAATAATTTCTTTAAGACATTATAAATTATTTGTACAATGAACTGTAATTATATCAAATACTTACTGATGTCATTGCCATTGGGATGTTATGCTGCAAATAATGTTGCCGACAATGGTGGAAAACGAAATGTTCTGGTAATCTTGTGTGACCAGCTGAGACCGGATTTCCTTAACATATATGGAGGGAAAATGGTTGAAACAGAAGGGATAAACAGACTTGCACAGATGGGAGTGGTGTTTGACAATGCAACAACAGCTTCGCCTGTATCTGGACCTGCACGTGCTTCAATTATGACAGGTTTATATCCAAGCTCTCACGGTGTGTGGACAAATGACCATGTTTTTAATGAGGGACTGGATTATCTTCCAAAGCGTATGACAGATAACGGATATATTACGGCTGCTTTCGGAAAACTTCATCATGCACCTGCCAATGACTCGAAAGGTTTTAATATTTATATACCTATGGAGGAGAGCCGACTGAAAGATAATGAACCTTATGTGAGATATATGAGGAAAAAATATCCGGATGAGAGAATTCAGCGGTACAATCATTTCAGTAAAGGATTGAGCTTTGCCAAGCCGATGAATGAGCATTATGACTATTGGACTACTGATAATGCTTTGGGTTTTCTGGATGATTTTAATGCCGGAGTATTCGGTGATAGACCTTTCTTTCTGTGGTTGTCTCTTCAGGGACCTCATGGCCCTTATGATCCGCCTAAGGAATTGAAAGGTTCGGCCGATGAAAGTAAAATACCCGACAGAATAAAAGTTTCTATGGATGAACTACCTTCTGTAATCAAAGTGAGAAGTCCTTATTTTAATAATGAAGAATTATTGAAAAAAGAACGTCTTGCTTATGCCGAAAAAATAAAGCTTGAAGATAATCAGACTGCGAGAGTTCTGGATTTCCTTAAAGAGAATGGACTTCTTGAGAATACTACAATTATATTTTCGGCCGATCATGGTGACCAGATAGGAGACCATAATCAGAATCAAAAGGGGCCGTTCCCATATCCTTATCACCAGAATATTCCTATGATTGTGGCTAATCACCCTGATTTGAAGAACGGTGACAGATGTGACGCTTTAGTGAGCAATCTTGATATTGCAGCAACTTGTCTGGAAATAGCTAATGACACTGTTCCTTTGGGCTTATCCAGATCAATGTCAAAGATGGTTAATGATAAATCATTCCAAAGAGAAGTTAACTTCGCGGAATTTTGTGATTCTTATAAAATGGTTGAAGATAAGCAATATAGAATGGCTTATTTCCCGTTTGAAGGCGAGATTATGCTTTATGATAAAGTGAAGGATCCGTACTATAAGAAAAATTTGGGACGCGACAGCAAATACGACTCCGTGAAACTTTCTTTTATGAAACATTTGATGGATTTCCAGATTATATGTAAGGGTATAAAAATTGAAGCACAAGACTTTACAAATGAAATACAGAAGGAAGTGATAAAGAAAAATCCTTACTGGAAAAAAGACTTCAAGATTTATTTCCCGCTTACTTATTTTAAATGGAAATCGTTGAAGGAAAATGGAGTTGATAATACTTATAACGATTTCTGTATCCCTATGAAGGTGGAAAATGCTTATGGCGTTTTCTGGGAGGATAGTAGATATGGAAATATAAAATAGAGTTATATATAGAATGAACAGTTTAGTTAAATTGGTTACTTGTCTGTTTGCTATTGTACCGGTAACAATGTCGGCACAAATGGACAAGAATTTTTTTAAGAAATTACAAACAGAAAAAATAACTTCTTCCGATTGCCTGAAATGGAAGCAGTTTGGTCCTGGAATGGCCGGTTATTGTGAAGAGTTCTGGATTCATCCCACAAACGACAATGTAATGTTTATGGGTCCCGATATGCATGTAAGTTATGGTACTTGGGATAGAGGACATTCATGGCAGACTTTGAAAGATTGTGATGGAACCGGACAGGATATGAAACGTGTAATTGAAATGGATTTCTCTCGTCAGAATCCTGATTTTGGTTTGGCACTTGACTGGAACGGTGAAGTTTATAAGACAGATGACATGGGACATACATGGAATTGTATATATAAACTGGGAAAACGTCATTCGGCTCTAGCTGTAGATCCTAATAACGATAAAGTATGGTATGCCGGTGCCGGTGACTTCTGGAACGTAAAAGAAAATCACCGTAGTTTGAAGAACTTGAATGGTATAAAGTTTAAGTTTGCTGCTTACGGACATATTTGGAAAACCACCGATGGTGGCAAATCATGGAAGAAACTTACAAATGGTATACCGGAAGGTGCCGATATAGGAAAAATAATAGTTGATCCAAGAAATTCTGAAGTTGTATATATGATTTGCGGACAAGGTATGTATAAAAGCATAAATGGTGGTAAATCATGGAAAGTTTCAGCCAATGGATTGCCTAATAATCTTCCACGTGACTTGACATCATATTATGATAAAAAAAGTAAGGAGTTTATTCTTTATGCAATAGACCAGACATATTATGAAAAGTCGGCTTCGGGTGATATTACTTTTAAAGGAGGTATATATAAAAGTACTGATGGAGCTAAAACATGGACTGACATAACAGGAAATATGCCAATAGACATGACCAAAATATCTAATGGCAGTATTAAGAATTTCCAGTATATTAAAACTCTTTCATACTGGTTCGGTATTTCTACAAAAGAGACTTACAGCCTTTTGAAAAAGCAGCCAAAATCTATAATTCCTGTGTTTAACAGACTTGTTGTCAATCCTGGTAACAAGAATGAAATTTATGTAATTTCGAATGCCAAACATGACCGTTCTTTTACAATAGGTGAAGTAATGAAGACTGAGGATGGCGGTAAATCATGGATTGCATGTGCAAGAACTGGTAAATATTGGGATGAAAAAAGAGATGCGGATTATTGGACTTCAAGGAATAATCCATTAGGATGTAATATGAAATTTGCTCATTTGCAAAAGTCATTAGACATGATCGACTATTCTGCTGGTAACAGATTTATTAATATAAATTCTAAAGGTGATGTTTACATTGAAGTTGATCAGCAAACTCTGTGTTCTACAGACGGAGGAAAGACTTGGGAACAGATAGACGATTATGAAACTGAACCAGGAAGCTGCAAATGGGTAGGCAGAGGCGACAGTAATCTGCCGGGACGTAATATATTGCTTAACACAAGAGTGAAAGACAGAATTTTACTGTGTTGTGGTGAGCATGGGTTGTGGGAAACTACTGATCCGGGTAATTATCCTGACAAATCTGCTGTAGCTGTAAAACAACTTGAAGGCCAGTGTAATAAGGATGGTGCTCATTCTGTTGCAGATGTAGCCGTAAATCCTAAAAATCCTGACGAAATTTATATTTTGTTGTTCCGTCAGGCACACAGAGGACACTTCAGAGTTTCAACTGATGGAGGAAAAACATGGACTAACAGAGCTAAACCTATAGATTATAATAATCCTAATATCTCCGGAAATCATATTTATCAGAATTCATTAATTGTTGATTATGATAATCCAAATAACATTTATTTCTGTGTTCACCGTAGAGCAGTGACAGAAGTAGGAGAGGGCAGTAAGATTAGTGATTTTGACGGTTACGGGATTTATGCCAGCCATGACGGTGGATATAACTGGGATATGGCCAATATTGGTTTGCCTGATGGTTGTAGTATTAACCGTTTGTGTATTGACCCTAAGAACTCAAATGTTCTTTATGCTGCATCAAACATGGTGAGAAATGTTAAAGGAGGATTATATAAATCTGTTGACTGTGCCAAATCATGGGAAAGATTAGACATTCCGACCGAAATCAAGTCAGTTAATAATGTATTTGTTGACAAGAATAATGGTTCCATATATATTTCCTGCGGTAATAAAGGTGGTAATGTTAATGAAGGCGGTGTATGGCGCAGTAATGATAATGGAAAAACATGGAACAAAATATTCGAAATGCCTTATGTATGGCAAACTGAGACTTCAATACTTGATTCAGATATAATCATTGTCAGTTCTGCGGGCTATCCTGGTTATAACAATAGAGAAGCATTGTTAAATCCTGGTGCATACCTGTCGCAAGATGGTGGTAAGACATGGATAAAAGTGAATAAGAATCTCGGACAACCTGATAAAATTGTTGATATCAAGCCCGACATCAATGATAAAAATATATTCTGGTGTTCACTTTGGGGAAGTGGATGGTATAAAGGTATTTTTAAATAGAACTGTAATATTGCTATGGAAAAGATATTTTTTTAAGTGAATTCAAAATAAACATAAGGGATATGAAATCAATATTATTAAGTAGTACATGTCTTTCTTGCATAGGACTATATATGTGTGCAAACAATTTATCAGCAAAAGAAGTAAATAAACCAAATGTTTTAGTTATATATACAGATGATCACAGATATACTGGGATACATGCATTGGGAGGTGAAGCTGTTATAACTCCAAATCTTGATAATCTGGTTTATAACGGTATCTGTTTTACAAATGCTTATCTGCAAGGGGCTTTTACTGGAGCTACTTCTGTTCCAAGTAGAGCCATGCTGCTTACAGGAAGAAATCTGTTTTCTCTAAATGGAACCGGTCATAATATTCCAGTTGAGCATACAATGATGCCTGAAGCATTTAAGGAAGCTGGATATTTTTGTTATCATATAGGGAAATGGCATCAGGACAATAAATCATTAGCACGTTCATTTAATAGTGGGAGTAGAGTGACAGGCCAACCTTTGTATCTTCTTGACAAATACAGAATGCCGTTCTCATATTGGAATAGTGAAGGAGAATATAGTAAAAAGAACTGTTATTTGTGCGAATATGATAAAAGCGGCAATCCAGTCAACAGAATTGTCGGCAAAGAACCATATGGGCCAATAGGCAATGAAAATACAGCTCCGCATATCATTGAGATATTGTCTGGTGATGCTGTGAAATTTATTTCAGATTATGATAATAAGAATCCTTTTTTTGTCTATCTTTCTTTACCTTCACCTCACGATCCTTGTCAATGTCCTAAAAAATATAAGGATATGTATCCTGCCAACGAAATAAATCTTCCTCCATCATTCATGGCGCAACATCCTTTTGATAATGGAGATTATGTGAGCAGAGATGAGAAACTGGCTTCATGGCCACGAACGCAAAATGAAATAAAGGGAAAAATATCTGATTATTATGCAGCAATAACTCATACAGATGCACAAATAGGACTTGTAATAAAGGCATTAAAGGATGCCGGATTATATGATAATACAATAATTATTATGGCAGGTGACAGCGGACTGGCAGTTGGTAACCATGGTCTTATGGGCAAACAGAACTTATATAATGAGGATGGAATCCACGTACCTCTTATTATCTCAGGTGGTGCTTTAGATAAACAATATCATGGAAAAAGATTAGATGCCTTATGTTATATACATGACATAATGCCTACTGTTCTGGATATAACTGATATAAAGATTCCTAAATCCGTAAATGGAAAAAGTCTGTTACCGGTGATAAAAGGAAAACAGAAAGATGTCAGAGAATATTGTTACTTTGCATATAGACAACACCAACGTGCAATAAGAATTGGTAATTACAAACTAATTGAATATGTTAGAGCTAAGGATTACAATAAGCAAACTGGTAATTTTATATCTGGCTCAAGAGTTACACAACTCTTTAATATAAAAACAGATCCTTGGGAAACAAATAATCTGGCAAATTTCCCAGAATATACAGAAATGATAAAGGACATGCGTGAGAAAATGAAAATTGCCTCTTCGGAATATAATGATACCTATGATAAAAACAGATCTGAATATAGCTTTTGGGAGTTTTATTAATGATTATACATTTTTGAAAGTCTAGAGACTGTCATATAAACAGTTGACATATCTTGAGTATAACCGAATTATAATATCATCTTTCTTGTATTAGTTTTTGCAGATATAATATACTTTTGTACTTTTGTAAGAGTTGTTAATATTATTTGTTTTATACCTCAGATATTGAAATTATGAAATACATTAGATTGGTACAGTCATTAGTCTTATTATTATTCGTTTCCATATTATTATTTCCTTTTAAAGTTTATAGTAATGCTAATTATTATTCCATTAATTATACTACTACTAATGGCTTATCACAAAACGATGTAAATTGTTTGCTTCAAGATTCAGATGGATATATCTGGTTAGGTACGAATGATGGATTAAACAGATACGATGGATATACATTTAAAAAATATGGTTTTGGATATAATGGTTTGAATTCTGTCCTTATTGAAGGTCTAAAAGAAGACTATAAGGGAAATGTTTGGATTTCAACCGCAGATAATGGTATCTATATGTATAATAGAAGCAGTGATGATTTTCTGTCAATGCATGAAATATTTCCTGATTATTTCTCAGAATACGAAAGATGTGGATTCCTGGATATTTCTGAAGATAACTTTTTGTGGACTTATTCTGAAACTACAGATAAAATTATTAAGATAAACTGTGATATTGAAAGTAAACAGATTTCTGTTTTTTCCTCTAAAAAGATTTTGAAAGATGCGTCCAATAAAGTACGTAATATTTACACGATAGGGAGTGTTGCATACTTTACTACAGCAAATTCCACTTATTGCATCACTCCTGTAAACGACTCTATTAAATTGGAGAAAGTATTTGATAAGCCATTAGAATATATAGTTACCCTAGATAATGATATTAATGTATTTTATTATGCCAGAAATTTGTTTTTTCAAGAAAAAGATGGAAAAGTATCAACGTTAACTTTACCTGTATATGTCAATAAAGCATATTTTTATCATTCGAGATTATATTTTACTAATGATTATGGCATATATACTTCTATTTTAAACTTAAAGAGTAAAACACTGGAAAATGTCCGGAAAATTGGTGATTTCGACAAAGAGTTAGTTCAAGATATACTAATTGACAGAGAGGATAATCCATGGATAGGAGTGTTGGCCAATGGAGTATATCATTTTAAGGAAAAAGAAGTAAATATAGATTGGTATACTTCATTAGGGAATAACAATGTATCATGCATTCTTCAGGATGGTAATGAAATATTTATATCAACTTCAGGAGCAGGAATATACAAATCCGATTTGACGTTTACTAATATCGAAAAAATAAAAATACAGGGCAATGACGATGTCGTTTATTCCATAATAAAATCTGAATCCGACAATAATATTTATATGTCATCTAGGAGTTCTCTGTATAAATACAATAAAACGAACAATACATTCAATAAGATAATTACTTTGGATTATGACATACGCTCAATCATGGCGGATGGTCACTGCTTATGGCTTGGAACTTATTCTGGTGGACTTGTAAAATACAATATCAATAACGGTAGAACTACAACCTATTCTGATAAGTCAATGTTTTCTTCTTTGATAATTAGGAATATTGTTTTAGACCACAAAAAAAATATATGGTTAGCCACAGACAGGGGAATAAACGTCATTACATCTGCATCAAGATTTACAGATACACCCGTTGTGAAGAAAATATCATCCGATGATTCTAAAAATGATTACGTAATACCAATACTTGAGGACTCAAATAATAATATTTGGTATGGCACTATTGGAAAAGGTCTATATTGTCTGAAAAATATTACTGATGATTTTAAATACGAAATGAAGCATTATTCTGTTGATAATGGTCTTGTTAATAATACCGTAAAATCAATATTAGAAGACAATCAAGGTATTATATGGATTTCTACAAACAAAGGTTTAATGAGTCTTAATCCAAGTAATGATTCGTATAGAGTTATTGATATAAAAGACGGATTACAGGGTCTTGGATTTAATGAATTGAGTGCATGTAAATTGCAAAACGGTGAACTATGTTTTGGAGGTGGTAAAGGACTAAATGTGTTCAATCCACTTGCAATAAAAATTAGCCAATCAGTAATGTCACCTAACGTTACAGATATAAAGGTTTTAAATTCCAGCATTTATACAAAAGAAGAATATAAGAGTTTCCTCTCAGACGAACACGGAGTAAAGAAGCTTGTTTTACCATATAACTTAAACAATGTTTCCATTGAATATTCTTCTTTAAGTTATAATAAACCTGGCAAAGTAATTTTCAAGTACAAACTTGATGGTGCAGACCGCGATTGGGTAACTACAGGTTATAATAATCATTCAGTAAATTATACATTATTACCTCCAGGAGAATATAACTTTTATGTAAATTCTTTTGACGATAGTGGAAATACCAGTGGAGCGACACACTTGCTTCATATTATAGTTAATCCGCCGGTCTGGCTGTCTTGGTACGCATTTATAGTATATGCTATAGTCGCACTATTTATATTGTATGAATATAGAAGATATTATATAAACAGGATAAAGGAAAGAAATGCGGTTTATGTGGCAAACATGGAGAAGGAAAAAAGTGCTGAGCTTCTTGAAATGAAGACTAACTTCTTTACTACTGTTTCTCATGAATTACGTACACCGCTAACCCTTATTCTATCCCCCATACATGAGTTATCAGAGATTATGAAAAATAATAATGATAAAAGACTAAATGTTATTTTTGAAATTCTTCAGCATAATGGAAATCTATTGATGAAGCTTGTAAATGATATCTTAAACTTTTCCAAAAATGAGAGTGGGAAATTAAAAGTTTCTTATTCATATAACGATTTTCGTAAGCTTTCAGATAATCTAATCTCTCAGTTCAAATATTGGATGGAACAAAAAAATATACATTTCGAGTTTTCATGTTCAGGAAGTGACTTTAACTGTTTAATTGATCCATACTTAATAGAGCAGGTTATATACAATCTTTTATCCAATGCAATTAAACATACTCCAAACGAAGGATATATACGTTTCTTATTATCTGATGAAGGTGATAGTATAAACTTCAGTATTTCTGATTCTGGGACTGGCATAAATGAAAATATAAAAGAACATTTGTTTGAAAAGTTCTACTCTGATAATACATTGGATAATAATACAGGGACTGGTATAGGATTATATCTTACTAAAACTCTCATTGATAGGCATAACGGAATAATTGAAGTTGATAGCCAAGCTGGTAAGGGAACTACATTTACTGTATCTATACCAAAGAATCTGCCACATGAGAAGTTTGAAGAGAAAATATTGGATTCAATGGAAGCAACAGACACAAATATTAACGATGAAATCTCCGATACGAATTATTCTGAAAATATTGACTCCACAATTGGTGTTAAACCCACGATAATGATAGTCGATGACAATGCAGATATGCGTAATCTTCTGTATCTCCTATTTAATGAAAATTACAATGTTCTTCTATCCGAAGATGGTGAAGATGCATTAAATAAACGTAAGCCATCGGCTAACTGCGTATAGTGAATCAAAATAAAACCTTGGGATATCATATTTTTATCTCAAGGTTTTCAATGATGTAATGGATATTGATGATTTCGCAATTCTCTTGGATTTCGTGGATTTCAAAGCAATCCTTTC
>QKAS01000065.1 GCA_003246295.1 Clostridia bacterium | reverse complement strand
TATGCTAAAGATACAGTAGGATTGTTTACCAGAATACTAGGGAAAATAAGTGCATTTACAATCCTTCAATATATAAACCACATTAACAACAAACCTATTGGCAGACTTAAATATGCGCTTATTTAATTCCGCCAACGGGTTAATTAAATTTTTTGTAGAATGGAATTGAAATTATTGCTTTTATCATTAGGATTTTTATTTATTTCTTGTAGTTCCTGTATGCCAGGAGATAATAATGGAGAAGAGAATGGGTCAGAAAACGGATCAAATACAGACCCGGGTGATTCTGAAACAGAATTTGAATATGAATGGGACAAGTTTCCTGTACCAGTTTCGGCAGGTACTGGAATGAAATGGGAATTACAGAGTCAGTCGGATGACTTTAACTATACTGCTGACAGTAATAACAAAGGTAATTTTGAAAAGAAATGGACCGATTATTACCATGCCAACTGGTCAGGACCAGCTCCTACAATATGGCAGAGAGATCATATTTCTGTCTCAGATGGTTGTTTGCGAATTGAAACCAGTAGACCTGACGATGTAAAAATAGTTAAGGTTACAAGCGGAGATAAAGAAAAAATGATGCCTGGCACTTATACAGGGTGTGTTACATCTAAAACTAGAGTAGTATATCCTGTGTATGTAGAGGCATATGCCAAGATAGCTAACTCAACAATGGCTTCGGATGTATGGATGTTAAGTCCTGATGATACTCAAGAAATTGATATTATAGAGGCATATGGTAGCGATAGGGTTGTAGGTGATGATGGACATAAATTTTACGGACCTGATAGAATTCATTTAAGTCATCATGTGTTTATTAGAGATCCGTTTCAGGACTATCAACCAACAGATCCTGGAAGTTGGTATAAAGATGTGAATGGAACTATTTGGAGAAATGATTTCCATAGAGTAGGAGTTTACTGGAAAGATCCATTTAATTTGGAATATTATGTTGATGGTAAAATGGTAAGAAGGGTATCTGGGAAAAATATTATTGACCCCAATGATTTTACTAAGGGTACCGGACTATCGAAAGAAATGGATATAATTATAAACATGGAAGACCAGAGCTGGAGAGCTATAAGTGGATTGTCTCCGACAAACAAAGAATTAATGAATAAAGATAATAATACATTCCTTGTTGACTGGATAAGAATTTATAAACCGGTAGAGGATAAATAATTATTTTATGGAGAGGATTTGATTTATTCTAGTTATAGTGGAGAAAAAATATCTTTATGGGAGAGATTTTCATTTACTTAGGGAAAAGTTGCATTTTGCCATATATAAATACTATTTGTATGATATATATTTGCCATACAATATCCGACTGAAAAATTCTGAATATGATGAAAATGGTATTCTGGTTAAAAAGTATGATAATATCAGTATAATGGAAAAAGACATATTGATTGAACCATCAAGATAAAAGTTCTTTGCTTCAAATAAAATGTTCCGTTAGATGATATTCAATAACGGAGCATTTTTTTATTCTCAAAACCATAAACTTTACTAATATTGTACTTTAATATAAAATAATTTATGAAAAACAGAATTATCGGCTTGTTTTGTTTTATGGCTGTTCATTTAGCCGCTTCTGCACAGACTCATGTGCAATTGAATTTGAATGTAAAACATAAGCTTGGGGATGTAACAGAGTTTAACCGTCCTAAGTTTATAAATTTCCATGCTACAATAAATGAGAATTATTGGGATAGTGCAAATAAGATTGCTGATTTACGTGATGACCTTATAAGAAAATATGATGTGTATGTGGGGCGTGAAACAGGTATGATCAAGACTGTGCTTCGCAATGTTAAGGAGGATCCCGAAAGACCAGGTTTTGCCGACCCAGATGATTTGGCTAGACTATGTAGCCAGAATAAGAAACGGTATGTTCAGAACACAAAGGTACATCCTTACGAGAAATACAGTAATCTGATTCTTTGTAATCAGTTCTCTCCTTTTTATCCTGACGGAACTAAAACGCTGAAAGGATGGGCTTTATCGCAGAAGGATACTGAAGATGAGCCTTTCGGAACAGCTTCGGGTGAATTTTATGGCAGGTATATTAAGGAGTATTTTGGTGAAGGAGGAGAAAGTGGTGAACCTAAGCCTGGGTTCTGTGAGGTAATTAATGAGCCTTTGTGGGATATTTATGATAAGCCGAAAGCTCCAAAGTCAAGTATAACCAAATTATTTGAATTCCACTCTACTGTTGCCGCACAGGTGAAAAAGTTTAATCCTGATATGAAAGTGGGAGGTTATTGCACTGCCTTCCCTGATTTTGAACTCCAGAATTTCGGAAGATGGAATGCCAGATGGAAACAGTTTATTGATATTGCCGGAAAGGATATGGATTTCTTTACTATTCATTTATACGATTTTCCATGTAAAGATGGTAAACAGATGTACAGAAAAGGCAGTAACATGGAGGCCACAATGGATATGATTGAGCAGTACAGTATGATAAAGCTTGGTGAGGTTAAACCTCTTATGATTTCGGAATACAGTGCGCAGACGCATGATTACAACAGGAAGCCATGGTCGCCATATCGCGACTGGCTGCGACTGAAATCGACCAACTCGATGCTTATGCAGTTTATGGAAAGGACCGATAATATATGTTATGCCATGCCTTTTGCCATGCTCAAATCTGAGTGGGGATATAATCCCAAAACGGGTCTTGCACATACAGCGAGAATGCTGAGAAGAGAAAACGAGCCTGAAAGCTTTACCGGAGAATATGTTTACTCTGAACTTATAAAGTTTTATCAGCTCTGGAAGGATGTGAAGGGTACAAGGGTTGAAACAAACTGTGATAATCCTGACATTATGTGTGATGCATATGTAGACGGGAAGAATGTGTATTTCATTATAAACAATCTGGATTTCAAACCAGTAGATTTGAATCTTTCTGTAAACGGAACATCTAAGGATGCAAAAAGTATAGAAGTCAGACATCTGTACCTTAAAGGTGGGAAAGACGGAGTACCTATGCTTGATGTATACGATGCAAAGAGTCTTGACCACTTTACTTTAGAAACTGAGGCAACATGCGTCATTTGCTATAATTTCGACAGAAAAGTGAAAATAAACGAAACGATGGAGGAGGTGAAATATTATGCAACGGATTACCTTAAAGAGATTGCTGCTGGCAAAGAACTGGTTTTCAATATAAATAATGTCAAGAAGACCGAATATGGTGAGGCCGTTATCCGTCTTGGACTTGGCAGAAATCATGGTTTGTCGTTGCTGCCTGAACTTTTAGTAAACGGTAAGAAAGTTGATATCCCGGATAATATCAGGGGTGACGTTCAGAAAGACCGTGCTTCTTTCTTCGGTGTTATTGAAGTGCCTGTGGACTACAGCATTCTTAAGGGAAATAATACTATCTCGTTAAAGTTCCCAGATAATGGCGGTCACGTAAGTACAGTTACTATGCAGATTTTTAATTTTTCAAATAATATTAGAGGTATATGATGAAGACCTTACTATCATTTTTGTCGCTGATGTTTTCAGCAAATTTTGTTTGTAATGCGCAAAACCTTCCGGAGGTTCCGGAAGGTTTTAAATGGGAAAAGGTGGAAAGCCTTTCGGATGAGTTTGATTACTGGGATGCTACAAAATGGCACAGGTCATTATGGAATTATGACGTACCGGTACAGATGGTTGCCGAGAACTCGGGAGTAGATAACGGTTTGCTTTGGATCAAGGCTACACTTGACGATGGCAAGGAAAGGTGGTTTAAGACTTCTAGGGTTATGTCGAATACGAGAATTTCATATCCGATGTACACAGAATGTTATATGCGTACCGCACATATTTCGGCTTTCAGTACTTTCTGGATGAATAATGGCAACAGTAATGACAGGGATGAGATAGACATGTGTGAGCATAACTCAAAACCTTCTATTAAGGCACAGGAGAATACACGTCCTTATACTATGTATTCGCAATACTTTGTTGTCAAGAATGGTGTTACAGAAAGAAATAACGGTAACTTCGATAACAGGAAACTCTCTGACGGAAATCCGGCAAAAGGAGTGAAATGGAATGAAAAGTTCCAAAGAATTGGAGTGTGGTGGAAAGATGCCAACAATATTCAATTTTACTTGAATGGTGAACCTACAGGAAATGTGGTATCAAAACAGGATTTTACTCTAGAACTGAATATCATATGGGATTTGTGGACTGCTGATGAGACCTGGACCGGCGGATTGTGTGAAAAGAATGATCTTCTTGATGATAGTATCAATACTATGTATGTAGACTGGATACATACTTATAAACTGGTACGGACTGAGGAGAATAAAAAGTAACTATATCCGAAATTATTAATATGCATAGTCTCTATTTGTATGTTAAAATAGAATAATATTGGGTAGTCTGCTTTATAGAAAAAACTCTGCAGTGTTATATATTGATATTATATAACCTAGCAGAGTTTTTTCTAATTTTGTCATGATGTATAAAATAAAACCCTGGTGCAAATATACTAATACGATTTTTTTATGTTGCTTGTAAACTAGTATTTCATATATTGTGTTTGATTACAGTTTACCTTTACTATTTATATTTCGAGATTTACAATACATTTTAGTTATATACTTAATTTTCGAATTTATACAAACAAGGATGGATTTAAAAACAAAACTTGAGTAATTAACGTTTCAGATTTTGTGTTATTAATCTATAATTATAGTGTGTTTTTGTGATGTAAGTATAAGGTAAATACTTCTAGTCTAAGATAAAGAGAAAAAAATCTTTAATTTTAAAATACATACTATCTACTTTAAATTTACCTATGTTAGGTCTGGTAATTTATCAATATATTCGTAATTGATTTTTTTATTAATATTTTTATAGTATGAGAGTAAAGCTTTTAGTATCAGTATTGATAGGAGTTTCTGCAGACTTGTTTGCACAGAATCCATTCCCTTATGTTATGCCTAAAGAAAAGCCAACTTTCAAGATGAGTTGCGCTATGAACAGAGTGTATGATAATTACGGAGCTGCAACTCCACAGTTGAATGAATTATACACGAACTTCAAGTACTCACCGCTTACAGGCTTTGACTATCATAATGATGATGGGACAGTAACACGAAGAGACCCTTCAAGAATTATTAAGGTAAACGGTAAATACTATATGTGGTACACCAAGCGTTGCACTCCAACAACCTTTGTAGGGACAAAGCTTGCTAATGATACTATTCCGTCTGTGGATTGGGACTTGTGTGATATTGCATATGCCACAAGTAAAGATGGTTTTCATTGGGAAGAACAGGGGATAGCTGTACATCGCCCGAAGAAACCGGAACTTGGGTGGAGGTCGGTTGCAACTCCGGATGTATTGGTCTGGAAAGGCAAGTATTATTTATATTATCAGGCCTTTTCTGTAATGAGCGGAAGTACTGGTCGTGATGACTGCCCAGTTGCAATGTCGTATGCCGATTCGCCTGACGGACCATGGACTCCCGTAAATGAAATCATTATTCCAAACGGTGAACCCGGTGATTGGGATCAATTTTCTATTCATGACCCTCAACCATTGGTTTATAAAGGGAAAATATATCTATATTATAAATCGGATTATAACGGAAAGGATAATGGCGGTTTAATCCGCTCTCAGGGTCTTGCCATAGCTGATAATCCTATGGGACCATTCAAAAAATATGAATTGAACCCGATTATCAGTTCCGGACATGAGACTCAGTTTTTCCGTTTCAAGCAGGGGATAGCCTCGATTATGGCTAAAGACGGGCATGAAAATAATACTATTCAATATTCAGAGGATGGCAAGAATTTCAAGGTTGCAAGTATTTGTGCCATGATGCCAATTGCTTCAGGACTTTATGACCCGGATGCCTTTACGGATGTACCGTTTGCTAATGGCATAACATGGGGTATTTCCCATTATAATTTGTGGGGTCGAAACAGAAGAAGTATTTTATTGCGGTTCGACTGTGATTTGAGTATTGATTTCAATGATCCGGAAATGAAAAAGAATGATGTTCCTTTTTCTTTGGAAGAGTTATATCGAAGGGGATTGACTAAAAAGCAGAAGGAGATTATCTTAAAAAGGGATAGAATAAAATAAAAATACCCCCTAATTTCGAAAGAAATATCTACGACTAGTCTGGTAGGTTAATTATATTTTTGTGTTCATATAAAAACTTAAAACTAATTATGAATAAACTTTTATTTTTTCTACCAATTTATTTTTTCGTGTTCGGAGAAATCGTCTGAAGATGAAGATATTAATATTCCTTTCGAAAATAGGACTTGTTTTGTAGATGATAGCATTCGTACCATTGTTGATTCTGTCTATAATTTATTATCTCCTGATGAACCTACTGCGCAAATTCATGGTATAAGACCTATATTAATTGTTGAGAATGGTAAGTTAAGCTTAGAAAAGTGCCGTAAGCTGACACCTTATGGCATCGGGCATATTTCGCAGTTTGCATGTATGAAGGACTTAAAGGTAAATGTATTACGTTGGAGATAGAACTGTTACAGAAAACAGAAGAGTTATATTTTTGGAGGTTACAGTTAATGATGATGAAACGAATTTATAAACCTATATAGAAAAAACATATGAGAACTGATTTATTTTTTTATCCGGCAATTGCCGCAGCAGTGCTGTCTTCATGCGGAGGGAAAAAAGACGCTGCAGAAGTGAATAAGAAACCTAATGTATTGTTTATTTATGCCGACGATATCGGTTACGGTGATTTGAGCTGTTATGGCGGAAAATCGATTATTACTCCAAATGTGGAGAAACTGGCATCTGAGGGTATAATGTTTACAAATGCCCACTGTGGTGCATCTACAAGTACACCATCAAGATATGGAATGCTCACTGGTGAGTATCCGTGGAGAAAGAAAGGTACCGGGATAGCGGCAGGTGATGCAGCTATGATTATCAAGCCAAACATATATACTATGGCTGATATGTTTGTTGATGCAGGATATTCGACAGGTGTCATCGGTAAGTGGCATCTTGGTCTTGGTGATAAGGCTGGTCAGCAGGACTGGAATGGATTGGTTTCTCCAAATCCAAGCGATATCGGGTTTGAATTCTCGCATATAATGGCTGCGACAGCTGACCGTGTTCCTTGTATTTGGATTGAAAACGGAAGAGCTTTAGGATTATCACCAGATGATCCCGTAGAGGTTAGTTATACCAAGAATTTCCCTGGCGAGCCTACCGGAAAAGACAATCCGGAGTTGCTAAGACTTCATCCTTCTCACGGACATGATATGAGTATCGTAAACGGTATTTCACGTATTGGATATATGAGAGGAGGTAAATCTGCATTATGGAGAGATCAGGATATTCAGGACAGTATCATTGCCAATGCCGTAAGATTTATTGAAGAAAAGTCGGCTTCGGATAAACCTTGGTTCCTGTATCTGGCTACAAATGATATTCATGTACCTCGTGATCCGCATGAAAGATTTGTCGGAAAAAGCGGACACGGTCTCCGCGGTGATGCTTTGTTGTCTTTTGACTGGGGTGTAGGCGAAGTTATGAAGACTCTGGAAAGATTAGGTATTGACGAAAATACAATTGTCGTCCTTTCAAGTGATAACGGTCCGGTGATAGATGATGGTTATAAGGATCAGGCTGTGGAATTACTTGGCGACCATAAGCCTGCAGGCGACTTGAGAGGTGGCAAGTACAGTAACTATGAGGCTGGCACACGTGTTCCATGTATCTTGAGATGGAAAAATCACGTTAAACCAGGTGTTAACGATTTGCTTATGTCTCAATTGGACTGGTTTGCTTCATTTGCTGCAATGACTGGTGTAACTTTACCTGATGGTGCAGCGCCTGACAGTGAGAATCTTCTTGATGCATGGTTGGGTAAATCGGAAAAGGGTAAAGAATATTTTGTAACACAGAATATTCAGAACTTCCTTGGCATAACAGATGGCGAATGGAAGTTTATTCCTGGAAATAATGCTCCTGCTTTGAATGTACAGACTAATACAGAGTTGGGGAATAGTCCAAAGGATCAGTTATTTAAGTTGAATGGCGACAGGAGTGAATCAGTGAATGTGATTGACAAGAATCCTGAGGTGGCTGCTAAACTTAAAAAAGAGCTTGAAATAATAGTCGACAATAGATATTTACAAAATATGAATTGATGATTTTTTGGGGGTTATATATTCCGTATATGGTTCTATAGGACCTATACGGGATTTTTTTATGAAGAATGCGAATCAGTAGTTGAACTCTGATTCCTTGTTTTAGAAAATTAGATAAATGAATGCGATGGCAATTTTGCCCATCGTATGTACTAAAAGTCCAGATGTAGATCTGACTTTCATCGCTCTTTGAATATTTGTTTTTTCATTCAGCCAGTTGAAAAAAAATTCTATCGGTTGTCTGACCTTTGATACTGCAGTTGAAAACAGGTCTCTGCCCGCTTTCTCTCTTTGAGTAATAATAGGCTCCTCTCCCTTTATTGCTTTAACGGGAGTCATCATGGTTACCCCTTGTTCCTGCTGTTTGTTTCCCCAGAACGAGAAGTCTGAGTATATCTTATCCGCAAATATATATCTGTTTATAAGACTATCAGCGGCTTCTCTTTTAAGAACAGTCAGATCATTCTCCTCTGCCGATGATAAGATGATCATTTCGGGGAATGGAATGGTTCCTTCCCTGCGGAAAGCTAAGGTGTGAAGTTTGAGCCCGAAATAATACATGTTCTTTGTAGAGCAGTATCCTTTAGTGGCAATTTCAGTAGCCACTTTTCCGGTTTTGTTCTTTCCTGCACAAGTAATGATGGGCATGGAGTCAATAAGTGATATCATAGAATCGCAATCTGTTGGTTTAAAGAAAGTAATGAGATGCTTCACCAGTTCATTAATCGCCTCACTCATCAGGTTCAGCCGATAGTTGAATGTTTGATAAGAGGGAAGGTTAGGGAACCAGGAAAGCAAATATTCTTTGGTGAATGTATGTATCTCTTTGATGCTAAAATAGCGCTGATACGCTCCGCAGAACAGATATACGGTAAGCAGCTCCTGATCAGTGAAGATCGGTGTAGCGTTATTACTGAACCTCTGACAGTAGAACTTCAGTGAAGACTGATAAACATCGCAGATATACATATATATTTTTATAAGTTTTAGCTCTTTCTCCTTGGGAATCATAATTAGAATAATGAGTGGTTTTATTCTTCTAATATACTGATTTTCAAGGAGATTAAGAAATAAATAAATGAGATAATTAATTGAATAATAACAATTTAACTAACTGAATCAGCTAGTGATTTCAACTACTGATTCGCATTATTAATGATTAATGCTAAATATTATGCACTCAAAGATTTATCAGATTACAGAAGAGAGAATTGAAAATGATAATTTCATTACCGAGCGTACTTTTGATGATGGTCATTATGACTTCTATGATTATTGCGCCGAGATTACAGATGAAGAGAGGAAGCATGCGATTGACTCTTTGGTAAAGAATTTATTGCCCACAGGTATGTTTTCCTTAGTTGATAACGAAAATGACACTCTTGTTTATAATGGTGGTGCTGATGAATGGAAGGAAAATTGGGTGAAGCAAATTCAACTTAAAGCACTTGCCATCACACCACAGAATGTTACAGATTGGATTGGAGAGGCTTACTCACTGGAAAAAGAACTGGTTAATCCTTTGGATGTGGGTTCTCGATTTGTTACTGACACCTTCCCTTCAACCGATGCCCAGCAATCAGGCGATTTTATGAAGATGATTTGCAGTTTAAGCCCTGGAGCGAAACTCTATATTGGTGGCGTGCTGGATTTTCATTGGTAGAAAACATTTTCTCTTGAGAGCTTATCCCGATTACTTCAATGTGGCCGGGATTTTCTTTTTTAGATGTTGTTTTCTTAATACGAATTGCCAATAGTAGGCAGGAGCTCTATGGTGTTTTTGAAATGAGCAAATTTTTGAGTTGATAGTTGGATGTGATAAATCAACTATCAACTATCACATTGAGTATTTCTTTTATAACTGCCGGTGGCATGTATGGTCGTTTCCTTTAATATAGCTATAGAAATTCTGGTTGGATTGACTTCTATGAATGGAAGTCAGATCCATTCCCTTTTATAATCATTATCCATTCTTTCGTTATAGACACGTCCCACCTCGTGGCGAGATGGCGGAACTGTTTGGCTATATACACCTTCTTGCAGTCGGAGAATCTATCCAAAGCTCAAACGCAAAGAGGCTTTCATTTATGCACGTTGGACGCTCTGGGCGAATGCTCGCTCATCACTCTTTTCCAATGTGTATGCATTGTCGCCACATTGCTGTTTGTTTGAGCTGTCAGTCGCGCTATCTCGCTACGCCCACCCATATTTCTTTTTATATGCTCCACTTTTATGGCTTTGCTTATAGTCCAGTTCTATAGGTCTGATCTCATCATCATATCACACCTCACAAAGCGGATTTTTCTACAAAGGTATTAAGTGGCATTGCCCAAACATCAAATCTTGAAACCAGTGCCTTTGGAAATCTTCCTCTCATGAATGTGAGCGTATTTCCATATCCAGATTTGCCTTATTGGTGCCACTCCTTTGTGATGCAGAAAAATCGCCCTTGTCAGGTCAGAAAGACTTGAAAGAAAGGGAAAAATAAATTTTCAAGGCTATGGCACAAGTTAATGAGACAATCAAAAGATTTTGGAACAAGCACATCGTTGCTTTCTATCCATACGTTCCCGCACGTTTCAAGAATGTGAGCGAGGACATCAAGCAATATAGGGAGTTGGTTTATTCCTTCAAATCGGGTGAACGATACGAGGAAGTGGCTCAGCTTACTGCCCACAAGCTCAAAGAAGAGTTTGGCGACAAGGTCACAGAGATAGTGTTCACTTGCATCCCGGCATCATCGGCAGAGAAGAACGAACTGAGATACAAGAAATTCAGTGAGAGAGTTTGCGAACTCAGTGACGCAGTCAATGGCTATGAACATCTGAAAGTAGCAGCTGATAAAAAGGTTATCCATGAAAGCCGAGAGAAACGCTCAAAGCAGACTGATATAATGCAGAACATTGATATTGACGGAGAATGGTTTCGTAACCGCTCAGTCGTAACAATGGACGATTGCTTGACATCGGGCAAGTCATGGACTGCACTAGGTAGCAAATTGGAAGAGTTTGGCGCAGAGATATTAGCCGGTTACTTCTTATCAAAGACAACTTATAAATTACAATAGGACAATGAACAATTTACATTCAAAAACAATTGCTTTTACGGGACATCGCTTTATTCCATTTGAGAGACAACCCAAGTTAAAGAGTTTGCTCAGACAGAGTATAGCCAACATATACAAGCAAGGCTATTTTACCTATTATTGTGGTATGGCTATGGGCTTTGACCTACTAGCGGCAGAAGTCATAATATCAATGAAAGAGCAAGGCTTTCCAAACTTGAAGTTGATTGCAGTAGTGCCGTACAGAAACCAAAGCGAAAGATTTTCTCAGCGTGATAAGCAACGTTATAACAACGCCTTAAGCAAGGCTGACGAGGTAATTGTACTCAGTGAAAATTACACACAGAAGTGTTTTCTTCAGCGCAACGATTATATGCTAGACCATGCCAGTTGTGTGTTTGCCTATCTATCGAGGACTGACAGAGGTGGAACATACTACACTTGTAAAAAGGCAGTAAATAGGCGAATTTGCGTTGTGAATTTCTTTTCAGAACAGCACCCTCAAATAAATAATAATCATATCACTAAATAATTTCACAACATGGACAAAGAATATATTATGGACGTGGCTCAGACTATCAAGAGCCAATTGTTTGGTACAACAGAAATAAATGTACTAATGTCATGGGGCATTGAAAAGTTCATTGCAACCGAGTACAATGATATGCCAGCACTGAAATTCAAGGTAAACGGCAGACTATTCAGTGGAATTGTGCTTATAGCACTCAACGGCAGTGACTACTATGAAATTTATCTTCTTGATGAAAATGGCAGTAGATGTATTTGCGAGGAAGCGTGCTTCGATGAAATGGTAAGCATCATAGATGAAGCCGTAGAAAGAGGAACGGATATTGAAGAATACAACAAGTTCTGTGGTCAGCAAGTAATAAGTATCTAAGGCAAATGCCTATCAAGAGAAATCGCCATCAGAGTTGTTCTGGTGGCGATTATCCATGTTTATGCTATGGCAGTTACCTGCGGAAATCCTTTTATATCGGTGGTTTGATTGGAATCGTTAATCCCAATCAGCAAAGTCGTCTGCATCCCAAACCATCCTTGGAAGGTCCGGGTAATAATCTCTTTTATTTTGGACATTATCGTCCTCTTTCTCACAGTTACAATGTCCGCACTGGCAGTGATCGTGTTGACACTCGCCACCGCAAGTACAGCTGCATTCCTCTTGTAATTCTTCTGTTAAACTCATGATAATCTGAATTCTTATGTTTGCGGTTAATATGAAAGGCTCTTTTCGATGGTATCTATTTTTTTGGATATAGGTTCATACGTATCTTGCTTGAAATAGGGAATGCTGTGTAAACTTATTCCTCCATCTATGATTGAATACTCGTTTTCATTCAATTGAAGCATTTTTATTACCGAGTCAATATTTGAACCAATAATTTGGAATTCAACACATCTTGTTGGAAATTCATATTCCCATAATCTGAAAACAATTCTGAGTTTATATGGTGAGCCTTGCTTATCAACTAACTCCTTATACATCGGAATTTCCCAATTCCAGACATCAAAAACCAAACTTTCCAATAACTTACGTTCGTTTTCATCTTCAAAAAGCATTCCTTTTTGATCGTAAAGGTTCTTAATGATAATGTTTCGTTCTGTGTCCAAAAGCATTTTGTCCCACCTTTTATAAGGGATGCAGATACCGTATTGATAGCGTGCAGAGATTCTGAAAACATCTTTTGCGGCCTCTCTTTCAGCAATCCAATCAAATAAGGCAATAGACCTTTTGTCATTGACCAAACGATGATACATCATTCCAAATCGTTCGTCTTGACCTTGCTCAGGCTGTGCATTATTTATAAGTTCTTGTAGATAGGCTTTCATGTTTATATTCTGGTCAAAGTAATTGCAGAACATAGTTCGAAGTCTCTCAAATCTGCGAATCGTATTTTTTAGGAACTTATTCTTTTCTGCATTTTCTGTTATATACATATCACTTAATCCATTCCAATTATTGATTTGGGCTAAAATTGCACGGATAAGAATATGGTCTTTTCTATATTCAGGACTAATACCTTGTTTATCGAAGAGTGTTTTTATAACATTAAAACGATTTTCAAAATCTGAACTGGAACCTATGCCTGATGTAAAGAAGAAACGAATACTACCTTTGAAAAAAGGATGTTGTTCTGCAGTTATGAAAACCTTTTCCCATGATTCATCAAACGTTCCAGAAATAAACATTTCTTTAGCCTTCATCACTTCTTCCGCCAATTGTCCGGTTTTGAAATCAAATGTTATCATAGGCTTATAGAAGTTTTCTGTAACAGCACCATCACTTGAAATCAGTTTAGACATATTTTTAATGACACCAATTGCCGGTAGAATGTCTTCAATCTGTGTGTTTTCAATTACATTAAAAAGGACTCGAAGCATCTGCTTGAAACAAGTTTGCACATTTACATCTGTAAAAGACCTTTCTTCTGGAATTGCTGCAAGAAACATCATGACAGTTGAAAGGGCAACTCTTTTGTGCAAAGTATAATTGTCCGTGTCTATACTGAAATCTTTCAGATTGCCATATGGGTCTTGATTCACTAAGTTTTCAATTGAACTCTGATTGTCATTGATATGTAGTATTTCAAAAATTCTTGTAATCTCCTTAAAGCAGTCAGAGTTGTCATCCTGGTAAGAATCAAACAATTTGACATAGCAATTTTTCCAACTTGCAAATTTTGTCTGACCATTATCCTTTTGTGGTGTAATAGCATAAAAGAAATCAACCGTAGAGTCCCTGTTATTTTGTGAATATGCAAATTGTTGTGCTGCTTTTGAAAATAAATATCTGTTGAAAAAACGGAAATACCTGAATCCAATAGCGTTATCATTGGTTTTAATTAAGCCAGTATCATCTATTTTTTTTCTCCAAAACATATCAACCCAACGTGCATCAATCTTTGTTGTAAAATACAACCAAAATGGCTGATTTGTTTGTCCATAGTTGGTTGTATATTTTTTATCATGTTTTTCGTCTTTCATGTACTTTACGATTGAAGCTTTGAAGTTCTCGAATGCTGTTAATGAAAGTCCACGTGAATTCATTTTGATATAAAGTTCGTCATTCATATCAAATTGTTCAAGCATAAGAACATAAAAACAAAGTTTATTAAGTCGAGTAGATAATTTAGTACATTGCGCCGCATTGTATTTGTCATGGATGGAATCCATCATGTTAAGCATGGCTACAATAGTAGGATCACAGTTGTAATCATCTGTAAACCATTTTAATCCCTTTATGACACGTGAAGGAGATTCAAGGTCAATATTTATTAGGTTTGCGGTGATATGCTCAATAAAAGCTTTTGATGTATCTCGAGTTTCATATGTAAACTTATGGAGAAAATCAGGTATTGTTTTTTCCTCTCTAGTAAACATATACCAATATAGTAAGAATAGTGTTGTTGTACGCTGCTGACCATCCAAAAGTTCAAAGCCATCATGGATGTCTGCCGTGCTTTGCTTTGAACCAAACAGAAAACTTAGCTCTAGCGGAGCATTATCTTCGTGTGTTAAAGTATCAAAGATATCGTCCAAGAATTCACTTCTAACTTCATTCTCTGACAATCTACCCTGTGCATAAGCTCTCTGAATTTTTGGAATAAAGATCATTGAAATAGGAATGAATTCTTCCTTTCCTTCATCCTCTATGCATATGCCTTTGCTAAGCAAACTTTCTAATGTATTTAATTTTGATGTTTTCATCTTTATTGCTCTTTATTGTCATTTACTGATTCTGATTCCAGATCTTTATATTTCTCTTTGAAATCCTTAATTTCTTGCAAAAGAAAATTATGGTAGGCTTTCTTATCTTCCAGATTCCATTTCCATTTAGCTTCCCTATTGTTGGCAAATTCCTTACGGAATACGTTCTGAGTACAGACAGGAACGAATACACCATGCCTAATACGCTTTGTTAGAAATGTATTTTTCCAAGCAAAGATCATATTCTTATACCCTCTATTTGTACCAGAGTCTAGAAGAGTTAGATTTCCAATCCAGTTTTTACAAAGTTCGCTGTCATCTTCTTCCACTAACCTATATACACTCTTGACGATTTCATGAAGAGTATCCTGCTTATTATTGATGTCATCTTTGTTTTTCGGATCAATAACATTGTAGATACTATATAGTTTTTTGAAACTATCTACCTTCAGCAATAATTCCTTCACTTTATCTATACTTAAGGCTTCTTTAATCCAACGATACATTTGTGCTGGATCTTTCAGCGAGTTAGTAGTAGCAGAATCAATATGTTCAATATCCCACCCATAGATGTCTAATGCATCGAATGGGAAACGATATATGCTACTCATAATGTCACGTGCAGAACGATTTTGGTCAGACGCTTTCTTTTCATCATCAGGACGGTCAATCTCTGTCAATGCAGAGTCTATGGTTTTATTTAGTTGAAGGACATTGATAAATAGAAGTAAGTCATAGATTGTACCATTATCACTACCATAGAACAATCGCAAATATTCTGATGTCATGCCAAGGTCTTCATCCTTATTGGGTTCAGGTTTGGCAATTCTAAAGCCATCAACAACTTTACGCCTTATTTCTCTGTTAAGCTCATCTATAAAGTTATCAATTGTTGTAACATCTTTCTTGTTAAATATATTCTGAATCTGACGAATAGATAGAGATGTTGTCTTGGAATTTGTAAGAATACCTACTAGATTGTAGATTCTTGGATTGTTGTACCAGTTAGTGATCATTCTAAAACATTCCATTACTCTTTCCCAAAGGTCATGGATTGCTTTAGCACTTTCTTCATCTGTAGAAGTGCGATTTAACTTGTTGTAATAGTAACGATATAAATCGTCATTCTCAGGTTCTCTATTTGATACTGTCGATCCATTGTCTGTTTCATATAGATAGTCAAATAAAATTCTTATTCGTCCATCTTCTTGAAAGAAATCATTACCAATAAATCCCCAGAAATCATTACGATGGAGTGTGTTTTCAATCATCTCCCAGTCTTTGGCTATACTTAACTGTTTTTGACTACTGCTTTCATTTTTCTCTTTACGTTGCATAAACAGAGCTCTGATCATTTCAGTCTCTGTTAACTTGATTTTTCCTTTGTTCTCACTCAAGAATTCGGCTATTGCATCTTTCGAATCATTAAGTTCATACCATATAAACTGAACATTACCAGCAGGATCCTCTGTTTCCTTAGTGTTATTAAGAAGTTGAAAAAGTTTTGTGGTTACAGTAATTGCAGTATATTTGTCCTTAACATTTAATAGCTGGAATGTATCCTTTGCAGTCATCTTTTCACCATCAGAAGGAAAGAGCCAATTATCTATATATTTGTAGGCATTGTATACATGAGCAATATCAATATCCTTGATATCGTCATTTGTAAGATCGTTGAACCCTAATTTTTCTATAGATTGAAAATCACCAGGACGTGTCTCGTAATAGATATGATATATTTCATTGCCATCCATCTTCCTAGTATATTCTTCGCTACTTTTAATGTTATTCTCCTTGATAAGATAACGATATAGAATGATAATTGACGTTAATCTTTGCTGACCATCAATTACTTCATAAGCTATTTCCTTTTCACCATTGATTGTGAAGGTGCCTTTTCGAACAATAAGTGGTTGCAAACTATAGAAAGGCTTGGTGTCTTCAGTCGACTTATTTTTCAGTGCGTATTCCAAGAGGTCGTTGCATAGGTCTATAATTTGTTTTTTCCCCCATCTATAGCCTCTCTGATATGATGGTATAAAGAAATATCTACCATCAAACAACTCACTTATTGCAATTTGCTTAATTGAGTTATTCTTATCATATTTGTTTCCTAAATTATTTAATTCCATTTTTTGTTTGAGCGATAATTATTTACGTTAATCTTATATTTAAAAATTCGGGTATTCTTGTTAAAAAATATTTCATTAATTTCTAAGTGAAATATATAGCCAATACAATGTACGCTATGCCCGAATTACTATATTTTTTCGTTTTCTGATGTTCTTTTCTTAATTGGTCCTCTGGTACGACCTCTATCAAGATTTACACCGGCGTTGTTCAGAATGGTGAAGATTGATGTCTTACTTCTGAGTCCACTGGCTGCAATAATCTTGGATAAAGAGCAACCACTCTTATACATATTGATGATGGTCTTGTTACGTTCCAATCGTGAAATGCCTATAGCAGATTGTACTAGTGGCTTATGCTTGAGTTTGTTCAGATGGCTTGCTGAACGTCTTACTGCTGCAACCTCTGCTGATAATGCGCCGAGCATATTGAGAATATCAGAAGTTCTTGTTTCCGGGAACAGAACGTTCAGTGAATCAATCCTATCATGAATGGATATGATACGCACGCCCTTTATACGGCATATCTCAAAGAAGATAGCCAGTTCACGAGGACCACGAAGTGCATTGCTGAATTTGCTTACAACAAGTTCATCACCTCTACACATATTATCAATGATATGCTTCCATTCAGGACGTAGTTTTTCATGGGTTGCCTGTTCTTCTGCTATACGAAAGCATCCGTAATCAGTCATCCATTTCTTATCCTCATTCAGAGTATCAAATTGTGGAGCAAGCCACACATATCCTATTTTTGCCATGATAGTTCGTTTAAGTAGTGCAAAGGTACAATATTTTTCTGAGTTCAGTTTTATCTTATTTCTAAACTTGTTGTTAATGAGGCTATTTCTTGATAAATTGAGCAAGATAACCACGCTCTGACGGCAATTTGAACGGCATTCATCAGGGAATGTCTATTCAAAATTATCACGAGCTGTCATGTTTCGGTAATTGTAGTTGTTGTACGACTTATAACAACTATTAAATGGGTGTCTCTCTTCTGCTTTTATGTCAGTTACTTATGTTGAAAATACCAATTTATGAACCGCAGAGTTCAATGGTTAAATATTTTGTAATACAGATAGTTAGCTATACGCATTTGTGGTTTTGTATGTAACTTTGCCCCATGTGATAATCGTGACAGATGGAATCATGGTGGCAGACCATTTAGAACATGCCAGGCACACTAGTCAGCAGACTATATGCAACGAGTATTCAGAGTTCAGTAATTTACGATATTTACAAAGGCAATAAGTGAACCAATAAATACAGCAGTATGATAGAAGAAGCTATTGAAAGTTTTAAGATAGTGGCTCCAATGTTGGTGCCGGAGATGTTCAGCATAAACAACATCAAGGATGTAGAAATACGTGAGGATGATGCTTTGTTGTCATACTCAATATCCAAACCTTTAGACTTTGAGGAAGTTCTCAATGCTCTGGAGGATCAGATGGAGTTCATCCTGCTTTACTATCATCAGGCTGTAGGTGGGATAGTATTTGGTCAGAGTTGCTGTGCTTATTCCAATCCCAAGTATGGTCACATGATTAAAATCAATGCTTGCACCAATGCCAATGGTATGTGTGATAGTATTGACGTGACTCTCTACGATTCGCTTGACTTTATGTGCCAAGAGATTCTGGAGGAACTACGCTTGAAGAGTGAGCGGGGCAGTTTCCTTTATCATAAGGAAGAGTGTGATGTAATGAGTGACTTCCTGTAAATATGAAAAGTGAGAACTGGAACGAGATTCAGAATCTCATAAGCAAGTACCGAACATGGATAGATGTACTCGATACAGACAAGGGCGAAGACTTCTATTTCGTGGTCAGTGGTACTATACGGATTTGCCACCAGAGAGTCCTTCGGCTTGTTACAAAATGGCCTTTCAAAAAATATCCACGTGGTCATGTGTTCATCATTCCCGAATACGAACTTGACAAAGCCATTCGTCATGAAAGGCACAACAAACATTTCACGACAAGAATGCTCAATTGCAAGCCCACACCACAGGATATTGAATTGATAATTCATAAGGCTTCATTGGGTCATATAAAGCTCAACCTTGAAGTTTACTGATTAATAGTCATCTTAAATTATTCATCAAATAAACGTTGTAATTATGATTTGGAGTATCGTCTCTTTAATTTACCCTATCCTTATTCTTACAGTTGCCATGCGCTGTTATAAGAAGGACGGAAGGCTGATGAAAGCCTTTTATGTACGCATGGCTTATCATGATGTAGCTCGCCGGTTCTACGTGCTTGCAGTGATGATGTTGCTACTGGTATATCTGTTCATCCAGACAAGATGCAGAGTCAATGTCATTGAGACATTTCTGCCACTAACACTTTCAGCCGTCCTGATCAGACACCAGTTGGCAGAATTGTTGTTCTACTTCTTGAAGAAGCGAAAGGTGATGATTACTACTAATACCTTGGCACTGGCGGCTATATTCACTCCACATTTATACCCGATGGCTGTAACACTCGCCATTCTGCTGACGGCTTCAATTTTTTATCCGTCCAAACAGATACGGAATTTGATGGCAAGTCCACAGGTTTTCCGAATGCTTATGCTCGATAAATCCGAGATAACCCAGAACTACTATTGACCAGAACAACACAATACAAAAACAGAAGATAAGCCTATCTGATATTGCCATTAGCTTCTGGCATATTAGATAGGCTTTCCATATCATAAACCAACAACAAAAACAGAAAAAGATGAATAATGATCTTTCCTACGAAATCAGTCATGTAGTGGTCACTCCACGATTGATGAAACTATTAAACCAAAGACCCAAAGGACGATATTCACGTTCGGATGCTTACTTCGACCTGTTGGGCAGAGCCATGGTGAAGAAGCCGTTTTCGGTACTTCCCAAAACAGCATCTGCCGAATTGCTTGCAGAGTTCGATACCACCATTACCGACCTTGCCGAGAAATGGAATTGGCAGCGTTCTACTGTCCGTGACTTCCTGAGTGAACTGTCGGCAATTGGACAGCTTGAACGAGAGGATTCCTACAAGAACATGACCATCACATTCGATGCTCTCAAATTTGGATGGAAGCAGCAGACGGTGGATGCTTCATCTATCCCTTCTATTCAGGGGAATGACTGTGACGCATCTTTGAATCTGGCAGAATCACCACAAGAAGCAGCTGTCGGTTCATCAGCAAAGGCTACTGGCAATTCTGTTGGTAAGGCTAGCGTTCATAAGGAGGCAACACTCATGGTTGATGCCAAAGAATCTGAAATGGTCAGCTCTCAGCGTAAGTACTGCCGTGTACTATTCGATGAAATATTCGCCGATATGAGCGAGCTAATCAGAGAGTGGACATACACTCCAAAGGTAGAACATGCGCTTTACAGAGCTTACTACAACGTCTGTGGTGGCAATCGTGATCGCTGGCAGGAATACATTTCCAGAATCCCCGAAGATGATACGCTGTCGCTTACCATCTATAGTAATGAAGCCATGCGTTCTTCCGCCGACAGACTGGAATCCTTTTTTATCCGTTTCGGCACTTGCGTTAATCCATCTGATAAAACCGTGTCTGACCACGAGTAACCCATTGTAGATTTCCACGCTTCACCCTTATGCGCTTCGCTGTCTCCAATCCGTACCCTTATACTATGCTGGTTAATTCCCTTATATCGGTTCGGAAGAAAGACAGTCGTCGATAGAGCACGGGCTCGCCCGATTGCTCATATAAAGTTAGGGATGGGTAGCCTAATCCCCTTTGATGGCAGAGCCACAAAGGAGGTTTACCGGTAGGCAGCAAGCTGGGAATGTACTTAAAATGCTGATATTAATGGCAAAACAGGTATTTGATTGTCGCCCGGGAAAGGGCTTTACAACGGCACAAAGCAATGAACACCAACGCCGTTGGACAGAGAAAGGTTGGGGCTTTGCACTCAGTAAAGGTAACTATGACAGAACACGGGAGCATCTGAATTTTGAGATTCGCAAAGGTGGCAAAATACAGGCGATAGATAAGTCACAGAGTATTCCTGAGAGAATGAAGGAGAACCTGGCCGCTCGTGGCATAAAGGATCTAAACGAAGGAAGGGAAAAGCCTTACTACAGAACCATCGTAAATATCATCCTTGGAGGAAGTCGTGACCGTATGCGTGAGATTGCTTTCGGTGACCAGCAGGTGGATTATAATATTGGTGCGGACAATAGTGATGTAGTGCGCACAAAGAATATTGAGCAATGGGCTAAAGACATGTATAACTTCGTTGCCGATAAATATGGTGAGGATAACATCATTGGATTCTATGTGCATTTGGATGAAACCAATCCACATTGCCACTGCACGCTCTTACCACTGGATGAGAACCAGAAGTTCGCCTACAAACGGATGTTTGCCGGGAGTGACAAGTTTGAGTATTCACGTATCACATCAGAACATCATGATGAATTGGCTAAGGTAAATGCCAAATGGGGACTTGACCGTGGTGACAGGATTGCTGAGACAGGTGCCCGGCATCGCAGTACTGAAGAATACAGGAGACAACTCACTCATGAATGCTCGGCTCTGGAGAAAGACATCGAGAGTAACAAGGCTAAGCTTCGGGCACTTTACATGGAGATTCATCTGGCGGAACGCAGGGTGAAAGGTCTTACTACTATGATTGCCAATCTCAAAGATAAAAAAGCTACCATCGAGGCGGAACAGAAGCGTCTTGCTGATGAATTGTCCAATGGCAGAGGTAATGCAGATGCCATTCGTGACCAGATTAAGAAGCTCGACATTCAGCTTCAATCAGTCATCACCTCACTGGCAGACAAGAATGCTAAACTTGACGTAGCTGTTCAGCAACGAGACAAGATAGCGGAGGATATTCAGGAGATGCGTACACAGCGTGACCAGATTAAGAAGCAGCTCTATGATGTTGCTGACCAAATGGAGGAACAGATACGCTATCGCTTGAAGGATGCTGTCATGAGTGATGTGGTTTCTCATTTCCAAGATGCCTTACCACAAATGACGTTCCGTGACTTGGATGTTTTCGACGGTTCGCTGTTGGCAGATATGGCTACTCGTGGCGAAGAGATTCTGACGTGTGCCATGTATCTGTATGGTGGAATGATGGATAATGCGACCACGTTTGCCGAAGGTCATGGTGGCGGCGGTGGCAATAGCGATTTGCCTTGGGGACGTAAGGAAGATGAAGATGACCGTGCATGGGCAATGCGTTGTATGCGCATGGCTCACCGAATGATGAAACCATCAAGCTCTAGACGTATGAGACGATAAGCATTATGGAACGGCACTGAAGCAGACAGAGTTTAGTTTCAGAGTTCAGTTTGCCGAAATATTTGAATTACGGTTAAAATCAGGAGCTTATATGCTGATATATTCTTCTGCCGGCAAAATGTGCTGTTCCTTTGCATCAGTTTTAAGAACGAACACAAAACGACACATGATAAAACGACTACTATTGATATCTACAGTCTGCTTCTCGCTCACAGCACAGGCTGCTAATTTGGACCATGAAATGGCTGATACGGTTTCCATTTCTGGAACAACAGGAAGTGAGCAGTGGCTTCATAGATTGGAGCCAACGTATCTGAGAAACGTAACTCTCATATCCGGATTCCGTGACAATTGGTTTGTTACTGTCGGTGGTGGCGTGTCGGCTTTTGCCGGCAGTCCACTCGGATGTGAGGATTTATTTGGACGCATCAAACCAACCTTAAATGTGCAGGTCGGCAAATGGTTTACGCCTGCCATCGGTGCCCGTGTATCTTTTCAGGGATTCGATTTCAAGAACTCTGAATTACAGAGCGCAGGTTATAAGTTGGCACACGCAGACTTGATGTTTGATGTGGCCAGTTACTTCAATAAGGCAAGAGATGAACCACGCTGGGGAGTTGTTCCCTACGTTGGCTTAGGGCTTATCCACAACGAGGATAATGGGAACAGTCCTTTCTGCTTTTCTTACGGCTTAATGGGACGTTATCGTCTTACTCAGAGATTACACCTATCCATGGAACTTGGCGGCACCACCACATTTAAAGATTTTGACGGCCGCGGCGCTTCCCGAGAATTTGGTGATAATTTGATGAGCATTACAGCAGGTTTATCAGTGACCCTTGGTAAGAATGGTTGGAAAAAGGTTGTGGATGCCAAGCCTTATATGAAGCAGAATGATTGGTTGATGGCTTATTCGCATTCTATGGATGCTCGCCACAAGCAGGATGCAAAGTCACTGGCAGAGATGCGAAAGATTTTGGAAATTGAAGGTCTGTTGGATTATTACAGTGGTAATGATGGCAAACATAAACAGGCTCGCACTTATCCAAAGAACGACTACAATGGTCTTAATTCATTGATGGCACGAATTGGTAAGGGTAAGGATTTTATTTCAAAGCCTCACGATGGCAGTAGCCACAAAAAGCAGAGTCTTGGTGATGGCAGTTCTACAAAATCATCCAATGGTGAGTCCTGGAATGAATACCTACTAGCGATGAACAACAATCGAGAATGTATCGGTTCACCAATCTACTTCTTTTTCGAGATAGATACCAGTGAACTTACAGACCGCAGTCAGCTAATAAATCTGGATGAGATTGCTCGTGTTGCCAAGAAATACGACTTGCGTATTCGTATCACTGGTGCAGCCGATGATGCAACTGGTACCGAAACCCGAAACAATGAATTGAGTGGTATTCGTGCTCAGTACATTTACAAGCAGCTTGTTTTAAAAGGTCTGAATGCCGATTACATTGCGCAAATATCCGTTGGCGGAATCAATGATTTCAAGCCAATCGAGGGCAATAGATTTACGAAAGTGGAACTATTCTTTGAACCGAACAACTAACACGTTTTTTTTATTTTTTTTTTGAGTGAGAGCTTGCCTGTGAAGGTAGGCTCTCACTTTTTAATGGCAAGCTTGTGCCAATGAAATTAGCTCGCAGTCACATCCGTTAAGTCCCGGAATTTATTGTTATGTTCCTATCAAGGAAGTGTAGATTATCAAAACGAAAACTAGAATACCTAAACTGCCAGTGGTTAAGATTATGGAGAATGAAGGTTTTTAAGCCTTGCCATTTGGGTGATATTCCTGATAATAAGTTGCAAGAATTTCAGACTCAGATGGATGCTGTTGAGTAAAAAAAGAGAGTTTAGGCTCTCTTTTTTATGCTTTATAGCACAAAAAAATTAAAACTCCAAATTATTTCGCAATTATTTTTATGCTATTAATAGAAAAATTCTTTGGTTTGACTTATTCTCATTAACTTTGTGCAAAATTCATTTTTTTGAAAAAATGGCAGATATAAACAGATTAAAGGTGGTGCTTGTTGAAAAGAAAAAAACAAGCAAGTGGCTAGCTGAAACTTTAAAGAAAGATCCAGCTACAGTTTCTAAATGGTGTACAAACACTTCGCAACCAAGTATTGAGACATTCTTGGAGATTGCTAAACTACTTAATGTTGATATTAGAGAGTTACTTGTTGATACATTTACACCACCTTCGATGTTCAAATAAGAAATTACGATTACTATGCAAAAAGATTATTTTGGCACTAAAATCATTCACGAAGATGGTTTTACAGACTTTTTTTGCTTCGATGATAAAATCAAAATAGCAGTTATAGGCCTAGGATATGTAGGTTTACCTCTTTTTTGTCAACTGTCGAAGATATATTCATGCATTGGATATGATATTGATTCTTATCGTACTAGTGAATTAGCTAAAGGGATAGACTCTAGGAATAGTGTTGAAAAGAAGGTTCTTGAAGATGCGATTTCTAATAATGTACTCACAAACGATATCAATGAAATATCTTCCTGTAATTTTTATATTATAACTGTACCGACACCAATTGACTCTCATTGTATGCCCAATGTTTCTGCTTTGGAGAACGTATGTATAGCTCTTTCTTCAATTATTCATAAGAACAGTATAATTATTTTCGAATCTACTGTATATCCTGGTGCTACAGAAGAGTTGTGTGTTCCATTGTTAAGTAAATCCGGCTTGATGTATAACAGGGATTTTTATGTCGGTTATTCTCCAGAGAGAATCAACGTTGGAGACGTTGAGCATCAAATTTCAAAGGTTCCAAAAATAGTTTCTGGGTCTTCTTCTCAAATTACAGATTTAATAGGACATGTTTATCAATCTGTATTGGATGAGCCTATTGTAAGAGCTTCTAGTATAAAGGTCGCGGAGGCAGCGAAGATGTATGAAAATGTACAACGTGATGTTCTTATTGCTCTTGCAAATGAGTACAGCGAATATTGTAGGAAGGAGGAAATAGATATTAAGGAGGTGACGGAATGCGCTTCAACAAAATGGAACTTCTCAAAGGTTCTCCCTGGTTTAGTAGGTGGACATTGTATAGCTGTTGATCCATACTATCTTATTGACAAAGCAATTAGAAAAGAAATTGATTTGCCTATAATAAAAAAATCTAGAAAAATGAATGAATTGAAAAGCAAAATTGTTGCAAATAGAATTCATGATATAATGCTTGATTTAACTATTAATTCTTCCAATATTCTCTTTTTAGGATTCGCATATAAAACGAATAGTGCGGATGTTCGTAATACTAAAGTTGCGGATGTAATAAAACTATTAAGCAAAAAAGGTTATTCAGTTGATTGTTTTGATCCTTTGGTAAATAAAGAAGAAGTTAGAATGGTATATGGTATCTCGCTTTCATCAGAATTACCAAATATGGATAATTATGGTCTTGTCGTTGTAATGGTAGAACATGATAATTTTCAGTCATATTCCTTATCTGAAAAATACAATGACCATACAATTATTCATCTAAGAGATTTATTATAACGATGGACTATAATAATTGATAATGTAAAAAATATGACAATTTTACCAAAAATAAAAGAAGCGTCTATTGACCTATCAACAATCTGTCAATTGCGTTGCATCGAATGTTCGACATCAAAGGGTATTACTCATAATGGCATAGTTGGGAAAGGCCAATTTTCAATTAGCCAATTTGTGGAATTTGTAAAAGCAAATCCACAGATTAAGCGAATTGAAATGTCTAATTGGGGTGAAATCTTTTTGAATAAAGATATTAAGCGAATTTTACATCACGCTTATGAGAATGATATTGTGATGTATTGTGGAAATGGGACAAATTTTAATAATGTTGATGATGATGTTATAGAATCCCTAGTTAGATACAATGTTGAATTTCTGAATCTATCGATAGATGGAGCTACTCAAGATACATATGTCAAATATAGAGTTGGAGGTAATATAGAAAAAGTGTTTCAAAATATCGAACGCCTTAATTATTATAAAATGATTTATCATTCTAATTATCCAAAACTATCGTGGCAGTTTGTGATATTTGGTCACAATGAACATGAAATTCCATTGGTAAAGGAACTATGCAGAAAATACAACATGGCATTTAACCCAAAACTGAATTATTCGACATTCTCCCCTGTAATCAATAGAGAATTTGTTCGACGCGAAAGTGGTCTGGGAGTAGCAGATAGGCAGGAATATAAGGAACTAAATAAAAAGGAATATAAGGCTCCCTGTTACCATTGTTTCTCAAGTCCACAAATAAACTGGAATGGAAAAATTCTAGGTTGCAGTGTGAATAAGTGGAAAACCATTGGAGATATTTCAAACATTAGTATAGAAGACTGGGAAAATAGTGAGACTTTTAAGACACTGGTTGGTGTCTTATTTGATGGAATTGAGTGCCCATCTGAATTGCCTTGTTATTATTGCCCAAATTATCAAAAAATAAAGGAAACCCATTTGTCAATTGAAGGTTTAATTCAATATAACAACTACGTACCAGCTGCATTGAAAGATGAAACAACCATATAAATTAACAATAGAGATTGATATAACGCAACGTTGTAATATGCGTTGTAGGCACTGCAATAGATTATGTAATGCTGAATCATTATATGGCGTCTCAAGGACGCATAAAGATATGGATAAAAAACATATTGATTTTTTATGTACTCAAATTCAAAGTAAATCTAAAGGTAAATTTGGGTTACTTAGAATTATTGGCGGCGAACCATTGCTTTCAGAAATCTTGGATTATGCTGTGCGTAAATTTGAAGAATTAATAAGCAAAGGTTTTGCCGATTCAATAAATATAGTAACAAATGGAACTATTAAACCGCATGACAAAATTAAACCCTATTTGGTTTATGCTCCTATTTGTGTTGGTGAAATGATAAAAACAAAAGGTCGTGAACTAACAAAAGATGAAGTGTATGGCATTAAGAATATTAAACATAGAAATATTACACTTTGTCCTTTGGATTTTGATCAGAATGCAGAAATATGTGATAGAGTCGATATATGTGGAATACAGTATTCTGTTTACGGATTTGCATACACCGCTGCATGTTTTCCAGCAATGTTTGCAGCCTCAGTAAACCATCGTTATTTTTTGCATTATTTGCCTGATAGTATTTTCGATTTTTTTCAAAACGACTTTGCCAAAAACACATGTTCAAAGTGTGTTTATGCTATCAAAGATTACAAATCGCTCGTATTAAAACATCCGGATATTCAGGATGAACATTATTATGGGGCTACTTGGTCTCAAATTATTGCTAAAAACAAAAATGAATTTATAGAACCTGATACTACTTGGATTAATACCATTAGTTTAAATAATTATTGATATGGTTTTAAATGATGAACAGTTTAATGCGTTCCGAATGGAAATCGCAACATTTGGGAATATACCTATTTTGAGTAAGTATTGTGGTATCGGGTGTGTATTTTGTAAGGTACACACAGATTCATACCTAGGTCATTACCCTAAAATTCCTATGATAGATGTTGATGATCTTCTCAAGGGTTTTGCATATATAAATCCAAAAGTAAACTACGTGCGTCTTGGAGCTGGTGTCTTGGTGGCTCCACATACAGATCCTTTTTTACATCCTAAGATTTATGATTTTATTAAAATTGCATCCAACTATTTCCCTCAAAAAAAAATAACGACTGTAACGACTGGTGCATATATACAGGAAGACAAGGTTGATTTCTTAAATTCTATTTCAAACTATGGAATTGATCTATCCTTAATAACAATGCAGGAACAGCGTGAAGCAATTATACCACGGTCAGAAAGGGAACGTACAATGTATCTTCTAAAATACGCTCCTTTGAATAAGTGTACACTAATGTTTACTGGTGAACTTGATGAGATAAAAAGAGATTTGGAATTATTACATGAATTAGATGTTCATAAAAAAGTACGTCAAATTCTTGTGAGAAGAATGGAGCATACAGCAACCTCTCAGGATCGACTTAAAGTGTTGTCTCAGTCATGTATTGATAAATATGAAGACTGTATTTCATGGGTAAAACAAAATTATCCTGATGTGATATATACGGTTCCCATTTTAGCAGATGTTTATAGAGGTGGAAATAATGAGTACTTTATAGATGCGGATGAACGTATTGCAAAGCAGAAATCAATTATAACTAATCTCCCCAAAAATACGTGTGTGAATTTAATATGTCCAAAGTCCGGGTATCAATATTTTACAGAGGCTTTTAAGTATATGCCAAACGTAAAAACAAATCTAATTGAGAATCATCTTTATGGTGGTTCGGTTTCTGTTGCAGGGCTTTTGAATCATCAAGATATTAGAGAACAATTTAAACCAACAAGTAATGATATTATGATACTACCGAACGAGATGTATAATGCAGATGGAAAAGATCTGTTGGGTGAAGATTTATGTGAACTTGAAAGGTATTATAATTCTAAAATTATATTAGGATGACAAATAACAATACATGGAGTAAATTCAGAATACTTGTAGCTAATAACTGTAACTACAAATGCCCTTTTTGCCATAATGAAGGGCAAGAAAAGCCACAAAAGGCCAACTTGATGTCTAAGGAAAATTTCATGGACTTAGTTGACATTTTATCTACTGGGCCTATTGATGAATTAAATTTAAGCGGTGGAGAACCATTCTTAAATAAAAATATAGTGGAAATGATAGAGTATGCTGATAAGCGTTTGGTATGTGATATCAGCTGTGCAACTAATTTTTCACTAATTAATTCAAAGCAAATAGAGCGTTTGTCAAAAACAAGAGTGAAGCTAAATATTCAGTTTCCTTATGTTAATGAGAAAGCATTCCATCAAAGTACAGGAAACGGTAATTTGACGGCTATACTTCAAAATATAGATTTAGCTAGAAATTTCGGCTTAAATATTGGATTAAACACAGTTATACAAACTGAAAATCAAGAAGATTACGAACACATTATTAAGTTTGCTATAGGGAGAGAATTACCCCTTAAATTATTGCCACAAATAGGTGGAAATAATAGTAAGAAGTACAAGGATTTCATATTCCCGATTTTGAATAGATATTCTGTTGATTATGTTGACAAAGGTTGTGGAGCACTTAGGTGGATATTAAAAAAGGGAGAACATAGTACAAGCGTGTTGTATATAGATTCTCCATGTTTTTATGGGGACATTGAGACATGTAAGAAATTTGCAGAGATACGAATACATCCTGATTTAACAGCACAGACATGTATTATGAAAGAATCTTCAGAACAATTGTATTTAAATAAAGGTCCTCAATATGTAATAAATCAATTGCAAAGTTTATGGAAAAACTTCACGACATGTTAGTTGAATATAATACACATTATGTGCCTATTAATTGTAGAAGCTCATGGAGTAAACAGTTTATGGAAGCAAAATTTCCTAAATACTGGGAAATTGTGTTTAAAGAACTATATCCACTAGACAAAAATTTGAAGGTCATCGAAATTGGTTGTGGACAGGGGGATGTTACCTCTATTTTGTGTTATTTAGGCTTTTATAATGTCAGAGCTTATGAGATGGATAGTCTTATGAGTAAAATTGCTGCAAACAAGATTGAGCAGATTTTCGGAAGAACAAAAATTGTAATGTGTTCGCAATACCCTGCTTTGCAAGAAATTGCGGATATACTTATACTCGTAAATTGTGCTTATGCGGATGGTTGTTCTAATAAAGAAGATTATTTGCGGAAGCTTGTCTTATATTTCGACAAAGCCAACAGACCAAAATTATTTCTTTTGGAAGTTATAGATTCTGAATATAAAATTCCAGATGAAGAATTTCCAGACTGTCTTAGACTAAACAGTGACGATATAAAAGCAACTTTTCCACAAGCTTATATCTATTCGTATATAACATATAAATATCCGCAAAATAAACGTACAAAAAAACTATATATAATTCGTCATACAAAATGAAAATTTTAATCATATCAAATGAGTTTTCTACTGAAGGAGGTGGATTAGCATATGGTTGTATTCAATTTCGCCAGTTACTTGAAAAGATTGGACATTCTGTTACGATTTTATCATCAGATATTGATTCAAGTATGGTAATTAAAGGTGGATATAATAAGCGACTTGGTTTAGATTTGGCACATGAATTAAAATTAAAGCAAGATTCTATATTAATAAGCGATCACCAACTGATAATTGCATTTGGTGGAGGTTATAATGCCTATTATTCAGCACTGCTTGCATCTAAATGTCGCATTAAACTTTGGATAATGTTTCGGGGGTCTGATGCAAACTTGGCTAAGTGGAATTCTGATATGTGTTACTATACAAATTATTCAGTTAATGTTGCAGCAAAAGTTATTTGCTTGTCGAGAGAGTTGGCTGATAATGTTGATTTATTGACTTTGCGCAAGGTTAAAAGTTTGGTAATACCTAATCATTCCACAAGAATTGAAAACATCGTACAGGCATTTCCACGTAAAAGATTAATTGTAGGTTGTGGTGCCTCGCATATGAATGAGAAAAAGGGCCTTTCTAATTTATTAGAATTGGTTGCAACTTACAACCAAAAGTATTCTGAAGGTATGCAATTAGAAATAGTAGGAGAAATTGATAATGATATTCTACTGCAATATGAGAAAAAGTCAAACAAACTAGGCATAAAATCTCTAATAAAATTTATAGGTTCTAAAAGTAGAGCTGAATTTAGAGCAATTCAAAAGAATTGGAATCTATACATTCAGGCATCAATATGCGAAGGTATGGGAAATTCTGTTACAGATAGCATGGCTTTGGGTATACCAGTCATGATTTCCGATACGGGCTTTATTGCTGAGTACGCTGCGAGTAAATTTCCTCAGATTGTTTTTTCTTCTCTTTCTCCAGATAAAATGGCTGAAGAAATACATGAAATGATTTCTGACCAATCTTCATTTACGAAATATCAAGAATTCTACGAATCATTCTTTGATGAAATTTCTTATGATAGAGTCAAAAAACGATGGCAAAATATTTTCAGCAATGACATTGAATCAATTGAGGTCCCGGATCTTAGTAGTATTATTTCTGTTTCGTTACATGATATATCTGGAGAAAAACATGATAACATAACCACTCCTATCGAGGTTTTTAGAAAATTTAATTATGATATATTTCAATCTGGTTATAGGTTATGCTCAATGAAAGAGTATATGACTTTACCCCTTAGCAAAAGAAAAAAACATATAGTTTGTACATTCGATGATGGGTATACAGGACTTTTGTATAATGCGATGCCTATCATGAACGAATATGGCTTTACGGCTACTGTTTTTGTTTGCACTGAATATATTGGAAAAAGCAACGACTGGAATTTTAAAGATAAGACAAAAAGAACGCATCTGTCATTTAATGAACTTATGACCTTACAACATAATGGCTGGGAGATTGGATCTCACGGTGTAACACATCAGTCGTTGCTTAAACTGAATGATAAAGAAATTGATATTGAGCTTATAGAGTCAAAGAAAATTCTTGAAAATGTATTCGGGCCTATAATGTCTTATGCTTATCCATACGGGGACTATAGCGAATATATAATGAATCAAGTAAAAAAATATTATGATTATGCTTTTCTATTAACACAAGGTGGAGTTTTCCTAGCAGTAGATTCATTGCGCATACATAGATATTATATTTCGGAAATATATCACATAATTAACAACATATGAAGGTTTTAGGTATTTTTAGAGGCTTCCCGGGTTTAGGAAGAGTCGTTGCCGGAGTTTCTATTTTGGAAACTTTAAGGGACACTTATGGTTTCAAGACTCTAGCCATTTCATATTTGCAAGGAAACGAGTATTTGAGAACTCATGATTTTAAGGTATATAATGAAGTTTGTTCTTTTGATTATTGTTCAATAGGACTTTTGCCCACAAACCATTTTGCAAAAAGTATAAATGAGCAAGTAAAGGATTTTTGTCCTAGTATAATAATTGTTGATGGCGAACCTCTTATTGTTCAATCATTGAGAATTTCTTATCCCAACACTAAAATTATTACTCTTTTAAATCCATCTGATGTTGATAATGAACATAATGATATAGAGGCAATGGATTTTTTTAATGCTTGTTATCAACTTGCCGATTTAGCGATTATTCATGGAAGCAGATTTGTAGAAACAAAAAGAGCTTATAAACATATAATCTCAATACCTACTATTCTACGCAATGAAATAACTCATATAAGAAGATATCCCAATAAAACAATATATTGTATTCTAGGAGGAGGCACTTTAAATGTAAGTTCGGAATTTTACGAGTCTACTGTAAAAATTGGTTCCTTATGCATTGGGGTTGCAGCTTATCTTCAAGATTATAATTTTAAGATCTTATGTTCTTGCGAAGATATTTATAATGATTTACAAAAGCAGATAAAACCAGATAATGTAATCTTAGTACCTAAAATTATGGAAGCGTGTGATTATTATTCGAATGCTTCATTAGTAATTACTCGTTCAGGAAGAAATACTTTAGGAGAAGTTGCATACCTTGGAATACCTACTATTTCATTTATTTCAGGGTGCGGATATAGAAAATCTGAACAAAAAAGTAATATTGAATCAATTAATGCTCCTAATATACATTGTGTCGATGTGAACATCTCAATAGAAACGTTTTCCGACATAATAGAAAACTGTATTATGAGTGACAATATGACTTCTACTTTAATTGACGGAAAACAGTTAGCCATTGATGCAATTTTATCTTTATACAGGGATAATAATGGCATTGATTATTATGATAGTAATAAATGGAAGTATGAACTTGAATCTGCTGCATCCTTACAAAATACTACTGTAAAGAAGAAGGAATTTAAACGTTTGCGCGCTGCAATATTTAAGGAAAATATCAGAATTGTAGCCGAATCTGGTTATTATAACTCTTATGGTAAATGGATTTCCGTAAATCAGGAGAATCAGTATTCCGAACTATATAGGTTTGAGCAATCACAAGTGACAGCAAAAATTAATTGTAATACAATTATACAAGTAGTTAATGTCGATTCTATAGATGCTGGAATCGATTTATTAAAAGATGGTTATGATCCCATAGTTCTAGATATGGCATGTGCTGAAGGACCCGGAGGAGGTGTTATTGGAGGTTGCTATGGTCAAGAAGAATCCTTATTTAGGCGTAGTGATTTGTTCTCACAAACTTTTCAGTTTACAAAATATGCTAATGTGTTTGGTCTCAGGAAATCATCTCATCAATACCCACTTGACGATGTTCATGGTGCTGTGTATGTTAGAAATTCAAATATATTTAGACATACTGAGTCTTTAGGATATAAACTTATGGAAAGGTGTTATAAATTATCATTTATCGCTGTTCCAGCCCTAAAAGAACCATCTTTAATAAACGGAGATTTTTCAAAAGAAGATTTAAATATAACGCAAAAAAAAATCCGTACAATTTTTAGAACTGCTTTGAGGCATGATCACGATGCCATAGTTTTAGGGGCTTGGGGCTGTGGTATATATAAAAACCCAGCAAAATCGATAGCAAAATGTTTCCATACAATTTTAGATGAAGCTGAATTTAGGGGGGCATTCAAACAAGTTGTATTTGCTATCAAAGAGGACGTTTGTTCATTTAAGTCACACAATATAGATGGAAATTTATTTCCATTTACACAAGAATTTTGCAAATGAAACCTATACTATCAATAATCATTCCAGCATTTAACGCTTCGAGGTATATCGAGAAATGTCTAGATTCTATATTTAACAATGATTGCTTTGGAATCGAATATTACAATCTTTTTGAAACGATTGTTGTAGATGATTGTTCTGAAGACACGACTGCAATCATCGTAGAAGATTATATTGCAAAAAATCAGTTAAAGAACTTGTTTTTATACAGTCACAAAAAGAACAGGAAACAAGGTGCTGCACGAAATACAGGATTACAGTTTGCTAATGGAAACTATGTATGGTTCGTTGACGTTGATGATATTGTTATGTCGGATATGCTGTCCCTGTTAAAAGACAATTCATTACTTCCTTCAATTGATGTTATACAATTTAATGCTGCTTCAGAAGATCTTGTTGGAAACCGTTTTGTAGATGATTTTTTAAAAGAACCACTAAGTAATCTATCAGGTGTTGAATATTTGGAATTTGAAGCTAGGATGCATTATTCCAATAGGATACGAGCCCCATGGTCTAAATGGTATCGAAGAGAATTTCTTCTGCAAAATGAGCTTTTTTTTGAGGAAAATATTTATTGGGAAGATGTTGTTCATACGTTGAAGTCTATATATTTATCTAAGATTTTTATGTACATTCCTTTGGTTGGCTATGTGTATGTACAGACTCCAAACTCTGACATGCGAGGGGTTCAAAACGGGCAAAAGATAGCTGATGTTATTAGATTTTGTGTTGATTCATTTGAGTTTCTTCAAAAGCAAGGGGCTTCTATTACTATTATAGAATTTCAAAGGGAATATTATGAACGTGTACTTCGGAAGTACAAATATAATCTTCATTTTCTGCAGAAAAAGGATTTTGATATTTTTGATAATGTGGTTTCAAAATTTGACTTTTCAGTAATTGAAAAACTTTGTCATAATGATGAACATAATTGGTTAAACACTGCTGATGGCAGATTTAAAACATGGAGAACTAATAATGAAAACTAAAATTGTATATGTATTAGTGAGTTCTGAGGATGATCTTTTTTGGGAACAATGTCTTATCTCTGTTATGTCAGCTCGCTACCACATGCCGAACGCAAATATTATCCTTGTATGTGATAATATAACAAAAGATACTTTTTGTGGAGTAAGACATGAGATTGAGTCATTTTTTTCAAAAGTAATTGTTGTTCCTTTTGATGATAGTGTTGATAAAATAAGACGTTCTCGTATTATTAAGGTTACGTTGCGTAGAATAATAAATGGTGATTTTCTCTATATTGACTGCGATACGTTAATAACTCAGCCGATTGATAGCATAGATGAGATTGATGCGTCGGTAGCTGCAGTTTTGGATGGTCATTGTTTATTTAAGAACCATCCAATGAAAGAATACTTCTTATCGCAAAACAAAATATTAAATTACTCAATTGACAAAGTTGTTGAGTATTTTAATGGAGGAGTTATGTATGTAAAGGACGATAAACGAGCTTATGAATTATATGATTATTGGTATAAAAATTACCAATTGTCATGTTCTAAAAAACTAACTATCGACGAACCAGCTTTAAGTAAAAGTAATATAGAATTAGGAAATCTAATACAAGAGTTGGATGGAACATGGAATTGCCAGGTTCGCTTCGGCGCATTATACTTGGCAAAAAGTAAAATCTTACATTTTTGTTCAAAAAAAAATATGCCTGTTTGTATACTTTCAAATAGGGATTATTTGCAAAAAGTAAAAGCTAAAGGTCCACTTACAGAGCATATAACAGATTATATCAAAAATTGGAAAAAAACAATGTGCCAAGGAATGGTAACTTGTATTGGTGTAGATGCTTCATATGCTTTGTCTCAGCAGTATGAAATTGGAAGGAAAGAATTTGTCTTTAACCAAATGAAATATAGTCTTTACCTTCCTAAATTTAAAATAGTGAAACTCCTTTTATCCTTAAGAAATTCTTTCATTGGTGTAATTATCCCTGCACATCTATCTATGTTATTGTATAAAGAAAAATTTGGTAGGAACATACAGAATGAACCTGAATATGACTTTAATAAAATACTGCATAAGCTTGCTTTTAATTCAAGACATGAGGAATGGAGTATATTAGCTGATAAATTAGCGGTACGACAATATGTAGAATCAAAAAAACTGGGAAATATTCTTCCAACTATTTATAATTCTTGGGATAGCGGAAAAGATATAGACTTTAAGATGTTGCCTATTCAATTTGTTCTTAAATGCAATCATGATAATGGCTCTACAATTACTGTTACTGACAAATATTCAGTAGATATTCCTTTTATAAAAAACTTTTATTCAAAAAGGGTAAGAAAGCGATTTGGCATATTAACAGCTGAACCTCATTACAAAACTATAAAAAGAAAAATATTTGCAGAGGAATATCTGGAAAATGACAAAATATTCTCGGACTCTTTGGTTAGTTATAAGTTTTTCTCATTCTATGGGAAAACCGACTATTGTCAGGTAATTTATGACTCAAAACATCATGAAAATCAAAAGTGTATTGTTTATAATACTCATGGATGGATTAAAGAACCACATTTTGTTGTTAAAAATAGAGGCAATGTGGATGTTCCACTTCCGAAAACATTAGATAAAATGTTAGATGTGGTTTTTCAATTAGCTTCTACTTTACCTTTCTGTAGAGTCGATTTATACGAAATTGGTGATAGAGTCATTTTTAGTGAAATGACATTTATGCCGGGAGCTGGTAGAATGAATAATTTTTCGCAAGACTTTCTTTCTGTCTTGGGAAAACAACTAAAAAAAACTGAGGATAGATGGAAACTATTATAGTAACGGGTTCTTCTGGATTCATTGGCTATTCTCTCTCCAAATATTTGTTAGATAGAGGATATTGTGTTATTGGAATTGATATTCATAATGGTGAAGGCGTGCTTAAAAAACTTCAAAATGCAAGGCACGATCAACTCGCCCAATATGAACATTTTATAAGTATTCATAGGGATTTAGCTGAAAGCATATCTGATTTGACGACATATTTTGAAAAATCAAGTTGTGTAGTTCATTTAGCAGCAACAGCTGGAGTTAGAAATTCTAATAAAAATCCGAGCGAGTATATCAGAAATAATGTTGTTGCATTTTCTAATGTCATAGAATTAGCTTTACAATCAAATATTCAACACTTTATATTTGCAAGTTCTAGCAGTGTATATGGTGATATATCCATACCTATTGATGGGGTTACTGAGGATTTAAGCCATGGTGAAATCAGAAGTGTATATGCAATGACAAAAAAGATGAATGAAATAGAAGCTTATCTATTGTCATCCACTACAAATATGAAAATTACAGGACTACGTTTTTTTTCTGTATATGGCCCTTTTGGGAGGCCTGATATGGCACCATGGATTTTTTTAAATTCTATAATTTTTAATCAGCCAATAACTCTTTATGATGAAGGTTCCTTAAAGAGAGATTTCACATATATCGATGATGTTGTTCATTCAATTTATAAAGTATTAACTAAAAACAGAGAGTCTCAATTTGAATTGTATAACATCGGTTGTTCTTCTCCACAAACAGTTATATCGTTATTACATTGTATTGAATCTATATTGGGTAAAACAGCGATTGTCAGTTTCGTTTCAAGAGAACCTGCTGATGTTATTCAGACATTTGCTAATATGAGTAAATATAAAAAAGACTATGGGGAATTATCTAAAAGTTATTTTAGAGAGATGGAATCAGGAATAAAAGATTTTTGCATGTGGTTCTGCAAATTCAAGGAATCGTTAGATTTAATAAATTAATGCCATAATTTTATCATAGATTCCATATATGCAAGTGTTTATATGTTATTAATGGGTAAGCGATCGGCTAACTCCGTCTATTAATTTTCAGTATGCCTTCCTATCTTTGCCAGCAAAACGAATATTATGGTATATTGGACATTAGATTATTTCAAGATCCTCTACAATGAATACACAGCCTCCGGTGTTAATGTTCGA
>QKAS01000053.1 GCA_003246295.1 Clostridia bacterium | reverse complement strand
TTCAACTAGATCAAAAATCTCATTACTTTTTGCGTTCTCAAGGAGAAGAAAAAGACCTGCATTTGATGTTAGATTCTTAGCTGTGAAATCAATTTTATTAATCATAATTTAAACCCCTTTTTCTGCTTTTGTTACTATTGTTGTACCATATATCGACTCATAAAAGCTGATAATTCAACACATTTTTGAGCATTTTTCTTTCACCCAATGGGTGAAAGCTGAATTTTGAAGGAACGTATATTTATCAATGCTTTGAGGGTGGTTTATAAATTACTGACGTAGAATCTCAGTAAACAACAATTTTCAATTTTCAAAATACCTTTTAGCCTTTTATCAACTCCCTTCAACTTATTACAGCCAATAGCTGCTCAACTAATATATTAACATTTGTATATGGATTCATTTTTCCAATTGAATTGCAAATGTTTTTTCCTTCTTGTGAATACTTCTCTGCCAAACTTTCAGCATTTTTCATAGCTTCTTCTACACTGCCATTTTGAATAATTTCTCTAATAAGACCTGCACTTGCTTTTTTGTATTCATTTACCAAATGCTCACTTAAACGCTTGTAGGTGTGTTCTTTAGAGATTTTTTCTGTTACATTTTCAAAATGCATTAATAACCACGTCTCAAATAAGTAATTTGAAACTAACATTTCATAACTATTTTCAGATAAGCAGATTTTATCAATAACCTTCTGTATATTTGGAGGTGCATCACAATCAAACACCAAATACTTTTTATAATTACTGTATTTTCTATTATTATCTTCGACAGCAAGATATTCATCTGCAAACTTCAAAACTCGGCTTGAATTACCATCAGCTGATTCTATCTCGATCCGAACATCATTGAATTTATTTTTTTCAATTATGTCGGTAAAATATTCAAAATAGTATTTTTCTGTTAGTCCTTCACAAAATAAAATCATGTGTCCAAGGTTTGTATTCTTTATATTTTTTTGTCTGGATGGTGATAACATGGTTCTACCCAATCGCATCACCGCCTAAAATTCCATCATAATTAAAGATTGGAATTGCACCGTACTTACCCTGCAAATAGTCCTTATTAAAAGTTGCATCATCTCTTACCTTTAAATCAGACAATGCATATAAAGATGATTCTCCTTTATGGTTCTTATCAACAAAAACCACTTCATCCCTTCTAAACTGTTCTTTGTTCAACAAAGAGATATCGTGTGTTGTGAAAATCAGCTGTGCTTTCGTGTTTTTGCTATCTTGAAAAATATCTACAATTAGCTTTGTCAATAAAGGATGAAGCCTTGCAGAAATTTCATCAACAACAAACACACCTCCTCTTTCTGTCATTTCGATAACTTCCTGAATGTATGTTAAAAAACGTAATGTTCCAGTTGACTCTTGTGGTAGTTCGAATTCCTTTTGCCCACAAACCAAACCATTATCATCATATATGTCATGTATTGTCTTTAATGTTTTACGCTTTTTCTCTTTTCCAGTTTTCTCATCAACTACTGTTTTTACCTGAACATCCAGCCCCTTGATACCAACATCAATCTGGCTTAAATACTTTTCGACTTTCTTTCTAAAGTTTTTATCCTTAACGATACGTTCGTTAATTCTTACCAAACCAGCAATATGTTTGATTGTTGATTCAAAGAAAAGTTCCAAAAATACATCATATTCTTTTTGGAAAAATTCCACGAAATCATATAAAATAATTTCTTTTTCCTTTTCACCAAGAAAGTATTCTAATACTGATAAATACAGTCGTTCTTTTGGAACTTTTGTAAATTCCTTAATATATTTTTCATAAGATTTTCCAAACGTAACCTGACTTCCATTGCGTTCAAATACCTTCTTATCATTAATGTAATACCATTCACTTATTACTTCTTCTGACGTACATTCAAAGCCATACTGGATAGTTTTATCATTACACGAAAACATAATATCAAACTCAGAAGCCCCATTGTTATCTTCTGATAACTGGAATGGTTCCAACCTTGTTTCCAAATCCTTACTCGAAAAATCATACTCTTCTGCTTCATTCTTTGTAATAAATTGTTCAAAAATATACTTTTCGAAGAAAAACATAGCTGAAATAAAATTAGATTTTCCTGATGCATTTGCACCATAAATAGCAGCGGTCTTAACTAGCTTTGTTCCATCATAAGTTTCTAATAAATGTGTTGTATGTTGTTTATAAGAAGCCGCCCTCATATCTAAAATTGCTTCGTCCTTAAAAGATGTGTAGTTTTTTACTTTAAACATTATTAACATGGCATTGCCTCCTTTATCTCATATATATAGTATGACATACTTTATGCAATGTCAATCATTTTTACGAAATTTTCTCACTTTTTATCAATTTTATTATTCTAATGGTTTGATTTTATTTGTTTTTACGCTTTTCTCGTATTTCTCTAAGATAATTGATGCTGCAAATTCACATAGTTACATTCATCACATTTTGCTTGTAATTGAAATTTTCCTTTAAATAGGCTTTCTTTAGTTTTAAATACTTGTTCTATTTCTCGATTAAGTTCCTGCATAAAATCACCTTCAAATAAAGGACTTGGAGTTAATATTATATTATCGAGTACTTCATCCGGTATGCTCAATGATATCCGCTTACAGTTTATTGCATTTTTGAACTCAATGCATAATCTGATTTCTTTCTCGTAAGCCCATGCTTCATCTTTGATATAGCCAGTTAGAACAGGATCACGAGTACACTCTACCAAATTAGAATTCCTAACCGTTCCATACCTAACTTCCTCAACTTCTTTTTTTCGATTAATTCTATCTGTATTTGCGTACGCCACTGCACTTAAGAACGGCTGCCGATATAGGGTCTCACTTATTTCATCATTCGTGCTTTTTGTTCTACAATCAACTTCAAAAACTCTTATATATTCTTTTGTTAACCAATCTACGGCAATGTTTTTTGGAATGCTTATTTTTACGCCTTTATTCCATGGTTGACCGTACATACTCCACATTCCAATATTTTCATCATCTTCTCGCATGAAGCTTGTAAAAAACAATTTATTCCATTTATTTATATCGCCATTAGTAAATTCCAAAATATCATTCATACAAGAGGCTTGTGATAAATGCCATGTCCTATTTTTAAATAAACTTATTACCGTTGACAACGAAGTATAATGATGCAAGAATCCCTTGTTTTCACGCATTCCTCCATAGTGTTGAAGGAATGCTTTTAAATCATATGCATTATCAATTTTTTCAAAAGCAATCACTTTATTTTGATTCATAACATCTCCCCGACGTAATCACATGCCTTAATGTTTAAAACAACGTATTCAAAAGTTCCTTCAACTTAACAACTTCTTCTTTCGCCAAAGTTGTACCTTTGCCCATCTTCTCATGCTCAGGAGCCCAGTCACGAATATCGTACTTAGGAGCTCCATCATTCCAACTGATAAGATTAAGTTCTTTCCTCCAGCCTTTTGCATTTTCGGATAGTACACCGATTTCTTCTACAATTTCATATTTAATGTCAGCCATCATTTCTCCTATTCATAATTTAATTTTCTGTTTAACAGCGAAACTACATCCATTAGATATTTTTTTGCATTTCTATCCAATTCAATGTTTGAACCATGATATTCAGAAGATCCGAGATTATTAAAAATAACATCATATATCTCGCCCATTTGCAAAATATATTCATCATCCGAAATATTCACTTGATCACCTGTACGTAAATATCTCTTTATTCTTTTAGTTACTTCATCATCGTTACACAATATCTGTATAAAGACATCTTTTCCTTTTCCATCAATAATTTTAACAAATTCAATGACATCTCGCATTTTCACCGCTATCAGAACTGGTAAAAAGAATATTAATGTAAAATTATATCCATTAGTATCCGAAAATCCACTTCTTTGTTTCATAGCATACTCATATACTAGCTTTATTTGCTGTATATATCTATTACATTCTCTCATTGAAAATGAATAGTGTTTTGCCATATAATGGCATATTGAATGGAAATGATAAGAATCATTTGGAATTCCTTGCAATTTCATATAATCTGCTATAGAGATTTCATTCATCATAAACATTACATCAAATATTTTTTCCAAATATCTATATGATGCAAAATTACTGCCATAATAATTCTGAATTACAAATGACAATTGTTCTAAGTTAGTTGAAAATACAAAAATAAATCTCTCATCATCAAATAAATGTTTAATCTTTTCTAACAACTTTACTGCATAAATGGGATTACATCTATCAAGTTCATCAATAAATATAACCAATTTGTCACCCTTTTCAACCAGTAACTCATCTAGCAAAAGCATGACAATTTCTTTTGCTTTTTCAAGATTTTTAATCGGCAATAAGATATCATCTCCTTGAAAGGTTTCAGCTAATTTAGAAAAGCTTCCACTATTCCACGGTGTAATTGCATCCACAATAGCAGCTATTTTCTCTACAATGCTTTTTTTAATCTTAGTATCATTAGAGAACCCGTTATACTCTTGAATTATTGAGAATATTAAAGAAAGTGTAGGATCATCTTGTTCATCATTATCCCATGCATTGAAGTAAACTGGCACGAAATTATTTTGTAAAACAATGTCATGCAATTTAAGTCCTCTATTCTCAATGACCGCTTGTAATCCTAATGGCTTGATATTTGAAAAACTATTGTAATAGTTGAGTAGCATAATAATTTGTTTAACAAAAACAGTCTTGCCACTTCCCCATTTCCCATCAATAGCAATCGAAAAGTTTCCGTCAATATAATCAAGCATTGTAAGAAAACTTGCTAAATTTTCATTCCTGTTACCAAGATTTTGAGACAGTGCTTCAACTATTTCTTGATTACTACTTCCCATTCCTACACGTTTCATATATTCTAATTCACCTCATTCTCACACATAAGTTTTGTCTGTTCCATTACGATTTCAACAGCTTTTTCCTGCTTATCAGGTGGATAACCATATTTCTTAAGCAATCGTTTTACTACCATCTTCATCTTAGCCTGAACGCTGTCACGGATTGACCAGTCAACGGTTACGCTTCCTTTAATAGCAGAAGTCAGATCTCTTGCAATCTGTTTCAAAATGTCATCGCCCATGATCTCTTTTGCCGACTCATTGTCTGCAAGTGCATCATAGAAAGCTAATTCATCATCAGTTAGTCCTGATGCTTTTCCACGTTTTTCAGCTTCTGTTATCTGCTTCGCAAGTTCTATCAATTCCATTATTATCTGCGTTGTTTCAATAGCACGGTTTTGATATTTATGAATAGACTGTTCAAGGAGTTCTGAGAATTTCTTTGATTGTACAAGGTTTCTCCTTGAAAATGTCTTTATGGTTCCTTTTAGCAAACGCTCTAACAACTCTACCGCAAGATTTTTCTGCTTCATTCCCCTTACTTCTTCCAAGAATTCCTCAGATAATAACGCTATGTTAGGCTTATTCAGACCAACTTCGCTAAATATATCGATTACTTCATTTGATGAAATTGATTTTGATACCAACTGATTCAATTCACTATCCAGCTGAGAAACTGTTTTCTTTTTCTTGGTATCTTCAATCATCTTAATTAAAGAAACCTTCACAGCCTTGTGGAAACTTATTTCATCATTAATAGTTTGTGCAGCATCTGTTGTTGCACATAAAGAAAATGCTCTGGATAATTCCGTTACATATTTCATATATTCTTTTTTGCCATCCTCACGTAGACCAATAACGAAATCCATGGTTTCAATGATTGCCTGCATTTTATCTTTAGGCGTTCCGGTAAAGAATTTTGAGTAGTCATGTTCATGCAATAATTCTTTTATCAATTCCAGTTTCTCTAGCATGATAGATGCTGCCATTTCTGTATCAACACCGGTTGTTTTTCTATCACTTTCTGTATATTGAGCCAAAGCATCTTTTAAGTTTTCTGCTATCCCAATATAATCAACAACAAGTCCACCCTGTTTTTCCTTAAAGACACGGTTTACACGGGCAATTGCCTGCATTAAGTTATGACCCTGCATTGGTTTATCAATATACATAGTATGCATGCTAGGAACGTCAAATCCAGTAAGCCACATGTCTCTTACAATAACAAGCTGTAATTCATCCTTTACATCTTTCATACGTTTTGCAAGTGTTTCTCTTGTAGACTTTGTTCCAATAAACTTCTGCCATTCAACTGGATCAGAGGATGACCCCGTCATAACTACTTTAATCTTACCACTCATCAAATCATCACTGTGCCAGTCAGGACGCAGCGCTATAATTTCATTATATAAGTCAATGGCGATTCTACGGCTCATAGACACAACCATAGCTTTGCCACCAGCAACTTCCTGTGCAGCTTGTCTCTTTTCAAAATGTTCTACAATATCTTTCGCAATCAGCCCAACTCGTTCTTGCGATCCTACAATGGCTTCTAAACGAGACCATTTACTCTTTAGTTTCTCTCTCTGGGTTTCTTCTTGATATTCTGTGATATCTTCGTATTCACTATCAATTGTAGGTTTTAGATTCTCTGGTAATTCAAGCTTAGCGATTCTGCTTTCATAGAAAATCTTAACTGTTGTTCCATCTTCTACTGCACGAGTCATATCATAAACGTCAATATAATCACCAAAAACAGCTGTTGTATTTTTATCTGTTAATGAAATTGGTGTTCCGGTAAATCCAATATAAGAAGCATTAGGCAATGCAGCACGCATATGTTTTGCGTATCCATATTTTACATCAGCTCCATCTTCATCTTCTATTACGTCAGCACCAAAACCATATTGGCTTCTGTGAGCTTCGTCTGCCATAACGATGACATTATGACGTTCGGTCAGGACAACTGGCTCTGTATTGTATTCTCCTGATGATTCAGCAGCTATACTATATTCATAAGGTTCTGAAACATAAGCTCCAGCATCTGTTAAAATATTTTCTCCCTTATTTGTTTTTTTCTCAGGAGCAAATTTTTGAATTGTGGTAAAAATAATTCCACCACTAGTACGGTTATTCAGTAATTCCCTTAAATGCACTCTGTCTGTTGCATGTATTGGCTCTCCACGAAGAAGATCTTTGCATTTCGCAAAGGTCGAGAATAGTTGGTCATCTAAATCATTTCTATCGGTAATCACTACAATCGTTGGATTTTCCAGTTCTTCACTAATAACAAGTTTTCCAGCATAAAATGCCATGGACAGACTTTTTCCACTTCCCTGGGTATGCCATACAACACCGATTCGTCTATCTCCTTTTTGAGAGGTAGCTCTTACAGTGCTTTCTACTGCTTTATTTACCGCATGATACTGGTGATATCCTGCAAGAATCTTGTAGGTATCTTTTCCATCTGTCTGAAATAGTACAAACTGTTTGATAATATCAAGGAATCGTTCTCTTTCGAACATCCCTTTTATCAAAACTTCCAACTGGGGTATAGACAAAGGAGCAACACCATCACCATCAATTGTTCTCCATGCCATAAAGCGTTCTTCATCAGAAGTAATCGTACCCGCTCTTGCGTTAATTCCATCAGATATAACCATAAAGGAATTGTATGTAAACATGGATGGAATTGACATCTTGTATGTCTGTAATTGATTATAGGCATCTGAAATATCCACATCCTCATTAATCGCACTCTTTAACTCAATGACTACAAGCGGAATACCATTTACAAATACAACAACATCAGGTCTCTTCTCAATTCGACTTTCAATAATAGTAAACTGATTCACTGCTAGAAAATCATTTCTATCCCAGTGTATAAAGTCAAATACTCTGGCTAAAACATGACGAATCGTCCCGTCGTTTTGACGATAAGATACTTCTATTCCATCAGTAATCATTTTTTGAAATGTTTTATTATTCATGACCATAGAAGGACTCTGTGGCACTGCTATCTTTCGATATGCTTCCTCAATCGCTTCTTCCGGTAACTCTGGATTAAAATCTGATATTGCTTGTCTTACACGTTCTGCTAGAATAACTTCACTGTAATCTTCACGTTCTGGATAATCTCCTTCCGGTGAAATCTCTGGTCCAAAAACGGTATCGTAACCAAGCTCTTGGAACCATTCCAGTGTTGCTTCTTCTAGATGTGATTCACAGAAATTATTTTTCACTCAAACCCCTCCTTTACAATTTCGCTAACATATATTCTGCAATTGCTCCCATAATAGAGATTACAACCTTACCTTCTTCCTTCGACAAAGTAGTTACAAAAGGATGCCCATGCCCCGTTCCTTGTTTGTTTCTTAATTTATTTATCGAACATGCACTTTCATACATAGACCGCTCCAAATCTTTTTGAACTGGTTCTCCAGCAACTTTTTTATTCTGTGGTGTTGCTAACCCCAAGGAAATAAATGCTTGTCCCAATAACGTCGGAAAATTATCTCTTATTGAATATTCTCCAAATTTCTCCGTCAAAACATATGCTGCCACTGCTTCTAATAAATCCTTACTTGTCCCTGCCAAAAGCGCAGCATCTTCAGCTCCTCTTCTTGCTCTATTCACATATGCCATCAATGCTGTCTTCTGCTCAAGCGCTGATAAATTATCAATAACAAGTGGAAGCAAAACACCATCACTTCCCATGGCAATTCCTTCGACTTGAAATGCATCAATTGCATTAGCAATTGCATGTTCACCAACATAGTTAGGTGAATCTTCTCTGAACCCGCCGTTGCCACGTATCAAATTAATAATATTTTCAACTAACTTACTACCTGCCTCATTATCATTTTCTATTGCCCAAGATAGTATACTTTTTATTCGTTTTGCTTTACCAAAACTTTTTCCCTGCTTGTTTGGATCAACACCTTGAAGTCGAGATTTTACTATCTCTTCTTCTAAATCATAATGACTTGGCTTCCTAGTTTCAATTTGTGCATCATCTATTAAGTTAGATATAGCAATGATAATTGCATCCGATATTGGAATTTTCATACGTAACCTTCTTTCAAAATGTATATTTAGTTAAACGATTATTTAGTTCCCTAAACCTTGATTTCTGAAATATTGAGTTCTCCTGTCATCAGCTTTGGTAGTAATACGTCCCTAATCTCAGACAATCGTAAATTTTCAAGGTCATTTTGAATCATCATTTCAAAAAGAGGACCTACAATATTATTGAATTTTATATTAATATTTGAAGGAGCAACTAGTACTTTTGAGCCCTTAATTTCATTTGATGATAAATTGACCTGCACACCACTATTGGCTCTGCTACGTAAATCTTGTAAGAAATCATTACTATTTGTGAGTAAAGAAATATACGGATATGAAATACCAAATTTTCCATTACATCGTAAAATACCTACGCGTTGATTTACTATATATTGGTCATTTACTCCCATGATAGCTGTATTGCCAAGTATCGCAACATTGTCTTTCATATCAGTCATAGCCATTAATATATCGCCCTTTTGTAAAACATATTTTTGCAAACTCAATGTGCTTGATCTTGGATACCAGCTTTTTGTTCCTGTTGGAATAAAACCTCCGCCACGATTAATATGCCCCTGCTTAAAAACATGGTAACACTCTCCTTCAGGAGCAGTCAAAAGTTCTTTACTTCTAAATGCATATCCATTCGAAAAATCAACAACATCCTTCAACAACATTGGTATCCAATTATCTGGAGCAATTCCGCCAAATGGTTCGAATTCAACAAACCATGAATTAAATAAGCACTGTGCTTGTTGCAGTAAATTATAGTTAATTTTTTTATTTACCTCAATCTTATTATCCAAACATATTAATGTTTTCGCAATTTCCTTCTGATTTAATAAAGAAGGTAAATCTATTTCTACTTCATTTAGAATTGATGTTGTTAAGCTTGGTACTGCAGTCCCAACATTTAAATCTCCCAAATTTTTCATCTTTAGATTATAATAAAGATAGTCTGGATCCACTAAGTTCAAATCAATATCTGTCCAAAATAATGTATCAACAGTCCAAAATGGTGGATTAACTAGAAATAAATTTGTTAAAGTTCCTTTTCTGGGAATTAAAACTGATTTTTTATCATGAATTGATTGATCTACATATCTAAATATTCCACCAGTCCCATATGCGGGAATATTTCCTTCGCCCAATTTCTTATGATCTTTTCCATATTTTATAGTGCAGATATCCATAAGCTTTACTTTTTCACTATTTTGCATTCTTTCTCCACCTCTCTACCAAATATGTATTGATTCACCGGTATCCTTAGATAATATTTCATCAAAATTAAAAACCTCATCTAATCGCACATATATATTTTCTCTCGATTCATTTCTCTCTATCAAGCACTCAACTTCATAAAAAATATAATCTTCCTCTTTTTTATCAATATTAATAGCAGAATTTATTATCTTACAATTTAATACTTTTTCAATATTTTCTATGAAATATTGATCCTTACAAAACAAATACTGTTCCGATAAATCTACTATGTCTAATTTTTGACACAAATACTCTTTTAACTCATCCCCCTTTTCAAATTTCAATATTTGAACTTTTTCAGAGTTGAATTCTTTAAAAGTATTTATGCTTAGAAGCATCTCATCACCAGTAATAATAATAATTTCTTCATTGTGATTTTGAAAATATTCTTTAATACTTTCTAAAAAAATAACATCTTTAAAGCCTGCATCGCTAAAATCCTTCTGTCTATATCTCCCAGAAAAAAAGGGCTTTTTTCGAAACATTGCTCTATTGATTACTTCTGAGAATTTTTTTTCACTGCAATTATTTATTATTTTTAAATTTTGATACTTCTCAATATATTCATCGGAAAATAATTTCATTTTTTTGTGATAATCATTAAAATTCAAATCATCATTTTTGCTAATTGTCAAATCCCAACCTAATTTACTTGTTTCAACTATTAATTCATCAAATTGCTTATCCACAATATCTTTGCAAGATTTGTATTCTTCTGCATACTGAATTAAAAGCTCTTCAATACATATCTGCGGAATATATAGATGAATATTTTCTATATTATTTCCAGTAATAAATGCATCAGTTATTAAAAATGTTTTATTAAATTCAAACAAATTATAATCTATATCATTAATTTTTTTAATTGAATTTGTATCAAATACAATATTAATGTTACCCTTCATTCTTTAGTGCCTCTAATCTTAATTTTATTTCCTTTTCCAATTCATGACTTTTCTGAAACAAGCTAAATAGTTCAGTTTTTAAATTTCCCATTTTTACTTCAAAAACTTCCCCATCTTCTTCTTGCTCTTCAATGCCAACATACCTACCTGGAGTAAGAATATAATCTCCTGTATTTCTAACATCTTCCAAGCTAGCGGATTTACAAAATCCTTGTTCATCCTTATATTCTTCTTTTCCATCTCTCCAATAATGATATGTCGAACAAATCTTTTGGATCTCCTCATTTTCGAGAATTCTATGTTTTCTGGTTTCCATAACACCCATTTTTCTTGCATCAATAAACAGTATTTTATCTTTACGATTATCTCTTTTTCTTGATAGGAACCACAGACAAACTGGTATAGTCACGTTATAAAATAGATTTGAAGGTAGTGCAACAATACAATCCACCAATTTACCTTCTTCGATAATATTTTTACGAATTTCTACTTCTTGCTTCTGCGCAGTACTCATAGATCCATTTGCAAGTACAAATCCTGCCGTTCCACGTGGTGACAATTTACTAATAATATGCTCTATCCATGCGTAGTTTGCATTTCCCTCTGGTGGCATTCCATATTTCCAACGCACATCATCTGTAAGCTTTGATGCTCCCCAGTCCTTGATATTAAATGGTGGATTTGCCAAAATATAATCAGCTTTTAGTCCTTTATGTTGATCATTCCCAAAGGTGTCTGCATTTTCCTGCCCAAGATTTCCATCAATACCACGAATGGCTAGATTCATTTTACAAAGTCTCCAGGTTTCAGATATAGATTCTTGCCCGTGAATATGGATATTATCTACCTTTCCTTCATGAGCCTTTACAAATTTTGCAGATTGTACAAACATACCACCGCTTCCACAGCAGGGATCGTAGACACGCCCTTCATATGGCTCAATCATTTCTACTAACAACTGAACAATTGATGGTGGAGTATAATATTCCCCTTCCGTAGAACCAAAGTTTCCTAGAAAGTATTCATAGACTCTACCTAGGATATCCTGCGCTTTTGCTTCCTTGCTTCCAAGATTAAAAGAAAACAAATCAACCAGTTCTCCCAACACTTGCTTATTAAGTTCTTGCCTTGCATAAGTTTTAGGTAAAACTCCCTTTAATGTTTTATTTTCTCGCTCTATCGCAATCATTGCATCGTCAATGATCTGTCCAATAGTCGGTAATTTTGCACTCTTTTTAATAAAATCCCATCTTGCTGAAGGCGGAACAAAAAACACATTCGTTTCTGCATAGGCATCTCTGTCTTCTTCAAATCCATCTCCTTCTTCTAGAAGCTCATTATATCTTTCTTCGAAACTGTCAGAGATATATTTCAAGAAAATGAGACCTAACACAACATTTCCGTATTCTGTATCTTTAACACCCATTCTTCCTCTCATTTTATCTGCCATATCCCACAACTGATTTTCAAATCCTAATGTAACATCTGCCATTATATATTTCCTCCCTGTATCACTTTATATATTTGATTTTTTGTTTGCTCTAGCTTTTTTTCTGCTTCTAAAACGGTCTGTTTATATTTTTTCAGTTCCTCATTATAAGTACTTACCATCTCTTCTTGCTTTTCTAAAGGAAGCAATGGTACTTCCATTTCCATAATATCCGTATGATTGATATTCATCACAGTGCTTCCTCTTTGAAAGCTCTTTATCATCATATTTCCAACTGGAGTATCAAAGAATATCTTAATGTATTCTCCCAATATTTCTTTACCTGGTCTGATGACAATAATATTTGAAGAAGCAATCACAATTTGTTCCTGCTTCTCAAAAACAGCCGTCTTCATTGCTGTTCCTCTACAGGATAAAACAACATCTCCTTGAAAAAGTTCATATCGCTTAATCTTACGCTCTTCTTCTCGGATTGTCTCAAGATCATCATAGTTGATTTCTCCATCTTCAATATTACTAATATTCAAAACAGCTATATCCCCAACCATGGCATCCTTCTTTAGAATAGACTTTCCTCGAAAAATCTCTGCCAAATCTTTTAGTTTTTTCTTCGGAATCTCTGATGTTTTAAACTGTTGTAAGCACTCATTCTCATCTGATAAAAGCAGTTCAATTCTCCAATCTTCATGATTATTGAACTCTATACTGGATATATCTCTTTTCTCTTCAAATTGAAAACAATCTTTTTTGATTTCTAATGAACCAATTAAAATATTATCCCTCTTTGTTTTACTTATTGAAATAAGATAGGTCTTTATTGCCGTCCATGGTCTAAATAGTCCATCTGGTAAAATGACCAGCTCTTCCAACCAATAACTTTCTTCGACTAACTTTCTAAGTTTATCAAATCCCATTCCTGAGAATAATAATTTCGCTGGAGAAATATAATCTATACTTCCATCTTCACTTAAATACTGAAGCAAATTCTGTAATGCAATTCCATCAGAATCTCTTGTAAAGAAGATATCTGCCACATCATTAATTTTACATCCAAAAATCGGCAAACAAAATATATAATCATACCTATCTTCCACAAGTAAATCTGTATAAATCGAAATATGTCTAACTGTAACATTAGCCTGACCTTCAAATATCATCTGTAGCAATAGATAAAACATTTTATTTTGACTTGTAAGCGTAACATTACCCGCACATACATCCACTAATTCTTTCAAACCATGTAAATGCTTTTCCGCTTCTGTTATTAAAACATTCTTCGGACTTATCTGCTGAATTCTTGCTCCGATATAGTCTGTCAAGCATTTAGGACTAACGACACTTCCGCCTCTATCCTCTTTATAAATATGAGTAACAAATTCTATAGCACTTGCATCTGCAAATGCAGCAAACATATTCTGAAAGTCCATGCGGTCAGCATTGTATATTCCTAGCTCTGGCTCTGTCACTTCTTTCATCTTAGAAAAAAGAACATCAACACTCGTATTCTTTTTTACAAACTTTTGAGTCATCTTTACTCGCAAGAATTCTACAAGTAATTCTTCTCTTGATGTTATTCCTCGCTGATATAATAGATTGATTCCATCTAATATCTTATTATCCACAAAGGCACCTCCAATCATGTGAGTATTATACCATGATTATTTTAGTATTTCAATACTAAAATAATCATGGTCCTCTATAAATAATTCTAATTACAACTTTATTACTCAATTCACAGTTAAAAATTCCTTGTTTTCTACCTGCTTCTCTCTGTATTCCTATAAAATCTTGACCTATCTGATTCCTTTCTACAAATTTCTTCTAATCTACAAAACTCTTCTGTTTCATCCGAACTGTATTTATAAGAGATACCAATCGATGTCATTTTTTCATGGAATCGTTTCATTGACCCATATACATCATTTCCATCTATGCCAATCCATTCAGCTTTTTCCATATCCGTCATAGATTTATAAATTTCCTTGGTAACTACCGTCATCTGTGGCTCGACATCCCCGTAAACCGCTTTCTCAATTTCATCAAACATTGATATACCTTTAATATCAAATACTTTTGTTTCTTCTATAGCCTCTATCGTTTCATTGTGAGAAGAAATAATTTCATCAGGTTCCAATTCCACATCGAAAGTATTCATCTCAAAAGATTCTACCGTTTCTTCCTCAACAATAGCAGCAACTTCAACCGCCCTTTTTACTTCCGGCATTTTACTTTCCTCTTTCCACAAATACCAAGGTTTCTTCGGCACTTCAATCTCATAAATATTACCAATTTCAATATTCTCTGGAACCAACAATCCAACATAAAGACTTTCTTTCAAGCAACGTTCCGCTATATGTTTTTCACCTTGAAGTTTCTTCTTTTCCAATTTAATATCTTCCAACTGCTTTCGATATTCAGGTTCAGAAGTATAAAAGTCTAAAATATTATTACCCGTCATACATTTCCTCTTTAAATCTGCTCGCTCCTGATACAATGTTTTCTGCTTCTCGGTTATTTTTTTAATATCAAATTCTGCTAATTCAATTTTGGTTACAATATCCGCAACACCATTAATATCCTTTCTTCTCAGAAACAGATACTCCTCTTGTAACATATGCATCCGTTCCAAATCCTCTTTAAATCTAGCTGACTTATATTGAAAACGACACTTTTCAACAACACGCATACGGTAGAGCTTGGCATAGAACTTCTGCTGATAGAGATTCTTTGGCTTAATTAAATATTTTACATCAGGTGTTAATACTCTCGGTGTTTCAAAGGCAAAACTTCCCTTTGTAAAGAATGCTTCCAGATTTTCTTTGGAATATTCTTCATTAATCGTATCCAGTCTACGAAAACGCTTCATCTTCTCTGCTTTTACTGCCAGATGAGCTCCCTTTTTCACCTCATAACCCAATTCTTCCAACAGATAAAGAAAATGTTCATAATCCTCCGCTACACCACGGCAATATTTCACATCTGCTTCAATAAATTCACTCCAAGATTTCTCTTTCTCCCACTGCTTTCGATTCATATTTACTGGATCTTTACTATACTCCGCTGGCATTATAGATAATCCATATTTCTCACAAAGACGATTGGTAATCGGCTGAATCTCATATTTCCAATCACCTTTTTTATATTCATATTTCTTACCAGTATTCATATTCACACTGTTAAAAACCAAATGCCCGTGACAATGTTCCTTATCAGAATGAACGCTATACACCGCCTCATAATCCTCTCCTAAAAACTCCTGTGCAAATTCCTTCATTAATTCCAATAACTGCTCTGGAGTTCCCTCTCCAGGCGGACAGGATATCACAATATGATATCCCTGCCTTCCGCCTGTCTTTCCATACAATTCTTTTGTTCCCACCATCTGTTCAAAAGCAAGCTTTGGGACACAATTCCACCCGCCCACCAGAACTCCACTTTCTGTCTTTGCCTCATTCATTATATAATCTAACGCATTTTTCAGATGATTTGTGATTTTGCCCTTCTTTCCAGCTCCTATATTCATAATCTTGGTTATCGCCATAATTGAATCAGCTCCTTTAACAAACTTAAAATCACACCTAATTGCATACACATCTGATCAATTCTGCTTTGTGGAATATACTTATTTTCATTTGCCCACTTTGCAGCCTGATTTACATTCGTAGCAACTCCTGTTATCTGTCTTATAATGTTTTGCCGATCACGGATATAATCTGTGTCAACACCACCATGCAAAATTAAATGTCTGACATATTCACTTTCCGACATTCCCGCCGCCTTTGCACCCTCCTCTAATTTCTGTAGTTCCGATTTCGATAAACGAAATGTTCTATTTTGCCTCGCTATACTTACTTTCTTCTTTCCCATACTTAAATCTCCTCCTTTGAATTTTTTTACGTGCCTTAAGTCCTTTACACTTTGACCTAAAGATAAGTGCTGAGATTTTTTGCAAGATACGGATTTCGCAATGCGAAATCCTATCGAGTACTGACGCACCCTTATCTTGTTAGGGATTCCATCCCTAAGACCCCGGTTTATTTACAGCCTTTGGTCTGTAAAAATAGGTACAAAAAAAGACAGATAAGCTATAAAAATTGCCTTCTGTCTCTTTTGCACCCAATATTGTATGAATGGCTACAAAACATTTCTATTTTGTAACCATCATTTATACCGCATATGAAATTGTACTTTCTGCTACCATTTCCACTATTCTTTGTAGCCAACTAAAAATTTCTGATAGCATTTCCGTAGCCATTACCTGTTACTCCATCATTCCAAAATCAAGAAATTCATTTTCATCAAGTTCCTGCTCCTTTAAAAAATTTTGCGAATTAAAACCAGAATGGGCACTTGATCCATCTGTTAATGCGCCATTTCCAGATAGTGACTTCATTACTGGCTGTCCTTGTCTATCAATTCCTGTATAATCCATCACCGGCATGGTCTGCAACGGAATCTGTTGCAGCGACATCACATAAGTTCCAATCAGTGCTGGTAGATTAGAAATAACCTTTTCTTCCACCGACTTTACAATTCTGTCAGAAAAAGCATCCTCTTTCTCCCTTGTCTCAAAATAGGGATCTTGCTCCTGCCTTAAACATTTTTCATAATAATCTAATATAGCAAGAACCACAAATTTGCTCTGAGATTTAAACTGCTTCTTATCAAGGGAATGAAGAATATCCCATGCCCTTTTGTCCTCTTCCTCTTCGTCATAAAATCGAATATTTGTATTCTTTGTCATTGGTCTGCTCCTTCCCGAAACGAATTTAGGTTTCATTTCAAATTAAATCCTATCAAATATTCGTCTGATTAACGATTCTGGTTCTGTCTGCGAAGACCCATATAGCAATAATACTCATAACCCTTAGCAGTAGCACAGATATCCTTAATAAAGAAAGTTCTATCAACATTGTATTGTCCAACATTTTCCACAAGTTTACATCCTCCACCCATAAAATGCAGCTTCATTAGCTTGTCGTTGTACTCATAATCCTTCAATTTATCAAAGATTTCCGATACATATTCTGCAGCAGCTTTTCGAATCAGTGAAGCATATGGCTCTTCTACATCCGCTATTCCTGTTCTTAAGAAATTCTCAATTACATCATCCATCAAGTGTGTTCCTGTTTCATTTAAGACTGCATTTCTGATACGAATGGAACATTGATTTACCCCAAACTTTTCTGTCCAGGATTTATTTTCCATTGCCCTTCCATCGTTTAAATACATAATATTCATGGTTCCATTACCGATATCAACCAGCATATTCAATCCCTTAAAATCTTTCAGATTTTCTGCCACTGCTGAGTAGCACTGTGGCATCACCGTACAACCAGCAATCTCTACCAGATATTCTTTCTCTCGGTATTCAAAATTAACATAGCGGTTGCGAAGTAAGTATGCTTTAAAGGAATCTCTCTGCGCCTTGACCCATTTAAGTGGAAGTCCCACTGCAAGATGAATCTTTGCTTCCTTAAGTCCTCTTAATGCTAATTCTTTTGCAATTGCAACCAATGTCAAAATATAATAATCGTCATCTCCAATCTTATCTGCAAGAAAACTTTTATGCCCTTCTCCAATCACATAATATTTATCATCAAATTTCACATAGTCCTTACTAAATATTGGTGCTGTTTCACTGACTTCGGCAGATGCTTTAAAAACACTGTGACAGGACTTAATATTCCCATACCCATGATCACAAGCTAAAATTAGTGTATCTTTGATTCTGTATTCTCTCATATTCTCTTTTCCTCCTAAATTTCCCATTGTTGTAGTTGTTATCCCCTCCTGTCTTTTTCTTCCTATTAAATAATTCTGATTTGTAGAAACGTTCGTATTTTCTTTCATAAAATTTTCTCCTTCCGATTAGTGAAACTGATTTACAATGTCATGGAATATCATTTCTTCTGCCATCATCTTTGCCTGCTCTCGAATTTGCCACATTTCCATAGTAGAGTTCAGATCTATTGGCGGATGTTTTTCTAAATATTTTGATACAATGCTATCCAGCATTTCATAAGCATCTTCATTTACTTCTACTGCTTTCGTCATCAATTTTCCAAATCGGAATAGATGACGGTATCTGTCTGGATGATTTACTTTCAGATATTCCATCCACAAATCTCCGTACTTTCCAACATGAATAGTTTCCGATGAAGATTCTTCTTCAAAAATTGGATATAATAATCCATTTCTTTCTTCATAATCAATTCCCAAGGTTTCAAATAATGATTTTTCTTCACTCATACTAATTACCTTCCCTTCTTCTCATTTGATCTAGATTGTTGCTGTGTCTGGTTTAGATGCCACTCTTTTACCAACGTTTGTATCAGCTCCACCTTCTGCTTTGGTGTAAAATCGGATGGAAAATATTCCTCCAGGGTATCTGCATACAACTTAAGCTTCTCCCTTTGATTTGGTTTTTCTTCCCCGATAATTTCATAGAGCATATCCATATCTAATTTCCCTGACTGACTCATCCGTTTCATCCGGTTCGCCTGTGATAAAGATGGTGTCGATTGCTCCAATTCCATCACTGCTAATAGCTCATACTGCTCATCCTCTGTTAGATAAGAAATTTCAACCGCCGGTGTCAGTGCTATCTTTTCCTGATCCACCATTTTCATTATCTTTGGTATTAGATATGTCAGACGAATATATCGTTGAATCTGTCTTTCACTTTCTCCTACCTGCCTAGCCAGTTCCTGCCTCGAATTAATTAATTGGGACGATTCGCTATCTGGTAGTATATTTCTCACTTCAAGATATCCAATTTCATTTTTAACAAGTTCTAAAGAGTGAATTACAATACCGGTATTAAGTGATTCAGACTTCTGGTCAAATTGGCCAAAGGTTGTATTCGACCTTTTACCCTGACGATTCATGGCATCTAGTTTCATCTTAAAAGCAAATGCTTTCTCGCTTGGTTTGATATGCTCTCTTTGTAAATTGCTATCTACCATGGCACATACTGCCTGATTATCATCCAGATTTCTTATTACGACTGGTAATTCTGTTAATCCTGCCCACTTGCCTGCTGCCATTCTTCTGTGACCCGCAATCACTTCATAACCGCTCCCATATGGATTGGGTCTAACAAGTGCCGGAACAATTACACCCTCTTTCTCAATACTCCTCATGAGTTCAAATAACTCCATATCATTTTCTACTTTAAATGGATGACCTTTAAATTCATGAAGCTGGTTAAATGGAATACTGATAATTCCCTCTGTTTCCTTGAGTTTTCCACCTTTCACATCATTTTCACTGCTTATTCCATTGTCTACTAAGGAAGAAGTAACCAATCTTTCTTTTTGTTTCATTATCTCAATCTCCTCTCCTGATAGATGCTTCGGCAAGCTTATAGAACGCAAAAAAGACCACTCATTTTCTTCCTAAAAGGTTGAAAACAAACGGTCTTTCGACTCATAGCTCTATTAAGTTGGATGTATCAAAATAATTAGAATATTAAATGTACTTTTTTGGTGTTGCGCACACGAGGTCTAAAACCACTGAGACGTTCACACCATTCAAAATTGCTTTTTTCTTGTCTTTTCTCTCTGATTTTGAAAAGACCATATGCCTCGAAAAGTGCGTAAAATCAAGGAGTTTTACGTATCTATCCGTTGGAGCAGTGTCACGCATTCCACATGCACCGTATGGCAAAACTGATCGACTGCTCTTATTTTTTTTATTTCATAGGCATTTTCGCATAATATTTTAAGATCTCTTGCCAATGTAGAAGAATCACAGCTAACGTAGACTACTTTCTCTGGCATCATCTTTAATATAGTTTCAAGGCACGCCTGATCACACCCTTTCCTGGGAGGATCAACAACAATAACATCTGCATGAATTTTTTCGGATTCGTATTTTTCAGGTAGTATTTCTTCTGCCTTCCCAACAAAGAAGGTAACATTGTCCATTTGATTCAGTTTTGCATTTTCCCTTGCATCTCTAATTGCCTCTGGAACAATCTCAACACCATATACTTTAGCAGCTTTTTGAGCCATAAATAATGAAATCGTTCCTATTCCGCAATATAGATCCCACACTGTCTCACCACCTTGAAGGTCTGCATACTCAAGTGCTGTTCTATACAACTTCTCAGTCTGAATAGAATTGACCTGAAAGAATGACAATGGGGAGATTCTGAATATAACAGATCCGATTCGATCTGTTATAAACTCACTTCCCCATAGAAGTCGAATCTCTTTTCCCATGATGACATTTGTTTTTTCAGTATTACTACTGATAGAAATTGACGTCATTCCTTTGATTTCACGCAACAACTGAATAAGCATTTCTTCTTTCGGCAATTTTTTACCATTGATTACAAGGCTGACCATAATTTCATCTGTATCTTGCCCAATACGAATCAGAATATGTCTAATCTCACCTTTGTGTGTCAGTTCGTCATATGGAGTAACACAATTCTCCTGCATATATTTTTTAACAATATTAAGAATCTTTGCATTTTTTTCAGAGCCAATCATACAATCTTCTACCGGAATGATTACATGTGTTCTTCCTGCATAAAATCCAGTGATGATATTTCCATCCTTATCCCTACCAACAGGATATTGCGCTTTGTTTCGATAACGGTAGGGTTCTTCCATACCAATAATTGAATCCATACTCCGTTCGATTCTGTCCTGCTCAAAGCCTCCAATTCGAACCAGATGATTTATCACTTTTCTCTGTTTGAATTCTAATTGTTCCATATAATCTAGCGCCTGAATCTGGCACCCACCACATTGTTTGTGTATAGGGCATCTAGGTATGGTGCGAAAAGGAGAAGGTATCTCTACCTTCTCTATTCTGGCGTATGCATAATTTTTTTTAATTTTGGTGAGCTTAATAAGAAGATGATCTCCAACAATACCATCTTTTACAAAGACTGTAAACCCATCCACCTTTCCAATCCCCTCACCATCATTTCCCATGTCTTCAATTACGACTGAAAAACAATCATTCTTACGAAATTCCATTTTTATTGCTCCATTCTTGTCATTCGAAGATTGGATTCAAAAAGTCTGTTATAGCCTAGCCATCCTGTTTCAGCTGTAGACATTAATAGTTCTGTAAATGTCTGCATTTTTGCATCTGTATTATCTGCAAGGTTCAATGCAACGGCTTCCATAAGCGCTGGTTTTTTTGGAGAACCATACTCAAGTTCACCGTGGTGTGCCAGAATACAATGTTTTAATTCTGTTGCCAGACTTTCTGGAAATCCATCTATTTCACGAATTTTATCATTCAGCATCTCGACTGCCATTACAATATGCCCAAGTAAATTTCCATCGTCCGTATAGTCATTTTCTGGAAATAATGACAACTCTTTTGTCTTTCCAATATCATGACAGAGTGCTGCACTCATCAGCAGATCTTTTTTTAGCAGTGGATATGTACTGCAATAGTACTCACATAACTTTAATATACTAAGTGTATGCTCCAATAATCCGCCCATAAACCCATGATGAACACTTTTTGCAGCAGAAGAAGCTTTAAATGCTTTGATAAAATCAGTATCTCTGACAAAAAAATCTTCCATTAACATCTTCAAATAAGGATTTTCTATTCTTTGAATGATTCCCGTTAATTCATGATACATCTCATTAATATTTTTTGATGTAACAGGCAGATAATCTGCTGGATCATACTCGCCTTCCTGGCAAAGTCTGACTCTTTTAACATTAACCTGTAATGCACCCTGGAAACTATTTACTTCTCCATATACTTCAATATAGTCAAGAGAATCAAACTCTCCAATTCCAGCACTGTTTGGATCCCATATTTTAGCATCTATCGTTCCAGACTTATCCTGTAAAATTACATTGTCGTATGCTTTCCCATTTTTTGTTACAGCTGATTGTTTGAACTTGCACAAGTAAATATCGAATACTCTGTCGCCATCCTTGTAGTCTTTAATGTATTTCATTTTTCTCCCATCTGCGTGATTTAACACGCATACAAATTAAGAATCGCGATTTTTATTCACGTTGATTCCTTTTCATGTATTTATTTTGATTCTGTATTATTTTTATTATAACTTATATTTCTTGTTTAAGAATTATGACTCCTGACTTCCAAGCGTAATTTCAAATGACATTTCGCGATATTCATCCTGTCCCTGTCGCATGATTGTAATTGTAACAGTGTCCTCAGGTTCAAGTGCCATAATAGCACTAACATAGGAATTAAAATCTTCAATTGCTATGTTTCCTATCTTGACAATGACATCTCCACTTTGAATCCCATGCTGCATAGCAGGGGAATCAACACTGATTTCTGTAACGAATGCACCAAAAGGCACACCCAGTTCCTGGTTTGCTTGTTGTGAAACATCAATTCCGTGTATTCCAAGATATGCAAGTTTTCCATGATTTGAAATTTTCTCGATTGTCTTTTTCAACTCTGTAATTCCAAGTGCAGTAATCAGGTTCGGAGTCGTATCATTCGCATAAGTCATATTAATTAATCCGATGATATCTCCTTTCATACTGATTAGAATTCCACCAGCATCTGTGCTTCCGTAGATATCCGTTGCTAAAGATTTATATGAGTTATCAACAACACTTACTGGATTTCCAACAGATGTCAACATTCCATATACGACCGATCCATTCATACCCATCGGGCTTCCGAGTGCTATCACTGGGCTCCCTGCAAGATTTGCAGAATTTGAACTTCCAAGTTTTGCTATCGTAATAGCGTTTAATGTATTCTGATTCATCAGGTCATAAGATACACTTATTACAGCAAGACCTGTTGTAAGATCAGATCCAATCAACTCTGCCATGGCTTGTGTTCCATCTCCAAAAGTCACTTGTATTGTTTCTGCTTCTTCTACAGCTTTCTTATCTGCCAGAATCAATAACCCTTTCCCATTATCGGCAATTATAAGACCAAAAGCCTGTCCTTTACTTTCGTATGGATTATTGAACCAGTCAACATCAGATTTTACACCCGTCACTGTTACCATACTTTTTGAACATTCTTTCGCTACTTCATATAGCTTATTATATAATAACTGATAATCTGTAATTTCCAAATCAACCTTTTCTACAATTGTTTCTGTGACGACCTGTTCTGCCTGCTCTTCTTCTTGATTCTCTTCAAGTTGACTATCTGTCTGTACCATATCTTCAGGAAGAATTTCTTCTTCAACTTGCGGGAATGTGACCGGTTTGGGTTCTTCTTCTGGATAGAGCCAGTTACTAAATACCGGTTCAAGAACAAGAAATGTCAGACAGGCAATCAAACCAAATATAACAGCAAATGCAACTGTCATTATCGTTCTTCTTAGAAGTTTCTTTCGATTGATTGGTCTCTCTTTAATTCTCTCTTTAATAACTTCAAACTCCTGATCGGTCACAACTGTTTTATTTTCCGTATCAGATGTATTTCTTTTTTCGGGTTCCATGTTAAATCTCCATCACTAAATATATCTTCTTTTTGTAATGATTACGCATTAAGTATATCTGATACCTGACTGCTTGTAAAGAAAGGACTTCCTCGTGGTTTTTTTTTTACTTCTATGATATTATTGTTTTATCTTGAAATTAAAAATCATGAAATAAATTTTATACAAATAAGGTGAAATAATTGTTATGAATGAAAAAGTACTAAGAGTCCTTGAATATAACAAAGTAATTACTGTATTAACTGAGAAAGCAACTTCTGAACCTGGTAAGCTATTATGTAATGATTTAAAACCTATGACTGAAATTGAAGCAATCACCGAAGCCCAGATTCAGACACAGGATGCTTTGTCACGATTGTTCAAAAAAGGGGCTCCATCTTTTCGTGGTAATCGAAATATACTTGGAATGATGAAATCACTAGAAATCGGAAGTATTCTTTCTGCTGGTGAACTATTAAAAATAGCTGCTATTTTGGAGTGCAGTGCAAGAATTAAATCTTACGGTCGTAATGAAAAAGATGATTCTATCGCTGATTCTCTCGAAAATCTTTTCGATGGACTTGAACCCGTAAGTCCTTTGTCCAGCGAGATACGCCGTTGTATCCTGGCAGAAGATGAAATAAGTGACGATGCTTCGCCTACCCTGAAACATATTCGCAGAAGCATCATTCTAACGAATGAAAAAATTCACCAGCAACTATCACAAATGGTAAATGGTTCCCATCGTACTTACCTTCAGGATGCTGTTATTACGATGCGTAATAACAGATATTGCATTCCTGTCAAATCCGAATACAAAAATCAAGTGCCAGGAATGATACATGACCAGTCACAAACTGGGTCTACATTATTTATTGAACCCGCTTCTGTAGTCTCATTGAATAATCAAATAAAAGAACTTTCTCTTCAGGAGGAGGCGGAAATAGAAGTTATCCTATCCGTTCTGAGTGTTAAATCTTCTGACTCAATAGAACAGATACGGCAGAATTATAATCTTCTGACGCAACTTGATTTTATTTTTGCAAAAGCTGCACTTGCTCTGGATCAAAATGCAACAATGCCCATTATGAATTCTGATCATAGAATTGTGATTCGAAAAGGCAGACATCCACTTTTGAACAAATCCTCTGTAGTTCCTATTGATATCGAACTTGGAAATACGTTTGATCTTCTTGTTGTCACAGGACCTAATACTGGCGGTAAAACAGTATCTTTAAAAACGGTTGGCTTGTTGACGCTCATGGGGCAGGCAGGTCTTCATATTCCTGCACTTGACAGATCTGAATTGTCTCTCTTTCATGAAGTATATGCCGACATCGGAGACGAACAGAGTATTGAACAAAGCCTAAGTACTTTTTCTTCACATATGACAAACATTGTGTCTATTTTAAAAGAAGCTGATTCAAATTCTCTTTGTCTGTTTGATGAGCTTGGTGCTGGCACTGACCCGACGGAAGGAGCGGCTTTAGCCATTGCAATATTAAAGCATCTTCACCAACGTGGAATTCGTACTGCTGCAACCACACATTATAGTGAATTAAAACTATTTGCACTCTCAACTCCCGGCGTAGAAAATGCAAGCTGCGAATTTGATGTTGAAACACTTCGTCCAACCTATCGTTTATTGATAGGTATCCCTGGTAAAAGTAATGCATTTGCAATCTCTAGTAAATTGGGCCTTCCTGACTATATTGTTGCCTCTGCAAAAAATGAACTGAGCCAGGAAGACGAAAGTTTCGAAGATATAATATCTGATCTTGAAAAAAGTAGAAAAACAATTGAGACCGAACGACTTGAAATTGCTGCCTATAAAAAAGAAGTTGAATCTCTTAAACTTCAGCTTTCACAAAAACAAGAACGACTTGACCAGGCACGCGAAAAAATTCTTCGGGAAGCAAATGAAAAAGCTCGTGATATCCTTCAAGAAGCAAAGGAAATTGCTGATGAGTCTATTCGAGAATTTCAAAAAAATAATTCTTCTGTTACTGTAAAAGACATGGAACAATCTCGTCAGAAACTACGAAATAAAATAAATGAAAAAAACAGTAACCTAACACTAAAACCTTCTGAAACAGTTTCAAAAAAACCATTACAGGTCAAACTTGGTGATACTGTAAAAATTGTTTCAATGGGACTGAAAGGTTCAGTGCATTCACTTCCGGATCAAAAAGGAAACTTATTTATACAGTGTGGAATCATGCGTACACAAGCAAATATCAAAGATCTGATTCGTCTGGATGATGAAGATATAACAAAGAAATTGTCAGGACGCACATCAACAGGTAAAATGAAACTTTCAAAAACATCAACAATTTCTATGGAAATAAATTTGCTTGGTCGTACAGTTGATGAAGCACTTTCTGAACTCGATAAGTATCTTGACGATGCATACCTGTCACATCTGCCTAGTGTCAGAATTGTACACGGAAAAGGTACTGGCGCACTGAGAAATGCAGTACATCAGCATCTAAGGAAAGCAAAATATGTAGAATCCTTCCGATTAGGTGAATTCGGAGAAGGTGACGCGGGTGTCACAATTGCTATTTTTAAAAAATAAAATAATAACAGAAAGAAGGTAGCCGAAAATGGTGAGCAAACAGAAGATATTAATCGTAGATGATGATAACAATATTGCAGAACTGATTTCTTTATATCTTACCAAAGAATGTTTTGAAACAATGATTGTTAATGATGGGGAGTCTGCACTTCTTGCCGTAGAAACATTTGATCCTAATCTGATTCTCCTTGATCTGATGCTTCCAGGAATTGATGGATATCAAGTCTGCCGTGAAGTCCGTATTAAACATACAACACCTATTATTATGCTTTCAGCAAAAGGAGAAGTCTTTGATAAAGTACTTGGTCTCGAACTTGGAGCTGATGACTATATCGAAAAACCTTTCGATTCAAAAGAATTGGTTGCTAGATCCAAAGCTGTCCTGCGAAGATATAAACCAGTTGTTTCTAACAATCCAAATATGGATGTAAAAGTTGTGGAATATCCAGATCTTGTCATAAATCAAACGAATTATTCCGTTGTGTACATGGGAAAAACTGTTGATATGCCGCCAAAAGAACTTGAACTTCTTTATTTTCTTGCCTCTTCTCCAAACCATGTTTTTACAAGAGAGCAGTTACTTGATCAGATTTGGGGCTATGAATACATTGGTGATACCCGAACTGTAGATGTTCACATTAAAAGGCTTCGCGAAAAAATTAATGATCATCCTTCGTGGAAACTTTCGACCATATGGGGAATCGGGTATAAATTTGAGGTAAGATAATGAAAAAGACGCTTTACACTAAGTTTATTCTTGCATATGTTATTTTTGCGTTCTTTGGGTTTCTTGTGGTTGCAACTTTTGTTTCCAGTATGACATTCGAGCACCTGAAGCGCGAGAAAGCGAATGCTTTATACAAAGAAGCAACTTTAATAGCTACAACCTATGCATCTGACCTTTACAATAACGAAGTTTCTATTGATACCGTTCAAAAGCAGTTAGATGCACTGGATACTTTTTTATCAGCATCCATATGGATTATTAATCCATCCGGTCGGCTTGTTATAGACACTTCAAAGCCACTTGATATTAATAACCCTGTTATTGTGAATCATTTTGACCCAACAATCACTGCAGGTTCTTATTATACTGTTGGTAATTTCTTTGGTATGTTTGACGAAAAGACTTTGAGTGTATTTTCTCCTATAACTTCGAATTATGAGGTAAAAGGGTATGTTGTGATTCACACAGCAATCTCTAATTTAACAGACTCTGCTAATAGCCTACTAACGATTTCTTATATTCTGCTTGTTATTTTGTTTTTATTATCCTTAATTATATTAATCTTCTTTACAGAGCTTGTTTATCTCCCTCTTCGAAAGATTACCTTTGCTACAGAACAATATGCGGCTGGAAATATGAAATATCGTTTTCAAGTAGACAGCGCTGATGAAATTGGTTATCTGGCAGCATCTCTGTCGTACATGGCAAGCGAGATTGCCAGAAGTGAAGAAAACCAAAAAAAAATTGTTGCAAATGTTTCTCATGATTTTCGTTCTCCTCTTACTTCAATACGAGGATATCTGGAAGCAATGATTGACGGAACCATTCCATGTGAAGCACATGAAAAATATCTAGGAATTGTTCTTAATGAAACCCAGCGGCTTACCAAACTCACCAATAATTTACTTTCTTTAAATAGCCTTAACTCAAACGGTATGTTTCTGGAAAAAAATGATTTTGACATAAATCAGGTTATAAAAAATACAGCTGCCTCTTTTGAAGGTACCTGTATTAGAAAAATGATTGCAATTGAACTGATTCTGACTGGTGAAGTAATGTTCGTCAATGCTGATATCACAAAAATCCAGCAGGTCCTATATAATCTGCTGGATAATGCAATCAAATTTAGCCATCGTGATTCTGTAATCAAGATTGAAACAACCGAAAAGCATAGTAAAATTTTTGTATCAATAAAAGACAGTGGCATTGGAATTCCAAAAGAAAGCCTTAAAATGATCTGGGACCGTTTTTATAAAACAGACCAGTCTCGTGGTAAAGACAAAAAAGGAACTGGTCTTGGACTTTCTATTACCAAAGAAATTATACACGCACATGGAGAAAACATAAATGTTGTCAGCACAGAAGGTGTTGGTACAGAATTTATTTTCTCATTAATGAAGTCCGAAAAAAGCAATGAAGAATAATTTTATTTTTTCCAATGTAGATGATGAAGCTCTCCTTGTGTTTTCATCCCAGAAAATTGATTTTGTCTGAGAGCTTCATATAATACAATGGACACCGAGTTTGATAAATTAAGTGACCTGATCGTGTCCATCATAGGAATTCTGATACAGGTTTCCTCATGTTCCACCAGGACTTCTTCTGGAATCCCAGCGCTTTCTTTTCCGAACATAATATAATCGTCAGGTCCATATTTTACTTCAGAATAAACATGTTTCGCCTTCGTAGTTGCCATCCAAATTTTAACATTGGGATTTTTCAGACAAAATTCCTCATAATTCATATATCTGATTACATCAAGATGTTCCCAGTAGTCCATACCGGCTCTTTTTATTTCTTTTTCATTTAAACGAAATCCTAGTGGCTCAATCAAATGAAGTCTTGTGTTTGTTGCAACACAGGTTCTTCCTATATTTCCTGTATTTGCTGGTATTTCAGGTTGAAACAAAATTATATTCAACATATACTATCTGTACTCCTGCTCTTTTTCTTTTTGTTCATCTCTTAATCGAAATACAAATTTCTCAATTCTTCCTATTGCAATTTTAATTCTATCAAGAGAATAGGCATAGGATATTCTTAAAAATCCTTCACCACAATCTCCAAAAGCCGTACCTGGTACAACTGCAACTTTCTCTTCCTGTAACAGCCTTGTTGCAAACTCTTCTGAAGTCATTTTAAATTCTCTAATACATGGAAAGACATAAAACGCGCCATATGGTTCAAAGCAGTCCAGTTCCATCTTTTTAAATGCATGTATTAAATACCTGCGTCGTTGATTATAAGCTTCTCTCATCTGCGCAACATCTTCATCACCATTTTTTAGGGCTTCTATTGCAGCGTACTGGCTTGTCGTTGGAGCACACATAATCGCAAACTGATGAATTTTGATCATTTGCTCTATAATCTCTTTTGGTCCACATGCATATCCAAGACGCCAACCAGTCATTGCATATGACTTGGAAAAACCGTTAATTAATATAGTTCTTTCTTTCATCCCCGGAAGAGAGGCAATTGACGTATGCTCTCCATTATATGAAAGTTCTGAATATATTTCATCTGACATTACAATCATATCATTCTTTATAATAATCTCAGTGATTTTTTCAAGATCAGAGCGATTCATAATTGCACCCGTTGGATTATTCGGATAAGGTAAGATTAATACTTTTGTTTTATTTGTTATAGAGGCTTCCAGCTGTTTCGGTGTTAATCTGAATTGATCTTCATTTTTTAGTTCTATTACAACAGGCTTTCCGCCTGCAAGTATCGTACATGGTTCATAGGACACATAGCTTGGTTGTGGAATCAAAACTTCATCTCCAGGATCTAGCAGAGCTCGCAAGCCAATATCAATAGCCTCTGATCCTCCGACCGTTACAATCACTTCATCCTGATAGTTGTACTGCAGTTGATAGCGACGTTTCAGATATTCTGTAATCTCCATTTTAAGTTCCCTTAAACCTGCATTGGAGGTATAAAATGTCCGTCCCTTTTCAAGTGAGTACATTCCCTCATCTCGAATATGCCAAGGCGTATCAAAATCTGGTTCTCCTACCCCAAGTGATATTGCATCCTTCATTTCACTTACGATATCAAAGAATTTTCTGATTCCAGATGGTTTGATCTCAACCACCTGCTTTGAAAGTGGATTTCTCATGGCGTAATCTGCATCCTTTCATCAGTACTTTTTTTATCAAGGATTGTACCGTGTTCTTTATATTTTTTTAGAATAAAATGTGTTGCCGTGCTTAATATGGAATCCTGTGTAGAAAGCTTATCTGAAACAAAATTAGCGATTTCTTTCAATGTCTTCCCTTCCATAATGATTAGAAGATCATATCCTCCTGAAATCAGGTAGACGTCCCTTACTTCAGGATACTGATAAATTCTTTCCGCAATAGAATCAAACCCATGTCCTCTTTGTGGGGTTACTCTCACTTCTATTAGCGCTGTTGTTTTTTCGATACTGGTTTTTTCCCAATCAATCAATGTATGATAGCCACAAATTACTCCCTCTGATTCCATTGCTGCAAGTTCATTCACGATATCAATTTCTTCCACCCCTAGCAACACTGCAAGTTCTCCCAAGTCTATTCTGCTATTTTTTTCAATGATTCTCAGTATTTTTTCTCTCACAATTCTTCTCCCTTACTTTATACAGTTCATCTGATTTTGGTGGTTCTAAAAATCTTTTTTCATCGTCATTCAAAATAACTCTATCATTACCAGAAGTTATTTTTCCAATAATAGCAGCCTGTATGTTTTCCTTAATCAGGTTTTTCACCAGTTCAGGCCCTTTGTCAGTTACCATAAGCATCGAACCGCTTGACATAAGTAAATATGGATTAAGATCAAAATAATTACAGATTTCAACAGTCTCTTGACGAATTGGTATTTTTTTTAAATCAACTTCTAGTCCTACTCTTGAGCCTTCTGCCATTTCCCAAAGTGCACCAAAAATACCCCCTTCTGTAATATCGTGCATTGCACTAACTCCTGTTTTTACGGCGACTACTGCTTCAGGTACAACCGATAAGCACCTGTCTAATGCGGCAGCATTTCTAATAAATGTTTGTGGGAATTTTTCTAAAAGTTCTGGATAAGATTTTGCTAAAATAGATGTCCCTTCAAGTCCAATATATTTGCTCACCACGATGTCTTGACCCGGCTTTGCATTTGCTGTTTTCAAGCAGGCACTTCTTTTTACCTTTCCAATCCCTGTGACTGTAATAATTGGCTGATTGACTGCATCTGTTACCTCAGTATGCCCTCCTGCTATTTGGATTCCAAGATTTGTGCAAGCTTTTTGGGCTGATATCATAATTTCTTTTAACGTTGCTTCTTCTGATTCCGGTGGAAGTAATATTGTAAGTAAAACGCCTATAGGTTCCGCACCCGAAGAAGCAATATCATTTATCGTAACATGAATGGAAAGTTCCCCTATATCCTTGGTTGTTCCAGTAATAGGGTCCGTTGATAAAACAACGACTTCGTCCTCTTTTAACGACAAAATGGCGCAGTCTTCACCTATGCCTGCGCCAATTAAAATTTCATTTCTTTTTGTTTTTATTTGTTTTAATACAGATCGTTTTAATACACTTTCAGATATTTTACCAATTTTCAAAGTACCAGCTCCTTTGTGAATGAATATTCAGACACTTAATTTGCTGCTGTTGCAGCATCTGTTGTGTTTTGAACTGCTGCTGCCTGTTGCTGTGCTGCTATCTGTTGTTGTGCTGCATTATATGCTGCTACTACTCCTTTAACATGGTCAATATTGCCTGTCGCGATTGCTGCCTGCATTGCGTTGTATACCGCTGGATCAGCTGTAGAAACACCTACTGTAGCAGTTCTGGGCGACACTTGATAAGTACTTTTGTTTACTTCTGTACGACTTACTTCTACACCATTCTCTGTAACTACTTTCCATAGTCTAGCTACATACCCGATATGTGCAGACTGGACATCAATACTTCCAACCGGTAAAGATGCATCTGCAATAATGCGCTCTCCATCTGGTTGTGTCGTCTTAAGCACTTCAGATTCATAGGATACGACTCTGTCTGACGTTCTTGTTTCAACACCATAAATCGTAAAAGTTATTTTTTTATTTGAACTTGTGCTTCCTTCAATATAAATAGGAGCACCTGTATTATTTGTAAATTTAAAATCTTTTGATGTACCCGATATGGCTGCATCTTGTGAAGGTGGAACATAAGATACAATCATGGAATGGTTAAATCTTTCATCAACCTGTAATTCTGCATTTAAAACAGCATTATATAGTGTTGTTGATACCTGACAAATACCGCCTCCAAGACTTTCAACCACCATACCATTTAAATAAGAACCCGCTAAATAATACCCATTTTCTTCTGTAAAAGGATTCACATGTTCATATGCCGAAAAAGTATCACCTGGATATAATGTTGTTCCATTGATCAATCTGCAGCCATTGATTACATTTGCAGTTCTAGCTGAGCCGGAAGTATGAAAATCAGTTGTATAGGTACCTATTACATCTTTCACTTTTTCGAGTTCTTCTTTGGTTCCTCTTGGATTTGCAACATCAACCACAAGTTCAACAGCTGCTGGTGTATGTTCCCAATCTGTCTGTAAATAATGAATAAGCGTTTTTGCAGATTCTGCTGCATTCACTTTAAGTCCAGTCTGCCCTTCTTCAATCACAAATGCTCCATCAACTTTTTTAAGGACAGCGTCTTTTGCCTCTACATTAAATACACTACACTTTTCTTCCATTAACTGAGCAATGGCATTCTGATCCATATCAAATTCAATAGAAAACACTTTGTTCTCACGCTCAAGGTCCTTAATTGCTTTATATCTCTGAACAACATTTCCCTTTTTTCCATAAGAACATGCATCATCTACAATATAATCATTAGCCCATGTCAAACCAAGTTCCCCAGCTGTTAGAACAGTCTGCTCTCCCTGAGGGGTTGTTAAAGTAATCTCTACCTCTTTCAAAGAATCAACGTATTGATTAATTCTCGTGGTAGCTTCAGGTACTGTCATTCCTGAAATATCAACGCTTTCTACTAAAATTCCATTATAAATGGTGTCTGCTGCTGCATGAACATTTATTCCGGATAGGAGAAGCAAAAAGGGCACTGTAAAAACAGTTGCAATTTTAAATGCTCTTACTGCCAGATTCCTCATTTTATAAACCTCCTGTCTGTATACACAGACGCAATAAATGGTTCCTTTCATCCATTCATTGACTACTTCTTTCATATTGTATAAAATAAATTAAGATACAAAATATAATAAAGTCGGTAATACCATTGCAATGACTAGAATGATAATAATAACCGACGAAATAATCTGTTTTGTTTTCTTGTTATTCATATTAAACATAGTATACTCCTATCTGCGAGAGGACCTATTTATCCACTCTCAAAACCTAAATCCACTGAAAGGATATTATAAATGATTCTACCTTATTTTGCAAGTTTTATTGTACTTATCATACTAATTGCCTATGAGATTCGTAAGAATACAAAAATTGCACGTATGCAGGAAGAGAGCTTTTGGGATCGGGAATCACGTGCAAACGCCACACGTAAAAAGCCTCTGGATGCTCTTCCATATGTCAGACTTCCGATGGATGCTTTTCCCTTCGATATTATGAAGGATGATCCTGTCATCATCGAAATTCACCAGACCATCAATAATCTCTCAGAAAAGAAGATTGTAAACCTGACTGGTCTTTCAAATACTGACCTTAAATTAAAATATGGTGCTGCTAATTTAAAAATTTTATCACAATATGATCAAGACTATACACTACTTGCTAGAACTCTTCAGAAATGGGCTCTCATTTTATATGAAAATGGTTATTTAAAAGAAACACAACAACTTCTTGAGTTTGCAATTTCAACCCATTCAGATGTAAGTGGTAGTTACAGACTTCTTGCTTCTATTTATCATCAGACTGGTTATCCTTCTAAAATAAATGAATTACTCGAGACTGCTAAAACACTTCAGTCTGTTATGAAAAACCCTATCGTCCGTATGTTGCAAGAATTTGATCCGCATAGCGACTTGCCTCATTCTTTGTAAGCAGATCAATGTCATATTCAGGAATCAGGTTATGTTGTTCTAATAATTGCCTGATTCTTTCTTTTTGCCGCTTACTTGCCGGTCCCTCTTTTTTTACCTGATAATTAAGAGGCCTTGGTTTAAAATCTTTATCGCTTTCCTCCAGATTATTGAATAATGTTTGAAGTTTTTGAAATAGTTCATGTGTTGCATAGGCATCCGCTAATGCTCTATGTGCTTCATGTGCTATTCCAAAATAGGAGCATAAGTAATTCAAATTTCTGCTTTCCAAGCCTTTTAGATATTTTCTAGCAATCTTTAACGTATCAATACCACTCTTTTCAAATGATAGTTTATGATTAACTGCTGCTCTTTTTAAAAAGGCATAATCGAACATCAGGCTGTGTCCAATAATGGGAATGTCATCTATACCAATGAAATCAAGAAACTCAGCAATTACATTGCTAATATCTGGTTTTTGAATCAGATCTTCATTTGAGATTCCTGTCAGTTGAATGATCTGTAATGATAATTTTCTACCTGGATTGATTAATTTTGAGTAAGTTTTGTCAACAACTCCATCTTTTACTTTTACAGCCCCAATTTCAATTATTTTATCTTTTTTAGGATCTAAGCCTGTTGTTTCAACATCAATTACAATATAATTCTGTATCATTTTTTATTCCTTAATCCAATCTGCTTCTCTCATCAATCAGAGCATTTGGGCAAATATCATTTAAGAAGCATTCATTACATTTTGGTCTTCTGGCAATACAAATTTCACGACCATGCTTAATAATATGTGTGTTATATCTAATCCAATATTCTTTCGGCAATAACTTCATTAATTCAAATTCTATCTTTACAGGATCATCCTGATTTGTAAATCCAAGTTTTTTTGGTATTCTCTTAACATGAGTATCCACAACAATACTTGGTTGATTAAAAATGTTGCCTCTAATCACATTTGCTGTTTTTCTTCCAACTCCGGGCAATTTTATCAACGATTCTATATCTGATGGAACCTCTCCTTCATATGTATTTATTAGCTCTTTGCAGCATGCTATAATATTTTTTGCTTTATTGTGATAAAACCCTGTAGAATGAATTTCTTTTTCCAGCTCTTTTAAATCAGCTTTTGCAAAAGATTCTATCGTTGGATACTTCTTAAATAGTGTCTGGGTTACAATATTTACACGCGCATCAGTGCATTGAGCACTTAATATTGTTGCTATGAGTAATTCACCGGCATTCTGATGCGTCAGATAACATCTGACTTCATTTCCATAATAGCGGTCTAATCGGTTCAGTACATCATGTATATATTCTGTCTTACAAGTTTTTTTCATATTGTCACTCCATAAAATTCAATTCTGTTGTGTTTCTTTATGAGTATGAAATCTCTTCATAGAAAGCCTCATAGGTCAACGGATTTCTTTTTGTATAGTCAAAACATATAATCCAGGGTTTCTCCTTTTTCATTTTTACCTGATTGCTATCAATCCAAACAGGATAATAAAATGGTTCTAAGTGTTTTTCTTTTCCTGTGATGTTTCTATGCTTCTTTATTTCTCTAAATTCCTCTTTCAATGCGTCTAATTGATAAGAGAATACTGGCCGACTCTTCATATTTTCTCTCAAATAGCAGTCAAATGTAAGTGCTTCTGCATAAAGATTAGCATACTGGGAATCAATCGTTGACGCAAACTGCAACAGCACCTCATATCTTGCAACTCTGGAAGGCGTTTTAATATGGTACTCGTGTTCTACATAGAACCTTGAAAGTTCGTAATACATCGTAAAGGCAGATGAAAAACAAGTCTGTAAAAGTCTTAGTGTCGTAGTAAACTGATTACTGTTATAATATATTTCGACCATTTCTTCTATTCTTTTCAGGGTTAAAATTGCATCATAATCCAACCACTTTGTCCGAAATACTTCGTAGGGTGGATGAGAAGAATAAGTAATTCCATAATCATTTGCTTTTTGATGCATTTTTGAACCTTTTAATATTTTTAAAAATCCCAATTGTAATTGATGAGGTCTCATCTGATATACTTCATCAAATGATTTTTTAAAACTTGCGAAATCTTCATAAGGAAGCCCAGCAATTAAATCGAGATGAATATGTATATTATCTGTGGACTGAATTTTTGAAACTGCTGCCTTTAAAGTTTCAAAATCAGCATATCTATCAATTTCTTTCAAGGTATTAGGATTCGTACTCTGCACACCAATTTCAAGTTGCACCAATCCCGGCCTCATATGGGACAGTATTTTCAACTCATCATCCTGTAAAATATCAGCAGATACTTCAAAATGAAAATTTGTAATACCATTATCATTCTTTATTAAAAATTCCCATATTCTAATGGTGTGATCATGATTGCAATTAAATGTTCTATCAACAAATTTTACCTGCTTAACTTTTTTATCCAAGAGATATTTCAGTTCCTGTTTTACAAGTTCATAATCTCGAAGTCTCACAGTTTTGTCTATGGACGATAGACAATAGCTACATCGAAATGGACATCCTCTGGAGGATTCATAGTATATGATTCTATTCTCAAATACTTTCGGCTCATGATATAAAAACGGAATTTTTGCCATATCAAGTAACTTTCTAGGACTTGTTCTACCTTCTCTTGTGATGATTCCTGCTATCTCTTCTATTTTACAAGTCTTATCAATATAATAATGTGTCAGCTCCAGAAAAGTTTCTTCTCCTTCACCTAACATAATTCCTTGTACTTCTACATGCTGACGTAATATCTCTTCTGGCAAAAAGCTTACTTCCGGACCTCCAAGCCATATTATTACATTCGGGAGTAATTTTTTTATGTCTGCAAATAACCCCTGAATCAAATCCCAATTCCAGATATAACAGGAAAATGCGATCAAGTCGGGACATCTTTGATAAAGATCTGCAAGAATTTCTTCTCGTCTATTATTAATTGTGTATTCTGCAATCTTTATATGATCATGGTATTGGCTGGCATATGCTTTCAAACTATAAACTGCCGGATTGGAATGAATGTATTTTGCATTTACTGCAACCAGTAGTAATTTCATTTTGACTCCTATCTACATTTTTAAATAATTATATTTTTTATATAATTATAATTTTGGTCATAAAAATGTCTTATATATCTTTCGATATATAAGACATCATAATATTAAATCAGTTGATTTACAAGGTGTGTAGGAAACGATCCCATGCCCGAAAGCCTGCTTCATCTCTTTTAAAAACACCTGCGTCCTCCAGTACTCTTAAAAATACTAGTCCCATTTCTTTTTGAAGAACCTCTTTTACATGCTTTTCATCTATAAATTCATAATGATTCATTATTTTGTGTATCCATTCTGCATGTTTTCCAAGCAATGCATCATTAGAAATCTCTTTTCCTTCTAAAATAGCCTTTATCAGCAATTCCATTTCCATTTTTAAACGGGAAGGAAGTATGGCAAGGCCCATCACTTCAATTAAGCCTATATTTTCTTTCTTTATGTGATGCAAATCTGCATGTGGATGGAACAAGCCCATTGGATGTTCTTTTGTCGTAATATTATTTCTTAGCGCAAGATCAAACTCGAAGAAATTACCTCTTTTTCTGGCAATTGGGGTAATTGTATTATGCAGCTCCCCATCGGTCTGGGCAAATATAAATGCCTCTTCATCAGAATAACCTCTCCATTTGTTTAGGATATAATCTGCCAAATCAATCAATCTTTCAGAATCTGTGGATCTTATTCTAATTACGGACATCGGCCATCTGACAATTCCTGCCTCTATATCCTCAAACCCCTTGACAATAAAAGTATGCTCTATCTCCGCCCTTGCCATTGGAAATTCGTAATGTCCACCTTGAAAATGATCATGGCTTAATATGGAACCACCTACGATCGGTAGATCTGCATTGGAGCCAAGAAAATAATGCGGAAACAAATGAATAAAATCCATTAATTTCACAAAAGTATCACGATCAATCTGCATTGGAACATGTTGTCCATTTATGACTATGCAATGCTCATTATAATAAACATATGGTGAATACTGAAGTCCCCACCTTTTATTTTGAATCGTAATTGGTATAATGCGATGATTCTGTCTTGCAGGATGGTTCATTCTTCCTGCATAGCCTTCATTTTCCATACATAAGAGACACTTTGGATAACTTACATCTGCTGCATTTTTTGCAGCAGCAATTTCTTTTGGATCTTTTTCAGGTTTTGACAGATTAATTGTAATGTCAAGTTCTCCATATTGTGTTTCTGTTTTCCATTTAATATCATGCATAATTCGATATCTTCTGATATAGTCATTATCCTGGCATAAACGGTAATAATAATCTGTAGCTGCCTCTGCACTCACTTCATACGCATTATAAAATGAATGAACTACCTCAGAAGGTCTTGGTACAAGTATAGACATAACGGAAGTATCAAATAAATCTCTGGATGTTACTGTGTTTTCTGTAATAATCCCCTTATAAAAAGCATAATCATTGATATTTCTTAAAATATCTTCAAGATCTTCTCTCTTACAATTTTGTATTAAATCAAGATACCTTACATCTTTTTCAGGGTCTAATTCTAAATAATCGTATAGTTTTAAACATTCCATCATTCGATTTCTTGTGTAAATAATATCAATGTCTTGAATTAACTCCGTAAGAACTGCATATTGTATCAGTCTGTCTATCTCTCTATATATATTTATAAATTTATCCTGTTGTGTTTTTGCCGTAATTTTATTATTTATGATAGGATGCATGGACCATCTCCAATTTCTACAACATAAAAATCTGCTGCATATCCAATTTTCTCTTTATATGCAGTACCAACATTTTGTATAAAGGAATCTACTGCTTCCTCTTTAACAATACTGACCGTGCATCCACCAAAACCAGCACCTGTCATTCTGGATCCAATCACACCTTCCTGTTTCCAGGCCTCTTCCACAAGCGTATCAAGCTCAAGGCCTGTCACTTCATAGTCATCACGAAGAGAAATATGAGATTCATTCATCAGTTTACCAAACTCTGTTAAATTATTTTTCTTTAAAGCATCAACTGCTCTGATTGTTCTCTGATTTTCATAAACTGCATGTTTTGCTCTTTTTATTCTGATTTCATCTTTGATTGCAGACTTGTAAGTTTCAAACATTTCTTCTGTTAAATCACCAAGCGATTTGATTCCTATCACCTGCTGCAGTTCACTTAATGCAGTCTCGCATTCGGACCTTCTCTCATTATATTTTGAGTCACCAAGACCTCTTTTTTTATTACTGCCCGAAATTACTATTTTATACCCTTCTAATACAAGTGGTGCATATTCATAACTAAGATCTGCCGTATCAAGAAAAATTGCATGGTTCTTTTTCCCCATTGCAATAGAAAACTGATCCATTATACCGCAGTTAACACCATTAAAATGATTTTCTGCATACTGTCCATATAACGCGAGATCCTGGTTCGTAACACGATAACCAAAAAAATCTCTTAATATATATCCAGTCAGCACTTCTACAGATGCTGAAGAAGAAAGTCCTGACCCATTAGGTATGTTTCCAAAAAGGAGTAAATCCATCCCTCGTAATACTGGATGTCCCTTTTCTCCAAATGCCCATATAACGCCTTTCGGGTAATTTGTCCAATCAGCTTCTTTTTCATACTTGAGACCTGAAACAGATGATTCAAGGATACCAAGCTCTTCAAAATTCATCGAATAAAATCTGCAGATATCATCCTCACGAACTCTGGCCGCCGCATAAGTTCCAATTGTTAATGCACATGGAAAGACATGTCCACCATTATAATCAGTGTGCTCCCCAATCATATTTACTCTACCTGGTGCAAAATAAATTTGTACATCGTGTGACGAACCAAATACTTCCTCAAATTTTTTTAATAATATTTCTTTCATACAGATCTCCTTTTTCCAGATCAAATATTTCACGAACTCTTATCTATTATTATAATTTGTATCTAAAATATATTCGCTGATACAATGTTGTTCATTTCAGTCAAAATGTTAACTCTGTTCCTGCATTTCTTTTATAAAGTGTTCAATTTGCTCTAAATCTCCCTGTGATCTTCTTATTTCTCCATTCAAGACTTCTTTTCTGAAGCGTGATGGAGAGACACCTTTTAGTTTTCGAAAGGCTTTTCCAAATACTAATGGATCACTATACCCACACGATATGGCAATACTTTCTACCGAAAGTGTTGTAACTGCAAGCAATTGTGATGCTTTTGTAATCCTGAACAAAGATAAAAACTCCTGGGGGGACATTTCAAGAGATTCCATAAAAAGAGTATACAAGTAGCTACGGTTAATACAAACATAATCTGCTACATCTGTCACTTTTATTGGTGAATAGTAATTGCTTCTAATAAACTCAATCGCCTTTTGAACATAGTAATTCCCCTTATCAGCTTCTTCACTCATAGGAATCATGGCATTTTCAGCAATCATCGAAAGGAAAACTCGAAGAAGCCCGTTTCTGCGCATATCATTTGCAATACTATAGGTATTATGCTCCATCATATCCTTTACAGTCTCATATAATTCCTTTGCCTTATCTGATTCAAAGATAGGGTGTTTTGCTGAAAGTCCTGTTTTTGTAAGATATTCTTCTGCCTGGCTTCCTGAAAATCCGACCCAGATGTATGTCCATGGTTTCATTTCATCCGACTGATAAAAAGCAAGTTCATCCGGCTCAATTAAAAATCCGTATCCTGCTTTTAATGGATATTCTTTTCCTCCAAGAATAAATTTTCCAGCACCACTTAACACAAAATGAATCAGATAATGCGGTCTTACAGCCGGGCCAAAACTGTGTAAGGGCTCTGTTTGAGAACAGCCACAAGTCGTTAGATACAATTCTTTTGAACTTTGATTCTTAAACTCAAGTTTATATGCTTTTTCCATACAGAACCTCCACTCATATTATCTATATTTTACTATAATTCTGATTCTAGTACCATGTCCAGTTTTACAAATCGAATTTAGAAGGTTTAATTTTATAATACTCTTGACAGAATGATAAATTCTAATTATTATAACTATTATAATAATACATTTAAAAACCAGGAGGTATTATGGAACATCTTATAAGTTCTACATCACAGGTAAAGGAAACAAATACAAGAATTATAAAAGAAGCCCTGTTAGAAATGGGATCTGGAACTAAAATAATGACCGCTTCCAGAACAGGATTGAGTGTTGCTACCTGTAATTCAATTTTAAATGAGCTCGAGTCCGCTGGTGAAATCTTAGTCGTCCCTGATGATAATAAAACAAATTCTGCAGGACGTCCTTCTAAAACATATCGTATCAACGAATTATTTCAAGTGGGTTGTTGTTTATATGCTACCAACGAAAATAATCGTTTTTCCTTATCTTATAATATTATTGATCTCTCAGGGCATGTGATTGCCAGCAAATCCTTGTCTCAAACAATCATTGACTATGAAACCATGAAAGAATGTCTGCTGAATTTAAAAGAAGAATTTCCTACACTTTCTTCTGTATGTATTGGTCTTCCAGGTATTATCACTTCAGATGGAGTTATTGAAAGTTGTGATATTATAGAACTGGAAGGTTTATCGCTTGCAGCGTTGGTAAAAAAAGATTTACAACTTTCATGTCGAGTGGAAAATGATATGAATTTAATCGCCTTTGGTTTGTATCATGAGAAAAAATACATAGAAAATCGATGTGTTGTGGCTATCTCATTTTTTGAAAACATATGCTCTGGTGCCGGAATCATTATTAATGGATCTGTTCATCATGGAAAAAGTAACTTCGCTGGTGAAGTATCCTTTCTACCCTTTGAAAAAGATCATGGACGAAGAATCAGACTCCCTCTGGCCCGCTCTGAAAATTCTGACATTGTAGCCCGTACCATATGTGCATTCGTAACTATTCTTAACCCAGATGTCATTATGTTAACAGGACAAAGTATAAGTATTAATATGATGGGTCCAATTTCTGAAAGTTGCATGTCTATGCTCCCACAAAAGCACATGCCCGAACTTACCTATGTTCAAAATACAGACCATTATTATCTTCAGGGCTTATCCTCAATGATAAAATCAACACTGTTATCTTAACTTAGCTATATTTCCAGTTAGGAGGTTCTTATGGCTACAATTTTACTTGTTTTAATTTATTTGGCATTTATTAGTCTTGGTCTTCCAGACTCCATTCTTGGCTCTGCATGGCCTGTAATACGGCAAGATTTAGGTGCCCCAGTCTCTTATGCTGGTTTCATTGCCATGACAGTTTCTGGCGGAACAATTCTATCAAGTCTGTTCAGTGATAAACTCATTCGAAAATATGGCACAGGAGTTGTTACGAATGTTAGTATTTTTTTGACTGCTTCTGCTCTTTTTCTTACTTATTTTTCTCAAAACTATATCTGGCTTTTTGCAATTGCCATCCCACTTGGCCTTGGTGCTGGTGCCATTGATTCTGCTCTGAACAATTTTGTTGCGTTACATTACAAATCTTCACATATGAATTGGCTTCATTGTTTTTGGGGGATAGGTGCCACGACTGGACCTATTATTATGTCATTCCACCTTTCTAGTAATGGAAACTGGAGAAATGGTTATTTCATTATTTCAATCATACAAATAGCCCTTATGATTCTTGTTTTATTTTCTCTTCCGCTTTGGAAACGATTTGAACACGACTATAAAAGTACGTTAGGAGAAACTGAAGCTACCGGAATTGGAATTATTAAGGTTTTTCAATTAAAAGGTGCAAAACCTGCACTAATTGCTTTTTTCGCATATTGTGCTGCCGAATTAACACTAGGGCTTTGGGGAAGTACATACTTGGTCAGTGTTCATGAAATGGATGCAAAATCCGCAGCAAGATGGGTGTCATTTTATTATTTTGGAATTACCATAGGACGCTTTTTCTCAGGCTTCCTTGCTCTAAAAATAAATAATAGACGATTAATCCGCTTAGGTGAATTTCTCAGCTTGACTGGAGGTATTATTCTTCTATTTTCTGGAAATCCATTTTTATTCCTAGTGTCTTTCATTTTAATGGGAGTTGGTTTCGCTCCAATTTACCCAGCTATGTTACATGAAACTCCAAATCGGTTTGGCACTGAATTGTCTCAATCTATAATGGGCATTCAAATGGCTTTTGCTTATGTAGGAAGTACTTTCATGCCTCCTGTTTTTGGATTAATTGCTAAATCCTTTGGGTTCTGGCTATTGCCTGTATATCTGATTCTTTTTATTCTTATTATGCTTCTTTCAACTGAATATCTCAATAATCTGTTACATAAAAAAGTAAAATAAAGAATCAAAAAAGTTTTGAACCATTAGCATATATAGAATCGTACCACCAGCAATGCTTAGTAGTGTATTTCTTTTCCAAAGATGTAAAAAAATTACCAGACTGCTCGCAAAAATTTCAGGAATTCCAAATGGCATTGATGTAAATGATACGTTCTTAAGACAGTAGATAATCAATACTCCCATAATTGCAGCAGGAAGTATCTTACCCAGATAGCTGACTGAATCTGGTACCCCCTTTTTAGAGCCAAATAGTAAAAAGGGGGTAATTCTTGTTGCAAATGTACATATTGCCGCCAAAAAAACAATTGCAGCTGTATTCAGACTGTTCATATCATTTCCTCCTGTCTACTCTCGTACAATTCGCTCTTCTCTGATAGTTTCTTATCATAATCGATTTTCTTAACAATTTTACGCTTACCCATTAACAGTATTAAAACCACCGTAATTAAGGCGGGCATTAAAAATGAATCCGGACCCATTATAATTAAAAATAATATAGATGATACTATTCCAGACAGCGCAGGAATATGTGTTTTAGAATCTTTCCATTGTTCAATAAAAATAACAATAAACAATGCCGTCATTGCAAAATCTATCCCTTTAGAATTAAAAGGAATCTTTTCTCCAATCAGTGCACCTATTACAGATCCCATAATCCAATAAATCTGATCAAGAAGTGATATCATGAAAAATACTCTCTTCTCGTCCATCTCATTTGGTACCTTAACAGAACAAAGCACAGAATAAGTTTCATCTGTCAGCGAAAAAATCATATATAAATATTTTCTTCCCATCCTTTTAAATTTTTCAATAAATGAAAGTCCATAGAAAATATGCCTACTATTAATCATAAGTGTCATAATCCCTACAGTAGGTAAAGAAGCACCTCCTGCAAGTAATCCTACTAAAACAAACTGCATAGAGCCTGCATATACTAAAAGACTAATTAAAAATGCCCATAAAAATGAATATCCTGCTTTTTGAAGCAATAGTCCGAATGCAATTCCAAGGAAAATATAACCACAAAATACTGGTATTGTCTGTTTTATTGCAAATTCTAATGTTTTTCTCATTGCTTCCTCCATCTGTGATATGTTTGTCTACCCATATAACAAAAAAACCTTGAAATATCAAGGTTTTTAAAAGAGCGATAGACGAGACTCGAACTCGCGACTTCCTCCTTGGCAAGGAGGTGCTCTACCAACTGAGCCACTATCGCATATATGAAATTAAGAGCGGGTGATGGGAATCGAACCCACGTATCTAGCTTGGAAGGCTAGTGTTCTACCATTGAACTACACCCGCATATTTACTTAGTGCCCAGAACCGGAATCGAACCAGTGACACGAGGATTTTCAGTCCTCTGCTCTACCGACTGAGCTATCTGGGCAATTATCCTTGTTTCACATCATACTGCCGGCGACCGGAATCGAACCGGTACGGGAGATTAGTCCCGCAGGATTTTAAGTCCTGTGCGTCTGCCAGTTCCGCCACGCCGGCAATGCATTACAATGGATGGAGAAGGATTCGAACCTTCGAAGGCGCTGCCAACAGATTTACAGTCTGCCCCCTTTGGCCACTCGGGAATCCATCCATATGGCTGCTGACCTAAAATTCTGATTGTTCGATCAACCCTGACAATATAAAGTTATATCATATTTTTATGTGAAATGCAAGAATTTTTTACGATTTATTTTTTTGTGTTTTAAAATAATGGATGAGGTCGGTAACATTGAAATACTTAGAATTCCTTCCAGTACCGGATAACTTCTCCATTGTGTGGAATGACCTTCTTTTCCTGTTATAATGAGTTGTTCCAGTGTACATTCTTTAGGCATTCCAGTAAGCCAGGCTGGTATTTCCAGATATCTTTCCTCTTCATTATTATTTACTATAATGATACTCTGCTCTTCCGAAGTAAATCGTCCATATGAAATGATGTTATCATCTCCATAGAGTTCTTTCAACGAACCTCTACGTAGTTCAAAATTGTTTTTATGTATTCTGATCATTTCTTTATGCAAATTGATAAGTTCAAGATCTTCCTCGCCCCAAGGATAAGTTCTTCTATTATCAGGATCTGTAAATCCACATAGTCCGGCCTCATCTCCATAATAAATCGTAGGAGAACCAGGCCATGTCATTTGCATCACAACAGCCTCTCTAAACACTTCCTTCTTAATATTATGATTTGCTGCATCAGGACCTAGTGTATCTGTTCTTCCTACTTTTTTATTCGTTCTTGTTAGAAATCTCGAATGATCATGATTTGATAATTCATTCATCGCCGAGAATAATGAAGGCATGGTAAAATTAGCCATATTATGCCTCATCGTATCCCAAAACACTCCTGCATTCCCATGCAGATCCTCACGATAATCGTCGCTATGCTTTTGCATTCCAGTTAAAAACCAGGTAATAGGTTCCATAAATGCATCATAATTCATAATACTATCCCACTCATCGCCCTGAAGCCAGGATGAAGGATCTCCATAGTGTTCAGCCAAAATCAAAGCATCTGGATTCGCATTCTTTACTGCAATTTTGAAATCCTTCCAGAATTGATGATTCATTTCAGGTGAAAATCCAAGATCAGCAGCAACATCTAGTCTCCAGCCATCAATATGAAACGGTGCACTAACCCATTTTGCGGCAACAGATAAAATGTATTCATATAATTCTTCAGATCCTTCATAATTTAACTTTGGAAGGGTATCATGCCCCCACCAACCATCATAAGTATGATTGTAAGGCCATTTTGATTCGTCATGAAATTTGAAAAAATTACGATAAGGACTTGATGCATCAACGTAAGCACCCTTTTCATATCCTTCTTCCTTGCTATATATCTGTTCTCTGTCAATCCACTTATTAAAAGACCCACAATGATTAAAAACACCGTCAAGGATTACTTTCATTCCTCTCCTATGTATTTCTTTTACAACATCTGCAAAAAAGCGATTACTGGCTTCAAGATTTTCACGATCTGTAACTCTTCTGATATATCTGGTTGCTTCTCGATTGTCTGATTTTTCAGGATTTAATAGTGTCCCGCTATCCTTAACAATTTTACCAAAGTGTGGATCTATGTAATCATAATCTTGTATGTCATACTTATGATTAGATGGCGATACAAAAAGCGGATTAAAATAAATGACATCAATTCCTAAAGACTGTAGATAATCAAGTTTATCTAAAACACCCTGAAGATCACCACCATAAAATTCTCTGATCCCAAATTTATCTGGATATTTATTCCAATTATAAACTTTAACCGTGTTTCCACCAATGTAATTATATTCACCAGTCAAAACATCATTTGACGGATCTCCATTAAAAAAGCGATCTACAAAAATCTGATACATGACTGCACCTTTTGACCAGTCTGGTGTTTTAAATCCTGGAAGTAGTGCAAATTTGTAATGTTCAATCATCTCTTTGTGTGCACCACGTTTATCATAAAAATAAACAAGCCTTCCAACACGTATTTCAAAGCAATATGTGAATTTAGTTCTACCTACATAAACCTTTGATTCAAAGTAATCAAATACGTCGTCTGAAGACTTAAGTTGCATCTTCGTCTTATAACCAGTGCATACCAGATATACTCCATCCACATTATTCTTTTTTGTTCTAAAACGGATTCTGACATGTTGGTCTGGTTCTGGTTCACTTGGAAATACATAATCATCCGTCATATCGCTAAAAAGTGCCTTTATATTGATCACAGGTCGCATTCTGTTAATGTAATCCTGTTCTTCGTTTTTAATTAATTGCTGAAAATTCATATTATTACCTCTTTGCCGTACTCAAAAGCAAATTGAAATCATCATTATTTGGAATACAGAATTCATGCATTTCAACATTATAATACTAGATATGAAACTATCATATAGTACACAACCTTCTTAGACAATACTTTCTATCGTAAAATTTTGAGAAAGTAAAAAGGACAGCATCACGATGGCTGTCCTTTTTAGAGAAGGTATTTCTTCTTATGGGGTATAGCAAAAAACTATATAACGTATTGGGGGGGGTTACAAGATGTATTATAGCAAAGTGACTCTCTATCGTCTATTCTCATGATTCACAAAGTTTACAAAATCGAATCATTGTTTTTGTGTATTTTTCACAATTATCCTTCGAATAATTCTTCGAATTCAACCCTCGTGATTTTCTCTTTCTCAAGTAATAGCGTTGCACATTTATGGAGAACTGATTCATGCTCCATAATGACTTTTTTGGCTCTTACGTAACAATCATCAATCAATACTTTTACTTCTCTGTCTATTTCTCCAGCAATTGACTCACTATGGCTTCTTGTATGTGCAAGATCGCGTCCTATAAACACTTCATCATCATCATCATCATAGTTTATAACACCTATATTCTGAGACATACCGAATCTGGTCACCATTTTTCTTGCCAGTTTTGTAGCTCGTTTTATATCACTAGATGCACCAGTTGTAATATCGTCAAAAATGAGCTCTTCTGCAATCCTTCCACCAAGTGAAACCATAATTTCCTGCAACATACGTCCCTTTGTGTTAAACATTTCATCTCGTTCTGGCAATGGCATTGTATAACCAGCAGCACCTAATCCAGTTGGTATGATAGAAACAGTATACACTGGTCCCACTTCTGGAAGAACATGAAATAGAATTGCATGTCCCGCTTCATGATATGCAGTAATTTTCTTTTCTTTTTCTGAAATAATACGACTTCTTTTTTCAGATCCAATTCCAACCTTAATAAAAGCACTTTTAATATCTTCTTGCTTAATAAAGTTCCGGGTTTCCTTTGCTGCACAAATAGCTGCTTCATTTAATAAATTTTCAAGATCAGCCCCTGTAAAACCAGCTGTCGTTTGCGCAACCTGTTTTAAATCAACATCGTCTGCAAGTGGTTTGTTTTTTACATGAACTTTTAATATTTCTTCTCTTCCACCAACATCCGGTGTTCCTACACTGATTTTTCTATCAAAACGTCCTGGTCGTAAAATAGCTGGATCAAGTATATCAACTCTGTTCGTTGCTGCCATGACAATAATCCCTTCATTAACACCAAATCCATCCATTTCAACAAGTAGTTGATTCAGAGTCTGTTCACGCTCATCATGTCCGCCACCCATACCAGTACCTCTTCGTCTGGCAACAGCATCTATTTCATCTATAAATATAATACAAGGAGAATTCTTTTTTGCTTCTGCAAATAGGTCCCTAACTCTGGATGCGCCTACACCTACAAACATTTCTACAAAATCGGATCCTGAAATACTAAAAAATGGAACACTTGCCTCTCCAGCAATTGCTTTTGCCAGGAGGGTTTTCCCTGTACCAGGTGCGCCTTCCAACAGCACTCCTTTGGGGATACGAGCACCAACTCGAGTAAATTTTGATGGTTCTTTCAAAAACTCAACAATTTCTTCAAGCTCTTCTTTTTCTTCTTTGAGTCCTGCAACGTCTTTCAATGTGATTTTGTTTTCGCCTGCCGCAAGTCTGGCACGACTTTTGCCAAAATTCATCATTTTTCCGCCACCGCCACCAGCATTATTTGCATTCATCATGGTAAAAAGGAAAACACCAATCACAAGCATTACAATGATGGGAAGAATAGAAGTTATGAACCAATTTTCCTGAGGAACATCCTTAAGCACCGGTGATATATTGTGTTTCGTCAGCAAATCTTCAATTTTGGTTACATCAGAAACATATAGTACCTTTTCTTCCCCATCTTCCATGGTAAGCAATAAGGCGCCTGTTGGTGTTTCTTTATTTGGTTGTATAACAATATCTTTAATACTTCCAGCTTCAAGTTCCTGTAAGAACTCACTATAGGTATAGTCCTCCTCATTATTACTCAGTGAACTGATCCAAACTGTAATAAGCAGAAGGGCAATTATAATAACAAAATAAAGGTTAAGTCCTTTTCCTGTCCTATTCAATACAAGCCTCCTTAATCGAATTCAACAACACCAATATATGGCAGATTTCGATATCTCTGATCATAATCAAGTCCGTAACCAATTACAAACTCATCTGGTATTTCAAAACAGGTATAGTCCACGTTTACATCAACAACTCGTCTCTCTGGCTTATCAAGAAGAGTGCAGACACGGATGCTTTCTGGCTCCCTCTTTTTTAGCATTTCAATTAAATAACTAAGCGTCCTTCCTGAATCAATAATATCTTCAACAATCAATACATCTTTATGATCAAGAGGTTCATCAAGATCTTTGACTATTTTTACTACACCACTGGATTTTGTTTCACTTCCATAACTGGATACACACATGAAATCCATTGATACTGGAACTGTAATTCTTTTTGCAAGTTCACACATAAAAAAAACGCCACCTTTTAAGACACATACAAGATGCACTTGTTTCCCGGCATAGTCTTCACTAATCTGTTTTCCTATCTGTTGGATTTTTTGATTTACCTCTTCTTCGCTTAGCATTATTCTAACATGCTCTGCCATAACTAAATTCCTCCTGTTAACTTAACTTCTAATATTTTTTTTGTCTGATCTTCAATTTTATAGTATTGGCTGATTCGATATCCCGGAATCCAGACGACATGATCTTCATCTGACAGTATTAGGAGTTGATTTCTTTCTTCTCTGGGAATTTTTTCATCGATCATATACTGTTTTAACGACTTACGACTGCCTTTTTCATCCACGATCAGATAATCGCCTTGCTTTCTGCTTCTTACTTGCAAGGATTTCTTTATTTTATCATAATCAAACCATTTCGTATACAAATTTTGGGGAATAATTTGCCCTTGATCACGCATAAAAAGCCTTAATTCAAGCTTTCCAAAGTGTTCAAACTCATACTCATACAATTGCATCATTTCCAGCTCGTTGTCTTTTGAAAAGAGTGAACTACATACTTGTTTTGAATATTTCTCTGTTTTGATTGATTTTGAATCTACAATCATCAAACTATCATACGTAGTATAGGCTCGTATTCCATTCGGTAACATTATCTGCTTTCCGACCTGTTTGTCCATCAACTCAATGATTTGCGTTAAATGTACCGATGATATATCTGTGATTGTACCTAGGACCTGATATATGCCTTCTCTTATTAGATATACTTGTAAAATAGAATCAAGCTCCTGTAACTCTTTCATTTCATATCTGATTTGCTTGGTATTTTTCTGTTCCTTGGAAATTTTCTTATGAATCTGCTGAGCCTGTTTTGTAATATATTCTTCTGCTTGAAATGCTATTCTTGCTGTTTCACTAATGTGTTGTACGATTCCTGTACAAACCATCTCTTCTGCCAATGGAATCAAGTGGTTTCGAATTCTATTTCTTGTATAATCATCTTCATAATTACTTTGATCTGTCTGATACTTCAATCCCATTTCTTTCAAATACTCTTCAATTTCAAGCCTCTCTACACACAGTAATGGTCTGATGATATGATCTCTGGCTGGTCTGATGCCTGACATTCCTTTAATTCCTGTCCCTCTGAATAAATGAAAAAGTACTGTTTCTGCTTGATCATTCATATTATGTGCTACTGCAATTTTATCTGAGTCAGTAAGTACTCTAATTTCTTCAAACGCATCATATCTGGCTCTTCTACCAGCTTCTTCCGTAGAAATTCGTAGTTCTTTACTCAGCTTAGGTATATTCACATATTTTATATGAAGAGGAACCTGTAATCTATCACATAATAACTTTACATATTCAACATCTTTCTCAGCATCTATTCTAATTCCATGATTTACATGAACAGCATGTATCTGAATTGACATTGTCACCCGCATTTCACATAAAACAGTCAATAGACAGACCGAATCTGCACCACCGGATATACCGACAACAATTTTATCATTTACTTCAATGAGTGAATGTTTTTTACAATAGTTGAGAACCTTCTGATACACAACAGCCTCCTCCATATAAAAAATGCGGATAGTCTAAGCTCTCCGCATTTATTCTTCTTTAAAGATAATTTCATCCTCATTCACAAGTCCAAGTTTATCTTTTGCTACTTCTTCTGCATATTTTTTTGTCTTAGTATATTTTCGAAACTCTTCTATCTCTTCAGCTCGTGCTTCCTGTTCCGAAATCTGTTCCTGCAGTTGTGCTTCCCTGCTAAGATAAATTGCCTGTTTCTGTTTTAGCTCCATGCATTTAACCGCAACAACTAAAAGTAGCATCAAAACAACCACTGTGACCAGAAGCATACCAAGACGATTCTGTCTTCTTTTTCGAATTGCAACTCTACCTGACATCCTTGTCGCCGCCTCTCATTCCGAAATGTTTACATAACATTATTGTAACCACTTTAATTGTCTGCGTCAACTGTTTCTCTGGTTAATTATGTATTCTATGCCCTCTAGATGTACTTGAATAACTCTTTTGCTTCGTCTTTTTTCGTAGTTTCAACTATATCAAGAACTTCTACCTTCACTTCTTTGTTTCCAAACTGTATTGTTATGGTATCTCCTGTTTTGACATTTGTAGATGCTTTTGCTTCTTTATCGTTCACAAGTACTCTTCCTGCATCACAGGCTTCATTTGCAATGGTTCTTCTCTTAATCAGACGTGATACTTTTAAATATTTGTCAAGTCTCATAATTTTCCTTTCTTTCATTTTCATTTTGTTACAAACTAAAAAGAAGTCAGGCATTCGCGTTGCCACGAAACTGCCTAACTTCAAATACATACTCTACAACGAATTTTATTTTTCGTTAACTAAGTCTTTTAATGCCTTACCAGCTTTAAATTTAGGAGCTTTGGAAGCAGCAATTTTCATAACTTCTCCGCTCTGAGGATTTCTTCCTTCTCTGGCAGCTCTTTCAGATACTTCAAAAGTACCAAATCCAACTAACTGGATTTTCTCACCTTTTTTTAATTCTGCTGCAACTACATCTGTAAATGCTTTTAAAGCTTTCTCTGCATCTTTTTTGGATAATTCTGCCTGATCAGCAATCGCTGCTACTAATTCTGTTTTGTTCATTTCGAACTCCTCCTCTTATATCGAGTATATTGTATTCAAATTTTTAGCGTTCCAATAAAACACCTATCTATATTTATAGACACTTTTTCTTGCTTTGTCAAGGAAGAATTGGTTATTTAGGCATATTTTGGTCATTTGGTACTGTTTTAATTATGAATATTATGATTCATATCGATCTATCATATCATCGATTCTATCATTTAGAATTTGCTCTGTTGGCAGATGCATCTGCATTGCAAGTTTTGATAATGCAACTAACAAATTTCCCGCTTCGAAAATTAGTTCACTTTCTTTTCCTTCGCATATAGAAATCTTTTCTGCAGATTTTAAAATTTCTTCTTTTGTCTTTGATATGGGCGATACATTATCATAAAGTTTATCAATTTTCTTCAATGTTTTCACTGCTCTTGTCAAAGAAGGTAATTCTTTTGGAATGTCTCTTAATGGCGATGAAGACCATGTTTGCGTTTCTTTTTCTTTTTTCTTAATTTCTTCCCAATTTTTTAGCACTTCTCCTGAATTATTTACATTCGCTTCTCCAAATACATGAGGATGCCTTCTTATCATTTTTTCCTGAACTCCCTGAATTACTTCCTCAAGTGTAAAAAGACCTTCTTCTTCAGCAATTGCACTCTGCATCACCACCTGAAGTAACAAATCTCCAAGCTCTTCTTTCATATTTCCAGCATCCTGTGTCTGTTCATAAATACGTATTGCTGCTTGAAGTTCAGCTGCTTCCTCCATGACACACGGGCGTAAACTAGTATGTGTCTGTTCACGATCCCACGGACAGCCATTCTCACCTCTTAATGTTTTAATTATTCTATCAAACTCAACAATACTATTTTGAAGACTCATCATGGTACCTCTTTCTATTCACTGTTCAGATTTGAAAAAGAATAAGTAATGTCCTTTTTCGTACTATCTACCTGAATTGTATAACTCTTTGTAACAAATCCACTCTTTCTTAGCGTTATAACGTGTGTTCCTGCAGTTTTATCAAAACTGATCGGAACAATTCCAACATAATTCGTATCCAGATATACCTCAGCACCTTCTGGAGCTTCAATGAAAATTTTTGATGTCTGATTCGTTGACGAAAGTACTGTATTGTTTGATGTGACTGTATTTGCTGAAACTGACGCAGAATTCTCTGTATCTACCTCTTGATCTTCTTTTGAAGTCTCCATTTCAATATTAATATTGGCATACTCCTGACCAACCTTAATATATTGTGATAAAGTTTCATATCCTTCCGCTTTTGCAATCATCTGGTGAATTCCATACTCTAGTGATACCGGTTTTTTTGCATCAGTTAAGGTCCCATCTAAGTAAATCTGAGCATCTGTCGGGCTAACACTAAATAAAATTTGTCCAAATTTTTTTTCAGCCGGTGTAACATCTCCTACATCAAGTTCTATTTCACCATTTCTCTCAATTGTAATCTCACGTGTTGTTTCTATTCCAGTATTTGTTAACAGAACCTGATAGGTTCCTTCTGGAACCACTAAAAGCATATCATCTGTAATTGGCTGTATTAGTTCCTGACCTACTTCAATCCAACCACCGACAAAATATTCTTCATTTGTAAGCCTTAAATAACCATGTCCTTTTTCAACATTTATGCTCATTATTTCATGATCAATTCCTCTGACTGAAAGAATATCACACTGGTTTAAATCTGTTAATTCTCCCTGTTGGTTATCTGAAATAACAACGACATTTTCATGCAGCGCATATTCTTCCTCAGCAATATAAAATTTTCTTTGGTTTGATGAAATTTCAAATTTTCTAACATTAGAAAAATCCCAGGACTGACTCGATAACGCCATTGTGTTTAGTCGTTTTGCCAGTTTATAGAATGTTATATCGACGATGTCACCTGGAGATACCTGTGTCATGGCCATACCTGTTCCATACTTATCAGAAATCACTGTTGCGCCATCATACTTAAGTGTATAATTCTTACCAATCTTAAAATTATGAAACGTTATTTTCTTTTCTTCTGGAACAATAGAAATAATAACTGAAGTATCAGCAGAATCGTAAAACCCTGCTGCCTCTCTATTATATCCTGTTTCCTTGGATGTTTGCGAATCCGAAAACTGAATTTCTTTTTTATTATCTGTAAAACTGCAAGCACTAAAAAGCAGACTCATCAATGTCAATAAAATAAACAGAATTATTTTTTTCAATGAATCTCCTCCTGTGCAATCATGTTCAACAGGTATTCTTTCTGATTCCAGTCAGGATGTTCTAAGACCAATTTAAGAATCGTTTCTAATAATACCCCAATTTCTTTCCCCGGCTTCCTACCTGCCTGAATTAAATCTGCACCAGAAACTGCAAGTGTTTTAAGCGAAATACAGTCCTGACGTTCTAATATCTGATGATATGTTTTTTTTATATTCCTGAGTATCTCTTCTTTTTGTTTTCTTCTTAATTCACTCTGAGCCATCATATCAGCTTCTTTTACTTTTAAAAGAAGCGGAAAAATATCTTCTCCTACTTCATAAATAGCCTTTCGAACATCAGCAGAGCTCTGACCAATATTAATATCATGATATTTTACAAGTTTGAGTACGAATCGCATTGTTTCATTGTCAAACTTCAGCCTCTTCATAATTCCTTTTGTTATTTCATAACTATGGGAAGCATGGTGATAAAAATGATCTATTTTATCTATGTCAGTTGTTCTGCATTCAATTTTTCCAATGTCATGAAAAAGCAGTGCTAGCCTGAGTATTTTATCTGGCTCACAATAACAGATTGCTTTGATGGTATGTTCTCCAACATTATATCTATGATGCGGATTGTTCTGAGGTGTTTTCATCATTTTATCAAACTCAGGCAGAATCGTTGCAGTAACATGGGCATCATAAGCTACCATTAGCTTTTCAGGATGCTCTGAGATAATCAGTTTAATCAGTTCAGTCCTAATTCTTTCTGCACTGATCTTTGACAAATCAATCGCTTGTGCTTTTATAGCATCCTGTGTACCTTCTTCAATATCATAACCAAGCTGTGCTGAAAATCGGATTGCGCGAAGTATTCTAAGTGCATCCTCACTAAATCTTTCTCTTGCATTCCCAACACACCTTATTAATTTATGTGTAAGATCATGAACACCTTCAAAAACATCAACTAATCCGGTTTGTTCATTATATGCCATTGCATTGATTGTAAAATCTCTGCGTTTTAAGTCTTCAACAAGATTATCTGTAAAAATGACTGACTTGGGATGGCGGGAATTTTCATATTCCCCATCAATTCTATATGTAGTGACCTCAAATGCTTCTTTTCCAATCATTACCGTAACTGTACCATGTAAAATACCAGTATCTACAGTTCTGGGAAATAATTCTTTCACCTCTTGAGGGCTCGCAGATGTCGTAATATCCCAGTCTTCAGGTTCTCTTCCAAGTAAAGAATCTCTGATACAGCCTCCGACGGCAAACGCTTCGAACCCTGCATCATTCAGGGTTTCTATAATTTTATTCACTTTTTCCGGTAGACTGATCTTCATAAATATTCTCATTCCCTCATCAGATATTAAACTTTGCAAAATAATTATTTAGCAAGACGTAGTGTTTCACGTGCTATCGCAAGTTCTTCATTCGTTGGAACAATCATAGTTACAACTTTTGAACCTTCATCAGATAGAATTACTTCCTCTCCTCTGGTCTTGTTCTTCTCTGTATTGATATTTGTGCCTAGAAATCCTATGTACTGCCCAATCAGTGTTCTGACTTCTGCATTGTTTTCTCCTGCGCCTGCTGTAAATGCTATGATGTCAACTCCATTCATAGCAGCTGCATAAGAGCCTATATATTTTCCAACTCTATATGCATATGCATCCAGTGCAGCAGTGGCCAGATCATTGCCCTGTGCGCTTGCTTCAGCAAGATCGCGGAAATCACTTGAAAACTGCGAAATTCCAAGAACGCCTGACTTCTTGTTTAAGATATCAATCACAGCTTGTGCATCTAGCTGCTCTTTTTCACAGAGAAATGATATGATTGCAGGATCGATATCGCCTGAACGTGTCCCCATGATCAGTCCTTCCAATGGTGTCATTCCCATACTGGTATCAATGCTTTCACCATTTTTCACTGCCGAAATACTTGCGCCATTTCCTAAATGACAAACAATAATCTTGCATGCTTCAAATTCTTTTCCAACAATTTCAGCGGAACGTCTGGCTACAAATTCGTGACTTGTTCCATGAAATCCGTATCTTCTGACTTTATATTTTTCATAATACTCATATGGGATTCCATAAAGAAAAGCCTTTCTAGGCATAGTCTGGTGAAACGCCGTATCAAATACTCCAACCATTGTTACTTCAGGCATAATTTCCTGGCAGGAACGAATTCCGATGAGATTCGCCGGATTATGAAGTGGCGCAAGATCATTACAGCTTTCAATTTCACGTAAAACTTCTTCTGTTAAAATTGTTGAATGTGAGAATTTTTCTCCACCATGAACAATTCTATGTCCTACTGCACCTATTTCCCCCAAAGAACTAATAACACCTATCTCAGAATCCGTAAGAATTGCAATCACTTCTTTCACTGCAACTGTATGGGTTTTCATCTCCAGTGGTTTTTTGATTTTTTCTCCCTGACCCGCCTGATGAACCATCATTCCGCCATCAATTCCTATTCTCTCACACAGACCTTTTGCCAATACTTCTTCCGTATCAGATTGGATCAGCTGGTATTTCAGTGATGAACTTCCACAGTTTATAACTAATATATTCATTCTTATCTCCTATCTTAATCTTTTTGTTATTACGAAGGCTCTAATAAAATTAGAGCCTTCATGTCAGTCATTATTAATATGCTCTTCCCCAGTATACCATTTTTTTTGCTGGTTTGCCGCAGCAAACGCATTTTCCTTCTATTTTTCCTTGATCAAATGGCATACATCTGCTTGTTGCACCAGTCTTTTCTTTGATTTCTTCTTCACAAGCCTGCTCTTCACACCATAAAGCTTTGATAAATCCTGGTTTCTCATTTAAAGTCTTTTCAAATTCAGTAAAATCTGTTGCTTCATATGTATGTGTCGCAACATGGTTTTTTGCCCGTTCAAGCATTTCTTCCTGAATTGTCTCTAACAATTCTTTTGCTTTTACTTCGACATCTTCTAGAGATACTTCTAATTTTTCTCCAGTATCTCTGCGAACCATAACACATTTTCCTGCTTCAATGTCTTTTGGTCCGAGTTCAATTCTAATTGGTATTCCTCTCATTTCCTGTTCAGAAAATTTCCATCCAGGACTTTTATCTGAGTCATCTAATCTAACACGAAAATCAGAAAGTCTATTCTTAACTTCAGTTGCCTTCTCAAGAACACCCTCTCTTTTTTGCTGAATTGGAATAACCATAATCTGCACAGGCGCAACTTTTGGCGGAAGAACTAACCCTGAATTATCTCCATGCACCATAATAATTGCACCAATAATTCTGGTTGACATTCCCCATGATGTCTGGTGTACATGTTTTAAAGAATTATCTTTATCCGTAAACTGAATTTCAAATGCTTTTGCAAAGCCATCACCAAAATTATGGCTTGTTCCTGATTGAAGTGCTTTTCCATCATGCATCAATGCTTCAATTGTATAGGTCGCTTCTGCACCTGCAAATTTTTCTTTTTCAGTTTTACGTCCTTTAATAACTGGAATTGCAAGTACATTTTCACAAAAATCAGCATATACATTTAACATCTGTATCGTTCTATCCTCTGCATCTTCTGCAGTTGCATGTGCTGTATGTCCTTCCTGCCATAAGAATTCTCTTGATCTTAAAAATGGTCTTGTTTCTTTTTCCCATCTGACAACACTACACCATTGATTATAAACTTTTGGAAGGTCACGATAGGACTGAATATCATTTTTGTAGAAATCACAGAATAAAGTTTCTGATGTCGGTCTGACACATAAACGCTCCTGAAGTGGATTCAGTCCTCCATGTGTTACCCACGCAACTTCTGGGGCAAATCCTTCAACATGATCCTTTTCTTTATTTAACAGACTCTCCGGGATAAACATTGGCATGTATACATTTTCAACACCTGTTTCTTTGAAACGCTGATCGAGTTGCTGTTGAATCAACTCCCATATAGCATATCCTGCTGGCTTGATTATCATACATCCCTTTACACTAGAATAAGTGATCAGCTCTGCTTTTTTTACAACATCCGTATACCATTGTGCAAAATCTACTTCCATAGAAGTAATTGCCTCGACAAGTTTTTTTTCGTTTGCCATTTCTTTTCTCCTTTTATAAATATAAAAAAGCCTTCTGTCCCAAAGGGACCGAAAGCTTCGGCGGTACCACCCTAATTGGCATAAACATGCCCATCTCAAGTTACAGTTAACGCCTGTCAACGCTGTATTTTCATACAGGACTCCAAGGTAGGTTCCTGATTATCTCCGTAAAAATCTTTCACCACTTGATTTTTTCTCTGTGTCGGTTTTAATCTATACTAATCCTTTTCCACATCATAATCACGTATTTTAATAAAAATACACATTTATTACTAAAACGATTGTATTCAAATAAATCAGACTTGTCAACCTGCAACTTTATCCTTTTATTTATAATACATGAATTTCTTTATATATCAATGAACATCAAAACTGTCGTGGCACAATTTCAAACTGAAGCGTTTTATTTAATGTAGGATGTTTAAATGCAATTTTATTTGCACAGAGTGCAACTGCAGGAATTTTTAATTTTACAGAGAGCTCCTTGCTTTCGGGGTTGCCATACTTATTATCCCCGAGAAGTGGATGCCCATTTGCAGCAAATTGTACCCTAATCTGATGATGCCTTCCTGTGGTTAATTTAATCTGAACACGACAGTAGTTGTCCTTCTTTTCTAATACCTTATAATTAAGTTCTGCCTTTTTTGCATCTCTGAGTTCCTGAACTATCACATCAGATCTGTTATTTTTCTTGTCATGTTTCAACCAGTTAATCCATGTTCCCTCGTCTTCTGGGATTCCATAAACAAGAGCACAGTAATCCTTATTTAAGGTTCCATCCAATAACTGGCGACTCATTTCTTTTGCTGCTTTTGGGTTTTTAGCAACAACAAGAAGTCCCTCAACCGGCTGATCAAGTCTATGAACCAGACCGACATAAGGTTCCATTTTTTTACTCTGCTGTTGGAAAAGATATCGTTTTAACTCACTGATTACATCTTTTGATCCTACATTTCCAGTTTGCGTTGCCAACCCAGAAGGCTTATGTATTACAATGATATCACTATCTTCATAAATAATTTTTAAATTAGATGTGTTTTCCAAATGAAATGCTCGCTATCTTTATTTTAGTATTATAAATTTTAACAGGTATCAGACCTTGAATCGATAACCAACTCCCCAAATCGTTTCTATATACTGTGGTTTTGCAGTATCAAATTCAATTTTCTCACGAATTTTTTTAATATGTACTGTTACAGTAGCAATATCACCAATAGAGTCCATATCCCATATTTCTCTGAATAATTCTTCTTTTGTATAAACATGATTTGGATTTTCTGCAAGAAAAGTAAGAAGATCAAATTCTTTTGTTGTAAAGTTCTTTTCTTCTCCATCAATATAAACTCTTCTTGCTGTCTTATCAATTCTGATTCCACGTATTTCTACAATATCGTTTTCCTTATTGTGTGTACCTGTCAGTCTATCATATCTGGTAAGATGTGCTTTAACCCTAGCAACAAGTTCACTTGGACTAAAAGGTTTTGTCATATAATCGTCAGCACCCAGACCAAGTCCTCTGATTTTATCAATATCATCTTTCTTTGCAGATACCATTAGAATTGGAATATTCTTTTCTTCCCTAATTTTTTTGCAGACTTCAAAGCCATCCGCTCCAGGAAGCATTAAATCAAGAATAACAAGATCAAAATCTCCTTCCAGTGCTCTTGCAAGACCTGTATCTCCTGCATTTTCAATTTCTACTTCAAATTCACTAAGTTCCAAATAGTCTTTCTCTAAATCTGCAATTGCTTCTTCATCTTCAATTATTAATATTCTACTCATTTGTCTCAGCCTCTCTGTATTTTCTAATTACAAAATGTAAACAGGTTCCTTCATTTTCTCTACTGGTTGCCCAGATGTAACCACCATGGTCTTCAATAATTTTCTTAACAATCGACAAACCAATTCCACTGCCTCCTTTTGAAGAATTCCTTGAGGCATCTGTTCTGAAAAAACGTTCAAATATATTTGGTAAGTCTTTTGCTGAAATTCCTTTTCCATTGTCTTCAATTTCTACTCGGATAGAATCGATTTCATCAAGGATTCTGATATCAATCATACCTTTTTTCTTATCCATATATTTTACACTATTTCCAACAATATTGTTAATGACACGCTTAAGCTGTTCCGGATCTGCAATAATCATAGTATCTGCTGTAACAAGGTTTGAGTAATTTAACTCAATATTCTTGGATTCCAAATCAAGCCCAACATCTTCAATACAATCTCCAAAATAATCTGAAACATTGATTTTATGGAAGTTATATGGAATTCTATTGGAATCAATTCCTGAATAAATTGTAAGCTCATTGATTAAACGATCCATATCATTTGCTTTATTATAGATGGTTTTTATATATTTTTCCATCTTTTCAGGTGTATCTGCTACACCATCCATAATTCCTTCAACATATCCTTTAATTGCTGTAATAGGTGTCTTGAGGTCATGCGATATATTACTAATTAATTCTCTGTTTTTTCTGTCATTTTGAATCTTCTCTTCAGCAGATTCTTTCAGTCTTAATCGCATCTCTTCATAGTTCTTATAATTTTCTTCTAACTCTCCATCACATTTTGCTGTGAGTACATAATCAAAATTTCCATCTGCAATCTGTTGCATTGCAAGGTTCAGTTCTTCAATTGGTTTGAACACACCTTTATGAATCCATCGCGTTAACATAATACTTGTAAATACAAGAATCAATACAATTGCTATAAACATATCCATAAGAAAAGATCTAGATATAATGCTATTGATTTTTGTAATTACAAAAACACTTCCCTGACTTCCATCCTGAAAAGAAAAATCAATTTGCTTTACTAGTTTTTGTAAGTCATCATAAAAATAACCCATTCCTGAATTTTCAGTTTCATCTCCATATTCAGGTAGGATATCAAATATCCTTTCTGCTGCTTTAGGATTATTCGTATAATATATATCACTATTTTTTCTAACAAGTAAATAAGAAGATTTACCTTCCAAGGATCTTCCAACTTCTTCTAAAAACTGTTCCGATTCAAAGTTTGCTGCATTTAAATCAGCTTGTTGCTGAAGACTTGTAAATATTTCTTCTGTTGCTTTACTATACGTTTGAGCAGAATCAGAAAACATAAAATAGTCTGCAATTTTCATATCCAGATTATCTGACTGCGCGCGAATCAATGTAAGTCCAATTCCAGCAAACGCTATGCCACTTAATACAACTGGTAATAATATGATCGTTAAAAAGGTTACCAACAATCTTGTTTTTAATTTCATAAATCACTCCGATAGATCACATGCTTGTATCTATTTTCTAAATAAAAGTTTCAATTGTATGAATTATAGCACATTTCCTGCCTGAATGAATAAAGTTAGCTGAATAATATTCTAAAATATTTATTAAAAAACTCTCCGAAATAGGTTGTTTCGGAGAGTTTTATGATTTTATTATTTACAAAATATTAAAAGTTTAATGAAGTCAAAGCATGAGACGGTAAATTTTTTCCACATCCTCTTTTTTCAATTTCATAAATCCACCAATCTCGCCGCTTCGTCCATTACCATAGCACGCTGTATCTGCCATCCTTTCAATATCTTTTTCTGATGCTCCTAACTCTGTAAAATTCTGTGGCATACCTATCGATTTTAAAAATCCCTCTAATCTATTAATTCCTTCAAGTGCGGTCTCTTCTGGATTATCAAAATTCATATCACATCCCCATACTCTATTTGCAATTTTTGCAAATCTCATAATGTCATGGTGATAAACATATTTCATCCATGCTGGAAATACAACTGCCAGCCCTGCTCCGTGCGCACAGTCATAAACAGCAGATAATTCATGCTCTATATCATGGCTTGCCCAATCCTGTTCTCTTCCAACACCACATAAATTATTATGTGCCACCATACCTGCCCACATAATATTTGCTCTTGCTTCATAATCATTAGGATTCGTTATTACTTTTGGTACTTCCTTGACCATTGTTAAAAGAACTGCTTCGCACATTCTGTCAGTAATTTCAACATCCTTTGTATTCGTAAAATATCTTTCAAACACATGTGCCATAATATCAGTTGCACCACATGCCGTCTGATATGCTGGAAGAGACATCGTCAGCTCTGGGTTTAAAATTGAAAATATCGGTCTAATCGCTTCTCCTGATGCACCTCTTTTGAACATTCCCTCTTCTTTTGTAATAACAGAATCCGGCGATCCTTCGCTACCTGCTGCTGCAATCGTAAGAATCGTTCCAACCGGAAGCGCTTTTGTAATAGGAAGTCCCTGATAAAAGTCCCAGAAATCGCCTTCATATACTACACCTGCTGCTATCGCCTTGGCAGAATCAATCGTACTTCCACCCCCTACTGCAAGTATAAAATCTACCTTTTCTTTTCGACATAGTTCAATGCCTTCATACACAAGTCCACTTCGTGGATTTGGTTTTACTCCACCAAGTTCAATATAGCTTATGTTTTCACTATCAAGCGATTTTTTCACGCGATCAAGTAAACCAGACTTTATAACTGACCCACCACCATAATGAATTAAAACTCTTGTCCCTTGAAAGCGTTTTACATAGATCCCTGTTTCGCTCTCTTTATTTTTTCCAAAAACAAAATAAGTTGGACTGTAAAATGTAAAGTCATTCATATAAATTCTCCCTTCTTATGAAAAAGTACTATATCTGTAGAAAAACAATTTTTCTTTTATTATTATACCATAACTTAACTATAATTTATTTTAAAATTCATATTGACATTTTTAACATTCACGTATATTATAATAACAGTAATCGTTACTATTTAGAGGAGAAAAGATGATTTTAAAGCATAGCAAACAAAGAGATGCCATTAAAAGTTTTTTAATGACAAGAAAAGATCACCCTACCGCAGATGTCGTATATACAAATGTGAGGGAAGAATTCCCTAATATCAGTCTTGGGACTGTTTACCGAAATCTGACGCTGCTTTCCGAAATTGGAGAGATTTCACGCATTAGGGTTGGAGATGGCATTGATCATTTTGATGCAGATATTTCTTTACATTATCATTTTGTATGTACACACTGTGGATCAGTATTAGATCTGAACATGGAATCACTTTCTCACATTAACGAGATTGCAGGCGCAGGTTTTGATGGGAAAATTTCTGGTCATGTTACTTATTTTTACGGTACCTGTCCAAAATGCACAAGTCAGGAACTGCTGTCGTAACTCATTTTTTTACTATCCTCATTACTAATTAAAAACTAAAAATAAAGGAGATTTAAAACTATGAAATTTGTATGTCAAGTATGTGGTTATGTTCACGAAGGAGATTCTGCACCAGAGAAATGTCCAGTATGTGGAGCACCAGCTGAAAAGTTCACAGCACAGAGCGGTACCATGGAATGGGCTGCTGAGCACGTTGTAGGCGTTGCCTCAGGTGTTAGCGAAGATATTTTAGCTGATCTTCGTGCAAACTTTGCAGGCGAATGTTCTGAAGTAGGAATGTATCTTGCAATGGCAAGAGTTGCTCATAGAGAAGGCTATCCTGAAATTGGTCTTTACTATGAAAAAGCTGCTTGGGAAGAAGCTGAACATGCAGCAAAATTTGCTGAATTGTTAGGTGAAGTAATAACAGATTCAACAAAGAAAAATCTTACAATGCGTGTTGATGCCGAAAATGGAGCAACTGCTGGAAAATTCGATCTTGCAAAACGTGCAAAGGCTGCAAATCTTGATGCAATTCATGACACAGTACATGAAATGGCAAGAGACGAAGCAAGACATGGAAAAGCTTTTCAGGGATTACTTAACAGATACTTTGGATAAATTTGTTTTTAGTGTGACCTGTTGTGTTTATCATTTAAACACAGCAGGTCATTTTATTATTTACAATTAATTTATAAATCCTTAATCATTGGTTAATTGATTTATTGTTATATATGTTATATAACAATTATAGACAAAAGGTTATCATTTATGATACCTATAATAATTAATTAAAGTATTTGAAAAGGAGTGATTTTTATGTTAAGACCTGCATTATTCGAATCATCGAAACCGGCATTTTTTGACAACATGTTTGATCGCTTTTTTGACACCGCATTTACAGATTTCTGGGGAAACAGCCTTGCAGGCAAAGAAAGCTTTAATACAGATGTCATTGATGAAGGCGATCATTATCTTCTTCAGGCTGAATTGCCTGGATTCAAAAAAGAAGACATCAACATTGATCTTTCAAACAATACCTTGACGATATCTGCAAATCACGAAGAGAAAAATGAAGAAAACAAATCAAATTACATTCGAAAAGAAAGACATTATAGCTCATATAAGCGTTGTTTTCATGTAGAAGGAATCAGGCCAGAAGATATTGACGCAAGTTATCAAGACGGTATTCTTGAAGTCAAGTTTCCTAAAAAAGAGCTGATAACACAGGAAGAGCCAAAAAAAATAGAAGTGAAATAGAAGTCCATTTGATATTTATCAAATAATAATTAGTTATGAACAAAACGCCTTTCGGCAAAATCTGCCAAAAGGCGTTTTCTTTTTATTTTTATATCGTTTTAGCACCAAAAAGATATTCTTCCTGCTCATTTGTTAAAATGTCAATTTCCTTTCCCATAAAAGCAAGCTTTCTTTTTGCAACATCCTGATCCACTTCTTTTGGAACATCAATGAGCATTTGATTCAGTTTTCCTTCATTTTCTACCAAATATTTTGCACTTAACGCCTGAATCGCAAAACTCATGTCCATTATTTCTGCAGGATGTCCATCTCCTGCTGCCAGATTTACAAGTCTTCCTTCCGCAAGAACAAAAATCCACTGTCCTGTAGGTAATTTGTATCCCATAATATTTTTTCTTTGTTCTCTAGTTTCAACTGCAATTTTTCTTAAACCAGCCATATCAATCTCACAGTCAAAATGTCCTGCATTACAAAGAATAGCTCCATCTTTCATGACAGCAAAATCTTCTTCATCAATTACTTTATCACATCCTGTCACCGTTACAAAGAAATCACCGATTTTTGCAGCTTCTCTCATTGGCATAACATCAAATCCATCCATAATTGCTTCTATTGCTTTGATTGGATCTATTTCTGTAACAATCACCTTTGCGCCAAGGCCTTTTGCGCGCATTGCTGTTCCTTTTCCACACCATCCATAACCTGCTACTACAACATTCTTACCAGCAACAATCAAATTTGTTGTTCTATTAATTCCATCCCACACAGACTGTCCCGTACCATATCTGTTATCAAATAAATGTTTGCAGTCTGCATTATTTACCATTACCATTGGAAATTTAAGTTTATTTTCTTTCTCCATTGTAATTAATCTTATGATTCCAGTTGTTGTCTCTTCACATCCACCAATTACATTTGGAATTAACTCTACAAATTCTGTATGCATCATATGAACCAGATCTCCGCCATCATCAATGATAATGTTTGGTCCAATTTCGAGCACCTTTCTGATGTGACTTTCGTATTCTTCTGGTGTACAGTCATACCATGCATGCACTTCCAAGCCCGCCTTTACCAATGCTGCTGCAACATCATCCTGTGTTGATAATGGATTGCTGCCTGTAATATACATTTGTGCTCCACCTGCTGCCAATACTTTACATAAATACGCCGTTTTTGCTTCCAAATGCACTGATAATGCAACTTTTTTTCCTAAAAATGGTTTTGTTGCTGAAAATTCTTCTTCCAGTGTTCTAAGAAGATCACAATTTCTTTTTACCCATTCAATTTTTTGTTCACCTGATTCAGCCAGATTAATGTCTCTGATTTCGCTACTCATAATAGTTCCTCCGATATTATTATAATTCAGCCGAATTTTTATTAAAGTGATGGTCGTCTGTCCTATCATCACTATAGATCATCTACGGTCTCATTGTACATGAAATATAATTATTTTTCCATATTGTTTTTCAATGAAATAAATGATTCTAAAATTCTATGCCAGGTTCACTACATTTCGCTCTTCTCCATTTAGAAAAGCACTTGCATTCCTAAATATTTCATCCACAAGTCGAATTCTAGCCTCTGTGCTTGCCCATGCCAGGTGGGGTGTAATTAGAAGTTTGTTACTATCCATGAAGGAACCCAGTGGATTTTCTTTGGAAATTGGTTCTTTTCCCAGAACATCAAGACCTGCTGCTGCAATAATATTCTCTGTCAATGCCGTATAAAGATCTTCATCATTTACAATCGGTCCTCTTGCAACATTGATCAGAACTGCGCTACGTTTCATTTTCTTCATGGCATCTAGATCAATCAAATTTTTTGTCCTGTCTGTCAATGGGGAATGAATTGAGATTACATCAGACTTAGCCAATAAGTCATCAAACTCCACTCTTTCATAATCTGTTGATGTGTTCTGTCCTGAAGCTGAATAAAAAATAACATTACATCCAAACGATTTAGCAGTTTGGGCAACATTTCTTCCTATATTTCCCATACCTATAATTCCCCAGGTTTTTCCTGAAAGTTCAAAAAAAGGAAGATCAAAATTTGAAAATCTTGGCTGGTTCGCATACACTCCTGTTTTAACATAGTCATCATAGTGTCTTAAATGTTCAATCAAGTAAAATGCCATAGCAAATGTATGCTGTGCTACTGCTGCTGTACAATAATCCTTTACATTCGTAACTACGATTCCTCTTTGATTCGTATAAGTAAAATCAATATTATCCACGCCTGTAGCCGTAACACATATAAGTTTTACACTATTTGCATCTTTTAAGGTTTTTTCATTCATTGGCACTTTGTTTACAATGATAATATCCGCATCTTGAATTCTTTCTGGCGTATTATTTACATCTGAAACAGGATACATCTTTACCACACCTAGTTTTTCGTAACATGATACATCAATATCCGGTCCTAAACTGTTACGTTCTAATAACACTATTTTCATAAATACCTCCTCTTTCTCACTTGTACAAGAAAAGTGCCATAATAAGCATTTGCCTGTTATGACACCTTTGTCGCATCTATAGAATTTAACTATAATCTTTTCAGTAGTTCATCTCTTTGTGCTTCAAATCCTGGTTTTCCTAACAAGGCAAACATATTCTTTTTATAGCTTTCAACACCTGGTTGATCAAATGGATTGACACCTAATAAGTATCCACTTACACCACATGCAAATTCAAAGAAATAGAATAGTTCTCCTAAATAGAACTCACTGACTTCTGGAATATGAACCATAAGATTTGGAACCTGACCGTCAGTATGCGCAAGAATCGTTCCATTCATTGCACTCTTATTAACAAAATCAACAGATTTCCCAGCCAGGTAATTTAATCCGTCAAGATCGACTGGCTCCTCTCCAATAATAATTTCTTCTCTGGATTTTTCAATGGTAAGAACTGTTTCAAACAAATTTCTTGATCCATCCTGAATAAACTGTCCCATGGAATGAAGATCTGTAGTAAGATCCACACTTGCAGGATAAATACCTTTTTGGTCTTTTCCTTCACTCTCACCAAACAACTGTTTCCACCATTCAGAAACAAAATGTACACTTGGTTCATAGTTCGCAAGAATTTCTATTTGTTTTCCTTTTCTCAAAAGAATATTTCTAAGTGCTGCATATTTCAAAGCATCATTCTCTTCAAATGGAAGCGTAAGGGCTCTTTCTCTTCCTGATGCAGCGCCTTTCATTAACTGGTCAATATCTGCACCACTAACTGCAATTGGAAGCAATCCAACAGCCGTTAATACAGAAAATCTTCCTCCAATATCATCGGGTACAACAAATGTTTCGTAACCTTCTTCTGTTGCAAGTCCCTTTAAAGAACCTCTTGCTTTGTCTGTTGTTGCATAAATTCTTCCTGCTGCACCTTCTTTACCATATTTCTTTTCAGCCATTTCTTTAAAGAAACGGAAGGCAATTGCCGGTTCAGTTGTTGTTCCTGATTTTGATATCATATTAATTGAAAAATCTCTGTTTCCAATTACTTCTGCCAAATGCCTGATATATGTTGAGCTAATAGAGTTTCCAACAAAATAAATTTCGGGTGTTTTACGAAGTTCTTTTGGAAGAACATTATAAAAACTATGTCTCAAGAACTCTATCGCTGCCCTCGCTCCCAGGTAAGAACCTCCAATTCCTATCACTAGGAGAACTTCTGAATCCTGCTGTATTTTTTTTGCTGCCTTTTTTATTCTGTCAAATTCTTCTTTATCATAGTTTACTGGGAGATCAATCCATCCTAAAAAATCACTTCCCTCTCCCGTTTTAGAGACAAGTAATTCTTTTGCATCCCCTGTTAATTTTTTCATCATATCAACTTCTTTTGCATTTACAAATGAACTTACTTTAGAATAATCAAAACTTATTTTCTGACTCATCCAGACACACTCCTTTTCAATCTATCCATATTTATTAATATTTAAACTGTCATAAAAGGTTGATTTTTTATAATCATCCATTTCGTTTATTTAGTGTAGCAAACTTATTTCTGATTATCAAGAAAAAATTCACGACTATCTTATCAGGAAATGTATATCTGTTTTCATATAACACATTTCATAAAAATATTTTTATTACCCTCATTCCAATGATTCATGTGGAATCTATCTTCTACATCTGCTATAATCGCAATGATAGAAAGTCCATTCTGGAGGTTTTTTATGAAAAAAATAGTTTTGACCGGTGGTGGTACTGCAGGTCATGTAACACCAAATATAGCTTTGTTTCCTTTATTAAAAGATTTAGAATATAACGTTTCTTATATAGGATCTTATGATGGCATGGAGAAAAAACTACTTCATGATTTTCCTATCCCTTATTATGGCATTTCAACAGGAAAATTCAGACGATATTTTGATATTAAAAACTTCACTGACCCTTTCCGTGTAATAAAAGGATATTTTGAAGCAAAAAAATTACTAAAAGAAATAAAACCCGATCTTCTTTTTTCTAAAGGTGGTTTTGTAACCGTCCCGGTTGTTCGGGCCGCCGCCGCTCTGAAGATACCATGTATCATTCACGAATCTGATATGACTCCCGGACTTGCAAATCGTATCTGCATTCCTGTTGCTAAAAAGGTCTGTTGTAATTTTCCTGAGACACTTCAGTTCATTCCAGGAAACAAAGCCGTTTTAACCGGTACGCCAATCCGTCAGGAACTTTTTCTTGGTGACAAAGAAGAGGGATTTCGTTTTTGTGGTCTTAAAGAAGATAAGCCTGTTATTTTAATCATGGGTGGTAGTCTTGGTGCTGCTTCTGTTAATCAAATTGTTAGAAGTGCGCTTCCTGAACTTCTATCAGATTTTTATATCGTACACCTATGTGGCAAAGGAAAAAAAGATATTTCCTTAGTAAATACAAATGGATATCTGCAATATGAATATATTACAGATGAGCTAAAGGATTTATTAGCGATTGCTGATCTCGTTATTAGTCGTGCTGGTGCAAATGCTATCTGCGAATTATTAGCGCTTCAAAAACCAAACCTTTTGATTCCACTTACTTCAAAAAGTAGCAGAGGGGATCAACTATTAAATGCCAGATCTTTTGAATCTCAAGGATATAGTATCGTTCTAGAAGAAGATTCCTTATCAATAGAACGTTTCGTTTCTGAAATTCATCAGTTATATAGAAATCGCAATCATTTTATAGAAGTTATGAAAAATAGTACACAAACAGATTCTGCCTCAATTATTTTATCTCTTATTCAGGATCTATCATAATTTATAAAAAGCAGCTGCCTTTTATATACTAGAAAGGATAGCTGCTTTTTATAAATTATGATTAGGAATTATGATTCAAAAATTTTCTGTAAGGTGTCTTCTAGTTCTTCCTGTGTGACTTCCTGTGGCTTCCATCCTATCTTCTGCTGGTCATCATTATACCTTGGTATGATATGGATATGAAAGTGAAAAACTGTTTGTCCTGCAGTTCTTCCGTTATTCTGAACTAAATTTAATCCTTCACAATTTAGTTTTTTCTTTAAAAGTATTGAAATTTTTTTTGCAAGAATAAAAGCTTTTCCTGTAAGATCATCAGTAAGCTCATATAAATCATTATAATGATCTTTTGGAAGAATCAGTGCATGCCCTTTTGAAGCAGGGCCTAAATCAAGTATGACGCGGAAATCATCATCTTCATAAACTGTTTTTGAAGGAATTTCACCATTTGCAATTTTACAAAAGATACAGTTTTCATCTATCATTATTTATTCTCCTGTCTTTGTGGCATCCATAAAAGTGAACACCAAATCTAAATCTCTTAATATTTTAAAATCACCTTTCATTTTTATATTTCCAGACATAAATGCCCTTTGAAAAGACATGCGTCCATAAATAATATCATTTAAAGAGGCCTGACTTAAATCCAACTCAACATCTGCCTTTTCTAAAGTACCATAATGACATTTTAAATCCGTATGATTCACCTGGATTATAAGTGGCTTCTTTCTTTCTGTTATCGTTATCTTATAGGATGCTTTCAGTCCTGGAAGCGGCTTGAAATGATCTTGAAATTCTTTTACCAATGCATCAGAATGATCTTCAATCTCTTTTGTAACCAACATATCCTTGAAATAGCTTGCCAGCTCCTGTATATCTTCTTTCTGTTTCTGAACATAGTCATCGTCTGATGCATATTGTGAAAGTTGTTCTGTTTCCTGAGGTGTTAAATCCACATTTTTTGTCTGTGAAACCATCTGTTTAACTGCCTGGTTACTGGCTGGAAAACTAGTCAATTTCTGACTTATCGTACGATACAAATTTTCTGCCTTTTTCTCAATTAATTTACCATATCCCTGATTCATTTCAAGTGCTAATGTGTCAGCAATGTATCCACAAATACCGCTACAAGGAAGACCGCCAAGAATTTCCCATGCTGTAGATAATGTAAGTTTTCCTTCTCTTTCTCCATAGGTTGTTGACATGACAACAGGACACATATAAATATTACTGATTCTCTCCTTATCCCCATATAAAAAACAAGAATCAAGAAATTGTGTCATAAATCCACCAATTCCATACCATTCTACTGTAGCCGCAAGTATAATTCCATCTGCTTCCTTTAATGTCTGTGGTAATGTCGTTATTGTATTTTTCATTTCATACAAGTTGTATCGTTTCACGTCAACATGTAGTTCCTCTAATACTTCCTGCATTTTACCAATAACAAACAACGTTGGATCATCAATCAATCCTCTTCCACCGTAATAAATATTAACTTTCATTCCCATGAAGTTTTTCCTCTTTCTGATCAGGCTGTATGTTTTTTCGATATAAAGCTGCAGCAATGATAAAGCCCGCTATAAATCCACCAATATGAGCAGCATTATCAACATTTGTGCTAATAAATCCACTATAAAGAGAATAAATCGCTAAAAACATAATTTTTCCCAAAGTTATGCTTTCCACTTTGCCTTTGTTTTTAAGAACCATCCATAAAAGTGCACCAATGACTCCAAAAATTGCACCACTGGCACCAATCGAATCCGTAAAAGTCTGCAGATAAGTACTGTACGCCATAGAAAGTACCCCTCCACAAACTCCTGATACCAGATAAAGTGTAAGATATTTAAGAAACCCTAACTTGGTTTCTACAATTTCACCCAAAAAGAAGAACATGAGCATATTTCCAACCAAATGTTGTATATCTCCATGTAAAAACATAGCAGTTATAATTCTATAATATTCATGAAAATAAAAAAAACGTATTGCATTGATTGCTCCAAAATTGTATAGAATATCCCCCGTAAGAATACATGCTAAAAACAGGAGAATATTTAAAACAGTAATTCCATCCGTAATCTTTGTTTTTCTATTTTTATATTTCAAAACTATATTTTTTTTACTACTTACCTTCTGATTAGACTTCAATGAATCAGGTAATCCCTGTACTTCTTTTTCAGACTGCAATAAATTCTCAAGTTGTTCTTTGATTTCATAAAAGCAAGGTTTCTGGTTTTCATATATTAATAATCTTTGTTCTTGTTCATCTAAAATCCAACAACAATCATCTTCTTGTGCAAGCATTCTGGTCCATGGTAGATGACCACGAAAAACTAATGTCAATATACTAATATTTGAATAACCTCTTTGATTGAAAAGTTGAAGTATCTTATTTTTAATCTGTAATGCCTGTTGTGGAGTTATTTCTATTTTATCGTTGGGATTCATAATATGTATTACTTCCATCCTATTATTATGATTCCTATAATAAACCAGAATTTCTGGTAAATTTGATGGTAAAAATTGATACCCTTGAGATAACAGAAACTCCTTCATATGCTGAATCATATGATTCCCTTCTCTCTTTGTTTTCTTCATTTAAAGGTATCATTTCTAAATACATGTGTCAATGATAGGTAAATTTGATTTTAGCAAATTCTATTTCATCATTTTTTTGAACAGGAACTGCCTCGTTTCTATTTAGCCTTACTCCATTTTTAAAAGTACCGTTTAGAGAGTTCAAATCTTCTAAATATAATTGTTCATCTTTTTTATAAAATCTTGCATGAATTCTGCTTATTGAATGATCTTTAAGTGCTAGATTAACATTCCCACTTAGTTTACCTATTGTAAACGGTAGTACATTAAGTTCAACATTTTCATCTTTTCCATCAACTATACCTGTTAATACTTCTTTCAGACAATCTTCTTTTTCAAAACTTACTAGCATTGTATTTTCATATATATTATGAGTTTCTTTATAATAGTCATGATCACTTAAAAAATCCCTTATCTCTACATTGTCTTCTATTCTTTCTTCTTTAAATTCCTCTTCATCCATTCTCATTTTGGTTATATCACAATGCTCTTCAACAGATTTTCTATTTTTTCTTCCTAATTTAATTTCAAACATAAGTACAGATAATATCAATAGTAATAATAATAATCCTTCTATTTTAATCATCCATATTGTGCTCATATGAATTATTTTAAGATACCATCCTGCTCCAATTAATAAAAAACCAAACATAATTATCAAAATCACTATAATATAGATTCTGTTTGGCTGACTGAATATTTTATCTGTGACTCCTAAAAAAAATGATTTTTCTTGTTTCTGAGAAGGATAATCCTTCTCAGAAAATTTATTTTGCGTAGCATTCAATTCATTAGATTTCATAAGATTCTCCGACATATTGTCATTAGAATACATAACTCCCATCTGAGCATCTGTCATAAAATCATTTATTTGAGGGTCATTTGTTTCTATTACATTTCTTTTTATATTTTTATCCACAAATGTCCCGGGAATTTCTGTGCACTCCTGTAAGTATGAAATAATTTCTTCTATTTTAAAATTTTGAACACGTGTATTTTTGTATATTCTATATGTAAGTAAAACTGCCTTTTCATCTCTGTGATCTACTTTATCTAAAATATATTCTGAAAGTTTAATAAATCCTGCTTTCGCATCCTGTATTTTTTCAGGAAAAAAAACAAAAAAATATTCGCGCTTCTCAATGTCAAAAAACAAGTACTCAGGATCAATCAAAATATGGTTCATATCTAGCAAGTATTCTTCTACTGTATAAATCATCTGATAGGTAGCTTGAATCAAACCTGTTATCATTTCGAAATTCATTTCCGAAGATGCATAAAGATTTGTAATAGATTGCTTTGAACTGATTTCATATAGAAAAGTTTGTTTTCCATCCACATACCTGATTTCAAATTCCAGTAGTCCTTGTATTTGATTCTGTCCTATCATTTCTATTTCAAAACTTTCTATGATTGTATCTGTCTCTGGAATTACAATCATATAGTTATGATTTAGTTCTCTTACATAGCTACGTTCAAGGTTCATGTTCTTCCTCCAGAACTTCTTCCAGCTTTCTACAGTTTCTAATATAGTTTAAGTGATCCAGACGATATACTTCTTTTTCTATCTTACAGCTCCAATAGGAATCAATATTATTTGTAATTTTATTTCTATAAAATGGATGATATCCTTTTAAAATAATACCACTATTAACCTCCTTCTGACTCACATTAGTCTCAATTACGGATACCGTTCCTCCAACTACATACAAATTAAAAAATTTTTGAAATTCATAGTTGATTTCATCTGCAATAGACTGATTGTCTGATACCATTTTACTTCCACGAAAAATTTCAATATAGACTCTTTGTGTTAATATACACCGGTTATATAAGAATAGACCCATATATATTAGTATAATTAGAATTATTGTAATAAATGGTAAAATAATCGATGCTTCAATTGTAAAAGATGCTTTTAAATACTTGCTTTTCATATGAATTACATTTCCTTTCAAATATAATAGGAATCATAGAGTTGTATCAAACTGCTATTATTAAGAAAGATATCAACAAAAATGGAATTAAAGGCATTGTTCTGAATTTAAATTTATTTCTAAATGGAAAGATACAAATAGATACAAACATTACTATAAGAAGTGAAAAGGTAATCATTAAAAGTAGTTCTTTCCAACCTAAGAGTAATCCTAGAATTATTAAAATAAATCCATCTCCATAACCAATTTCTTCCTTTGTAACTCTGCCAATTATTAGTGTAATTATCCCTGGCAGTAACGAATATAATAATTGATATACTACATCTGATTGTAAAAATGAATCTCGTTGTACTAAAAAATAGTCAATGACCGCAAAGCTTCCAAATATGGAAAGGTATCGTTTACTAATACACTGAAATCTGAAATCCATATAGGAACCATATAACAAAAAAACTAAAGTCATAATTAATTTCATATCAATTCCTATCTGTATTGCTTCATCGCATACTATTCATTATGAATTACTACACCTACTGCATGGTCTTCTTGACCCTGCCTCACTAAGAGGAACAACATATGCTGTTCTTTTCAAACCACTACATTCCATCGAAGTATGATATTTTGTTCCACTTTCTGTAATAAATATAATGTCGTTTGCTTCTTTTCTGTTATTTTCACAAAATTCACATGGGCTATATCTACCACCATCATTATTGCGAAAATACTCAAGACTACCAAATGAGCATTGCTGAATAGAAAGCACTAAGTGTGTACAGTTTCTATTAATATGATACACATCACTTTCTTTTGTAATATAAACATAGCTTTCTGTATATTTATTTGTTTCTTGATTTTTTTTGAGATCATATCCTATCCATGCATGCAGTCTGCACCGATTCATTAGTATCATTTCTTTTGCTCGGAATAAATTAAAATATGGACTTACTCTGTATACCAGAATAAGATCAATCATATCTTCATCCATAAATCTTGAGTGCATATATTGAATTTGATCTTTTCCTCCAATTAAAGGTGATTGCTTTAAATACTCTTTTCCCATGGATGTTTCAATTTCTTTTTTTAAGAAAATAGACGAGAAGCCTAAGCCTTCTATAATATCTGCAGCCTCACTTTCATTTAATTGAACCTGGCTGTAAGCATAGGCATGAAGTGCAGCCTTTTTTCCATATTGGTGTAGCACCTGCTCAAATTCAGATTGGAGTCTTATTATTTCTATAAAACTGAATAGAAATAGGATACTAAATAAAAATATTGGCAGGACAAGTGCCGCTTCTACCGTTATACTTCCCTTGCATGATGTGCGTGCCGATGGTATTCTCTTCTGATTCAATGACATCCTTCTTTTCTTTCTTTGTGTGTTGGATATTGGATATGTCCGGAGATTTGAATTTAGATTTGATAGTTACTTTCTCATTTTCAGATTAGTGTTTGAATGTTTCTTCTTTCAGCAGGAATACCATTGGCACGCACATCATACTAGCCATAACTATGAAATCGTCTTATACCATATTGAAAACCAAAGTGACTTAAGAAAAGACCTTCCATCGTAAGGCTGTCTATACAACCATCTATCCTGAAATTTTGATTATATTCTGTCAATCGAATATCCATTTCAATAATATCCATAAACCGAAACATTTTTTCCTCTACATTATGGATAGAAAGCAAGATCCTAAGATAATCTTTATAACTTAATCCTTCTACAGTATTTTTTCCTATCGTCGATCCTATACCAAAGCTACAAAATTCAAGGAAACTTATATTCCATGTGTTTGCTGTTTTCATCATAGGAATTTTTCCACCTTTATAAATACTTTTAAGATCACAAATGCTTTCTGCCGTTGCCCATGTTAACAATATTAATTGTTTTAAGGCGGGTTCTGCTTCAGGAACAAGTGCCAGTGTGCTAATAAGTAATGCTAATGCTTCTGCTTCTGCAACTTTTCCACTATCAGACCAAAGATATAGCATATTTGACGCTTCACGAATCATTAATAGCTTATTTGCTACCGTACTTAAATTATTATAATCACTAGATTGACCAGATAAGATGTACTCAATCTCATAAGAAAGCTGACTTTTCGATTTCTCATTAAGATAAAACCCACATTTTTCAAGTAAATATTCGTTTATTATAAATTCGTCCATGATTCCAGGATCTATTATATGTTCGTTTGGTATTCCGTTCCCTTTTATGGGAACTCTCCTGGATATATACTCCGTAAGGTTAACACTATTTCTCGATGTGGCATTTATTCCTTCAGTAATGTAGGGAAGAAGGCTTAACCCTTTGATTTGATTAGATTGGTCGGCAGGAATCTCTACAGAAATATCTTGATGTTTTTTATTTTTTTGTTCATTAATTTTTTTGTTTAATTCATCCCTATTTCTGTCCTTCTCAGCTTGCAGATTTGTTTCGTGAAGATGATTCTCCGTCATCTCGGAACGGTTTTTCATATAATTATTATAATCTTCTATAAAGAACTTATCTTTCATGTATTGTAAAATCTGCCTTCTAATAACACTTCCCTTATCATCGGAAGCCACTGAAAATTCTGAAAATGCAAGCAGCTGTGTTTTAATGCCAAGCCAATCCTTCACTCCAAAAACAAGTTGGTATTTCGCCGGATTAAAATTGTACTCCATATACTCAGACAAATGCATTTCGGTTGTTGCCAATGAAGGAAATGTTTCCCCATAAGAAGTATCAATAAAAAACAAATCATATTGATTTAATAGTTCACGATGATATTCTGCAAAAATAGAGTCCAGTCCCATATCAACTACACATTCTATCTGCATTTTAACTGCATTTCTTCTTGCACCTTCTACTAATGTCATAACGAGTGATAACATGATTCCTAGAATAAGTGCAAGATAAATGCTAATCTCTGCTTTTGCATAATATAGAGCTTTTTTTTCAATCATTTTATATTGATTTTGCATCAGATGTAATTCGATAAAAAATATCATTCACTAAATCCGTTAACTGTTTTTTAAATATAATAACAAGACCAATTAAAACAACAAGGATGAGAATCATTTCTACTGTTCCGCTTCCATCTTCCTCTTTGAAAAATCTTATAATCTCCTGCATACTTTTTCCTCCTATAAATTGAATGTTAAAAATGCTGGTACCATTATGATAATCATAATAACTGCCATCATCAGCATCATCGGAAGCAGTAACTTCGTGCCTGCTTCTTCACCTCTTTTTTTTGCCAGGCTTTTTCTTTCTTCAAAAGATGCTCTTGCTTCAGTCTCAAGAATTTCTTGAAGTTTTGAAGACCCCTTCTTTAAGTTCTGCGATAAAATTGATCCCAGTTTTAAATACTGATTTTGTTTACATCTTCTTGCAAAATTATCGTATCCCATCATTTCGGATACCCCTCCTTCCAGTTCAAAACATGTAACCGCTATTTCCTCGTATGCAAATCTGATAGCATTTCCTTTGGACTTTTTGTTCAGATACTCTTGTCCAATTTTATAAAATACAGATCTGACTGTAAGCCCAGCACCAAGAAAAAGGCATAGTTTTGAAACCAATTCAGGATAATCCATCATCATCTGTTCTTCTCTCTTTGTTACTTTTTCTTTTAATTCATAATCATGTGCAAAATTAATTAATATAACAGTTATAATAATACCAATTATGAGATATATTGATTCATAAGATACTGTTTCGCTCCAAATAATTTCCTGATTCTCAATTTGGTTTGGCAATCTAAAATATTCATCTTCCTTGGTCATTTCTATCATATGTTTTAATCTAGCTTCGATTGTCTGGCTCATGTTCAACTCCTGTTTCTTGGCAGGAAATAGCTTACAATAAAACACTTCTTCTGTTTTCCATGTATCATATGAGATTTCCGCAATTATCATCAGATCAGTGCCTTTTTCTGGGATTTTTTCAGACAGAACTCCTTGGTCACTAACAAATTCATATTGATCAAATGTCCATGATATTAGAAAAGGATAGCCTTCAATTGACTTCGCTAAACTTAAATCTTTATTAATATGATTAAGATTACTGTTGCTACCCATCAATTCTATCTTTAATTGATTTAAAAATTCCTGATATAGCACTTCAATCTCTTTTCTTGTATAAACTCTTTCAGGTAATATAAAAACAACTTCTTCTGTTTTTTCAGTCTCAATTATTTTTGCTTCTAAACGAACTTGCTTTTCACCACCTCCATACTCATTTTTCTCAATTGCTGATATGTCGTCTAATATTAAAGGTTCTTTTCCAAATTCAATTGCAAGACCAACAAAAACACCAAGAAAAATTACCAATACTACTGTTTTAATTTTGTTGACATTATATTCTTCCAGTAACTGTTTTTGTTTGTTTTTTTCTCTTAAAGGATTCAAAGACATCAGGCTTTCTTCAATCTTATGTCTTTTTGACTTTACTTTCGATGCCTTATTATTCATATTTACTTTTTGTAATCTTCGAAAGCATTGATAAAGATAAATTGAAATTTTATATAGAATTGCCTCAAACCAATTGCATTTGCTATAATCTTGCAATGAAATGGTTCTGGAAAACACTGCAAGTAATACTATGGATAAAATAATACTTATATAAATTATTTTCATAACGTTCCCTTTATACTTCAAAGCTTGTTATTTTATTACCAAGAAAAAGAGCAAACCCATACAGGCAAAGACAGGCTGTCATTACTATGATTCCTGTAAGATTGTAATAAAGTGGATCAAAAAACCCTGGTGATGATATTCGAATATAAAACATAACAAGAATAGGAACTACGTTCATTATTTTCTGTTCAAACTGTTTTGCATGGATTGCAACTTCAATTTCTTTGTTTACCTCTGCTTTTTCACAAATAACCTGACTACATCTTTGAATTATATGGTTAATATCCCCACCATTTCTCTTAGCAATCTGAAAAACTTCTGTGAATTCCACTAATTCTTCCACTCCACTTCTCTTTGAAAGACTTGCAAGCATATGCTCAAGCGTCCTATTATTTTTCATACCTTTTTCAACCAATTTTAATTCAATGCACATTAAACTATCATTTCCAAATAGCATTTGTATATCATCAATTGCAGCAACAAAAGCATTTTCTATAGAATATCCTGCACGTAGAGCTGAAGATACGCTTAACATTACTTCTTTAAACTGGTTTCTTAGTTCTTTTTTTCTTTTAATTGCATATTGCTTTTTTATTTGTTTGCTGAATAAAGGAATAAAGAACATAATTAAAATGATAGCAATCATTGACTGATAAAACATATACCCAAATATTCCAGATATTATACTCCAAATGAATACTGTATATGCTTTTTCTTTTCCAGATAAAATATATTCTGAGTAATCATTTATAAACCCGCCGCCGTCCACTTTTCCACATTTCTCAGCTCTTTCTTCTTTACAAGTTCTCCTGATATCATCTCTCCTTCCTTCGTTTCATGCTCCTGAAATTGATATAATGTTTGAATCACAATCTCTCCACTCTCATATCCACATACTTCTGCTATCTCCAATATTTTTCTAGTTCTATCTCTAATTCTTCCAAGGTGTATTATAATATCTACTCCTGATGCAATTTGCCTTTGTATTGCTGAAAGAGGAAGGTCCATTCCCATCAAAGCCATGGTTTCAAGCCTTGCCAAAATGTCTCTTGCGGAATTAGCATGTGCTGTTGATATTGATCCATCATGTCCAGTATTAAAGCACTGTAGCATATCTATCGCTTCACCTCCTCTAACCTCACCAACAATTACTCTGTCTGGTCGCATTCTAAGAGCAGTCTTGATCAAATCTCTAATAGAAATTTCTTTACATTCTTCAATATTAGCGTTTCTGGTTTCTAAGCGTACAAGATTAGGTATTCCTCTAATCTGAAGTTCTGCACTGTCCTCAATTGTTATAATTCGTTCATCTTTAGGGATTGATTCCGACAATGCGTTTAAGAAAGTTGTTTTCCCAGAACCCGTTCCTCCGCTGATTAAAATATTATATTTAGAAAATACTAATTTTCTTAAAAAATCTTCAACTTCATGATTTAATGTTCCTATTTTTACAAGATCTTTCATTTCAATTGGTTTATCTGGAAATCTCCTAATTGTAAGAATTGGTCCATTCAAGGCCACTGGTGAAAGTACAACATTTACACGAGATCCTTCTAGTCTAGCATCAACAATTGGGGATGACTCATTGACAACGCGATTACATTTTGCAACAATTTGCTGAATAACATCTTCTAGCTTTTCTTTTGATTTAAAAGTATCTCCCCATCTAATTAGTTTTCCATTTTTTTCTACAAAAATCTCTTCAATTCCATTTACCATGATTTCTGTAATTGTATTATCCTCAATTAATTCCTGTAGGATATCCAATCTTCTAATTGCATGAAACAATTCTCTGCTTAATTTTCTTTTTTCAGATAAACTTATATAATATAATGCACTTTCTTCCAGAATCATTTCATCAATTATTTCTCTGACTTCCTCATCCTCACATACTCTTGAAAGATCAATCTTCTCGATTACCTTTTCTTTCAATTTCTCTTTACACTTCAGATAACTGTTCATCGAGATCCTCTTTAATTATTATTTTAATGTACTTTGCAAGTTCACAAAAAGGTAACTGATCTATTTCATTTGGTATTGATCTGAACTCAGGAAATTTAAAGTGCTTTGTTCTTTCAATTATTCCTCTATACTCAGTTTCTGACAATAACTGTTCATACTGGTTTATCTTTGCCATTGAGATACCATCTTCTCTCGTAATTGTATAAACTCGTTCACACTGTTCAAGTATTTGAAAAAGACCTTGAAGATTATCAGAAAGATCAAGAATAATAAAATCATAGGAACATTCCGATTCGATCATATGAAGTAGTTGAAGCCATTGCTCTGATGTAATGATTGCAAGATCGATAAATGAAAATGCTGGTGGGAGGTAATCCAATCCACAAACAGATCTTATTGAGTTTTGAAACTGTTGATAAAATTTATCTCTTGCATTTGAAATAAAATACATTAAATTAGTGATGTCTTCATTTGCTCCTGTCTTTTGAAAACGACTATATCCTGAAAACGGTTCAAAATTTAGATATAGAACACTTTTCTTCTTAGCCATCATCTGACCAAGAAGCAAAGCAAATGATGTTTGAAGGCAGCGACGAATTGGTGTATAAACTCCAATTACTTTCGTTCTTTTCATTTCTGTTGAACCTATAAATTTGTCAGGCCCTATCAATCGCACTATTTCTTTCCATATTTTCTCGCAGGATTGATATTTTCTTATTGAAGAATAACCCACGACATTTTCAAACCCACAGTCTAAGAGTAATATACGAAAGTCTGTTTTCAATTCATCTGCTTCTGCGAAATAAGAAGACTCCGAAATCAATAGTCCCGTAATAGTATTTTTCTTACAAAACCTCTGTATTGCTTCTTTTTTTGTGAAAAGATGAATTTGGTATGGGTGATTCTGCTTTTTTGAAAAATATTCAGTAAGCCTGGAACCATATTCTTCATCTTGATCATATATTGCAAGTATTTTATGATTCAATAAATTCCTCCCAAATAAAAAATTGTGCTTATAACAATTGGAATTGAAAAATGTATTTTGGGGATAAATCTGCGCTGAATGCACATGATTAGAAGAGCAAGAATTGCTCCTGAAAGAAAAGAAATGCCAATAAAAATCAAAATCTTCTGATAAGAAAGTATCGAAAATGAAAATCCTGCAATCGACATAAGTTTCAAGTCTCCTGCACCAAATGTTCTGTTTACAAAAAAGGGAAATAAGATAAAAATGATAAAAAATGAACCTAGAAATGAAAATCCTAAAGAGTATATACCAGACTTTATCCATTGAGCAGCAATTACAAGAATATATCCTATTTGGATAAGATGATTTGTTATCTTTCCAGTTTTTAAATCTTCAATGACTGCAATGATAGAAATGAGTAGAAATAAATTGATGTGCTTTTTCACCTCCAAGATTGATTTGATAAACTGAATTATATCTTTAGTAATCTATATTGTCTATCTATATTTTGATTAAATCATAAGTTTGTTTACTTTTAACAAATCATAGCTGATTTTTGTGTGTTTAAACTGCTCTAGTAGCCTGTTTTCGGGCTTTTGTAGTGACAATAAAAAAAGAATAGGATCGAAAAACCCCCATTCTTTTTATTATTATACTAGTTGTATTAATGATTAGATTAAATATCCTCTTGTCTTTGCATTATAATCTGCATTCTCATTGATACTTTTTTTGCCATAAGTAATTCCAGCATATACTGTTTCTGTATGCTCCATTACAGGCAAACTATAATCCTGTCTAGAAATTTCATTATAAGCAAATAATAGTTCCTTTGTTATTTTTTCCATATGATCCAATATATCAGGATTTTCAAATTTGACTAAAATGAATTCTCTCTTCATAAACTGATATATCTGAAATAAGTTTACACCAATCGCATACTGCAAATCCAGAGAAGCAATAAGTTCATCAATGCATTGTCTAGCGCGCCTGACTTCAATTTTAAATTGGTTTTCATTATCCAGTTCTACAGCTGATTTTGAATCTAGAATATACTGCAACAACATATCATATAGTATAACAATCAGTTCTGTCTTATTGGCCTTTGTAATTCTTCTGGTAAACTCCTGTTTTAACTCATTTGTCATTCGTAAACCCTCTTATCTACTCCAGTAACTGAAGCACTTTCTGCGGTCTCTCATTAGCCTGTGCCAACATGGATGTGCCCGCTTGTGACATGATTTGATATTTTGTATATTCTGTCATTTCAGATGCCATATCAACATCCATGATTCTTGAATATGCAGATGTCATATTTTCGCCTGAAATATCAAGACTTGATATTGTATGTTCCAGACGATTCTGATATGCACCAAGTCTGGATCTAACTTTAGAAATATAAGCTGTTGCGTTCTCAATATCATCCAGAGCACCTAATGCACCATCTTGTGTTGAAAGATCTATATCATCAATATCCAAGTTTTCAAGTGTAATTGCTGGAATTCGGATATCTAGTTCCTGGCCTTCGTTGGCTCCAATCTGCATCGTCATTGCGCCTAACCCAGTGATATCAATTTCTGCTGAAGATGGTAATATCATTGCAGGATCAGGATTAATCGAAATATTCATTTCAAAACCATCTGTTGTTAAAATACTTATATTATTACCTTCTGCTTTGATCGTATGTCCTGTCGGAAAACCTGCCGTTGTATTCACTACAGCATCTGTAAGAACATTTCCATCAGCATCAAAAGTTGCTAAACTTGTTATAGATATTTCATATATACCAATCGGTGTTTCATCTGAATAAAACTTTACTTTAACATTTTCATTGTTTGTGTAACCTTTTAAATCAAAACTACCATCTAAGAGATTTTGACCGTTATATTCCGTATCTTTCGCCAAACGTTCTATTTCCTGTTTCAGCTGCGCAATCTCTCCTTGTATTGCTCCCCTGTCAGCAGAAGTACATGTTCCATTTGAAGATTGTACTGCAAGTTCCTTCATTCTCTGAATCATTGAATGCACTTCACTTAATGCACCTTCCGCAGTTTCTATCACTGAGATTCCATTACTTGCAATCGACGATGCATTAGATAATCCCTTTATCTGGAGATTCATCCGTTTTGAAATCGCAAGGCCTGCTGCATTATCTTTTGCATGATTGATTTTAAATCCTGATGATAATTTTTCAAGAGAATCACTTAATTTATTATCACTATTGGTCAATGCATTATTTGCTATGATTGCAGACATATTAAAATTTATCTTCATTCGGGCACCTTCCTCTTAAATAACTACAATTAATATCGGCATGAAGCTTACTTTTGAATAGAGTAAATAAATGATTTTGCAACAAAATATAATTGTTGCGATGAAACCTCTTCTTTATTTTTTTCAATCTCACTTATTTGAATTTCTGGTGTATCATGTTCAATCAACTGAACTTGACTTCTATTTAACTGAATATCCCGCTGTTTTAGCTGAGCATCGAAGTGATCTAATACTTTTCTTAGCTGATCTGAATTAGAAGCATTGTTATAAATCAAATAACCATTCACCTGATTCTCATTTAAATCAAATTTAGCACTCACTTTACCATAGTGTTCAGTATCCATTGTAATTGTTACAGTTCCGCTATCTGATTTATCATGTATCATGGTAAGTCTGACTGAGGTTAGCTCTTCCCCTATCAAGACAGGTACTTCATATACATCCTGTTTTGCCAGGGCTGTTCCCAGTTTAACTTGTGCAAAGGTAAGTGACATTGATCGAATATCTAACAGCGAGTTATTTGAATTCACTTCATTATCAATAAGCTCCTCTGTATACTCTTGTATCTTCTCGAATGCTTGTACCATACTATTATGATCTGTTAAACTTTCCTGTGCACTCTGAATTAACTGATTTGTACTGCTTACTTCCTTTTCTTTTTCTTCATGCTTAGAATCTGGCATTTTATTTTTCTGAAATCCTTTTTCTTTCGACTGAATTGACCTATACTGATTTCCCATATGATACATCATCTGCTCAATTGCATTTAAATTCCTTACTGTAACTGGTATTTCATTACGATCTAGCATTGCAATCAGTTCCGTTTCAGCAGCAATTGCTTTTTGAATCTGTTCTCTATCATTATGAGTTGTTGATACAGTCTGTTCTTCAAACAAATCTTGCTTCGATATCTCTTCTTGGAATATTTCCAGACTTTCAGTATCATTCGGAAGTTCTTCAATAGTCATTGCTTTTTCTATTTTAGAACGAATTTCAAATGCTAAATTTTTTTGAAACTGTACTTTTTCCTTTTCTCCCAATTGTATTGATATTGAACTGGAATCCGTAGTTCTTTGAAGAAGAATGGGATCGGAATTATTTACTCTGACGTCAACTCCTTTTGCTTTCTCAGTTCTCATAGCAGATAAAAGATTTTTAAAGCTTACTTCTGCGCCTTGTGATATAAGATGACCCAGCAGTGCCCCATCACTTTTTTCAATCTGTCTCATTAACCTGTAAATTCCTATGTAGGCACCCTTCTCTTCCTGCGTAACTTCATTGTTTTGTTCCAACCGATATAAGAATCTTGCATAATTTTCAGCTTCATTACTAATGGACGGTTCAATGCTGTTTAAGTAATCAGAAACCTCAGATAGTTTCATCTGCAATGGTTGAATTCCTTCTTTTACCATCTTGAGAACAGTTGAAGGTGTCATTTTATCTATTAATGTTGAAATTTCCAGATCTCTCATCTTAACATTCTCTATATTTTCCTGTGTTACATCCATATGGCTATATGCTAAAATTCTAACTGCTCTTTGATTTTTTTGTGTGTTTTCCATACCCAATTCTGATATTAAATCTGGAATATTGCGAAACGCTGTTTTTATAGAGTCACCATAATCGCTTCTTGGAGATGTCATCATTTTTTCATAACTTATACCCGCTTTTGTATAAGCATTTTGTAATGAAAGGCCTTCTTGATATAAAGCATTTATCGTTAAATCTGGACTCATCACAGATATTCCAACGACCGATGCTGGAAATTTTTTAAAGTCATTCACAACATCTATTGTTGTTTTATATTCTCTATACTGCTCAGTGGAAGTCTCAATCTCATTACCTGGAACAAATACCTGCGCTAATTTTTCTTCTTCCACTTTTAATTCTTCGACAAGCCTGCTCAACTCAATTGTATCAATTGAGACTCCTTTTCTCAATAATCTTATATTTACTTCCAAAGACATTTTGAGCCGGATTTCTTCTAGTTGTCTTTTTGCTGCTACTCCTTTTTTATCAACATAATTCTCATGCTCTTCAGAAGAAACTTTTTGGTTTGAATCGGTTTTCTCATTTTGTTCTTTTAATAAGACTATTTTCTTAAGAGATAGAACATCAAATACTTCTGAGGCTTTCACAACATCTGTTTCGGTAATAGAATCTACCTGACTCAACGTATCTAATGCTTTTTCATAAATATTACAGGTATTATAAAAAATAGCTTCTGAACCATTTTTTCCACTACTAATAGCCGCAATAATGCTATTCATTCTGGTGTCTTCATCCATATAATCTTCGTAATGATTTAGATTATGTAAGTTCTCAAGATTTTCTTCATTTAATGCAATTTCATTTTGTATCAACCACTTTGCTTCGGCATCTGTATCAGAATCATTCTTAAATACTGTATTATTTACAATACTTGATATTTGCTTTTGAATTTTATCAAAGTTTATTGTTAACGAAGGAGCTTCCATTGTTGTATTGTTCTTTATTTTTGGACTCTGTGTAATTTGTATTGATTTTGATCCACTACTATGAACTGCAAAGTATAAATTTGAAATTGTTGGTTCTAATTTATTTTCAAGTATGTACTTTTTAGCATTCTCAGTCAGCTTACCGATATCAGACTGCATCTGGTAAGCTTTCATATATTCATTTACATTTTCATTGTTCACTGGTAGATCCTGTTGTTGCATTTTTTTTACAAGTTTTTGAGCATACGCTTCACTTCCAGTTAACTCTTTGAGTTTTTCCTGGTCTATTGTATCCGTATATCCTGTAACTGTTACACCAGCTTTAATTAATTCAGCTTTAATCTGATCCGTAACAGTTACCAATTCTTCCATGTTCATATCTGAAAGAGAATAACCGTTTTCTTCAAGCTTTGCATAATCTTCTGATGTCATACAAGATGACATTACTGTCCTGTAATTTTTCTGAAGTTCAACATCCATATTTTCTGCCTGCTTGCTGATATTTTCAACAGAATTCTCAAGCTGCGTGCTCGCACTTTGTGTTTCATAGCCGGTCCCAATTTCCACCTTAATATATGTGTGTTCTTTTACAGAATTACTTTCTTTATTATTTTCTACAAGCGAAGGTATCTTCCATTCATTCTTCTGTAACTGAAGCTCTGCATCTACTCTCATGATTAATCTCCATAAAATAAATAAGTTCCTTATCATTTATTTCGGCTGTTTTTACATTCTTCTTAACCTACAATTAAATAACATAAAATCCCCCTGCTCAATCCTGTACACTAATAAAGAATACATATCAAAACAGAGGGATGTCATCAAATGAACTTATACAATTCTATTGTTGCTGAAATAAAAACACTGCTGCTCCATATGGAGGAAGTGAAAAAGGAATGGAATAGTCTCTATGATCCCACTTTACATTTTCTGCAATAATTTCTTTTGGCTGTTGCTTACCTGACCCACCATATATTTTATCATCGCTGTTTAATAATAATTTATAGACTCCCTTTACAGGAACACCAATCCTATAGTCAGGTCTTTCAATAGGCGTAAAATTAAATACAAATAATAAGGAGTTTTTACCACTATCTTCTTTTCTAAAAAAACTATATGTACTTTTATCCTTATCTTCTACATTAATCCACTCAAAGCCTTTCCAATTATTATCATGCTGATATAGACAAGGATACTGATTGTAGAGAGTCAATAACTCCTGAACATATTTCTTCATTCCATTATGAAACGGATTTTCAAGTAATTCCCATTCCAGCTGTACTTCTTCATTCCATTCAGAAAGCTGTGCAAATTCCTGACCCATAAAAAGCAATTTTTTTCCACAATGACCAATCATAAATGTATAGCCAACTCTAAGATTATCAAACTTATCATGTCCAAGACCTGGCATTTTATTTAACATAGAGCATTTTAAATGAACTACTTCATCGTGTGATAATGGAAGAATATAATTCTCACTTTCGTTATAGCTCATAGAAAATGTCATAGCATGATGACTATTTTTTCTAAAATAAGGGTCTAGCTTCATGTATTCACAAAAATCATGCATCCATCCCATATTCCACTTGAAACTGAATCCAAGCCCATCTTCTTCTGGTCTTTTTGTAACCCCTGGCCATGCAGTAGATTCTTCAGCAATTGTAACAACTCCAGGAAACATGCCTAAAAGAACAGAATTTAAATGCTTAAAAAATTCAATTGCTTCTAAGTTTCTATTTCCACCATACTTATTTGGAACCCAGTTTCCGTGTTCTTTTCCATAATCAAGATACAGCATAGAAGCGACTGCATCAACACGTAATCCATCAATATGAAACTCTTTTATCCAGTATATTGCATTTGCAATTAAAAAATTACGAACTTCATTTTTTCCATAATTAAATATTTTTGTTCCCCAGTCAGGGTGTTCTCCCAGACGAGGATCTGAATGTTCAAATAGCGCTGTTCCGTCAAACTCTGCAAGTCCATGAGCATCTTTAGGAAAATGCGCTGGCACCCAGTCAAGGATGATGCCAATTCCATTTTTATGTAATTGATCAATTAAGTATCTAAACTCATCTGGCGTTCCATATCTGGACGTTGGTGCATAATATCCTGTAACCTGATATCCCCAGGAACCTTCATAAGGATATTCAGCAATACCCATAAGTTCAAGATGTGTAAACCCCATTTCCTTCAAATATGGAATAATACTATCAGCAAATTCACGATATGAATAAAGATTATTATCCCTAGAAGGATGTTTCTTCCATGATCCAATACTACATTCATAGATTGCCATCTGGCTGCTCTGTACATCTTTCTTTTCCCGTTCCTGAATCCATTTCCTGTCATTCCAAGAATACTTTCCTGTCGCAAATAATCTAGATGCGGTTCCAGGTCTGAGCTCAGCATAAGAAGCGAACGGATCTGCTTTATAAAGTCTTCTGTTATCTTTTGTTAAAATCAGATACTTATATAACTGGTTTTCTTTTACGTCTGGTATAAAACAGGTATAAATACCTATATCGCCTTGCTTTGTCATTGGCGCTGATGTTTCATTCCATAGATTAAATTCTCCAATTACATATACTTCTTTTGCATGGGGTGCCCATACAGCAAAGAAGACGCCTGTTTTGCCGTCTTCCTCTGAAAAATGTGCACCAAGTTTATTGTAAATCTCATAGTGTGTTCCCTGACCGAATAAGTATTGATCAAGTTCAGTCACTGTTGTCTGTTCCAGCCTACCTGTCTTTGGAGCAATAGTCATGAATTCTCTCCTTAATAGCTGATAAAATCTTTTTCTCTGAGTATAATCATATCCTCTTCATCGTATCTTTTTCCGAAAAGGACATCCATAAAATGAGACAGATTCTTTTTATTTGCATGATGAATTGCTTCATCTATTAAATCTCTGACATCTGCAGTATTTACTACATAATCACATGTCTGCATTTCTGCAATTCGAGTATATAGTGCAAGAATTCCTAAATCATCTATCGTGTACTCTTGTTCAATTGCATAATCTTTTGCATATGCAACTAAAGCATCATTGTTTAATTGCGGAACACAAATTCTGGCGTTGAATTGTTTCGTGATAGCATCATTTTTACAAACTAATTCTTCAACTTGTTTTGGCGTATCTTCAAGAACTACTACAATCCCATTTTTCTGTTCATCCAGTGCCTTAAGTATTTTTGATAAAGTCTCTGCTGTCAGATCATTTGCGCGTTCAACAATCAATGCTCCATTATGAAGTTTCGAAAATGTAGCTGAAATATTTTTTTTGTTTAATATATCTCCCGTTATTCTTGCAACTTTTCCTGAGAAATTGCTATCATTTATCTGTATTTCTTTAATTAAATTTTTGGCTAATTCAATCGTCCCACTTCCTTCTTCTCCAGAAATAATAATATTTCCTGTCGAAGGTGACAGACTAATTGCATCCAAGGCTTCTAATAACTGTTTTTTTGCTTTTCTTGAGTGAAGCAAAGAACTAAACATCTCTTCCTCTTCTTGTGAAAGAATACGTTCACCTTTCACATTTGAATCCTCAGATTCAGATGTTTCAGCTATTTCAGCTTCAGAATTATCTTCCGAAGGCAGATCAGAACTGGATGCCTCAATTTCTTCTGAATCCATAATTTCTTCTAACTCTTCTATTTCATCCCGTTCATCATTAGCAAAGCTTTCTTTGTTTGTGGCATCGAGGCTCAATTGTACTTCATCGGGAATAACAGGCATTTCAATTGTCTGTAAAAGTTCTTCCTCTTCAATCAACTTTTGTGCGACTGTTTCTTTTAAGATTCTGTTTTCTTCCTCTAATCTGGAAGCCTTTTCAAGCTTTGCAAGCAAATCCGTTTTAGTCGCTTCATCAAACTCTGAAAATAACTGACCTGTTTGTTGCGTTACTCTCTTTCTGATATCTTCAAGTCTTTTTTCCTGATTGATTTTTTTTGCCTGTTCCCACTCAGCCATGATATCAATGATATTCATTTGTCCAGTAATCTGTTTTTCAATTTGTTCAGATTCTGGTACTACAAGACTAAGCTGACCATCATACTCTTGTGCTAGATACTTTTCAAATTCTGCTTCCGACATAAAGCTAAACTGTAATTTTTTCTGTTCTCTTTCTGATAATTCCCCATTGTCCACTTCATCTGGATTCGAATTTGCTGTACTTATTTCTGTTATATCGGATGCTGCGTCCACCTCTTGATTTTCTAAAGAGGAAACTTCTTCTACATCGAGTTCTCCTGTCGGACCTTCTTCAAAAAAAACTTCCTGTGCTTCTTCTTGAAATGTTTTATTGTCAAATGGAATTACATTATCTGGCTGAACCTCAGTATTATCATGAAGTAGTTCTTTCATACTATCTGCAAGTTCTTTTTGAAGATTAATTGTATTGTATTTGCTTACATCCATGGTTTTTACCTGAATGTCCATATCTTCCATTTCAAAATCTTTGTCTTCTGAATCCATCAACTGATCTTCTTGTCCCTGTGATAGACTCTGAGATGGCAATTGTTGTTTACCACCAGTAATCAAATTATATCTTTCCTGCTGAAGCGGATTTAACGGCTCATGAAGTAACTTGAGTTCCATTGCTTTTAATACATATTTTCCTTCACCAAACCACAGAATTAATTCGTCACACTCCTCTACACATTTTGTACCAAGTCCAATTCTATGATATAAGTAAGCTAACTCATATGCCCATTTTTCACGGTAGTCTCTTTTCTTGAATTCTTCTAGAACTGCTATCCGGTCTTCAAGCCTAACATCCTGCGCCTCATATAATTTGTACTGTAGTATATATCTACCTGTATCTTTTGGTGCGATTTTTACAAAATCCTTAAGGTATTCTACTGCCTGTACAAATTCTTCCATTTTTATGGATAACTCACAGAGCGAATACAAAATAGTCCTTCCACCCGGATGCCTTTCATGGGCAAGTAGCAGAACAGCTTTGCTATCCTCATATCGTCTGTTTATTTTATAGATATCACTGACAATCGTCAGCATCATAACACTCTTGACTCTGTTCCAGTCAATGGTGTCTGCAATTTTCATTGCTTCTGTATATTGCTTGGAAGCAACCAGTTTTTTTATTTCTTCTGCACGAACTTTATATTCATACTTATCCAAGAGACCACCTCATAAATATAATCTTTTTTATGAAAAAACTGCACAAAAACCCACTATTTAACTAATTTTAAGTGTAGCATACCATATACATTATGTCAAAAAGAAATAGATACCATATATAGAAATTAAAGGGATTATTATTTGCTATTCTTGATACAAAATATTTGCCAATTCCGCAAATTGTTGTAATGTTAATGTCTCTCCTCGGACTGTTGGTGATAACTTCATCTTTTCTAATGCATCTGCTATCGCTTTTTTTTCTAGCTGCAAACCAGATGCATTCTGAAGACCATTAACAAGTGTTTTTCTTCTTTGATTAAAGGATGCTCTGATTAGTGAAAACATAAAGCCATCATTCTTCACATCGACTGGCTTTTGGTCATACCTAATCAATTTTATCACTGCCGATCCAACTTTTGGTTGAGGCATAAAACAAGTTGGTGGAACAAACATTGCAATCACTGGCTTAGCATAGAATTGAACAGCCAGCGAAAGCGCACCATAATCTTTTGTACCCGGACCTACCTGCATTCTTTCGGCAACTTCTTTTTGAACCATAATAGTTATGCTTTCAACTGGTACTTTGCTTTCAAAAATGCCCATAATGATAGGTGTTGTAATATAATATGGAAGATTTGCAACAATTTTTACTGGTCTGCCATTATTTTTCTCCTCAGCTAATTTTTTTAAATCAACCTTTAATATATCTTCATTTATAATAGTTACATTCGTATACTCTGACAACGTATCCTGTAAAATTGGAATCAGTAATTTATCAATTTCAACTGCATAAACTTCTCTTGCTGCCTCAGCAAGGTATTGCGTCATACTTCCTATCCCTGGTCCTATTTCTATGACAAAGTCTTCTTTTGTGATATCTGCAGTTTCAATAATGTTATTCAAAATATTACTATCAATTAAAAAATTTTGTCCGTATTTTTTTTGAAATACAAAATGATATTTTTCTAATATCTCGATTGTACTTGTTGGATTTCCCAATTTTGGCATATTAATTCCTTCCTATTTTATAAACCCGAAATGTATTTTCATATATAATGCTCATTGCTTCTTCAAAATCTAATTGTTTTACTGCTGCAAGTTCTTTTCCGATTTCAGGTAGATATAATGAAGAATTTCTTTTCCCTCTATATGGAACTGGTGCCAGATATGGACAGTCTGTTTCCAGAACTATATTTTCGATAGGAATATATTCAACTGCTTCTTTTAATTTCTTAGCATTAGTAAATGAAATCACACCTCCAATTCCAAAGTAAAACCCCATATCAAGATACTCTCTTGCCGTTTCTTTAGAATATGAATAACAGTGTATTATACCTTGCAATGTCGATTTTTTATAAAAAGACTGCAACATTTCAAGGGTGTCTTTTGAAGCATCACGTGAATGTATGATTACCGGCAGCTTTGTTTCTTTGCTAAATTCAAGCTGTGCCGCAAATATCTCTTTTTGTACTGTAGGATCTACCTCCTTCCAGTAATAGTCAAGACCAATTTCACCAACTGCAACAATCTTTGGATGGTGATATTGTTCTCTTAACCAATCAAGCTCTTTATTAGAGATATGATCTGCGGCCTCTGGATGAATACCTGCTGCCCCATAAATAAATTCATACTGTTCACATAGTAATATTGTTTTTTTTGTAGATGCTATATCTGCTCCTACATTTACAACATGTGTTACTCCCTTCTCTTGCAAAGAAGACAATAAATCCTCTCTATCCTCTTGAAATGCATCATCATCATAATGTGCATGGCTGTCAAAAAATTTCATTTTTAGCCTCTCTGTTCTCTCTTTAGATTGCTTTAAAAACATCATAATGTAAATTATACTTGAAAAATAGCGAGTTACAAGCTTTTATCGTTTTAAATTTTAAAAAACTCTTGCAAACTGCAAATTGATATATTATAATTACGTTTGCGTTATGAAATTATTTGCGTTTTTAGCTCAGTTGGTAGAGCACCTGACTCTTAATCAGGGTGTCCAGGGTTCGAGCCCCTGAAAGCGCACTAAGCACTAGTTTTGAGGACATATGAGCCTTGGGGTTGGTGCTTTTTTTGTATGCTAAATTAATTGCTCGTAAAAAGGGAACTTAAATTTCTATGATATAAGCAGAAATTAAGTTCCCCAATCTTATTCAGTAAATAAATTTCTAACATATTAGAATACAAAGTCTATGCTCTGTTTTCAATTTCTTTTAAATGTTCCATCACATCTAGTAATGATTCATATTGACGATATAATATTGCGGTAATCTCTTCACTTGGCTGTATCATATCAGGAACCATAATTGGAAGCATACCTGCTGATTTTGCGGAACGAATTCCATTTGGTGAATCTTCAATTGCGATACTTTTTTCTGGATTGACACCAAGACTGCTACACGCTTTTAAATATATATCGGGTTCTGGCTTACTATGTTCCACCATATCACCACCAACAATCACTTGAAAATAATCCGTTATGTCTGCACGTTTTAAATTTTTATGAATACTTTCTGTTGATGAAGATGATGCCAGCCCAATTTTGTAAGTACTTTCCGACAAATATTTTAAAATTTCATATACTCCTTTTTTAATTGGAAGTCCCTCTATATCTACTTTGTTATGAAACATCATGGCTGCACGATTCCTAAATTCGTTATAATTAAAATCGGATCCAAAATGTCTATGAAAGAAAATACTGATATCTGTATGATTAAGTCCCGTACATTTTTTTATTGCAATCTCCATCTGATTGGCGTCAATCCCATCAATAACTGCAATCTCTCTCCATATTTGTGAAATAATTCTCTCTGAATCAAATAATACACCATCCATATCAAATACAACTGCTTTATTCATTATAAACGTCTCCATCCTTTTTTTACAGCATTATTGTAACGTTTCGAATGAGTACTGTCCAGCCTAATGATAGATTTGACAAAATAGATTTATGTACTTGATAAAATTAAAGAGACAATAGATCGTCTATTTCACTAAATATCTTTCAAGAAGTGTCTAGAGTTTAAATGTCCTTACCACCTCGCTTAAATCTCCTGCAATACTTTGTTGTTCTTTCGACATATCAGATACTTCATCAACTACACCTGAGACTTCATTTACGGATTCCATGGTTCTACTACTGTTATCTGCTGTACTTTGTGCTGATTCTGCAATATTCTGTATCGCAGATCCAACTTCTCCCATTATTCTTTCAATATCTTCTGACATGACAGCAAGTTTGTTTGAAAAGATTTCAATTGCTTCTGCATCCAGTCCATACTGACGTGCCGTGTCAACAAATGCACCATAATCTGGGGTTACAGTTTTTGTTAAAAATAGAAGTAATGACTTAGAGTCATCGGTGAGTCTGTCAAATGCTCCCTGGACATCTACAATCGTCTTCTGAATTTGATCTACAGCTTTTGATGTTTCACCTGCTAGTTTACCTATTTCACCTGCTACAACTGCAAATCCTTTTCCTTGCTCCCCTGCTCTTGCAGCCTCAATAGAGGCATTTAATGATAATAAATTAATTTGCTCCGCAATATTGGAAATTACATTTGCCATGGTACCAATAGATTCTACTACTTTTGCATTCTCTATACTCGTACTTAAGTTTACTTCAAACTCATTTGATAATTTATTCGCATTATCAAATGCTTCTTTACTTTTTAACTCAATTGATTTCGCTCTTGACCTGATTTCATCTGCCAGCTGTCGGCTTTTGTCTGTTTCACCAGAAAGAACATTAACGGAGGAATTCACTTCCTCAACGGAGGCATTTACTTCTTCTGAAGCCGCACTTGAAGACATCATCGCCTCATTTACCTTAGACATATAATCTTCAATTTGTGCAAACTGATCCAAAAGAACTGTTGAAGAATCACTTAATTTATTACTGGATCGTTCTATACTTTCTGATTGAGATGCAATATTTGTTATCACTTCTTTATTTTTGCGATACATTTCATTTAGGGAGGAACCCATATAAGCAAGTTCATCTTTACCATGAATATCTAATGGCGCAACTGTAAAATCTCCTTCTGATAAAAATCCTGCAAATTTTGCAACTTTCTTTAAATTTCCAGCAATCCATTTTACAACAAACAATACAACAACGATGACTAATACAATTGCAATCATACAAATAATAAGTAATTTAATAGTTAAATCTATAACAGGCTGTGCCAGTTCTGATTGTGGCATTCTTACCATTAATTTCCAACCAACACCTGGTACTGTATCATAGTATAAATTGTATGTTTCATTTTGATCTGAAAAAGTAGTTAACCCTTTATCAGAATTTATAATTACATTTGCAGCATCCGATAATGAGACATTTTCTTCTTGTGTCATATTCAAGGACTGCTCTATTTTTTCTGCCTCTTTAGTTCCAATATAAGCACCTGATGCCGTTGTCAGAATAGCAGAGCCATTTTGACCAACTTGAATAGATGCTATTAGGTTCTGTATGGTTGTAAGCTCCATGTCAACCGTTATAACACCAATTATTTTATCTTCATCATTTGTAATTGGCATAGTGCATGATGTCATGGTTTTTCCCATTGTCTCATCGTAATAAGGATCAGTGAATACATAGTTGTCTTTGCTGTTGATACCATTTAAATAATACTCCTGATTAAAATAATCGTACTCAGAATTAGAATAATCATAGGTTAAATTTAATTCCGATCCATCTTTATAAACATATGGACCCATATACTCCTGCTGTGAATCAAATGCATATGGCTCAAACCAAATACCACAGCCAAGCACATTTGAATTATCTGCTGTTATTTGCTTTAGAATTTCTTCATAGAATGTAATTGAAATATTCTGATATGTACTTCCGACCATTTTTGAAAGATCCCTTGATGTTCTACCAACGATATTTAACTGCTCATTAATTCCGTTCATTTGAGCAATCAGCTCTGTATTCATTCTTTCACTGATTTGTTGATTAATAATATTTTTACTTGTTGAAACACTAATCAAAGTAAGAACTGCCATTGATACAATGACTACAGGTAAAATTACTCCTAACATTTTTGTACTAATTTTTTTATTATATTTCATGATAGACCCCCCTTTATAAGATATACTTTTATAAATATATCCTACCACTTTTCATATGACCATACAATATAATATTTTGACAACTAATACAATAAGCAGAATACTATGTGTTCTATTTGAATAATGTGTATAAAACATGTAAAATAATAATTGTTTTTTATTGATAAAATCTGTATCTATCGTGTTTAAATACCTTGGTTATAATAATATTTTAGCTCTTGAAGTACCTAATTTCTGTTTGACTTTTATTTTTATTTATTGTATCATCTACTTGTTTCATTCCTGTTTACGAAGCGTGGCTCAGTTTGGTAGAGCGCTGCGTTCGGGACGCAGAGGTCGTGGGTTCGAATCCCGTCGCTTCGATGATAACCTGGTTGTATACCAGGTTTTTTTTGTTTAAATTGAACTGCTTTTATGTATAAAATGAAGTGACATTTGTTAATATTTATAGTAAAATTACAGTACCTATAAAACAATTATTATTTCTATATTAATTGTTATTTTCATATTTATTTGACTAACTTTATAATAGGAATACATTTGAAAGGTTGGTAATATTATGGCTGAACTGAGGATTGTAATTGTTGATGATTCTCCCTTTTCCATCGCCGTAATCCGTGGTGTTTTGGAGGATGCCGGCTTTGAGGTTGTGGGAGAAGCAAGCTCACTTGAGGAAGTGAAGGATGTCGTAAAGAATACAAAACCTAATCTTGTAACAATGGATATGACGCTACCTGGCACAGATGGATTTGAATGTACAAGAGCTGTGCATGCAATTAGTCCTTCAACAAAAGTAATCATTATCAGCTCCATGATGGACGATGAAATTGTACAGGAAGCAAAAAAAAATAAGGCATCCGGTTACATTCAAAAACCTGTTGATTCAGACGAACTCTTAACACTGATACATCGTATCACGGATCATGAAGAGCTCTTTCAGACGCTTGATTCTGAGTTCTCAAATGTATTTAAAGAAGCTATGCTTGATGGAATGAATAAAATGACAAAAACTCTTTTACATTACAAAAAAGAATCATTTCACCATGAGGAACATTCAAGTGCTGGACTTACTATTATTATGGGAATTATTGGTAGTTTTTCTGGACGAATGCTTCTGGATATGAAGATGGAAACAGCGGAGCGTGTTGTGTCCTCTATCTTAAAAAGAAATCCTTCCGGAAATGATGAAATACTAGCCGCAATAGGTGAACTTGCTAATATAATATCTGGAAATGCATGTTCTATTTTAAATAGAAGGAATAAAGCTTATGGTCTTCGCGTTGCACCACCTACCATTATGCATGGAGAGCAAGTTCATATTTCTGCACCATCATATAAAACATTCTCTGCATTAGCAGAAACTGATTTTGGTGATATTCTGATTAATGTCGGTTTTCAAAGGGGTGATGATCATTGGATGTAAAATATATTAATCCATTTATAGAATCTTTTATGACTATAATGCCTCAACTTGGTTTTACTTCCATTCAAAAAGGTACTGTCAGTGTAAAGGGAAAGCAACTGATTGATACAGGTGTTTTTATTGTTGTTGGTATTGTTGGAGAAGTTAAGGGAAATGTTGTTTATTTTATGAACCTGGAACATGCTAAAAGTATTGCATCTACTATGATGATGGGAATGCCTGTAGCAGAATTTGATGACATGGCACAAAGTGCTGTTTCAGAGTTAGCAAATATGTTGACTGCAACAGCTGCTACTATTTTTTCAAATGTTGGCATTACCGTTGATATTTCAACGCCCACAATGCTTTATGGAAACGAAGTTTCTGTTAAAATGAATGCTTCAAGAGTCATTTGTGTTGAAATGAATGCCGAGCAACATCCTTTTCATATTAATATTTCACTTGAGTAATTTCATGATAGAAACTGGTTTTATCTTCTTTATTATAGATACAACACAAAAGCCGTTGTGAAAACAACGGCTTTTAAAAAGGGGAGTAATGAAAAAGATTAATATCAAAATCTCTTTTGATATTCTTATCATATCAATGAAATGTGTTGAAAAGTTGGATAATGTTTGAAGCTTCTGTGAATAACTCATTAATAATTAAGAAATTATTATTATTTTGTATTCATACCTTTTCCTTGAATTTTGTATTGAATGCTTTTTCTCTATATAGTATATTGAATAGAGAACTGAGGTGTTACCATGACAAAACAAACAAAAAAAAATCTATTGATGCAGGGCAGTATTCTAGCAATTGCTGGAATTATTACAAGACTAATAGGTTTAATATACAGAATACCTATGGCTAATATGTTGGGTGAAGAAGGAAACGGTATTTATTCAGTCGCATTTGGTATCTATAATATCACGCTGACTCTTTCTTCTTATAGTCTTCCACTTGCTGTATCAAAACTTGTTTCACAGAGATGTTCAAATAAAGAATATAGAAATGCATTCCATATCTTTCGGAATGCTTTACTTTTTGCCTTGATTTCAGGTACGATTGCATGTTCCTTAATTTATTTTGGTTCAGATTTTTTGGAAGGAATTTATGCACGAAATGGTCTATCTGAACCTTTAAAAATTGTTGCACCAACAACTTTTATTATGGCTTTACTTGGCGTATTTCGTGGATTGTATCAGGGAAAAAATACAATGATACCAACGGCTTTATCACAAATTTTTGAACAAATTATTAATGCCGTTGTCAGTGTTGCTGCTATATATCTCTTTATGAAAGTATATGCAACTTCCCCTAATGTCTCGGCATATGGCGCTGCAGGTGGAATCTGTGGTACTTTTGCTGGTGCTTTTACTGCTTTGGTATTCTTATTAATTGTCTTTATGATCTATCGACCAACTTTAATGAAACAGATTGATCGTGACAGAACTCCAATTGATGAGACTAATGGAGAAATTTATAAGGCACTATTTTTAACTGTAATTCCCATTATATTCAGCCAGACAGTTTACCAGTTAGGGTATACTCTTGATGATTTGATATTTGGTAACATTATGCTTAACAAAGGAATCGAAAGTGTTGTTGTCAGTTCATTACAGGGAGCTTTCAATTCACAATATAACCTTTTAATTAATGTACCCGTTGCTGTAGCATCCGCTATGGCGGCCTCAACGATACCTAGTATTGCCGCTTCCAGCAAACGTAATACCTATGATCTCCATGATAAGATTGGTGGCGTTATAAAGTTTAATATGTGCATTGCTTTTCCATCTGCAGTTGGTCTTTCGGTTCTTGCAAGACCTATTATTATGTTACTCTTTCCAAGCCTTACTTTGTATCAGGATACCGTTGTTACTTTAATGATTTTCGGTACATCAGCTATAATCTTTTATTCTTTGTCAACTATTACAACTTCTATTCTACAGGGAACGGATCACATGAAACTTCCTATTTACCATGCGGCCTTTTCACTTGTAATTCATATAATAATTGTAGTTTTGTTATTGCTCTTTACTGATCTTGGTATATATGCTTTATTAATCGGTAATATTACATTTCCTTTAATAATTTCAGCTTTGAACTGGTATGCTGTTTCAAAACATCTTCATTATACGCAAGAGATTATTAAAACTTTTTTGGTTCCATTATTATCATCACTTATCATGGGTATCATTGTTTTTTTAACATATTCAGGTTTAAATTTCTTAATTGATTTTAACCTTATCAGCACACTATGTTCGATACTAATTGGCAGCATCGCTTATTTTATTCTACTTGCACTTTTAAGATGTTTCTCTACCGAAGAATTAAAAGAAATGCCTTTGGGAACTAAAATGGCAAGACTATTAAAACCATTATTAAAATAATCTATTCAAGTTTCTTAAAGAACAAGGGGGATTCAATGAGAAAAAATTACTTCATCACAGTTTTATTATCTGCAACTCTATTAATAAGTGGATGTTCTAATGTAAACGTTCCGCAAACTGTTTCCGAAGATGAAACAAAAGAAACATTAAAAACAATGCAAGAACAAATCAATACCATGCAGGGTAGTCTTGAAAATTATATTACTTCTCCTGCTGAAACCAAATACGAACTTATTTCTGCAGAAGATCTAAACCCTATCTATACAGAATCATCTTCTTCCATTATTCTTCAGATTTCGTCAAATGATGATCAGTATTACAAAGAAATATCTCCACTTTTTGTTTTTTATGATCAAGAAGGAAATATTTTATCTTATTCAACTGCTTATTTTTCTAATATATATCCAGGTACAGTTTATGCAACAAATGTACTTTATCAGACGACAAATGAAGATTTTCCTTATGATCATTATGAGGTACAATACAGAGGAATTAAAGCAACTGAAAAAGATATTGATAAAGACTTAAAAGAACAAATAAATGTGACATCTAACATTAGTCCAAATGGAAGTGTTATTGCAAAATTCACAAACCAGTCAGATCAGACCATCGATTATATCTCTTCTTATGTATTATTTTATCAAGGAGAGAATTTGATAGGGTGTACAGAATCTGGTGCCTATGATTTGATACCAGGAAGTTTTGGAATTGCAGAGTATGGAAGTCCTTTTGATTCTTATTATAATAATATTCCTTTTGATGATTACGAGTTGGTTATAACAAGTGCATCACAATACAACAACCCACCACAACCTGAACTATACCGATAATCATGTTATTGACATAAAAAAGAGAGAGACGGCTATTTCTGTCTCTCTCTTTTATTGCAAATTTAGATTTTTGTATAGCATTATGGAAAATTGCTTATACTATTTTTTTAAATAATTCCTTTGCAGCCGGATAGATCTGTCTGAATTTCTGATATTGAGCTTCATATTTTGCAACAAGTTCTGGATCTGGTTTTACAGTATTCACAACTTTTACAAGTTTTTGAGCTGCTTCTTCCACAGATGCATATTCTCCACAGGCAACAGCTGCTAGCATTGCACCACCATAACCAGGACCCTCTTCACTTTCAATGAGGTCAAGTTCGATGTTTAAAATATTTGCAAACATTTTTCTCCATAATGGACTCTTTGCACCACCACCGCAAAGTTTGGAACGTGTGATTTCAATTCCAAGACTCTTAACGACTTCAAGTGAATCCCTGATTGCAAAAGCAACGCCTTCTAACACAGCTTGTGTCATATCTGTTCTTGAAGTATCCATCGTCATACCTATAAAGGTTCCTCTTGCATATGGATCATTTAATGGTGATCTCTCTCCCATAAGATATGGAAGGAAGTAAACGTGATTTTCTCCAAGTTTTGTAATTTCTTTTTCTTCTTTGGCATATTCTTTGGTACCAAGAATTTCTTCCATCCACCATTTACTGCAAGAACCTGCACTTAACATACATCCCATTAAATGGAAATTACCGTCTGCATGTGCAAAAGAATGTAATGCATTATTCTGATCAACATTAAAATTCTCATTTGAAATAAAAACCGTTCCTGATGTGCCAATAGAAATATTACATACATTATTTCCAACTGTTCCTGTTCCAACGGCGGCTGCTGCATTATCACCTGCACCTGCAGCTATTTTAACGGATTCGGATAATCCAAGCTTAGATGCTAATTCAGGTTTTAAAGTTCCAACCACTTCATAGCTTTCATAGATCTTAGCAAGCTGGTCTTCTCTGACACTGCAGATATCCATCATTTCTTTGGACCATGTTTTATTTTTTACATCAAACAGTAACATTCCAGAAGCATCTGATACGTCTGTGCAAAAACTTCCTGACAACATATACGCAATATAGTCTTTTGGAAGCATAATTTTTTTAATTTTAGCAAAATTTTCTGGTTCTTTGTTTTTTACCCAGAGAACTTTCGGTGCTGTAAAACCAGTAAATGAAATGTTACCTGTATATTTTGACAAGGTCTCTTTACCAATGACCTGATTTAAATAATCACATTCCTCTGTCGTTCTACCGTCATTCCAAAGAATAGCAGGTCTAATGACCTGATCATTCTCATCTAGAATAACAAGACCATGCATCTGTCCACCAAAACTGATACCTGCTATCTGTGATTTATCACAATCCTTCACAAGTTCTGCAAGCCCGTCAAGAACGGCATTCCACCAATCTTCAGGATTTTGTTCAGACCAACTAGGATGTGGGAAGAAGAGTGGGTACTCTCTTGATACAATTTTCTCAATCTTTCCATTACCACTCATTAAAAGCAATTTTACAGCTGATGTTCCTAAATCTACACCAATATATAACATAGAAATCCTCCTTTACTGCAATTTATGCAAATGGATTTTCAGTTGGGTACATCATGTTTTTAGGTTGATTAAATCCAATTTCATCAACAGGAACTCCAATATATTTAAATACTTCATATAATGCTTTTCCAAAGTGACCAAAAGCAACAGCTCCATGATGAGGATAGTTTCCTTCAATCAGTACGTGACGATAAAATCTTCCCATTTCAGGAATTGCAAAAATACCAATTGATCCAAATGATCTTGTTGCTACTGGAAGGACTTCACCCTGTGCGATGTATGCACGAAGTTTTGAATCTGCTGTGCTCTGTAAACGGAAGAAAGTAATTTCTCCTGGAACAATATCTCCTTCAAGCGTTCCCTGTGTAACTTCTTCAGGTAAATTTCTTGCCATAATCATCTGATATTTCATAGAACATGCAGAAAGTTTCTTTGAGGATGTATTTCCACAGTGGAATCCCATAAACACATCTTTTAATGTATAATCAAATTTTCCTTTAATATCCTGATTGTACATATCAGCAGGAACAGAATTGTTGATATCAAGAAGTGTTACTGCATCTTCACTGATACATGTTCCAACAAATTCACTCAATGCGCCATAAATATCAACTTCACAGGAAACTGGAATTCCCATTCCTGTTAATCTGCTGTTTACATAGCAAGGAACAAATCCAAACTGAGTCTGGAATGCTGGCCAGCATTTTCCAGCAATCGCAACATATTTTCTGTATCCTTTGTGTGCTTCAATCCAGTCAAGAAGGGTTAATTCATACTGCGCAAGTTTTGGAAGGATTTCAGGTTTCATATTTCCTTCACCAAGTTCTGCTTCCATATCTTTTACAACATCAGCGATTCTTGGATCTCCAGCATGTTTATTAAATGCTTCAAATAAGTCTAATTCGGAATTTTCTTCAATTTCAACACCAAGATTATATAACTGTTTGATGGGTGCATTACATGCAAGGAAGTTTAATGGACGAGGTCCAAAGCTAATAATCTTAAGATCAGATAGTCCTACGATTCCTCTTGCAATTGGAACGAATTCTTTGATCATATCTGCACATTCTTCTGCCGTTCCAACAGGGTATTCCGGAATATATGCTTTAATATTACGAAGTTTTAAATTGTAGCTTGCGTTTAGCATACCACAATAAGCATCGCCTCTGCCGCCTAATAAATTATCACCTGTTTCCTCAGCAGCTGCAACATACATTGCTGGTCCATCAAAGTGTTTTGCAAGAAGTGTTTCTGAAATTTCAGGACCAAAGTTTCCTAAGTATACACAAAGTGCATTACATCCTGCTTTTTTAATATCTTCAAGAGCCTGTACCATATGAATTTCACTTTCAACGATACAGATTGGACACTCATAAATATCTGCTTCTCCATATTTTTCTTTGTAAGCTTTTACCAAAGCTTCTCTTCTTGAAACAGAAAGTGTTTCAGGGAAACAGTCCCTGCTGACAGCAACGATACCTACTTTTACCTGTGGCATATTTTGAAACATAAATTCCTCCATTCTCTGCGTTTGCAGAATAAACATTTTTATTTGTATATAATTTAAGTACGATATTATAGATCTAATTAAAAATTACCAAGCATTATTTTACTTCAATATTGATTCCTTTTAACCCGTTAACAGCACCTTCAATTTTTGCATTTTCATGCGCAATCAACCACTTGTTTTTTGCTGTCATAAGTGCATCTTCGCCCATATTTGAAAATTGAGTTTCTATATCCGTATTTGTACCTTTTGGAAGAATTACAACGTTGCGAAATGGTTTACCATCAACGCTGCAGGGAGCATAATGTAATGTAGTTGCGTACATCTCAATCATTTCTCCTGCATTTACATAAAATGCTTCTACCTTAGATGTTTCATATGTGAAATCATCCTGAATATCCTGTTGTTTTCCTACTAAAATAATCATATCAGAGATTGCAATACCAAACTCGGAATTTCGATGATACTCCAAGGCATTTAATTTTGTATTTGTCCCATTGCAGTAACCAATCTGCATAGGAAGTTCTCCAAAAAAGCTCTTTCTGATTTCTTCAGCGACTGGTAATTCTTCCAGTTCTTTAATTGATGGATAATAAATAACAGCATCTGTTGGCGCTTCTGTTAAATTCATAATTCTTGTTAAATCTTCCAGATCAAATTTACCTGTGACCACCCTGCCATACTCTTTAAACGCAACATCTGTTGCTTTCTTTATTTGCATTTTTTTCCTCCCTATTAAATTTGTTTCTAAAAAAGAGTAAATGCTAACATTTTTTGCACTCACTCTTCTTTGTCCTCATTATATGCAATTCTTCCTTTAATTTCCACCATTAACTTATCTAAATTATAGCATTTTCTTGCCTTTTTTTAATTAATTATTTTCTTGATTTTACCTCTTTTCTATACACACTAGGTAGAACACCATATCTCTTCATAAATGCCTTTGAAAAACTCCTGCTATCAGGAAAACCATTATTTTCTGCTATTTCTCCTACTGTTTTATCTGTATTCATTAATTCTTTAAACCCATGTTGCACCCTGACATCAAGCAGATAACTTTTATAGTTAATCTTTGCATATTTTTGAAATATTCTGGAAAGGTATGTAGGTGAAAATCCAAACTTGGAAGCAATACTTTCTAATGTAATATCCTCTCTATAACATTCCTGGATATATTCTGTAATGTGGGACAACTTTTCTAGCTGTCTGTTCTGTCTAATTCTCTCTTTATCAATATCCTTTTCTTTATATTTTATAATTAGAATATGTAATAATTTATAAAAAAAACTTTTTACCTCTAATTCATATCCATATTTCTTTTCTGCATATACCCTATACATATTTCTTATCAAGCCAATAAGTTCAGAATCTTCTTCATATCTAGTACTTTTAAATAATATATATTCTTCTTCTCTATATGCTTCAAAAGTCTCTTGCGGTATCTGTATAACAATTGTAAAATTTTCTCTGGGTGCTTCAATCGAATGTATTTCATTGGAATTTACAAGAATGAATTGATTTTTTGATATAGGATAATGCAATGAATTAATATAAAAATCAATGTTTCCTTCAAACACCAAAAATAATTCTACAGTATTATGCCAGTGTTTTACGACTTGATAATTTCCATTTTTCCCCTCAAAAACAAACATGCGAAAAGGAAGATCATTATTAGGTACTACTAACTCATGTTTGAATTCCACACATCTTCTCCTTTCATGTTTGTGAAGGTTTACCTTTTTTGTATTTATGATACTTTTCAATCAACTCATCTGCATCCTCTTTAGGTATGAATTTTGATGTTTTAATTACATATGTAAAATCATCCTCCGATTTTTTAATTCGAATTTTAGACTTCATTGGACCATGTACATCACAGTAGGACAAGCTTAAAAAATGCTTTCCATTTACTGTAAACCATTTTATTTTTTTCTTAATATTTTTGTGACAATAAAAGCACTTTGTACTCATAACCTCTCTATCATCCATTGCCGCATTTTTATCTTCAAAAGTTCTTGATATGTATTTCTCATATGTATCAAATACAATTTTTATCTCATCCTTTTTTGTTTTTGGAGGTGTAAAAACATCAAAAGAGTATTTACTCTCAACTGCTGGATTCTTTATCTCAGAAAAAACTTTTGCTGTATAATATGCATCACTATACGCCCTATGAAAAGGTATATCTTTCTCAATTTTCAATAAATCAACGGCATGTTCCAAAGTACGTCTCGATTTACCATCTTCAAACTCCAAACTAAATAACTTTTGTATATCAAGATATTTTAATGGACCGTTAGACAATGAATTCATGTAATAATACTTCATATTACGTTGCAATTCTAGCAAATCCAATACTCCCCATGTGCAAAAAGTGTAATCTTTTCCACACCACTCTAAAAATTCATTCATACAATCCACAAAATCATCTTCTTTATTAAAATCTTCAACCTGTAAATGTAGCATTTTCTTTGTGATTGGATGCATTTTAGTATATACATATGGTTTAATCAGTTTACTAAAGCTTCCAACCTGGTTCTTATGAGAATCCAGTTTGACTGCTCCAATTTCTATAACTTCAAAGGGAAGTATTTTTTTGTTTGGATCGGCTTCATTGCTTGCCTGATTCCATTCTAAATCAAAAATGATAAAATTCATGTTTGTCTTTCTTTTCAATTTATTTTTACATTTCATTGTTGACATAAAGATTAAAAGCCGTTATAATTTTAAAGGTACGCAGGAATGGCGGAATTGGCAGACGCGCACGGTTCAGGTCCGTGTGGTAGCAATACCCTGAGGGTTCAAGTCCCTTTTCCTGCATTTTTAATTTGCCCGATTGAGTGAAGAATGCCGGTTTTACAAGGTTTTCTTCACTTTTTTATTTGTCCACTAAATTGAACCTTGATTACTTGCAATTGTTAATGATTACTTCATACTATCACAGACTTCAAAGCATTTTCAAGCATATCTTCTACTTCACTATCTCTTTTACGATCAAAGCAATAGCTTCCGTATGTTGTAGCTTCATGCTCATGGTATCATTTACTGATTTAAAAGAATCTAGATCGATAAACATAGTTCCAATTAATTTACCGTTGCGCTTTGCCAGACTGATATTTTGTTCTAATCGGTTTATAAATAATTCCTTATTTGGCAGACCTGTAAGGGAATCGTAAAATGCCATTTTGTGTAACTTACTCTCAGATTCTATCAAATTCATTTTTTGACTTTCAATTTCTGTTAAATAACCACCTGCTCTTTTTTTATAAAAAATAATTAATGTGATAATTAAAAATGCTCCAGCATAGGAGATTACACCCGGAAGTGCAGTTGGTGATTTTGTTTGTACCATGAAAAAAATTGCGATTAGCATGCTATACATATTTAATAAAACACTGGCTATATACCCCATTCTATTTTCTTTTAATACTATGTAAACACTAATAAGCATTTGTATTTGTGTAATGATCCCTCTTAATGCTGATGTTGTTATCTCGAATCCCAGTATTTTTATATTTTTATCGGTTAACGCAATATCACGAATCACAACGGAAAGTAATACATAAGCTATAACAAATAACAAAAGATTTCCAAACTTACTCGCCTTAATTCTTTTTTTATCCATGTTATCAATATTTTTCATTCATGTTTCTTTCCTTTCCGCTTACATCTTGATAATGCTCTTTATAACAAATCACTCGGTCTCTACCTTCTTTTTTCGCTATATACATTGCTTTATCGCTAAAATCTATGAATTTTTCAAGTTTCGTCTGCTCATCTGGTATCCTTGAATAAACTCCAATACTTATCGTATATGCAATTGTTCTTCCCTCAAACAGCAACCCGAGCTTCATTTTCTCTCGTATTCGTTCTGCAATCATGACCGCCTGACTTTCATCAGCCTCAAATAGGCAGATCACAAACTCTTCACCACCGTACCTGGAACATAAATCCATAGGCCTTATACTATCCGAAATGATGTTTGCAACTTTCTTCAATATCTCATCTCCCGCTAAATGACCATAGGTATCATTGATCTGCTTAAAGCGATCGATATCAGCAAAAAGTAATGCAATCGGTTTTTGATTCTTTTTGTGCCTCTCGAAATATGCTTCTGCCTTTAACATAAAATTTCTACGATTACTTATCTGCGTCAATGGGTCTAAGTCTGCGATTGACTTAATTAAAAGATCCGTAGATTCATACATGAGTAGTAAAAACCCCGCTCCATTTATAAACATCAGTAAAATCAGTGTAATGAAGGTAATGCTCTGAAACAAATTATTCGTAAACAAATTTAATTCTTCAAACAGAAGAGATTGCACAGCACGAATGAGAAGAACAACCAAAAAGATAAATAGATTGGTTCCGAGATATCTTTTAAATGCAGTTCCTTTTTTGTCTAAAATATAAATCAAAGTTGGGCATAAGAAAAAAAGTAAAATATTGATAGATGAAATAGCAATTCTCACATTACTATTTCCAATGCTTACCTCACTCAAAACAAAGATACACAAAGCGATTCCTAATATAACACTCTGAACCTTGTACCATCTCTTTGAAAGACCTTCTATCATCTTAAGCATAATATTGGATTCCAAATATATGCTAACATAGAGCAAACAATTACCAAGATAAATTGACATGATATCTGGTATATCGCCTCTTAAAAATAAAAATAACCAGGCAATTGATTGCATTAATTTAGAGAATCCAAACTTCATGATTTGATTTTTTTCGCCACTTGTATTATGAAATTTATGATAACTAAAAGAAAGTGCAGCTAATGCAAAATCTCCCCAGACTAATACACCCATCAAAGACTTTACATCAAGAAGTATTAATGATTTTAATGTATTTAGTATTTCCAAAACACCGACACTTCCTCTCATCATATTATTTTAGGTCTAATCATTATTTCCAAACCAGTTTTTTTCTAGCTCATTTGGAACAAGTGGCTTGGAAAATAAGTATCCTTGTATTTCATCGCATTCCATCTCTTTCAGACATTCCCACTGTTCTTTTGTTTCAACACCTTCTGCTATCACTTTTATATTATTTACCTTCGCAACTGAAATAACCATCTGAACGATAGACTTCGCATAAATATCATGGTCTATATGATCTATCAATTCTTTTGCAATCTTGATTCTATTGACTGGAAGTTCTCTTATATAATAGAGCGAAGAATAACCTGTCCCAAAATCATCAATCGCAATAGAAATTCCATATGATGATAACTTGGCTAGCGTCTCATGAATCATAGAATTCGTCTCAAGCTGAATATTCTCAGTAATTTCAATTTCAAAATCTTGTTTTGGTATCTGATAATTCTCTAAGATCTGAATTAATTTATCCGTAAAGTTCTCTTCCATCAGCTGTTTGCTCGATACATTAATTGCCATTTTTATCTTAGATGCATACATTTTTTTCCAATTTGCTAATTGGCTTGCCGCCTGTTCCATAATCCAGTAACCCAGAGAAATTACCATTCCATTCTCTTCTGTAATCGGAATAAAATCCATTGGTGGAATATAATCACCTTTTTTTGTAAACCACCTTAATAAAGCTTCTACACCATAAATGTTTCCATCATTACAGTTGACTTGTGGCTGAAACTGCAGGGAAAACTCTTCATCATATAGAACCTTTTTCAACTTTAACTCAATTCTGTCTCTTTTGTTGATGTAGATCCCTATCTGCTTGTCATATTTTTGAATTACATTAAATCCGGTTTTTCTAGCCTGCATCATTGCAGTATCAGCATTCCGAATAAGCTCCTCCATATTCTTTGAATCACATGGATAGCAAGCTACTCCAATATTTAATGTTACACTTATTATATGATTTTCAACCAGATAGTTATCACTACAAAAATTAATTACTTTTTC
>QKAS01000045.1 GCA_003246295.1 Clostridia bacterium | reverse complement strand
AGTAAGAGAGTCGGGTGTAACATGAAATTTTATAATAATTTATATATGACCAGATTCTGTGAACGTAAAAAAAACAAATTATGTCGAAGATTAAAATCTGGCAAAGGGCCAATTACAATTTTCGTTATCATTCTGGCAGAAGGTACAGATTTGTTGGAAATTCATCATGCAACATTTCTCAGGCAGTCATATTTTAAACATAAGGATATTTTAGTCATGGGATTTGCTGAAACACATGCCAGAGCAGTGAAGCTTTGCACTAGAATAGTACTGGATCTTTATAAAGATACTGGTGATTTTAATATTCGTTCCTATAGCGATGGAAAGTTTACGGAATAAAACACCACTTAAAAATCAAATGCGATATCACAGCAAGAAAGATGGTTATAGCAGTATGTTGTCTATCATTCTAACAATATTAAAAATATTAGGGATTATTTTACTTGTTCTCATTATTACAGTTTTCATACTTTTGTTCATTATATTATTTGTACCAATCAGATACGAAATCAAAAGTACAAAAAAGGACAAGATTCAGGCACGTGCAAGAATGCACTGGTTTTTCCATATATTGCGTGCTGAAGTCACATATCAGGAAACGCTGAAGTATTCAGTAAAAGCATTATGGTTTACATTCATTGATTCATCTGTAGAAGATGATTCTGGCACAAAAAGTGACCAAGAAACAAAAGATAAGAAACAATTCATTCACAGTAAAAATACAGAATATAATAAAGATAATAAAGATAAGAAAGATAAGAAAGATAATAATGAGTCTGATCTTTTAGAACCTGTCAGTTCGGGAGATAAGAAGATTAGAAAATACAAAAATAATGAGGAATCAGATGAAAACACCAACAAAAAAGCGAAAAACAGTGCCGTTGTCCATCTGATTCACAAAATAAAACATAAAGTGCATATTTTGATTCGCAAGATACGGTACACATTCAATGGAATCTGTGATAAAATAAAAAAGGTTACACAAGATATTGCATATTGGAAACAATTAACTGAAGATCCTAAATGCAAAGCAGCGCTTAAGGAAGCATGGAAGCAAATGATTCGTGTTTTAAAAAGTATCAGACCAAGAAAGTTTCAGGCGGATATTATATTAGGAACACAGGATCCATCAACACTTGGCCAAATTATGGCGTGGTATGGAATATTTTACCCAATATATTCATACCATATTCAGATTTATCCTGAATTTGAACGGGTTATTTTTGAATATGATGCATATCTAAAAGGAAAAATAACAATTTTTACAATTTTGCTGGCAGGAATTCGATTATACTTTAATAAAGATATCAAGTATGTCATTGCTTTGTTTAACAGGGAGGATAAATAATGGCTGAGAATAATATGAATGGTGTTGTTGATTCATTAATAAAAGGGATGGAGACATTTCTTTCGTCCAAGACTGTAGTTGGAGAACCAACAAAAATAGGAGATACGATTATTGTTCCATTGGTCGATGTTACCTTTGGAGTTGGTGCAGGTGCTAGTATGAATGGCAATAAAAACGGTAGCGGTGGTGGAATGTCAGGAAAGATGACACCTAGTGCAGTACTTGTTATTAAAAACGGACAGACAAAATTGGTTAATATTAAAAATCAGGATACGATCACGAAAGTGCTTGACATGATTCCTGACCTTGTTGACAAATTCACAAATAAAAAAGAAGATATGATGGAAGATGATGATGCAGTAGAGATTGCTTTTCCAGAGGAAACAAAAAGTAACAAATAAATGATAATCCGTCATCAGTGTATTATTCACAGACAGAGGTGAGGTTTAAGTGTTAAGTCCAAGAGAATTATCGGAACACATAGATATAACATCATATAGAAATACGGATGAGAAGCCAGAGCTGTTCGAATCAGAGTGTTTAACTGAAACAGATCAGGATATAGATAAAGATTTTATGTTTCGCGAAAGAGTCCAGCTTGAATCCGAACGGGAAACACTGAAACAGTATCAAGAAATTCTCGCAAAAGAAAAGCAACAGTTCATGTCTGAAATGAAAGAATGGAATCGGAAATTCGAACTGGAAAAAAATAGACTTAAAGAGGAACAGAAATTATTTGAAAGAAAACTTCAAATTTTGCAGAACGCATATCATCAGCTTGAACTTGATAAAAAAGCCGTAGAAAACGAAAAACGTTCGGTTCATTTGAACAAAGAATTCCGTTCAGAACAGAGCAATGTCATTCAATATATCAGCATTCGCTCATTTTTTAAAGGAGTCACAAATATTCTTACTCTAAAAAAAAGATACAAAGATCTGATGAAAATTTTTCACCCCGATAATGTATGCGGAGATAGTGAAACTGTAAAAATGATTAATGCAGAATATCAGGTTTTAAAGCAAAAGTATGAAAACGAAATGTAATATTTGACTTTAAGGTCGATACGACAGGGGACTTGTTAATAAATGCATCAAAAATAGAGTAAAAAAAAAGACTATCTTTGATAGTCTTTTTTAGTAAGTTCTAAGCTCTTTCAACTTTGCCGGACTTTAAGCAGCTTGTACAAACATGCATTTTCTTAGCAGCTCCGTTTACTTTACATTTAACACTTTTTACGTTTGCATTCCAGATATGATTTGATCTTCTATGAGAATGGCTTACTGCATTACCAAAATGAACGCCTTTTCCACAAACTTCACATTTCGCCATATTAGCACCTCCCTAGACATACTAAGCCTCTTAGGCTCGCGACTTAATTATATTATCAGAAATGACTAAAGATTGCAAGTGAAAATCTCATTAAAAATTAAAAATATATGATATCTTTTTTTTAGTGTTTCTTTTTTGTTCTAAAACAGTTATAATATTTTTAGTATTTTCATATGATTGTGATTAGAATTAAAATAAAATCTATAGAGACAGGAGGTTATGCCATGAAAGGAAATATGGATACGCATATGGGAAACATCAAAATAGATGATGAAGTCATTGCTCAGTACGCAGGTTCTGTTGCGATCGAGTGTTTTGGAATTGTTGGTATGGCGTCAGTAAATGTGAAAGATCAGGTTGTAAATCTTCTTAAAAAAGACCACCTTACCCGGGGAATTGCTGTTTTTGTTGATAACAATAAACTTCACCTTGATTTTCATGTGATAGTTTCATACGGGGTCAGTATTCTGGCGGTTTCGGAAAATCTGATCAGTAATGTGAAGTATAAGGTAGAAGAATTTACCGGATTAAAGATTGAAAAGATCAATATCTTCGTCGAAGGCGTGCGAGTGATTGATTAAGGAGGATATGTAACGTGGCACAAAATAGTATCGACGCTAAGATGTTTTCAAATATGTTCTTAGCCGGAGCAAAAAATTTAGAACATAAAAAAGAGTGGATCAATGAACTTAATGTATTTCCTGTTCCTGATGGAGATACAGGTACAAATATGACGATGACAATTATGGCTGCTGCCAAAGAAGTTTTGGCACTTGATGACCCTGACATGAAATCACTTGCAAAAGCAATTTCCTCAGGTTCACTTCGAGGTGCAAGAGGAAACTCAGGTGTAATTTTGTCGCAGTTACTTCGTGGTATGACAAAAGTAATTGGAGAACATGAGGAAATTACTGTTTCTATTTTAACAGAAGCTTTTGAAAAAGCAGTTGAAACAGCTTACAAAGCTGTTATGAAACCGAAAGAAGGAACCATTCTAACTGTTTCAAGAGGTGTTTATGAAAAAGCAAAAGAACTTGATCAGGAAGGCATGACAGATCTTGAAGAATTTTTAAAAGGTGTGATCGAACATGGAGATTATGTTTTAAGCCAGACACCAGAGATGCTTCCTGTTTTAAAACAGGCGGGAGTTGTAGATTCTGGTGGACAGGGTCTCATGGAAGTGATACATGGGGCATTTGATGTATACCTTGGTAAAGAACTTGATCTTAGTATTCCTGATTTTTCTCCTGTTGCTTCCAAAGAATCTGTAAAGGTACAGGAAGATTATGAAATCAAGTTTGGTTACTGCACAGAGTTTATCATCATGTTGGATAAACTTTTTAATATTAAACATGAGATTGATTTTAAGGCATATTTAGAATCTATTGGAGATTCTATTGTAGTTGTTGCTGATGATGAGATTGTTAAAGTTCATGTTCATACCAATGATCCTGGTATGGCAATTCAGAAAGCATTGCAATACGGCGCATTATCGAATATGAAAATTGATAATATGCGAATTGAACATCAGGAAAAACTTATAAAGATGGAAGAAAAAAATGCTGCTCTGCCATCAGATGAAGCTGCTACTGAAATAAAAGAAGTTGCTTTTGTAGCGGTGTCGGTTGGCGAAGGAATGAATGAAATTTTTAAAGGACTTGGGGTTGACACCATTATTGAAGGTGGTCAGACACTGAATCCAAGTACAGATGATATATTACAAGCGATTTATAAAGTAAATGCTAAAAATGTATTTGTTCTTCCAAATAATAAAAATATTATACTTGCTGCAAGCCAGGCAAAAGATCTTGCAGAGGATATTAATGTCATTGTAATACCTTCTAAGACAATCCCTCAGGGAATTGCGGCAGTTATTAATTATGTTCCCGAGTTGGAACTTCATGAAAATGAAGAGAATATGATTTCTGAAATTTCACGTGTGAGAACAGGACAAGTAACTTATGCCGTCAGAGATACTGTGATTGATGACAAAGAAATCAAACAGGGTGATTATATGGGTATCGGTGACAACGGTATTCTCTCTGTTGGAAATGATATGGAGCGTGTTGCATTTGAAATGGTTCGTAATATGATGAATGATGAGCTTGAACTGATCAGCATTTATTATGGAAGTGAAGTAGCAGAAGAGAAAGCTGATACGTTACGAGAAAAGATTGAAAAAGAATTTCCAGAATGTGATGTAGAGCTTCAATTTGGTGGACAACCAATATATTATTATGTAGTATCAGCAGAGTAAAATGTGGCAGCGAATAGCTGCCGCTTTTCTTATCAGAGGAATACATTCTTATGAAAACAACTGATCCGGTTACGAACATCAAAGGCGTTGGAGATAAGACTTCCTTGCTTTTAAAAAAGCTGGGAATCACGACAGTGAATGATTTGATAAAATATTATCCTAGAGGATACGAAAAATATGAAACGCCCATACCAATTTCTGATCTAAAAGATGGTATTTATGCATTTCATGGGCAAATGACAAAACGTCCTGTAACAAAAAGAGTTAGAAACCTTACCATTACCTCAGTATATGTTACAGATTGGACAGGTACAATTAGATTATCATTTTTTAATATGCCATACCTCGCAAACTCTATGAAAATGGAAACTGAATATGTTTTTCATGGAATCATTCACGAAAGCGGAAAGACGTCTGTTTATTGTGAACACCCTAAAGTTTTTCAGCCAGAAGAATATATGGATCGTGTCAGGCATCTCAATCCTGTATATTCTTTGACAAAGGGAATTCATAACACAACTATTTCAAAAGCAGTACGAAAGATATTGTCTGATCAGATCGAATTTTGTGACATTCTTCCAGAACAAACAAGGAATCAGTACCATTTAATTTCTTTGAAAGACGCGCTATATCAGATTCATATGCCAGAAGATGAAAGCACCCTGCTTGCAGCAAGAAGAAGACTTGCTTTTGAGGAGTTTTTCTTGTTTTTAATTGCAATTTATCGCTTAAAAGAACATAAAAATCCTATTATAAATAAATACCAAATGTTTGAAACAGCTGAGAGTAATAGATTCATTGAAATGTTACCTTATAAGCTTACAGACGCACAAAAAAAAGTCTGGTCGGAAATAAAAGCAGAATTAACAGGAACAACGACCATGAATCGTATGATTCAAGGGGATGTTGGATCGGGAAAAACAATAGTTGCTATACTTGCCATGCTTCTTGCTGCTACAAATGGATATCAGTCTGCAATGATGGCACCAACAGAAGTTCTTGCAGCACAGCATTTTGCTACCATCAATGAAATGATTCATAAATATCAGCTTCCACTGCACCCTGTCCTTTTAACAGGAGCTTTATCTGCAAAAGAAAAGAATTTGGCAAAAAAAGCAATCGCATCAAATGCAGTAAATGTTGTCTTTGGAACACATGCATTAATTCAGGAAAATGTATCATATCATAATCTCGCGCTAGTAATAACAGATGAACAACATAGATTTGGTGTCAGACAGAGAGAATCATTTGCCGGTAAAGGAAAGGATACTCATGTACTTGTAATGAGCGCAACGCCAATTCCCAGAAGCCTTGCTATGATTTTATATGGAGATATGAATTTGTCTGTCATGAACGAATTGCCAAGTAACCGTCTGCCAATCAAAAATTGTGTGGTGAATACGGATTACAGAAAAAAAGCATATGAATTTATGAAAGAAGAAATCATAAAAGGACGCCAGGTCTATGTAATCTGTCCTATGGTAGAAGAAGGAGATATGGAGCACCTGGAAAACGTGATGGATTACAGGGACAAACTTAAGGCATATTTCCCGGAAACGATAAGAATTGAAGCATTACATGGAAAAATGCGGCCTGCGGAAAAAAATAAAATCATGGATTATTTTTCCAGAGGTGAAATTGATATTCTGGTTTCTACAACTGTAATAGAAGTAGGTATCAATGTTCCCAATGCAACGGTGATGATGGTGGAAAATGCAGAACGTTTTGGACTTGCACAGCTTCATCAACTAAGAGGACGTGTTGGCCGCGGAGCGCACCAGTCCTACTGCATTTTTGTGAGTGGGAGTACATCAAAAAACAATATGGAGAGGCTTTCCGTTCTTAATAAATCAAATGACGGTTTCCAGATTGCAGAAGAAGATTTAAAACTGAGAGGACCTGGAGATCTTTTTGGAATCAGGCAAAGCGGAATGATGGATTTTTCAATTGCAGATATCTATCAGGATTCAAAAATTTTAGAAGAAGCTTCAGAAGAAGTGAAACGAATTCTAGAAGAAGATCCAGAATTTCAGTTGCCTAAACATCATAATTTAAAAATGTATGTATTAGAGGAAGACTTCCAACAGGTTGACTTTAGGACCATCTAACGGTAGAATAGGAGAATACGAGTTTTTACACAGGAGGATAATCAGTGTCTAAAGTAGCAATTGTTACGGATAGTAATAGCGGTATTACACAGAACCAAGCAAGTGAACTGGGTATATCTGTTATTCCTATGCCATTTATGATAAATGATGAAATGTATTATGAGGATATCACACTTACCAGAAGTGAGTTTTATAGCAGACTTCAAGATGATTCGTCGATTTCAACATCACAGCCGAGTCCTGAAGCTGTAATGGGCATCTGGGATGAACTTCTTAAAGACTATAATGAAATTGTGCATATTCCAATGTCAAGTGGACTAAGTGGATCTTATGAGACAGCGCTTATGCTTTCACATGATTATGACGGGAAAGTACAGGTAGTCAATAACCAGCGTATTTCTGTTACACAAAGACAATCTGTTATGGATGCCATCAACCTGGCTTCAAATGGAACCTGTGCGGCAGAGATTAAAGATATTCTGGAACAGGATAAATTCAATTCAAGTATTTATATTATGCTTGATACTTTATACTATTTAAAAAAAGGTGGAAGAATTACTCCGGCAGCGGCGGCGCTTGGAACAATTCTGAAACTTAAGCCAGTCTTACAGATTCAAGGAGAAAAACTGGATGCCTTTGCGAAAGCGCGTACAGTTTCCCAGGCAAAAAGTGTTATGATGTCAGCAATCAGAAAAGATATGTCAGAACGCTTTGGCGGCGTCATTCCTGAAAATATTACTTTGATGATTGCACATACACAAAATGATGAAGCCGCAGAATCTCTAAAGAAAGAATTAATGGAAGAATTTCCAGAGTTCAACATTTACATAGACCATCTTTCATTAAGCGTGGCCTGTCATATCGGACCTGGTTCTCTTGCAATTGCCTGTACAAAGAATTTAAATTAATTTGACAGAAGTTACAAAAAAGGAGGCAAAATGCTTCCTTTTTTCTTTGAATTGTATAAAAATTATGCTATAATCACGATGTATTTGTGAATTTATAAGAAAGAGGAATGCGAATCATGGCAAAAGTAAATGCATACGATGCGTCAAGCATAACAGTATTAGAGGGATTGGAAGCTGTAAGGAAGAGACCAGGTATGTATATTGGAAGTGTTTCTACAAAAGGTCTGAATCACTTAATATATGAAATTGTAGACAATTCAGTCGATGAACATCTTGCTGGATTTTGTAACGAAATCAAAGTTACATTAGAGGCAGATGGAACAGCAACAATCCAGGACAACGGACGTGGAATACCCATTGAAATGCATGAAAAAGGCATGAGCGCTGAAAGACTGGTATTTACAACACTGCATGCAGGCGGTAAATTTGATAATAGCGCTTATAAGACTAGTGGTGGACTACACGGTGTAGGCTCCTCAGTCGTAAATGCTCTTTCGGAAAAATTGACTGTTAGAGTCAAAAAGAATGGTTTTATTCATGAAGATCGTTATGAACGCGGGATTCCGGTGATATCTCTTGAAAATGGATTACTTCCTGTGATTGGTAAAACAAAAGAAACAGGAACTTTTGTGAATTTTCTGCCAGATGATACTATTTTTGAAAAGACACGTTTTAAATCTGATGAGATTAAAAGCAGATTACATGAAACAGCATATTTGAATCCAAATTTAAAAATTATATTTGAAGATCTACGATTAGAAGAACCAGAATATATTGAATATCATGAAGAAGAAGGAATTATTGGATTTATTCAGGATATGAATAAAAATAAAGAAACAGTGCACGATGTGATTTATTTCAAAGGTGAGTCTGAAGGAATTACTGTAGAAGCAGCATTTCAGTATGTAAATGAATTTCATGAAAATGTATTGGGATTCTGTAATAATATCTATAATGCAGAAGGCGGAACACACTTAACTGGATTTAAATCTGTATTTACAAATATTATTAATACTTATTCCAGAGAGTTAAATATATTAAAAGAAAAAGATGCTAATTTTACAGGATCTGATGTAAGAAATGGAATGACAGCGGTTGTTTCTATTAAACATCCTTCACCACGTTTTGAAGGACAGACAAAAACAAAACTTGATAATCAGGATGCAGCAAGAGCTGTTTCTAAAGTGACTGGCGAAGAAGTCGTAAGGTATTTTGATCGTAATCTTGAAAGTTTAAAAAATGTAATTGGTTGTGCAGAAAAAGCAGCAAAGATAAGAAAAACAGAAGAAAAAGCAAAAACAAATATGCTGACAAAACCTAAGTTTTCCTTTGATTCTAACGGAAAACTTGCAAATTGTGAGTCTAAAGATGCAACAAAATGTGAAATTTTTATTGTGGAAGGAGATTCTGCAGGTGGAAGTGCAAAAATGGCCAGAAACCGAATGTTTCAGGCAATCCTGCCAATCAGAGGAAAGATTCTTAATGTAGAAAAAGCCAGTATTGATAAAGTACTCGCAAATGCCGAGATCAAGACTATGATCAACACTTTTGGATGTGGCTTTTCAGAAGGATATGGCAATGATTTTGATCTGTCAAAACTCAGATATAATAAGATAATCATCATGGCTGATGCCGATGTAGATGGTGCGCATATTTGTACTTTGTTGCTTACATTATTTTATCGTTTTATGCCTGAACTTATTTCAGAAGGACATATTTACATTGCAACACCACCGCTTTATAAAACAATCCCTGCTAAGGGACAGGAAGAATATTTATATGATGATGCTGCACTGGCTAGATATAGGAAAACACACAAAGGCCCCTTCACACTACAACGTTACAAGGGACTTGGAGAAATGGATGCAAATCAGTTATGGGAGACCACTTTAAATCCCGAAACAAGAATGTTAAAGCAGGTAGAAATTGAGGATGCAAGACTTGCTTCAGATGTAACAGAAATGCTTATGGGCACTGACGTTCCACCTCGCAAAGCATTTATATATGAACATGCTACAGATGCAGAACTGGATGTTTAATTAACGATAGAAAGGCTACAAAAAATATGGATGACAGAATGGTAAAAACTGAATACTCTGAGGTTATGCAAAAATCATACATTGATTATGCGATGAGTGTTATTATTGCCCGTGCGCTTCCGGATGTTAGGGATGGTCTAAAACCTGTACAAAGAAGAACGCTTTATGATATGTATGAACTTGGAATTCGTTATGACAGACCTTATCGTAAGAGTGCAAGAATCGTTGGAGATACCATGGGTAAGTACCATCCCCATGGCGATAGTTCTATTTATGAATCTCTGGTTGTAATGACGCAGGAATTTAAAAAAGGGATTCCATTGGTAGATGGACATGGTAATTTTGGTAACATAGAGGGTGACGGCGCTGCAGCGATGCGTTATACAGAAGCAAGACTTGCAAAGATTACACAAGAAGCATTCCTAGGTGATCTTGACAAGGATGTGGTTGATTTTATCCCAAATTTTGATGAAACCGAAAAAGAGCCTTCAGTATTACCTGTTAAAATCCCAAATCTTCTCATTAATGGCGCCGAAGGAATTGCTGTCGGTATGGCAACAAGTATTCCACCTCATAATGTGGCCGAAGTGATTGATGCAGTAAAAGCATATATTCATAATCCAGAAATCACAACAAGTGAATTAATGAAATATGTGAAAGGCCCAGATTTTCCAACAGGTGGAATTATCATAAATAAAGATGATCTTCATGAAATTTATGAAACAGGATCTGGCAAAATAAGAGTTCGTGGTAAAGTAGAGATAGAAAAAGCAAAGGGTGGAAAAACCAATATCGTTATCACTGAAATCCCGTATACTATGATTGGACTTAATATTGGGAAATTTTTATCCGATGTCGCTGCACTGGCTGAATCAAAAAAAACCGTAGATATCGTTGATATTATGAATCAGTCTTCCAAAGAAGGCATTAGAATCGTTATTGAATTAAAAAAAGATGCTGATCCAGACAACTTTATTAATATGCTGTATAAAAAAACCAGACTTGAGGATACTTTTGGTGTTAATATGCTTGCCATTGACAATCAAAAACCTGAAACGATGGGATTAAAAAAAATTATTCGACGCAATGTTGAGTTTCAGTTTGAAGTCGCAACGAGAAAATATACCAACCTTTTGAATAAAGAACTAGCAAAAAAGGAAGTACAGGAAGGTTTGATCAAAGCCTGCAACGTTATTGATCTGATTATTGAAATCTTACGTGGTTCCAAGGATCGTAATATGGCAAAAGCCTGCCTTGTAAATGGCGAAACAACAGGCATTAAGTTCAAATCAAAAGAGTCCGCCATCATGGCACAACAGCTTATGTTCACTGATAATCAGGCAAATGCAATTCTTGAAATGAGACTGTATAAGTTAATTGGTCTTGAAATTCAAGCACTTATTGCAGAGCATGATGAAACAATGGCAAATATATATAGATATGAAGATATCTTATCCAGAAAAGATTCTATGGCGCAGGTATTATTAAATGAACTTGAACTCATTAAAAAGGAAAACACACGACCAAGAAGAACGGTGATTGAAAACGCAGAAGAAGCAGTTTATGTTGAAAATAAAATAGAAGAAATGGATGTCATGTTTTTAATGGATCGTTTTGGTTATTCAAAAACAATTGATATGAATACATTTGAAAGAAACAAAGATACAGTAACCTCTGAGTATAAATACATTTTTAAATGTAGTAATGTAGGAAAGGTATGTATTTTTACCAATACAGGACAGCTTCATACTGTAAAAGTGACTGATTTACCTTTTAGTAAACTTCGCGATAAGGGAGTCCCTATTGACAATGTGAGCAATTATGATTCTTCTAAAGAAGATATTTTATTAATAACCGGACAGACAGAACTAAATTTATACAGGATTTTATTTGTAACTAAATTGTCAATGATGAAAGTTGTTGATGGTGGTGAGTTTGATGTTAATAAGAGAACTGTTATGGCTTCAAAACTGCAAGACGACGACAGTCTTGTAAGTGTAACATTGTATCAGGATCAAAAACATATTATTTTACAGACAAAAGAAGGATATTTTCTGAGATTTCAGATTGATGAAATTCCTGAAAAGAAAAAAGCTGCATTAGGCGTCCGTGGCATGAAACTTTCAAAAGATGATTATATTGAAGGTGTATATTATACAACCAGCGTTTCATCGGGTACGATTGCACTGAAAGACAAAAGTATTGATTTAAGCAGGATTAAAGCTGCAAAGCGTGATGGAAAAGGTACAAAAATCAGATTATAATATTAGGAGATCATGATGAGAGTGATTGCTGGAACCGCAAGAAGTCTAAATTTAAAAACACCGGAAGGGTTAGACACAAGACCGACCACCGACAGAATCAAAGAAACATTATTTAATATGATTCAGTTTGCTTTGCCAGGTGCTACTTTTGCTGATCTTTATAGTGGAAGTGGTGCGATTGGTATAGAAGCATTGAGTCGTGGTGCTAAAAAATGTTATTTTGTGGAAAGTAATTCTGCTGCCATACATTGTATTAATGAAAATTTAAAATTCACAAAACTTGATGAACATGCTATTGTAATAAAAAAAGATGTATTATCCTCATTAAGAGAATTAAGAGACGAGGAAATTGATTATATTTTTATGGATCCACCTTACCAGCTTGGGGAAGAAAGTGTCGTTTTGAAAGCGCTTGCAACTATGAATAATATTACAGAACACACCGTAATCATATGCGAAGCTTCTATAGATCGTGACCTGACTTCTTTTGAAAAATGTGGTTTTTTTATTACTAAAATAAAAGAATATAAAACAAATAAGCATATATTTATGCAAAGAGAGAAGGATACAAAATGAAAGCAGCTGTTTATCCCGGAAGTTTTGATCCGGTTACTTACGGACATCTTGATGTCATTGTCCGTGCCTCGCAAATATTTGACGAACTTACCGTAAGTGTATTAAATAATACACAAAAGAGTCCATTGTTTTCTGTTGAGGAACGTGTTAATATATTAAAAGAAGCGACGAAAGATCTGCCAAATGTTAAGGTAGATTCTTTTAGCGGTCTACTAATTGATTATGCAAAGAATAATAATATTCATGTTGTAATCAGAGGATTACGCGCAATCACAGATTTTGAATTTGAACTTCAGGTTGCACAGACAAACAGAAAACTTTCTAATGAAGAAATTGATACTATTTTTTTAACTACAAGTCTTGAATATGCTTACTTAAGTTCTTCGAGTGTAAAAGAAATTGCAAGTTTTAATGGTGATATTCTTCCTTGTGTTCCTGAATTTGTTGCAGATCTTGTTTACGAGAAATATGGACATAAACATAGAACATAGAACATAGAACTTAGAATATCGAACATTGTATTTTTGATAATAACAAGAACTATAGATTAAACTATAAGATTAGAATGGAGAAACACGAAATATGAGCAGCAGAATCGAACAATTGATTGATGAGATTGAAGAATATATCGACAGTTGTAAGTATCAGCCTTTATCCAATACTAAGATTATTGTAAATAAAGAAGAAATAGATGAATTATTACGTGAACTTCGTACAAAAACTCCCGATGAAATCAAACGGTATCAGAAGATCATAAGCAATAAAGAAGCTATTTTAAATGATGCGAGAGAAAAAGCAGAATCTTTGATCAATGAAGCAACCATCCATACCAACGAATTGATCAATGAACACGAGATTATGCAGCAGGCATATATGCAAGCGAATGAAGTTGTAACACTTGCAACAAGACAGGCACAGGAAATACTTGATAATGCGACACGAGAGGCTAATACGGTAAAGGCATCTGCAATCAAGTATACAGATGATATTCTTGGTAATCTTGAGAATTTTGTTTCTGCTTCCATTGATACAACGATGACACAGTATTCTAATCTTATTAATTCACTTAATAATTGTAATGATGTGATCAAGGCAAACAGAGCAGAACTTTATCCAATGGATGAAGAAGAGATTTCTGAAAACAGCAATAACGCTGGAGGCGGAATCAGTCTGGATCTGATTTAAACTGTTCATACAAGCCGGAATCTAATGAACTGCTTATTATTGTAAGCAGAACGATGGATGCCGGCTTTTACTTTGTATTATAAATATGATATGATAACAACAAACAGGAGTGAAAAATGAGATTAGACAAATATCTCGCAGATGCAGGAATCGGCAGCAGAAGCGATGTGAAAGATTTAATTCGAAAAGGTCGAATTACAGTAAATGGTCTCCCAATAAAAAATAATGACTATAAGTTAAACACCGAACAAGACATGATATGTTTTGACTCATTTCCAGTAAAATATCAGAAATTTGTATATTACATGCTGAATAAACCATCTGGGGTTGTTTCAGCAACAAATGATAATACTTGTAAAACTGTTATCGATCTATTGAATGCTGAAAATAGAAAAAACCTGTTTCCAGTAGGACGGCTTGATAAAGATACAACAGGACTCCTGCTTATTACTGATGATGGTGAATTTTCACATAAAATTTTATCCCCGAAAAAACATGTTCCAAAAACCTATCTGGCATTGTTAGATGGAAAATTAAATGAAACAGAAAAGCTCAGAATTGAACAGGGAATAGATATTGGTGATGAAACGATTACATTACCTGCAGTGCTTCATTATGAGTCACCCGACTCAAATTTAATTCGAATTACAATCACAGAAGGCCGATATCATCAGGTCAAGCGTATGTTTTATGCAGTGGGAAAGAATGTTGTTTCCTTAAAGCGAATTCAGATAGGCGCATTAAAGCTTGATGAAACACTGAATGCGGGAAGTTACAGGCAATTAACAGAAAATGAAATTTCTCTTTGCTTTGATAGAACTTTCAAGTAAATCTACGATTCACTGTGGGAATCAAAGAATCACTATGGGAATCTACGATTCACTACGTAATGAATAGAAAGGCATGATTTTATGTTACAGAATAAAGAAGCAGTTATATTTGATCTTGATGGTACACTCGTTGATTCCATGTGGATGTGGCATACAATAGACAGGGAATATCTTGATCGTTTTCAGATTCCACTTCCCAGTGATCTTCAGTCAAAAATTGAAGGTATGAGTTTTACGGAAACTGCTGAGTATTTTAAACGCAGATTTAATCTTCCTGACAGTATTGAAAAAATTAAGGCAGATTGGAATCAATTAGCATGGGATAAATATATGAATGAAGTGCCTTTAAAACATGGAGTTCTTGACTTTTTAACACATTGCAAACAAAAAGGCATCAAAATGGGAATTGCCACAAGTAATTCTGTTGAACTTGTAATGAATATTACAAAAGTTCATAAACTGGATCAATATATTGAAATCATCAGAACATCTTGTGATGTTAATAAGGGAAAACCGGCACCAGATATCTATTTGCTCGTTGCCAAACAACTTCATGTATCACCACAAAAATGCCTTGTTTTTGAGGATATTATTCCTGGTATACAAGCTGGAAAAGCTGCCGGAATGACAGTATGTGCTGTGGAAGATCCTTATTCTGCCGCACAACGTGAAGAAAAGAGAAAATTAGCCGATTATTATATTGATAACTATTATGAGATATTAAATAGAGCATTTTAAAAATAAAAATAATTTTTAATTCAGATTTTTAATTCAGATAATGAAAAGAGGTATTATGCCATCAGAGTTTTTACCTGTTTCAAAACAGGAAATGTTAGATAGAGGAATCAATCAGCTGGACTTTATTTATATTTCAGGAGATGCTTATGTTGATCATCCTTCCTTTGGACCTGCTATTATTTCAAGAACGTTACAATTACATGGGTTTACCGTGGGAATGATTGCACAACCCGACTGGAAGGATAAAGCAAGCATTCAGCTTTTTGGAGAACCAAAGCTTGGTTTTTTAATCAGTTCCGGCAATATGGATTCTATGGTAAATCATTATTATGTTTCTAAAAAGAAGAGACAAAATGATGCTTATACACCTGGGGGAGAAGCTGGAAAAAGACCTGATCATGCGACTGTTGTATACAGCAATCTTGTACGTCAGACTTACCGAAATACTCCAATTATTATAGGTGGCATTGAAGCAAGCCTTAGGAGAATGGCACACTATGATTATTGGAGTGACAGTTTTAAACGCTCTATATTATTAGATAGCCAGGCAGACTTAATATCTTATGGTATGGGAGAACAGTCTATCGTAGAAATTGCTCAGGCGCTTCAGAGTGGAATTCATGTCAGAGATATTACTTTTATAAAAGGAACAGTATACAAAACAAAAGTGATAGAGGGTATTTACGATTCCATTATGCTTCCATCCTTTGAATCTATGAAGCAACAAAAAGAAATATATGCAAAAAGTTTTATGGTGCAATATGCAAATACAGATCCATTTAACGGAAAGACTTTAATAGAGTCTTATCCTAACGGTCAATATGTTGTACAAAATCCACCACAGCCACCATTGACAACAGAAGAGATGGATACTGCGTATGCTTTGCCTTACATGCGAACTTATCATCCTTCTTATGAAGAAAAAGGTGGTGTTCCTGCAATTGCAGAGATTAAATTTTCTTTAATTAGCAACAGAGGGTGTTTTGGAGGATGTAACTTCTGCGCATTAACATTTCATCAAGGTCGTATCATGCAGGTACGAAGTCATAACTCTATTTTAGAGGAAGCACAGGAATTAACAAAAGACCTTGATTTCAAAGGTTATATCCATGATGTAGGAGGACCAACTGCTAATTTCAGACAACCTTCCTGTGAAAAACAAATGACACATGGGGTTTGTAAAAATAAACAATGTTTATTTCCTGAACCATGCAAAAATCTGATTGTTGATCACAGCGATTATCTTGATCTCTTACGAAAACTACGTAAAATACCGAAAGTTAAGAAAGTTTTTATAAGATCCGGAATTAGATTTGATTATTTAATGGAAGATCAGGACGACAGCTTCTTTAAAGAACTCATTGAACATCATGTGAGCGGACAGTTAAAAGTAGCGCCTGAGCATATCTCTGATGCTGTTTTATCCAAAATGGGAAAACCACAAAAGTCTGTTTATCAGAGATTTACTGATAAATATTATAAGTTAAATGAAAAAGCAGGCAAAAATCAATTTTTGGTTCCTTATTTAATGTCTTCACATCCGGGGTCATCACTCAAAGAAGCAATTGAATTAGCTGAGTATTTAAGAGATCTTGGATATATGCCCGAGCAGGTACAAGATTTTTATCCAACACCTTCTACACTTTCCACAGTCATGTATTATACTGAGTTAGATCCACGAACAATGACAAAAGTTTATGTGCCAAAAAATCCACATGAGAAAGCCATGCAACGTGCATTAATTCAATATCGTAATCCAAACAATTATGATCTTGTCATGGAAGCACTAAAAAAAGCAGGCCGAGAAGATCTTATCGGATTTGATAAGAAGTGTCTTATTAAGCCTAGAAGACTTAGTGCTCAAAAAGGTACTGATTATAAAAATAAAACAAAAATAACGAAGAACACAACTGGTTCAAAAAGTGAAAAGTCAAATTCGAAAGGTGTTCCTACTCCGAAAAGCGTTCATACAACAAAAAGCACAGTCGTTGATAAAAAGAAAAAAACAATTCGAAATGTTCACAAAAAGAAATAATTACGAAAGAAGGCTTATTATGAATATCATAGTCATAACCGGCGCTTCATCAGGTCTTGGAAGAGAATTTGCAATGCAGCTTGATCAATGTAATTTTTTGATAGATGAAATCTGGCTAATTGCAAGAAGAAAAGAAAGACTTGAAGAAGTTGCCCTGCTTTTATCACATCCTTGTAGGATTCTACCGTATGATTTAACAACAAATGAGGGGATCCTCGGTTATGAAAATGAATTAAAACAAACAAATCCAATGATTAAAATGCTTATTAATTGTTCTGGATTTGGTTTTGTGGGTAAATTTGGACAGATTGCATTAAAAGAACAAGCATCTATGATAGATTTAAATTGTAAAGCACTAACACAGATAACATATCTGAGTATTCCATATATGAAAAGCAGAAGCAGAATTATTCAGTTAGCATCAAGTGCCTCTTTTATGCCACAACCCGGCTTTGCGGTCTATGCGGCATCTAAATCATATGTATTGAGTTTCGCCAGGGCACTCTCAGAAGAATTGAGAAAAGATAATATCTTTGTTACTGCGGTTTGTCCTGGCCCCGTTAGAACAGAATTTTTTGAACATGCTGAAAAATATGGAAAAAGTTTTACCTTTAAAAAGTATACAATGGTCGATACAAAACAAGTTGTTCATAAGGCGATTAAAAATTCCTTACAAGGAAAGACAATTTCAGTATATGGCTTACCAATGAATTTATTTTACTTTTTTTCAAAAATAATACCGCATAAATGGTTACTGACTGGGTTACGTATGTTTCATTAGTGTTAAATATCTTGGTTCTAGCAATAGAAAGAAATACATGAGCAGCAAAAGATTATGAAGCAGAATGGAGAAAAATATGAAAAAGAAAAAAGGTGAATATGGTTATATTCCATATAGACGCAAACAGGTAATTATACGTACAATTATATATTTTGCAATTTCTTTCACATTATTTTTAGTTGGGCTTTTTGTCACGGGAACGAATGCAAATATTCTTACAATTGTAGCCGTTCTTGGAATGCTCCCATCAAGTAAAAGTATGGTAGAAGCCATCATGTTTATCAAAGCCCGTGAATCATCAAAAGATATCATTAATATTATTTCTTCAGCTGCGTCTGATCGACAAATTGCTTATGAGTTGTTTCTTACAGCGTATAGTAAGAATTTCCCGTTGACGGCAGTAACAGTTTCAGATACAACTGTATATGCATTTACTGAACATGAGACATGCGAAGTGGATGCAGCATCAAAGCATATCAAAGATATCTTAAGTCAAAATCAGATTTCCTGTGATGTTCATGTTAGCAGAGACCTTGATTCATTTTTATCCATACTGGCAAATTGGAGTGATCCAACACAAAGTAAGATGGATAATATCACGGAAAATGAATCAGAATCTGATTCATTGCACAAAGATTTTGTAAAAAGCGAGGAAGAAATTCTGAAAATTATTATGGCAATCAGCCTTTAATTGGAGTTTTTATGAAAAAAGAAATCATATCAATGAATGAAGCCGGCCAGCGTTTTGATAAATATTTAAAAAAATATTTAAAAGAAGCATCTTCCGGCTTTTTGTATAAAATGTTACGGAAAAAAAATATAACATTAAATGAGAAAAAAGCAGATGGCAGTGAACTCCTAGTGATAGGAGATTCTGTTGAATTGTTTTTTTCTGATGAAACGCTTCAAAAATTTCGTGGAAATACTGAACAGGCATCTGAACAACTTATCGCTGAATATAACAAAGCTTTTCATAGACTGAAAAGTCAGTTCCATATTGTATATGAAGATGATCAAATCCTTTTAGTCGACAAAAAACAAGGTGTTCTATCCCAGAAGGCGGAGCAGGATGATCTTTCTCTCAACGAAGCTTTAATTGGATATCTTATGAATCATGGAACAATTTCAGCTTCCTCACTCTCAACTTTCAAACCTTCTGTGTGTAATCGGCTAGACCGAAACACCAGTGGTCTTGTTATCTTTGGAAAAACACTTGAATCACTTCAAAAAACAGGTATTTTGTTAAAAGATCGCACTCTTGATAAATACTATCACTGTATTGTTAAGGGAATCCTGAATGAATCTAAAACATTAAAAGGATATTTAGTGAAAGACGAGTTGACTAACACAGTCAAGATTGTGAATGATATTAAAAACGAATTTAATTCTTCATCCGAATTGATTTCTTCTAACATTTTGACTGATTTAGATAAAAAGTCTTCTCAAATAATAACGAAGTATGAACCTATAAAAAGTAATCAGAGATATACGCTGTTACGAATTAAGCTGATTACCGGTAAAACGCATCAAATCAGAGCGCATTTAGCCTCGATAGGACATCCGATTTTGGGGGATCCCAAGTATGGTGATACAGATTTGAATCAATTTTTATTTAAAAATTTTCATTGTAAAGGACAGCTTCTGCATTCTCAGAGTATTACATTTCCAAGTATGACGGGATCGATGGCACATCTTTCCAATAAAACATTTACAGTGCCAGATCCAGATCTATTTACTAAAATTATGGAGGGTTAGCGCATGGGAACTTGGAATTCCAGAGGACTTCGCGGTTCATCCTTAGAGGATATGATTAATCATTCCATAGAACAATATAAAAAAAATGGGCTTGCATTGATACAAAAAATACCTACACCAATCACCCCAATTCGAATTGATAAAACATCAAGACATATAACATTGGCATATTTTGAACAAAAAAGTACAGTTGATTACCTCGGTGTCGTACAGGGAATCCCAATTTGTTTTGATGCAAAGGAATGTGCAAGCGATTGTTTCTCACTTCATAATATTCATTCTCATCAAGTGGAGTTTATGAACCAATTCGAAAACCAAAAAGGGATTTCGTTTTTTTTGATTTATTTTTCGTCTAGAGATCAGTTATATTATTTAACAAAAGAAGAATTAGATAAATATTTGATTCGTGCTAAGAATGGTGGAAGAAAAAGTTTTCGATATGATGAGTTAGATGAAAAGTTTTTTCTAAAAGATAGAAAAGGAATCCTTGTTCCCTTTTTGGAGGGTATTCAGTCAGACCTTAATTCCAGAGAACATAAAGATTGACAGAAGTTTAGTTATCTTGTATACTAGCATTATTTCACGTGGTAGCATGATACCACGTTAATACAATAAAGTGATAATGAGAGGTTACTATGGGAAAACGATTATTACATACCCCAGAAGGTGTGCGGGATATTTATGGTGAAGAATTTGTACAAAAACTTAACATACAAGAACGCTTGCATCAGAAAATCCTTACGTATGGATATCAGTCCATACAAACACCTACATTAGAATTTTTTGATGTATTTTCAAAACAAGTGGGCACGGTTTCTTCAAAAGAATTATATAAATTATTTGATAAAGAAGGGAATACGCTGGTACTTCGCCCTGATTTTACACCCTCCATTGCAAGATGTGCTGCGAAATATTTTATGGAAGAAAATATGCCTATGAGATTCTGTTATCTGGGCAACACATATACAAACGCGTCTGAACTACAGGGCAAATTAAAAGAAGTGACCCAGTTTGGAGCAGAACTGATTGGTGATGATTCTGCGCATGCTGATGCCGAAATGATTGCATTATCAATTGAATCATTATTAAATGCTGGATTAACTGATTTTCAGGTCAGCATCGGTGAGATTGATTTTTTTAAAGGATTATGCGAAGAAGCAGGACTCAGTCTGGAAACAGAACTTAGATTAAAGGATTTTATTTCAAATAAAAATCATTTTGGCGCTGAAGAACTCCTAAAAGAAGAATCTGTAAATGATGAATATATTACTACGATTCTTAAAGTGACTGATTTATTTGGAAATGCAGAATCTGTTTCAGAGGCAAAAAAATATGTAAAAAACAATCGTTCCCTTGCAGCAATTGACAGATTACTACAGGTATATCAGATACTTTCCAGTTATGAATTAGAAAAATATGTAGCATTTGATCTTGGAATGTTAAGCAAATATAATTATTACACAGGTGTGATTTTTAAAATATATACATTTGGTGTAGGCGATGCCATTGTGAAAGGTGGCAGATATGATACACTTCTAGTACAATTTGGAAAAGAATCACCCGCAATCGGTTTCATGATTGTAGTGGATGATTTGTTACTTGCACTTACAAGACAGGGAATTATGCCTGAAATCGTGAATAAGAAATATATTATGTTATGTAATGAACTTGATTTTGATCCGGTATTAAAACTTACCAAAGAATTAAGGACAATGGGGAAAAAAGTTGAAATTATTTTCCGGGATAATAATCAATCCATAGATAATTATATTCAATTTTCAAAAAAACAATCCGCAGGATATTGTATAGAATATATTTCACAAGATCATATCAATATTTATGATTTTATTTCTGGCAAAATCGCACAATACACAATGGATGATATTAGGAAAGGAAAGGAATTATCATGACAATGATGGATGATAAAAGATACCTAACCTTTGCATTGGGTAAAGGAAGACTTGCAAAAGATACTATGGCTTTATTTGAAAAGATAGGAATTACCTGTGAAGAAATGAAGGACAAAGATTCCAGAAAACTTATCTTTGTAAATGAAGAACTAAAATTAAAGTTCTTTCTTTCAAAAGGGCCTGATGTGCCTACTTATGTTGAATATGGTGCTGCAGATATTGGAGTTGTTGGAAAAGATACGATACTCGAAGAAAATAGAAGAGTATATGAAGTTCTTGATCTGGGTTATGGAAAATGTCGGATGTGCGTATGTGGTCCCTTAAAGGCAAAGGAGTTGCTGGAACATCATCAGATGATTCGAGTAGCCAGCAAATATCCTAATATTGCAAAAGATTATTTTTATAATAAGAAACACCAGACAGTCGATATTATTAAGCTTAATGGATCTGTCGAGTTAGGACCGTTGGTTGGCTTGTCTGATGTTATCGTAGATATCGTGGAAACAGGTTCTACGCTCCGCGAAAACGGATTAGAAGTTCTTGAAGAAATTTGTCCAATATCTGCCAGAATGATTGTAAATCAGGTCAGTATGAAAATGGAATCTGAACGAATCAAGAAAATTATTCAGGATTTAAAAGAAATTCTTTTGGCAGAATTGCTTTAAAAATCTTAATGAGGTATAAGAATGAAGATTATAACATTGAACCAGGAAAGCAAGCGCAATATTCTTGAAGATTTGCTCAAGAGAAGTCCAAATCACTATGATGAATATGAGAAAATAGTGAATGATATTATTGAACAGGTCAGAATAAGAAAAGATGAAGCAGTTTTTGATTTTACAGAAAAGTTTGATCAAATACGAATTGATTCTGATTCTATTAAAGTGACAGAAGAGGAAATCAATCAGGCTTTTGCCATCACAGAATCAAAATACATTGATATTATGAAAAAAGCTGCATCAAATATAGAAAAATATCATAAGAAACAGCTTTCAAACAGCTGGTTTGATTCTGATGAACGAGGAATTATTCTTGGTCAGAAAGTGACACCATTAAAACGGGTCGGTATTTATGTACCTGGTGGTAAAGCAGTTTATCCATCATCCACTTTAATGTGTGCTGTAACTGCACGTGTTGCAGGTGTAAAAGAAATAATCATTGCTACACCACCTGACAAAGATGGCAAAGTACATCCCTCTGTTCTGGCTGCTGCCAGAATTGCTGGTGTTGATACGATATATAAAGTTGGAGGTGCTCAGGCAATTGCTGCAATGGCTTTTGGAACACAGTCAATCCCAAGAGTTGATAAGATTGTGGGTCCTGGAAATATATTTGTTGCCTTGGCTAAAAAAGCTGTTTATGGTTATGTAAGCATTGATTCCGTTGCAGGCCCCAGCGAAATCGTAGTTCTTGCAGATGAAACTGCAAATCCAAAGTATGTCGCAGCGGATCTATTGTCTCAGGCAGAACATGATCAGCTGGCTTCTGGAATCTGTATTACCACAGATATGGATCTGGCTAAAAAAATATCAGATGAGGTCGATTCTTTTTTAAAGATACTTCCAAGAGCAGAAATCATAAAAGAATCATTGGATCATTATGGTTATATTTTAGTTGCGGATACCATGGAAGAAGCAATCGAAACGGTCAATGATATTGCTTCTGAACATCTAGAAATATTAACAAAGGATCCATTTGGGGTATTACCTAAAATCCAAAACGCAGGTGCTATTTTTCTTGGCGAATATTCATCCGAACCGCTTGGAGATTATTTTGCAGGTCCGAATCATGTTCTTCCAACAAACGGAACCGCAAGATTCTTCTCACCACTCAGTGTGGACGATTTTATAAAAAAATCGAGCATTATATCTTATTCAAAAGAAGCCTTATCAGAAGTACATGAAGATATTGAATACTTCGCGAAACAGGAACAATTAACAGCACATATGAATTCAATTCAAGTCAGATTTGAATCATAACAATAAATTGTATAAGGATTCGTTTAGATTATAGGGGGTAGCGTATGAGCAGGATTTCATCAGTAAGAAGAGATACAAAAGAAACACAGATTGTGATGGCATTACAAATTGATGGAAGCGGTAAATATGAGATTGATACAGGAATTGGATTTTTTGACCATATGCTTGAGGGATTTTCAAAACATGGTTTTTTTGATCTTGAATTAAAAGTGAACGGAGATCTTAATGTAGATGGACACCACACTGTTGAAGATACCGGCATCGTACTAGGTCAGGCTATCAAAGAGGCTCTTGGAGATAAAATAGGCATTAAGCGTTTTGGTTCCTGCATTCTTCCCATGGATGATGCACTAGCACTTTGTGCAGTCGATCTGGGTGGAAGACCCTATTTTTCATTTGAATGCGAGTGGAATAGCGAAAAAGTTGGCGAACTTGATACGCAATTGATACATGAGTTTTTCTATGCAATATCCTATACTGCAGGAATGAATTTACACATTAAGATGTTATCAGGAGAGAATACACATCATATGGTAGAAGCTATGTTTAAATCATTTGCAAAAGCGTTAGATGAAGCTTGCGGACTAGAACCAAGACTAGAAGGCGTCTTAAGTACAAAAGGCTGTTTATAAAGGAACCATACCATAGGAAGGAGCTGACAATTATGGACTACAAAAAATTTATACCTTGTATTTATCTTGAAAACGGAAATGCAGTGAAAGGGTTACAGGATAATTCGGTTATTAGTATGAATCCACTTGAACTTGCAATCAGCTACAGCGACAATGGTGCAGATGAAATCATGATTATGGATCTTTCTACCCAGGACACTGAACATGAAGCGCATCTTCATTTGATAAAAGAAATTGCACAACGCGCTGGTGTTCCTGTAATTGGCGCTGGTCATATTAATAGGATGGAAGATGTTAAAAAAATTTTGTATGCCGGATGTAAAAAAGCGATTCTAAACTTATCAAAAGATAGCAACCTTGAATTGATTCAGGAAGTATCCTCCAAATTTGGTCAGGATAAAATTGCCGGTGCATTCCGTGAGTTTAAAACAATTAAAGTTTATAAAAAACTCATTGAACAATATGTCAGTGAACTAATTTCTTTGGATGAACTTTCACTAAAAGAAAGCCTGGCGGTGACGGAATTGCCTGTTTTAGCTGTTCTTCCGCAAATATCACTTGATAAAATGCTCAGCATATTAAGTATGAAGAATATTAGCGGTATTTCTGGTGAACTTGTAAATGAAAATATGAAAGAAATTAACAGTTTAAAAAAATTATCCAGTGAAAATGGAATTCTAGTGAATACTTTTGAACCTCAGCTAAAATGGGAGGATTTTAAGAAAAATTCTGATGGATTACTTCCTGTTGTTGTTCAGGATTATAAAACAGCACAGGTACTTATGGTTGCATATATGAACCGTGAATCCTATGAAATGACATTGGAAACCGGGAAAATGACCTATTATAGCAGAAGCAGACAGGAATTATGGCTGAAAGGAAGCACAAGCGGGCATTTCCAATATGTAAAATCATTATCCATCGATTGTGATTTGGATACACTTCTTGCAAAAGTATCGCAGATAGGTGCTGCATGCCATACTGGCAATTATTCCTGTTTTTTTACAGATCTTGTAAAAAAAGAGTATGATGATACCAATCCAAATAAAGTATTTGAAGATGTCTTTGGTGTAATAAAAGACAGAAAAATTCATCCAAAAGAAGGTTCCTACACCAATTACCTGTTTGACAAAGGAATCGATAAGATTCTTAAAAAGTTAGGTGAAGAAGCTACAGAAATCGTAATTGCAGCGAAAAACCCTAATTCTGAAGAAATTAAATATGAGATTTCAGATTTTCTCTATCATATGATGGTACTCATGGCAGAAAAAGGAATTTCATGGGAAGATATTACTACAGAATTAGCACAACGATAAATTGTAATACTGCATAGGATAATGAACCTCAAAAGAAGGATAATGAACCGCAAAAGAAGACGCTGTATTTTTATCTTCCATTATGATATAATATCACTGCCAAACCGAAGGTTTGTGTAGATAACGATCATACTAATAATGATTTTATGGAAAGGGTAACATGAATAATACAGCTTTAAAAGATGAAATTTTACTTCAGGTCGAAAAACCTGCAAGATATATAGGGAATGAAATTAATGCAGTTATGAAGGACCGCGACAAAGTAGCGGTCCGTTTTGCGATGTGTTTTCCCGATGTTTATGAGATTGGAATGTCACATCTTGGAATACAGATTCTTTATGATATGTTCAACAGAAGAGAAGATGTCTGGTGTGAACGAGTCTATTCACCATGGATGGATCTTGATAAAATCATGCGACAGGAAAATATACCTCTGTTTGCTTTAGAATCCCAAGATCCCGTGAAGGATTTTGATTTTCTTGGTATCACGATACAATATGAAATGTGTTATACAAACATTTTACAGATATTGGATCTTTCTAAAATCCCACTTTTATCATTAGATAGAACCGAGGAACATCCTATTGTAATAGGTGGTGGTCCTTGTACTTACAATCCGGAACCGATTGCTGACTTTTTTGATATTTTTTACATTGGCGAGGGTGAGACAGCTTATTATAATTTGATTGATCTCTATCAATCTGTTAAAAACACTGGTGGAAGCAGACGGGATTTTTTACTAGAAGCTGCTAATATGCCGGGTATGTATGTCCCACAGTTTTATAAAACGGAGTATCATGAAAATGGGACAATAAAGTCATTTCTTCCAATTGCTGATGGAGTACCAGAAACTGTACGTAAAGAAATCGTAATGAATGTAACAGATACCTACTATCCCGAAAAACCTGTTGTTCCCTTTATAAAAGTTACACAGGATCGTGTTGTTCTTGAAATTCAACGAGGTTGTATTCGTGGATGTCGTTTTTGTCAGGCAGGCCAAATATATCGTCCGGTAAGAGAACGTGATGTCGAAACATTAAAAGAATATGCTGTTAAAATGCTTAAAAACACAGGGCATGAAGAAATTTCTCTCAGTTCTCTTAGTTCCAGCGATTATTCTTCTCTTCAGGAACTTGTAAATTTCCTAATGGAAGAATGTGCCAGAAAGAAGGTTAATATATCTCTGCCTTCTTTAAGAATTGATGCATTTTCTCTTGATGTTATGTCTAAAGTGCAAGATGTTAAAAAAAGCAGTCTTACATTTGCACCAGAAGCTGGAAGCCAGCGCCTTCGTGATGTCATTAATAAGGGATTGACAGAAGAAGTAATCCTTCAAGGTGCACATGATGCTTTTATAGGCGGATGGAATCGCGTTAAACTTTATTTTATGCTTGGTCTTCCTACTGAAACAGAAGAAGATATCAGAGGCATAGCTCTTTTATGTAATGATATTGCAAAGCTATATTATGAAACAATTCCTAAGGAAGAAAGAAAAGGAAAAATACAGATTGTTGCAAGCACTTCCTTTTTTATTCCAAAACCGTTTACACCATTTCAATGGTCTCCAATGAATACAAAAGAAGAATTTATTGATAAAGCTTATATGACGAGAAGCGCAATTATGGAACAGCTTAACCAGAAAAGTATTAAATATAACTGGCATGAAGCTGATGTCAGCATGCTTGAAGGGCTTCTTGCACGTGGAGACAGACGTTTGTCAGAAGTTTTACTGAAGGTATATCAAAAAGGCTGTATGTTCGATGCCTGGGGCGAGATGTTCAAAAATGATATATGGATGGAAACATTAGAAGAATGCGGTATTGATCTTTCATTTTACACAACGAGACAAAGAACATTAGATGAAATTTTACCATGGGATTTTATCGATTGTGGTGTAACCAAGTCATTTTTAATACGTGAATGGGAAAAAGCAAAAAATGCAATCGTATCTCCCAATTGCCGTACTCAATGTCAAGGTTGTGGTGCGACTGTATTTGAAGGAGGTGTCTGCTATGAAAATTAGAATTAAATTTTCAAAAACTGGTGTAATGAAATTCATAGGACATCTTGATATAATGAGATATTTTCAAAAAGCAATTCGTCGTGCGGAAATAGATGTTACTTATACTGGTGGATATAGTCCTCACCAGGTAATGTCATTTGCAGCGCCTCTCGGCGTTGGTCTTGAAAGTCAGGGAGAATACTTTGATCTTGAAATTAATTCAATGAAAAACTGCGAAGATTTGAAAGTAAAATTAAACAATGCGATGTCAGACGGAATAGAAATTTTAAGCGTGAAAGTCCTTCCGGAAGATGCTGGCAATGCAATGGCAAGTGTTGCCGCTGCAAAATATATGGTATCTTTTCGAAATGGGTATGAACCCTCAGGTGACTGGGAAACTTCATTTAAAATGTTCCTAGAGCAAGAATGTATTATGGTAGAAAAAGAAACAAAAAAGAGTAAGAAAGAATTTAATTTAAAACCCTTTTTATTCTCTTGGGAAATAAAAGAGCATCATGTTATTTTGACAGTAGATGCAAGTAGTTCGGGAAATATTAAGCCAAGCCTTATTTTTCAGGCATTTTGTCTGCAACAAAATATTATTTTATCTGATTTTGCATTACAAGTTACACGTCTTGAGACTTATACAGCAAAATTGGATGAAGGAAACCAGATCTTAATTCCACTGGATGAGATTGGATATACAGCATAGGAGATTCTATGTCGGTGAATGGAAATAAAGTAATGATTACAGAGACAGACTACGGGATGCTCTGTATTGTTTTTGAACAAGGACTGCCAGTTACCATTGATGTTATTAGAGATAAAAGTGCTTTCACAGGCAGCATTTATCTGGCCCGGGTTCAGAACATAGTGACAAATATACAAGCTGCATTTGTAGAGATTGATCAAGGCAGAAAATGCTTTTTACCACTCGACCAACTACTGCCAGATACAGAACTACATTGTGGTGATGAGATACTCGTTCAAATTACAAAAGAAAGCACAGGTGGAAAAGTGCCAGAATGTACTTGCCGCCTGTCAATCAGTGGAAGATACTGTGTTGCATCTTATCCCGATCAACGAAAAGGTGTTTCTAATAAGTTAGAAAAGAATATAAAAGACAAATGCAAACGCATTTTAGATTCATTTACTGCATTAAAAACAGGACTGATTTTACGGACAAATGTTGTAGAATGTCTGGATCATCCCGTATTGTTGGAATCACTGAAACAAGAGGTCATCTTTTTATCTGAAGCATTGTCGCAAATCGTAGCAAAAGCGGCGTATCAACCCGTTGGTACAAAATTATATGCCCCAAGTCCGGTTTATATCAAACGATTGATGCAGTTAAAGTTGGAAACAATAGATGAAATCATAACAGATATTGAAGCAGTCATGGTGGAACTTAAAAAGTATAAACTTACAAATCCCCTACTTCTTGATAAGGTCCGCTTTTATGAGGATTCCATGATTTCTTTAAAAAAACTATATCGTGTTGATACATTATTACAAGAAGCAACCAGTCGTAAGGTTTGGCTGAAAAGTGGTGGATACTTAATCTTTGATCCTACAGAAGCACTTACAGTCATTGATGTGAATTCAGGAAAAAGTGCAAAACAAAAATCTATGAAACATTCAAAAATCCATGAACAAATTAATCTTGAGGCTGCACAGGAAATTGCATATCAGATCAGGCTTAGAAATATTTCAGGCATCATTCTGGTTGATTTTATTAATATGGAGACAAAAGAACAAAATAAAAATCTACTTTCTGTCTTATCTTCATTCGTACACAAAGATCCCATCCAGACAGATGTGATCGATATGACTCCATTGGGACTGGTGGAAATGACAAGAAAGAAAACTGAGAATACGCTTGAAGAACAGATACATCTAAGTATAACATCAGCAGATACATTGATATAAAGATTCAGGATGGTGCATAATGCAATTCATAAAATTAGAAAAAGTAAAAGATGGAAGATATCTTAAAAATTATGAAATTACATATCAGAACAAAGCAGGCCGAGAAAAAAAATATGAAATTGTAAGCAGAAAAGAAATTCATTCTGTTGATGAACTAGGAAAAACTGTAAATGGTGTTTCTATGGCCGTATTAAAAGATGATAAATTGCTCTTACTTCGTGAATTCAGAATGGGAATCAATTGCTACATTTATAATCTGGTCGCTGGTATGAAAGAAGAAAATGAATCAATAGAAGCATGTATTGAAAGAGAACTCTATGAAGAAACTGGCCTGAGACTCAAGAAAGTAAATAAAATACTTCCACCTTCTTACGCAGCTGTTGCAATTTCAGATATCATGACACAAGTTGCATTTATAGAAGCTGAAGGTGATTTTGAAGACCATACCTCTGAAAACGAAATGATAGAAGCTGCACTTTATACACAGGATGAAGTGAAAAATATGCTTGAACAAGAAAAATTCAGTTCGCGTGCACAGGTCATCGCTTATTTTTTTGCATATCATCCAGAAGTGTTAAAATAGTATTTGACAATAAAAAAACTCAGTGCTATAATATGTGAGTATGCCGCATAGCGAGGTTATAAGGATGCAAACAGCAGACACCAAAGCTAGCGAGTAATGGAAATAGGAGGTGCCTATTATGTACGCTATTATTGCAACAGGTGGAAAACAGTATAAAGTTTCCGAAGGTGACGTGATCAAAGTAGAAAAGCTTGAAGTTGAAGCTGGTAGTTCTGTGACTTTTGATCAGGTAATCGCAGTAAGTGACGGAAGTCTTAAAGTTGGAGATGATGTAGCAAAAGCTACTGTAACTGCAACAGTTATGGATCAGGGAAGAGCTAGAAAAGTTATTGTATACAAATACAAAAGAAAATCCGGATACCATAAGAAAAACGGTCACAGACAAGCATACACAGAAATAAAAATTGACAAGATCAATTCTTAATTTTGTAGTGCAAAGGAATTGTTATGATAACAGTAACAATTTATAAAGACCAGTTAGGTCATTATAAAGGATTTCAGACAAATGGTCATGCAGGTTCAGCAGAATATGGTAAAGATATCATATGCGCCGCTGTTTCTATGCTGATTATTAATACAATTAATTCCATGGATTCTCTATTGCACGAACCATTTTCATGTAAAGAGAATGAGAAAAGCGGAATGATTCAGCTGGACTTTAAACAAATTCCATCAGAAGGAAGCCGTATTTTAATGGACGCAATGGTACTTGGTCTGAATGAAGTCAAACATCAATATGGTAAGAAATATATTTTACTAAAATTCGAGGAGGTGTAAGCCATGTTAAGATTGAACCTTCAATTTTTCGCTCATAAAAAAGGAGTTGGTTCTACAAAGAACGGCAGGGATTCTGAGTCAAAAAGACTTGGTGCAAAAAGAGCTGATGGACAGTTTGTAAAAGCTGGAAACATCTTATTCAGACAGCGCGGAACAAAAATCCACCCTGGTGTGAATGTAGGACGCGGCGGTGATGATACTTTATTTGCATTAACAGACGGTATCTTAAGATTCGAAAGAAAAGGAAGAGACAAAAAACAAGCTTCCGTATATCCAGTAGAACAATAATCACAGTGAAATGTCGGGCTTCAAACTTTTTTGTTTGAAGCCCTCTTTTTTATAAAATATGTTTATTTTGTAGTTAAAATCATGTAAGATAATAGTTAGTGTTGATTTGATTTTCAAATTAGAAAACAAATCAAGAAAGACAGGTGTTAATATGTTTGCTGACAGAGCAAAAATATATGTCCGAAGCGGAAAAGGTGGCGATGGACATGTGTCATTTAGAAGAGAAAAATACGTACCAAATGGCGGACCAGACGGTGGTGATGGTGGTCATGGCGGCGATGTTATATTTGAAGTTGATGAAGGTTTGAATACATTGACAGATTTCAGACACATCAGAAAATACAAGGCTGAAGATGGTGAATCTGGTGGTAAAAAGAATTGTCGTGGTAAAGACGGGAATGATATTATCATTAAGGTGCCAGAAGGCACTGTAATAAAAGAAGCGAATACCGGAAAAGTAATTACAGATATGTCCGGCAAGAATAGAAGACAGGTTCTTCTGACTGGCGGTAAAGGTGGTAAGGGAAATCAGCATTATGCAACTGCAACAATGCAGGCTCCAAAGTATGCACAGCCTGGTCAGCCTGCACTTGAACTTGAAATGTTATTAGAATTAAAAGTGATTGCAGATGTAGGACTTGTTGGATATCCTAATGTTGGAAAATCAACGTTATTATCACGTGTTACGAATGCCAATCCTAAAATTGCTAATTATCATTTTACTACGATCAACCCTAACCTTGGAGTTGTTGATCTTGATGATGGGAACAGTTTTGTCATTGCTGATATCCCAGGGCTGATTGAAGGTGCATCAGAGGGTGTTGGACTTGGTCATGAATTTTTAAGACACATTGAACGTACTAAAGTTATGATCCATGTTGTTGACGCTGCTTCAACAGAAGGGCGTGATCCAATAGAAGATATCTATACGATCAATAAAGAGTTACAGGCATATAATGAAGATATCGCGAAAAGACCACAGGTGATTGCTGCAAATAAAATGGATTCTGTTTATGAAGGCGATGACCCATTAATAAAAATTCGAGAAGAGTTTGAACCAAAAGGAATTAAAGTCTTCCCAATTTCTGCTGTTAGTGGGAAAGGATTAAAAGAATTACTATATTATGTTGCCGGCATGCTGAAAGAAGTGGATGACAAACCAGTTATCTTTGAACAAGAATACTTCCCGGGTGCAGAAGCCATGACTGGAAGTAATGCCTACACTGTAGTATATGATGCAGAAGCTGATGAATATGTTGTAGAAGGACCAATGATTGAGAAAATGCTTGGTTATACCAATCTGGAATCAGAAAAAGGATTTAGTTTCTTTCAAAAATTCTTAAAAGACAATAATATTCTGGACAAACTGGAATCAGCTGGAATTAAAGAAGGCGATACTGTAAGAATGTACGGATTATCTTTTGATTATTATAAATAAATGGAGAAAAAACATGACAAGTAAGCAAAGAGCATATTTAAAAGGTCTTGCAAGCAATATTGATCCAATTTTTCAGGTGGGAAAAGCATCTCTGACACCTGAAGTTACAGAAGCAGTCGCGGAGTCATTTAACACAAGAGAATTAATTAAAATTTCCGTTTTAAAAAACTGTATTGATGATCCAAAAGAAATTGCTTCTATTTTGGCCGAAAGAACACATTCTGAAGTTGTGATGGTCATTGGTAAAAAAATTGTTTTATATAAAGAAAGCAAAGATCATAAAAAAATAGAATTACCAAAATAAATCAGAGGATACACCTATGGATTTTTCAATACCACAAAGCAGAATTGGAATTTTAGGCGGGACTTTTGATCCTATCCATTACGGACATCTGATCATTGCAGAAACAGCACGTGAACAGCTTGGTCTTGATCGGGTACTATTTATTCCAAGTGGAAACTCTTATATGAAGCAGGAAGTATCAGACTCGATACATCGTTATCATATGACGAAGCTTGCAATTTCTGACAATCCCTATTTTTCGATATCAGATATAGAAATAAATCGGTTAGGACCTACTTATACTTATGAAACACTGATGTCGTTGAAGCAAATCAATCCAGCAGACCAGTATTATTTTATTGTTGGCGCAGATACTCTTTTTTCAATATCATCTTGGAAATGTCCTGAAATTGTTCTGAAAAACTGCACTTTAGCAGTATCGATAAGAGAAGGATACCCACTGGAGCATCTTCAGGCGGAGATTGAAAGTCTACGGCATGCCTTTCATGCTGATATTTCTCTGTTTACGACAGAACGTTATGATATTTCTTCTACTGTGTTAAAGGAAAAAATAAAGAATCAGCAATCAGTAAAATATTGGATACCGGATCCGGTGATTCAATATATTAAGAAAAATTATCTATATCAAAATCATGATAAATAATTATGGTGGGCTATCATATGACGACAAAATCATACAGCGGAAGAAAAATCCGCAAAATCATTGAAAAAACATTGGATGCAAAAAGGTTTGAGCACACACTTGGTGTTTCTTATACAGCAGCTGCACTCGCAATGAAATATGAGGAAAATGTAAATAAAGCAGAAATTGCTGGCCTTTTACATGATTGTGCAAAATGCATTGATAATGACAAAAAAATATCTATGTGCCTGAAATATAATATCAGTATTACAGAAACAGAATATAAAAACCCATTCTTGTTGCATGCTAAACTAGGCAGTTTTCTTGCAATGAAAAAATACGGTGTCAATGACAAAGATATTATTAATGCAATTTTAAACCATACAACAGGACGACCAGATATGTCATTACTGGAAAAAATTATTTTTGTCTCTGACTACATTGAACCAAACAGGTCACAGGCACCAAATTTGAGCTTGATTAGACGAATTGCATTTGAAGATATCAATCAGGCATTGCTTATGATTTTAGAAGACACTTTAAAATATCTGCAGACTATGCCCTGTGAAATTGATCCCATGACACAAAAAACTTATGATTATTATAAAAAGGAGTACGCATGAACCATTCCAAAGAAATGGCAAAACTTGCCATCAAAGCACTAGAAGATAAAAAAGCAGAAGACATCAGAATTATTGATATCAGCAATGTTTCTGTATTGGCAGATTATTTTATTATAGCTCACGGAACCAATAGAAATCAGGTACAGGCTATGGTAGACAATGTTGATGAAACCCTGGGACGCGCAGGATATGGTAGTCCTAAAATTGAGGGTTATGATACTGCAAACTGGGCACTTATGGATTATAAAGATATTATTGTTCATATTTTTGATAAAGAGAATAGAACATTTTATAATCTTGAACGTATCTGGCGTGATGGTAAACAAATTAATCAAGAACAGCTATAGAATAAATGTTTTACATTCCAATATTATATCTATAAAAAAATGTCCCAGGATGGAATCCTGGGACATTTTTTATAGATCACTTTTAACTGAGACTTATTTATATAATCGAAACACACCAAATACTTTTCCGAGAATTTCCAAATGATCCGTGATAATCGGTTCCATGGAATCATTCTCCGGTTGCAATCTGTAATGTCCATTTTCTTTATAATATGTTTTTACTGTTGCAGAATCATCAATTAATGCAACAACCATATCTCCATTACGCGCTGTATTGCATTTTTCCACAAAAATCTGATCTCCACTATAAATCCCAGCATTCATCATGCTGTCACCCTTTACATTTAAAACAAAAGTGTCCGCATTGGGAACCATATCAACCGGAATTGGAAAATATCCTTCAATATTTTCTTCTGCCAGAATAGGCTGACCTGCTGCAACACGACCAATAATTGGAATACTTGCCATTTCTCTACGAACCATTTGAAAGCTGTCATCCACAATTTCAATTGCTCTTGGTTTTGTTGGATCACGTCTGATATATCCATTTTTTTCAAGGGTTTCAAGATGTGAATGAACAGAAGAGGTTGATTTCAGCTGAACAGCTTCACAAATTTCTCTGACTGCCGGTGGATATCCTCTTTTTAAGATTTCATCTTTTATATATTCGAGTATTTCCTTTTGCTTTCCAGTGATTTTTCCGTAACTCATATATGCTCCTCCGTATTTTCTATTATTAAGTTTAGCATAGCAAAACTTAAAAAGCAAACATATATTCCAAATATTTGTTCGATTTTTTGATTTAAAACAGTTGACAATCGAATGCTTGTTCGATATAATCGGTTTATAGAACAAATGTTCTTTGCGATCTAATTATTATTTTATTCATAATGTATCCGGGAGGTTTACGATGAGAGAACAGATGCGTATGCAGAAGAAATTAAACAGAAAAAAAGAAGTCAGAAGACAAATTATTGCATTGATCGTTACCTTTCTATTCATTGTTTTTCTGGCATTAACATTTGGTGGTATGCTTTCTAAGGCAAATACACCTTCAGAGCAAAGCAAATTATCCTATAAATATTTTAGAAGTGTTATGACCGATTATGGAGATTCTCTGGACTCTATTTCTTCTGATTATAAAGCGGCTGGATACCATTCAAAAGATATCTATCTTAATGAAATTATTAAAATTAACGCTATAACAACAGATGTTATTCACTCTGGGGAGTACCTTATTCTTCCCTATTATTCAAATGATTTTAAATAACATTTTGTTTAAATATGTGAGTATTACAAAAGATCCTTTTTAATTGCAGAGAAGATTCGTTCTTTAACGCCAGGATTCTCCTTTGCGATTTGTTTTAACAATTGTTTCGTATATTCTCTTTTTGTATGTCCATCAACAGGACAAGGACTCTTCAAAACAGGAACGTTATATTTATTTATAAATCCTATAATATCTGCTTCATAAGTAAAAACAAAAGGTCTTATCACAGTGAGATTCACATCATCCATATATGTTTTCGGTGAAAATGTATGAAAGCGTCCTTCGTAAAACAAGGAGAGTAGCATTGTGTTAATGACATCATCTTTATGATGTGCATATGCAATTTTATTACAACCTAATTCTTTCATTCTTACATTTAAAGCCCCTTTTCTCATCTTGGCGCAAAGAGAGCAGGGGTTTGTTTCGTTTCGTTCATGAAATACAATTGTAGAAATTTCAGTTTTTATACATTCATAAGGAATATCTAAGCTGTTACAAATTTCTCTGATTTTTCCAAAATCAATATTATCAAATCCAAGATCTACTGTTACAGCATAAATCGTGAATTTTTTGGGATAATATTTTTTTAATCCATTCATTGCATATAATAATGCAAGACTATCTTTCCCTCCAGAGATTCCAATTGCAATCTTATCATTTTCTTCAATGAGCTCGTAGACATCAATTGCTTTTCTTGTCTGGCTCATAAGTCTTTGTAAATTCATAAAATTCCTCACATATTACATTTTTATTATTTTTTGTTACATCATATCATGTTATACTATATCAGTATTTATGTAAATTAAATTTAATAATATATTATCATATAAATATTCATGCGAGGTAATACAATATGAGATTTGTAATTCAACGGGTCAATGAAGCTTCTGTAAGTGTTGATAAAAAAATAGTAGGCAAAATCAATTCAGGATTTATGGTTCTTGTAGGCGTCTCAAATGATGATACGAGAGCAGTGGCTGATAAAATGGTTTCTAAAATGACTCAATTACGTATTTTTGAAGATCATAATGGGAAAACAAATTTATCACTCCATGATGTTGCAGGAAGTCTTTTATTAATTTCTCAATTTACACTTTATGCAGACTGTAAAAAAGGAAATCGACCATCTTTTATCAATGCCGGAAAACCAGACCTTGCAAATGAAATGTTTGAATATATTGTATCTGAATGTCGTAAAAAAATTGATATTGTTGAGACTGGAATTTTTGCCGCTGATATGAATGTATCTTTAATCAACGATGGACCATTTACCATCATATTAGATTCAGATGTAATTTAAATAGAAAGAGACTGAATAGGAGCGAAATGTATCTATCGGATAAATATCTGTTTTTCCGATAGATAGTGTGTTATAATAGATTAGGTCGTTTTAATATATGGAGGTGCTAACATATGGGAAAAGATTCACTTTATTATAAAAATAAGAAAAAAGAGCAAATACGCAAACTACGTGAGTTATTAACGCAACTACCCGGATTTGCTATTGATTATATTCATGACAAAGAACTCGCAACACAAACTTCAACATTAATTTCTTACTCCTATGATTTATTGACTTTTTTTCGTTATTTAAAGGAAAGCAATCCTATTCTCCGCAGCAAAGAAATTACCGCATTTTCACTTTCGGATATGGAGCATCTGACTTCTGAGGACATTGTTGAGTATCAGCGTTTTCTTGAATTAAATGAAGAAGGCGAAAAACATGAAAATGGCAAAAAAGCAATTGCCAGAAAAATGTCGCCTTTACGTGGACTTTTCCAATATCATTATGAGCACGAATATATTCAAAAAAATCCAATGACGTTAGTCAAATTACCAAAATTAAAAAAAGATAAAAATATTGTTAGAATGAATCCACATGAAATTGAGGCCGTTATGAATACGGTTGAATATGGAAACTGGCAGATGTCAAAAAGGCAAAGAAACTACTGTGAAAAAACAAAAAAACGCGATCTGGCGATACTGACTTTAATGCTTGGGACTGGAATTCGTGTATCAGAATGTGCTGGATTGGATGAAACAGATCTTGATTTTATGGTGAATACAATTACAATTGTAAGAAAAGGCGGCGGACAAGATATTCTGTATTTCAGTGATGAAGTAAAAGAAGTTTTATTAGACTACTGCTCTAGCGAACGCCAGTCAATTATCCCTGTAAGCGGTCACGAAAAAGCTTTATTCTTTTCTTTGCAATGTAAACGAATCAGTGTAGATGCTATAGAAAATCTGGTAAAAAAATATTCCCAAATTGCAATTCCAAATAAAAAAATAACACCTCATAAACTGCGTAGTACCTATGGAACTGCATTATATCGTCAGACAGGTGATATCAGGCTTGTAGCCGATGTTCTTGGTCATGAAAATATTAATACGACCATTGATTATTATGCTGCCATTGAAGACGAACACAAGCAAAAAGCTGCGAATGCAGTAAAAATAAGAACAAATAATTCAAATCGCGATACAGAGTCTTAGCAATATTTACATATTTTCAATTCATCATAAAAATGGAGGCATAATTAACATGCCTCCATTTTAAATGTTTTACTTTTATATGTTAGATTTTATTTAACATCTCGATTTTCAAAATCTTCGATAAATTGAAGTATTAGATTTACAGTTCCATCAACACCAAGAATGCTACTGTTTACGCACAAATCATAGCTGTTTGCCTGAGACCATTTTTTTGATGTGTAGTAGTTATAATAACTCTGACGTTGTTTGTCTTTTTTATTAATCAGGTCTTTTGCTTTATCACGATCCATTTCATATTTTTGAGAGATTCTATCAATTTTTACATCCATATCTCCGTAAATAAATAGGTGGATTGAATTTTTATAGTCTGCAAGAGCATAATCTGCGCACCTTCCAACGATAACACACGGACCCTCATCTGCAATTTTTTTAATTGCATCAAATTGTGCAAGAAAAACTTTGTGACTGATCGGCATATCCATATATGCAGAGGAATTATAACCAAAAGAATAGGTATCCATGACTAAATTGTATAAAAATGAATTTGTAGGACGCTCATCATGGTTTTTTATCATTTCTTCACAAAAACCACTTTCTTTTGCAGCCCTTGCCAACAGTTCCTTATCGTAAAAAGGAATTTTAAAATGCTGTGCTATCTTCTCTCCTATTTCACGTCCGCCTGATCCAAACTCTCGTCCTATCGTGATTATTGTATTCATACACTCACCATCCTTTTTACATTGTTGTATTACTAACTATATTATATATAAATTAGACAAATAATTCAATATAAATCA
>QKAS01000074.1 GCA_003246295.1 Clostridia bacterium | reverse complement strand
TCACCATGTATACCGCCATGATGTCATAATAGTTTGATGGGCTTGCCGACATACCTTCATAATCCACATATACGACAATTCCATCATCGTATCCAGTATGATTACTTGCTAACGTATTTACGTCACGATTGAATTCTGCTTCATACTGGCTTGTAACAGACATTACCGTGTCTCCGCTTTCCAGTGGCGGGAAAAATATAGCAAGGGGTGAATTATAGATAATTGCAATTATTAGAATTACGGGAAGCACAGCTACTGCAATTAGCAGAAACAATATAAGCAAGGCAATTCCAACATATTTGATAATGTATTTAATTGCTACAGATGCTTGTTTAAAAATCAAATCTTTTACAAGTTTCGCAAAACTATCTGTCTGATTGTCCTCCGATTTCATCTTATCGAAAAAGAATTTTAATTTTCTATTGCGATTTGTTCGTTTCACATCATTTCTGTCTAGCTTAAATCCAATAGCTTCGCCCACTGCCAATCCAATTAATGGTCCAGCCGGACCTGTTGCCGCAGTCCCTGCTGCCGTTCCTGCCACCTTTGCTCCAACTTTAGCGGATTCTTTAGCCGCAAATTTAGCAGAATCTTTGGATGCCTTCTTTGCAGAATCCTTAGCAAACTTTCGTGCTGAACCAGCAGCTGTATCTCGAACCTTCTTCCTACCAAGTTTCTTTCCAGCTTCCACCTTCTTAATCTTAGCTTTGCGCTCTTCTAAAACCTTCTTGCGAAAAAGTGCTGCTCCTTTTGAAGCCGAACCAGTTACTGGTCTAGCTATGGTGGAAGCAATCATTGCACTATTTCGTATTTCTTCTCCACCTTCTAGCTGATTCACCGTTGTACTAGCACTAATTAAACCTGCGTTCTTAATAGTAGAATTCTTAATCTTTACAGAACGGTTAGAGTCTTTCCTCATCTGTCGGTATTGAGAAACTGGATTCAGGTTGCGCAATCTATTTTGATGAATAGTACTCTTGCGAAATGACTTCTTACCTTGATTCACTGACTCAGTCTGCTTTGTTGTGCTGCCCTTACTCATTGGTGAATAATCCACCGTATATACGTTATGACCTTTAATCTTTGCATCTTTATTTTCATGCATATGGATTTTGGTCTTTTCCTTGGTATGAATAATCATTGGTTTATCATCAACCTTCTTGATTTTCAAGTTTTTCACCTTCTTTCATAAAAAATGCCACTATAGAGTTAATAACTCCATAGTGGCTTAAAATAATTATTCAGTTTATGAAACAACATATCCTTCTCTTGAGCGCTTGTTAACAAGAGAAACATTCGAATATACCCCAACAACAACATCCTCGTAGAACTTTTTTGCAATTCTTGGGACTGACGGGTCTGATCCAAAAAAATCTTTAATAAAATAAGTACCTGGGGTTAATATTTTCACTGCCTCTACAAATTTTGTGTTGTAGGTCGATTGTTCGTCATTATTTAATTTCATGAATACCTCCTATATTCTCTCATATCTTTCAGCATCAGAGCCATTATTACCTAAATGCTTGACATTGTTTATACTACCATTTTTAACATTATCGAACAGCCATCTCCCCAACAACGTGGGCGGGGTGTCGATCAAATCACGAAGTAAAAAATTTGTACCTATAGGTAATTTGTCTATATTTTTAACCATTCTCTTATATAGCTCAGCATATGTACTTTTACCTTGCAAAGCTCTTACTTTACATAATTCAGAAATATTCGGATAACCTTCCGATATGGCTTCTAATTGTAATTGCTTTTTTTCTGTGTCACTTATAGTGAATTGTACTCGGTAACCCATAACTGTATAACTCCTTTCATATACTTGTGTTCAGATTTCTGTTCATAAGTCTATTGTACTCCTATTATGTGAAAGATACAAGATATTCTACTCTGCCAACTTCTTCTTCGCTTTCTCCTCCGCTATCTTCTCATGAATATTGGTATTGTAAAGTTTATAAAGTTCTGTATCCTTACTAATTGTGTTATCAAAAGGAATTACTACACTACCACACTTAATTAAACCCATACCTGCTGAAGTGTTTGTTACAAAACGAAGCTGTGCTTCTGAGATGCCAATCACTTCTGCTAACTTAGAGCTATCTGTATTAGCCTGTTTCAGCAAAGCTACAAATTCTGAATTTGCAAGCATGGTTGTTGCCACATAATTCTGTAGTAAATCCACTACATTCTGAGTAATTCCAGTACATAGTCCGCCCTGCTTTCTTACCTTCTTCCATAAACCTTGAAGATATTTTGCAGAATATTCACGATTTAATAAAACATGAAATTCATCCAGATACAGCCAGGTAGCTTTCCCATTCTTTGCATTTTCAATAATACGATTCTGAATGTTTTCCATCATAACCAACATGGTAATCGGGGAAAGTTCAGCTCCTAAATCACGAATACCATATACAATAAAACGGTTTTCAATGTCTACATTGGTCTGATGATTAAAGATATTCAAGGAACCATTTACAAATAATTCAAGAGACAATGCTATATCCTTTGCTTCATCCTCCGGTTGTTCAAGTAGCACCTGATAAAAATCAGACATAATAGGAATATACTTCTCTTTCGCTTTGGCAATGTCGATATATAGCTTTCTTACACATCGATCAATAATTGATTTCTGTTTGGAATTCAAAGTATCTCCCATACACTGTTCACAAAGACCCAGCATAAATTCACCTTTATCTCGAATCCAACCTTTCGTATCATTCAAATCTAGATTCCATACATCCATATCAAGTGGATTTACGTAGTTATCCGTGTAAGTTGACATATTAACTACAACTCCTTTGAATGTATGAGCAATATCAAAATACTCATTCATAGGATCCACGATAATAATGTCATCATCTGTATTAAGAAGAACATTTCCCATCTCCTGCTTTGCAAAGAAGGACTTACCCGAACCAGGTACTCCGAATATAAAACCATTACCATTAATTAATTTCTTACGATTACCAACATTAATATTCTTAGAAACCTGATTGATTCCATAGTAATTACCGCCGACATCATTCAGTTCCTGAACATTAAAAGGCATTAAAACCGCAAGGCTCTGGGTAAGCATGGTTCTCATCGTTTCCACCTGTCTTACTCCAATTGGCAATGCAGTATTTAATGCCTCTCTCTGTTTTAAATAATGTACATCTATGGTACATGAATTACGCTTTCCAATGGTTTGTACTGTTTCGCAGATACTATCAAGTTCCTTCTTAGAATCTGCCATAAGAACAATCGTAACCGCTACGTAAAACAGGCACTGGTCATTCTCTCTAACATCATCCATGATTTCTTCAATTTCCTTCTTCTCCGTTCTCTTTGCATAAGAGATTTCTGTTGCAAAATCATTATTCTTATTTCGTACCCTTTGCTGCTTAATAATATCGCTTTCTATTCCAAGATATTTCTTCTGCAAAGTCTTTGTTGTCAAATCCTTTGGAATTGGCACTACATCAATACTAGTAATAGAATGTACTGGAAGACTTGTGATTTCGTTTAAAAAGCGATCAGATAAACTGCTTGGATATTTCTTTATAAATAGTGCCTTACAGAATTTTCTCTCATCCTCAAAGTGCTCCGGAAAGTATTTCACCATTCCATTGCAAAGATCATTTGTAAAATCAGCTCCCACCATTTTTAAATCTTTCAAATCAAATTCAAACTGTTCTTCATTCCCTAAGTGATAATAATCGTAGAGTACCTTTAATCTTTCATTCCCTGTAAGGGGAACAATATCGGCTCCAAGTTCAATAAACGCCTTATGGACTGTTGCTTCCAAAGTTGCAAACTGGGCTTTTGCTTCTTCAAAATTCTTACGTTCAATCGTAAGCGTTAAATATCTCTCCTGCTCTATTCCCTGTCTGCCCTCTCTGATTTTGTCCTCAATAATGTCATTGTAGGTTTTACGGAAATGATCAAATCCATCTTTCTTATATTGTAGAAGCACAAGTTTTCTTAAATCCACCATGTTCTTATTCTTGTTGTTGATTGTAATCTTAAAATTGCAATCAAGAGAATTGAGGAATTTACAGTATCTTTCAAATACATCTATCTGCTCTTCCTCCTTTGTGGTGGTATAATTAATATCCTGAAAGCGGTAACTCTTTGAATAACGGTTCTTTGCCACCTCAAAGATTCCATTTTCCGCCACCGCCATAATTTCAATGGTTTCCTGAATGGACTTTGGCGTTTTGTAAAGCGGTTCGCTTGCTTTCTTAAGCTCCTTAAATCCGTCTGAAAATAAACTCATCTGTTTGCCTCTCTTTCTATGCATTTTGCATTAAAATGCACTAGCCGGAACTATCCCGGCTAATGCCTGGATTGTCCGACCTCTTGATAGAGGTATAACAATATTTACATGTTACTAACGAAAAATTTTATATGCTACTGTTCCTACTACTGCAAGCGCAACTGCTGCAATGCAGCCAATCATTATGCTTTTCATTTTCTTCTTCATAGCCTCAAACTCCTCCTATTTTCTATTTTGATTCTGCTCTACTGGCCTTACTGATTTTTTGCCTTTCCCAACCTCTACTACCTGATAAGCTTTAATTGTTGCTTCGCTCTCAGTGGATACATAGACCAATGCTTTGTTTCCAAACATCATATGCAGCTTTCTTTGCATCACATTGTAAAAGCTCATTCCGTTATAGGAATAAAATCCTCCAAGTGCAATTGGTGCCACTACTGGTATTGCCACATAAGCACTTCCAGTAATTCCGATATAGGGATACAGTAATAAGACAATCCCTGATCCACTAATCAAACTTGCTGCTGAAAATATAAGCTGTTTTGCTGATAATCCAAGTGCCACTGACTCCTGATATCTATCAACATCCTTGTTGACTTCAATTACCATAACCTCACCTCCGTTTATCTTGCCTTTTCTTTCATTTCTGGTGCTTTCGTAGCTCCAATACTTCGTTCATAAGCTTCCATCCCATCTGGACATAACTGACGAAGTTTCTCTGGATTAAATAAATAAAGGGGATATTCACAAAAGCCGCTACGTTTCGTAAGCCCTGTAAACTCACCAATATCATTATCCTCTATGAACTTCGCTAACTCTGGCATATTATTGGTGTCAATATAGCCACAATAATCTGGTGCTTTGCTATCTAGATTGACTGTCATATCTCCATATGGTTCTGGATAATCTGAACTAGTCATAATCCCTATATACATACCGTTATTATCCAGGTAATTGTTAATTTCAAGTTGTACCTGTTCCGTACTTCCCCATTGTGTCTTTAATTCCAACGCCTCCATAATTGCTCCTTCCTATAATCCTAATGCCCTACTGGTTAAGTTCTGTGCACCCTTCACACTTCCGACTGTCATTGCAATTGTAAATGTCATCTCACATAAATAAATAAGTGTCTGTGCCCAATCTGCATAATTTTCTGTAAATGACGGTAGTCCTGCACTAATGAATGCATTACAAACAAGAATTGACAATGCCATTGTTACTGCTTCCAATACCACCGACAAAAAGTACTTTGCATACGTTACGGCAGTATGATTGATATTTCTGTTTCCACCTACTGTTGAAAATGCAATAGCTCCTAAAGGCACGATTACTAATATCTTCAAGAATCTAAAGTAAACAGTGTATATCAGGAAAAACCCACAGATAATAATGATTATAGATAACAGTGCCGCTAGTATTAGCATAATCAAACTGGCTCCAAAACCGAGATTTGATATCACATCTGCCTGTGCACTATCAATAGAAAGTGTCGGAATATTTCCTTGCGTCATTAATCCAACCAAATTGCCTATCGATGTAAAAAATGCCTTCATAATCGTTACGTTATTTACTACCAGCCATTCAGAAATTCCAACTCGAATCATCATTTTTAAAATAACTTCAAATCGCATTTCTTCCCGAATGTCTACGCTTTCCGAACAAAATCCAATGACAAAAAACAGTACTACTAGAGATGAACCTACTCCAACGAAGATAGGTTCTATTCCTTCAATGACTGCCCATGGACCGCCGCCCTTAAAATCCACGGGCGACTGACCGAGCAATGAAAATACAAGTGCTATCTGATTGTTCCAAAAACCAAATACCATCTCCAGAAGGTCAAGGATCTGTTCTCCAAGATTGAAAATATCCATACTTGTGTCTCACCTCTTTCTGTTGATTTGGGAATCTAACCCATTGTTGTTTCTAGAATCCTAAGATCGTTAATACGGATGAAATACCCGCCATCATAACACCTGCCACAATACCCTTAAGTGCTGAGTTCATGGTAGAAGAATCCTGCTGCTGATACGCCTGCGCAAATTCCATAACATTCTTTGCAAGAATAATGACACCAACTGCACCGATAATTGCAATAACCAATGTCTTTAAGTTATCAAGTGGCTGAGTTACTGAACTTGTATCCGTAGCTGCCATTACTTGTGTAGAAAATAAACTGCAAGCCATAATGGCTCCTGAAAATGCAGGAATTACTTTCTTCTTCATTCCTACAAAAAATCCGTCCTTCTTTGTTTCCATATTCGCTATATTAATCGCTTTCTTACTCATAATTTCTTTCTCCTTATAAAATGTAGATAGAGACAAAAGAAACCAGAAAGAAATGAGTTAATATCATTTCTCCTGGCTTCTCTTTATCTGCTATTGTTATTAGTTTCTATAGAAACAGGATTGCTCCTGGGACTAAATTGAATCGGGCTTTCCCCGATATGCTACTGCGATAACCACCTCCCTAAAATTGGACACAAAAATAGCCGGGGATTTTCCTCGGCTATGTCTTACTATATTATTATCTTGTTTCTAATACAAATTTTAAAGCTCCACCGCAAGTTTGAATTTGTCTTTACACCAATAAGACCCTTATATATTTACTACAAGTATTGACAGATTATTTCGTATACTTCCATTAATGTTTTTTGTCGTTTATTGGGACGTCCCCCAAAATCAGTAAACTCATTCGGATCAGCAAAAACAGTATTTTTCTCAGGTTGTCTCTCTAAATCAAATATTTTATGTATTTTTCCTTCTATACCAACATGTACTGCTTGAACCTCTTTTGGAGAAACCAATTTATTTACAAATTGATCTCCGGTAATATCGATTACAATCTCATCCTTAGTCAACAACCACACATGATGCCATTGTACATCGTGCTCGCATTTGCCGTTCATTTGATATGTTTCTATATCGTTTTCAGACAAATACTGTCCCAACAAATCACAAGTAAGGTCACAACATTCATTAGGAAATCTTGAAAACGGCGGATGTTTTCTCATTTCACCACTTTCAAAAGCAGCCTCTATCGCATTTCTAAATTGTTTAGCCAATCGTTCAATCTCTATCATTATAACCTCCAATAAGCTCTACGAATTTGTGATTAATTTTACCGCTTCAACTTCAAGTTTGTTAATGCAATTATTATAACAAACCTGCTTAAATTGTTCTACCAATATTTAGCTGTTGTTATAGACTTGTTTTAATACATAAAACGTATCTACAATCTCTCTCATCTGCTTCGTACTAGCTTCTGGATAAAAGAACTCCAATATATCTTCCGTTGGCATCTTAATGGCTACAGCTCGCTTAAGTTCAGCAATCTGCTCATTTGAATACTTCCAATGCAGCATACGATTTGTGATAGTATCTTCTCCGCCCAAAGCTTTTCTTTCCTGATGTTGCGGTGGTGCCTTTGTTTCCGCCCCTGCTTTTCTTGTAACCGACTCTTCGGTATATTCCAATTCGTTATTCTGTGATGATTGCAGCTTTTCTTTCTGAGCCTTCTCATCCATACTAATAAATCGTTTGCCAAGTTCTGTATCTCCAAGAAGCATAAATTCATCATAGGTAAGGTCATCAATATAGATATTCTCACCTTTTTTCTTCAAGGCTTCATAATACTCTACAGAGCGTTTTGTTAATATTTCAAAGGTTGCTCCTATTACCGTAGATTCAGCTTCTATAATATGTACATACGGCGCACCTTTCCCATCAGCTGTCAAATCAAAAGCTGGATGTCCAAAAGGAATGTATTTATTGTCCATAATAGGATCAAATCCACGTATAAAGACAAGACATTTCCTGTTATCCAGCTTTCTTACTTCATCAGGTGTAAATAATTCTCTTCCAAGTACATCATAATTCCTGCTTGAACTTCCTTGCCTTCCTTTTGTTTCTCCACTGGATTTCTTATCTATGGTACCTTTGCCAAGTAGCTCTGACACATATTTATGCGTACTTTGCTCGTTTCCTCCTAAGTAGATAAACGTATCGCAGTTACCAGGGATCGTCTCCCAGGTATCCTTAAAAAGTGCCTTTAACTGCGCAAAGTTCTGAATAATTATGATGCTACTGATCTCACGGCTTCGCATTGTTGATAACAAGGAACAATAATCATCTGGCAACGCAACGTTAGCAAACTCATCTAACATAAATGTGACATGTATTGGTAATCTTCCCCCACAATTAAAATCAGCCTGATAGTATAACTCCTGAAAAATTTGCGTGTAGAGCATCCCAATAATAAAGTTATAGGATTTATCTGAATCGGGAATTACACAAAATAAAGCAGTTTTAGTCTCTCCATCCCCATTTACCCCAATTCCAAGTTCTGCAAGGTTTAGTTCATCTTTCGACAGCATCCTTAAAACCTGTTTATTTTCAAGAAATGCCAATCTTGAATTGGCACTGATTATAATGGATCGGACGGTATCGCCTGCACCACGCATACATTTGTTATATTGCTTTACTGCCGGATGATTTACTCCAAGTGTAGAACTTTCTTCTAAAAACTTCATACGCACATCAAGTTTTGAAGGCTTTCCCTGCTCTGCTACTTCAGCTTCTCCCATGAGTTTAAGAACTGTTTCAAAATTGCGCTTTGAAGGTCTTTCTTCTAACCATACATAGTAGAAAATTGCCTGTAGAAACAAGCCTTCAGCCTTCTCCCAGAATGGATCTGAGGGTGTTGACCCCTTCGGTGTTGTATTAGAAATCAGATTTGTAATTAGTTTTACAACATCTGTTTCTTCTCTAATATAAGAAAACGGATTATAGCAATCAGACTTATTCATCTCTAAAAGATTAATAACCTTTACATTGTAACCATTATCCTTTAACATTTTACCACAACTTCTGAGGATTTCGCCTTTGGGATCCGTACAGATAAAAGAACAATGATGTGGCATTTGCATCAGATTTGGTTTTACCTCATAAAAGGTTTTACCAGCACCGGAACCACCACAAATTAAGATATTTCCGTTTAGTTTAAGTTTGCGAAAGTTAAGTGACATGCGAACGTTCTGACTGAGTATTCGATTAAATCCTACGTCCTTGTCTTCTAGTATCTTATTCACATGCTTTGGTTCCTCAAACTTAGCTGTACCGAATTCTTTGCCTGGCATATAATTCCTTTGACTAGTATAGTACATAATAATAGCGATGGCATAGGCAAACATCGCTATCACCACCGCTTTTACGGTTGAATCATTATAATAATTTGCTAACGGCTTATTACATACCTCGGAAAATGCTGCTATGAAATCATTGATATTCATATCTGTTTTCCACGCACCATTTACTAGATATCCAAGATATGCTGCAACAATTGCTCCTAAAAGAATAAAAATAGGTGATACCTTCTTCTTACTTGTCTGCATTGGCATCACCTCTTTACCGTATCTTTCTTGACGGGTCTAGCTGTTTTAGTCTGACTCTGAGATTTTTCATATCTTTCCCTTATAGCTGCTTCTACCTTGTCATAATTGTTGGAATGAAGTTTTTCACCCCTTACAGTTTCAAGAACACGGTTCTCTTCATCATAAATCTTATAGTCCTTATTTCTATCAAGGAATGTGAGCATTGTTTTTCCATTGTGAATTTCCATAATATTTTCTTTGTTAATCCACATATATTTGCCCCATGCTCCAGGAACTCTCGTCTTAACTGCATGATCATTTTCATCAACAATCAGTTTCTTACTAATTGTAATATCAGAAAGACTGGTATCCTTAGTAGCCGATATTGCACGCATTCTATCTGCCAGCTCCTGATAACCTTTTACTCGGTTTTGAAACGCTTCTTTATCCATGATAACCTTATGCTCACCATTTAAGTCGCTCTTTTCAAGAACTCCGATTTTCTCAAGCTGACTAATAATATTTTCCGCCTGTTCATTTCCAATACTGAAATTCTCCTTTACAGCATCCACACTGATGCTCTGTTTCTCCATTGCAAACAGACCAACCTTTTCAATCAGACCTTCTATTAGAACTCCTGCTCTAACAGTTTCCTCAGTGTGGATTTTCTCGTTTCCCAATTTCTGTCCCTTTAAGAATTCCATGAGTTTACTTAAATCTTTCTCATTTCCATTTTTCAAATAATCATCAAAGGTTGCAATTCTTCCAAACTTCAACTTTTGAATCATCATATTTGCTCTAGGAACAGCCTCCGAATGAAATATAACCTCCGACAGACCATCCTTCTTATTGATATCCGGTAAAACCGAATAAAGAATTCCGTACTTCTTAGCCATTTTTTCAACCTTCTTCATATCTTCTGTATTAAACTGTAATACCTGCAAATCGCCGCCCTTCATCAAGAGCTTTTTCATTGAAGTCTTACCAAGAGATTTTTCATAGTCGAGCATTCCCTTTAGAACATCAATTGCTTTTTGCATAGCTCCAATTCCTCCGTTTCCTACTTTCATGGCAATTTCAATGCCATCATAGGCTACACGAATAATTTGCACTGCCTCTTGAATTTCTTCTGCCATACCCTGCACCTCCTAAAGTGTTATTTCTCTCTTTACACGCTCTTTTAAATCATTCGTACCAACCGTGCGGATTTCATCAGCTGTCACATCAATGCCATATGCATTTAAAATATCTGCCAAACGATTTATCGCTTTTTCTTCCTCGATACGATACATTTCAAGCGCAATTAATAGATTCTCAATCTGACTAATCCATACTGGCTTTTCATCAAGCATTGCTTTGTATTTTGCAATAATACTATCCGAATCCTTATTGGTTACTGCCAGTTCATCAATCAGTTTATTTGTCAGTTCCTTATCGCTTGTCTTAAATGCAAATTCAACAACAAATAATTGTTCCTCCTTACTGATTAATGGTTTCTGTGCTACTGTTTCTGCCATTTCACTTATTACCTGTATACTCATATTTTTTGTTTCCTCCTAATCTACAAGACTATTAATACTAATTGCTATTTCGATAACTCCCTGCATTTGTTCCGCTGAAGCTTTACTGTGAATTAGTTCTAATAGTTGATCCTCGCTTAATCCCTTCTCAATGGCATTTCTAATCTGAACAAGCTGAGATGGTTCTAATTCTCCACTTGCAACTAGTTTTACAATATCCTGTCTTGATTTTTTTTTAAAAAGAAGCTTTGATATAGCTGAAAATGCGCCATTATTCTTCTTTACAGTTTTATCAATCACTACATTCTGAATAAAATTTCCATTAGCGTCATGAACTGGTGCATAATAAACAGGCGTTCCATAAATAAACTGCACCGACGAAGTCTGATTTTTTACTGGTTGATTAACAGTCCCCATTTCCACTGGTTTAGCTGCACTATCCTCAACCACAACCGCATTACTCTTGCCGGATGCATTTACATTTGAAGCTGCACTTGTCGTCATTTCCTCCTCCAGTTCTTTTACCCTATTCTCCATCTTTCTCTTGTATGATATTTATAGAAGTTAAATATCATAATTCCTTTCTTTTATTATTGTGATTTATAATACATTCAGATGCTGTGGACTTTAGATTTTTTTCTGTAGTTCAACTACTTTGTAGGAGTGTATTGCCACATCTCTAT
>QKAS01000013.1 GCA_003246295.1 Clostridia bacterium | reverse complement strand
AAAGTGAATATAGGATGAATAATATATGGAACAAAAAAAGGAACTAATACTGGAAATAGCCTTTGATTTATTTTTAAACATTGGATATGAAGCCACCACAGTAAGAATGATCTGTAGGAAAGCAGAGATAGAGGCACCTACGATTTACTATTATTTTGGCTCAAAAAAAGGGTTGTTTTTTGCAGTTGTACAATGGATTTTAAAGGATTATGAGCAACTAAAAAAAAGCAGTAATATTAATCTATGTAAAACACCAGAAGAAAAACTAAAGATGGTTTTTTTATATAACGTGCAGTATGCAATGAAATATACAAGACAGACTAAGTTTTATTTAAGATATACATTATTCATACCGGAGGAGTTAAGAGAAGATATCAATCTTAACATGGAAAAAACATATGCAGAGAGACATGCATTATACAGAACTTTATTAATCGAATGCATGGGGATGAATAGTAGTGAAATAGAGATTGAAGTCAGTGTCAGAAAGATGAAAATGCTGGTGGATGATTGCACTTTTAATGTGGTTTTTTCTAACTGGCAGCCACAGGCACCAGAGTTAGAAGAAATATGGAATATTTTTTATCGTTTACAGATAAAAAAGTCGTCATATATTACAGAAAAAAAATAGAACATATTGGAGGTGGCATATGATTCTGATACGATTGTTTAATAAAGAGTTGTCAAAGAAAAGTAGAATCACAATTGTAATGATAAGCTGTCTGATTTATTTATTGCTGTCAATATCATTAAGGCTGTTCACAATAGAATCAAAAGCGTATGTCATTTTTCAAACAGAAATAAATAGTTTTGTAATACGAGGTGTGATAACACAGGTACAAATTCTTATTTCGGTTTTTATTGTTTTGAAATTAAATAAAGAAGGGTATATTACTGCACTCATTTTAAACATGTATAGCCTGATGATGGCACTAGTTTTTTTATTCAGAAGCCAGACTTTGGATTCTTTACCTGGAGTCATTTCCAGCATTGCAGTGATAATAATTATTACATTAATTATGGAGTTCAAGAGTCAGGTATTTCATTATATGAAAAAAATTGAAGATCAGAAAATGGATCTTGAAATTTCTAAACAGAAATTATTTGACGTTGCACACTATGATCCTGTTACAAGCCTTGGCAACATGAGTTTGTTTATTAAAGAATTAAAAGAATCCATTGATGATGCCGCAATGAAGAATAAATTAATTGGGATTGTATGTATCGATTTGGATTCATTTAAGATCATTAATGACACTATGGGATATTACTCTGGAAATGATGTTTTGTCAGAATTTGCAAACCGATTTGTTCAAGCCTTGGATGAGAATGCTTTGGTTACAAGATCGGGAGGAGATGAGTATTTTATCCTGATCAGAGAGAAGAATTCAGTTGAAGAGTTAAAGAGGATAATTGACCATTTTATGAATGTTTTTCAGACCCCGGTAAAAATGGAAGGACTTAATTTTTATGTCACTGCGAGTGTTGGAATTTCTGTTTATCCATTCGACGGGGATGAAGTAGATCAACTGATTAAGAATGCTGATCTGGCTATGTTTGAAGCAAAAAACAATGGGAAGAATAAAGTAATATTTTGCACAAGCGAAATGAAGGAAACAGTAAATCGAAAAATGATTCTAACGAATTATTTGTATCATGCACTTGATAAAAATGAACTTTATTTACATTTTCAACCACAGATTGATGCAAAAAGTGAAAAAATCAGTGGATTTGAAGTATTACTTCGATGGATGCATCCTAAGATGGGTATGGTATCACCAGCTGAATTTATTCCTATTGCAGAACAGACAGGACTCATTAAATCAATTGGCTTGTGGGTGTTTAGAAGTGCCTGTGAAGAGTGTGTACAATGTGAAAATGAGACGAAAGATGAGATTAGAATCGCAATCAATCTCTCTATGGAACAGTTAAAAGAGCCTGGTATCGTCGATCAATTTGAAAGGATTGTTCAGGAAACAGGGATTGACCCTTGCAGGATAGAAGTTGAAATTACAGAGAGCATAGCTTTTAATCAGGAGTTTGATGTTTTGCATGTGTTAAAGAAAATTAAGAAAGTAGGATTTTTAATAGCAATTGATGATTTTGGAAAAGAATACTCCTCATTAAATAGAATACGTTCCTTTCCTGTTGACAGACTTAAAATTGATATGGACTTTGTGCATGGAATATCATCGGGAAGCCCAAAAGACAGGGCAGTTGTAAAAACAATTATACAACTAGCAAAAAATCTTGGTGCAAAAGTACTTGCAGAGGGAGTAGAAACACAGGAACAGTATGAATTTTTAAAGGAACATGAGTGTGATGAAATGCAGGGTTTTTATTTTTACAAAGGAATGTCAGCACAGGAAGCGGGAGAACTCTTATCAGGTCAGACAAGGAATGAATGATATTATAACGAATTACTTAACTTACAGTAATATGTTTAAACTGAAAGTGAGGGAGTATGGAGAGTGAAATGAAAAAGAGATATAGTCGGTTGATACGGAGACTGGTTCTGGCAGCTGGAATATTGACGATATTGTTAATTGGAATGCAGGTAATGACTCAGGTACAACTCAATCAGATGACGGGCATGGCTAAGGTAATTAATGTAGCAGGCCGACAGAGAATGTTAAGTCAGAAACTTACAAAAGAATTGCTTAAGCTAAGACTTAATAATCAATTTGAAGAATATGATATAGATATGATTGATAATGTTATCTATGAATTTGAAGGTGCACACTATAGTCTTTTGCTCGGAAATAAGTTAAGAGGAATTCCGGAAAAGAACAATAAAGAAATTCTTCAAAAATATCAGGAAATTAAGCCATATTTCTTGGAGATAATAGACAGTGCAGAAGCAGCAGCGAATGAGCTTAAACTTGGGCATGAGACGGATCATTGGGAACCAATGCTTGAAGAAATTCTGAAAAATGAAAAGCAATATCTAAAGATTATGGATGAGATTGTTCTGTTATATGAAAAAGATACTTCTGATATGTTGCATATTTCAACAGTTAGTCATATGGCAATGAACCTTTTAATATTATTACTCTCAGTATTAGCCTTTTGGAGAATTGTGTATCCGGTTTCAATAGAACTAAAACATGGCCTCAACCAGCAATACGAGAATGCACAGAATATCAGGAAAATGTTTTACAATTTAAAAGCAGGTGTTTTCTTGGTAAGACAGGACGGTATGGTATTGTTTCAGAATAAAGAAGCACAAAAACTAACAGGGGTTAATGAGGAAGAAGCGCACGATATATCAGTAATTCAGCATGTAAAATGGATGGATCTAAATATTGTTCGTTTATTTGATGAAGTGAAACAAGGAAAAGTGGTAGAAGACATTGAAACAGTGGTAGAAGATATGGATGGTGTAAACAGAACAGTTATGCTAACAATTGCCTCAACGACACATCAAAAAGAAGAGGCACTTATGCTGAGTTTGTTCGATGTAACGACACAGAAAAGAGCTGAAGAAGAACTCACTGGAAAAGTAAATAGAGATGAGTTGACGGGATTGTTTAACAGACATTTTTTGGATTTAATTATGCAGGAAGAAATTGAACGTGCAGAACGATATGAGATTCCGCTTTCTACAATATTACTGGATTTAGACCACTTTAAACGGGTTAATGACAGATGGGGACATCCGGTAGGTGATTCTGTACTGGTATTCACAGCTGAAGTAATTCAGAGGTTTTCGAGAATTTCTGATTATGTTTTCAGAATTGGTGGAGAAGAATTTTTAATCCTCATGCCTCACACAAATATTAATGGGGCAGTAACCGCAGCTGAGAAAATCAGAAAGGAAATTGAGGATTCTATTCATGCGATTGCTGGAAAATTCACAGCCAGTTTTGGTGTGGCAGAACGTTGCCCTGGAGAAACATTTCGAATGTTATATAAAAGAGTTGATGATGCATTGTATGAAGCTAAAAATAGCGGTAGGAATTGTGTTGTAAAATCCAGTAACCCATGCAATGGATATGCAACCATAGGATTAAAGTGGAAAAAGAGTTGGGAATGTGGTGAAATTAGAATTGATGAACAACATAGAGAACTCTTCAGATTATCTGGTAATTTTGCGAATAATACTACATTCCATGAGGATAGAGATAAGGCAGTTGCATATCTGGAACAAATCATTCAACATGTCATTGACCATTTTGAGTATGAAGAAAGTGCATTAAGTAAAATTGGATATCAGGATTTGAATCGTCATAAAAAGATACATGGGGAATCTCTTAAAAAAAGCGAATGAACTGAAGGAACTATTCTCATATGGAAGTATTGACAGTATAAAAGTTTTCACATTTTTATTTGATGAAGTTATTATTGGCCATTTATTATCAGAAGATATTAAATTCCATGATGCCTTTATAAATTAATAGAATGATAAGCAGTCATGGCTAGTAGTTGACGTATAAAAAATATCTTGTTAGAATAAACTAACAATAAAAATAGCAATTTAAAACTTCAAAAAGTTTGTGGAAAGTGTAGTAAATACTTATATGAGTTTAAAACAAAAAATTTTAGTTATAATAGGTTTCTTATTTTTAGGACTTGGACTATTAGGAATTGTGCTGCCAGTTTTGCCAACAACACCATTTGTACTCCTGGCATCTGCTTGTTTTGCAAGCAATAAGAAACTGAGTGGTTGGTTATCGAAAAGTAAATTGTTTGGGGAATATATAGTCAATTATAAAGAAAGAAATGGTCTGAAAAAAACTACAGTTGCAAAAAGTCTTAGCTTTTTATGGATTATGTTATTTTTATCAATGTATTTCATTGGAGCACTATGGGCAGTCATATTGCTAACGGTGGTCGGAACTGCTGTTACAGTGCATATTTTAGTTATGGCGAAACCAAAAATAAATATAGAACCAGAAGAATCAATTGAATAAAATGAAAGAAAATATACCGGAGACATAGATTCTGTCACTGGTATATTTTTTGTATTTAAATCATATTTCATATAAGTTCATACATTGTTTGTAGAATAAAAGTATAGTAGAATAGTACTGAGCTAATATAATCAACAAATATAATATGAGGGATTCAAAATGAATCACAAAAATAAAAACCGTAATGTAAACGGATTAAAGTTTGGAAAATGGATCGTCATTGTGTTTGCAGTCTTATTGTTAACGGCTGTAATTGCAGGTTTATTTTATAGCGCGGATTACTATAAAGCGTTACCAGAACCAGATCTGAAAAATGTTATAACGGATGAAATAGATGTTAAAGTGAATAAAAATGAGGCCGTATATAGAACCGAAAAGTCTGGAACAGAAATAGGATTGATTTTTTATCCTGGTGGTAAAGTAGAGGCTGCTGCATACGAGCCATTACTGAAACAACTAGCATCTGACGGAGTTACCTGTATACTGGTAGAGATGCCCTTTCATTTAGCTGTTTTTCATCAGGATGCTGCACAAGAAGTGATTGACAGACATCCTGAAATTCAGTCATGGTATCTTGCAGGTCATTCACTGGGCGGAGCCATGGCGGCATCATTTGTTTCAAAACATCCGGAAAACATCAAGGGATTGATTTTGCTTGCAGCATATCCAATAAAGGAACTACCAGCGAATTTTCCAGTGTTATCTATTTATGGTGATCAGGATCAGGTTCTAAATAAAGAACGGTATCATTCTGGAATTACTACAATCACAAATCTTGAAGAAGTAGTATTATCTGGTGGTAATCATGCACAGTTTGGCAATTACGGAGTACAAAAGGGTGATGGGACTGCATTGATTACACCAGAGAAGCAGTGGGAGTTTACAGCGAATGCAATGAAAGAGTTTATCGAGAATGAATAAAAAGGATTTCCAATAGGAATCCCTGTAATGACTATGCAGATAGGACAAACTATGAAAAATATTAATTATATGAAAAGAATCAGAAATATGCTGTTTTTAATAGCTGGTTCTATTATCGCCATCCTGATTTGCATCCTGGTATTGTTGGGTTTTCACAGCCAGAGAGATCAGGATAACCAGATTATTATAGAAAGTTTTGCCAGACAGCAGCTATTAACGCAAATTATGAGTAAGGATGCTGGAAGGATATATTCTATCTATCAGGCACAGGATGATTATACAGATCAGGCTTCTTTAGAAAGGCTGGAAGAACGGATGGAAATAGCCAGAGTTTCTATCATGGATGCATCCGAGGAATTTCAGAGCAATCTGGATGCTATGAATCATGGAGTTTTGATCAGCCAGAATCATACAATCAATATAGAATCGGCGATTAGATCCTCGTCTAATGATATCAGTCAGCTTAATCAGATGTGGATCAAGTTTTATAAATCAATCAATATTTTAGTTGAAAGCGATATTAGAAATGAGGATTCTCTTTCCGCACTTGTCTATATTCAGGATTACAATACTGAGATGCTAGCCTTAAGTGAAAAAATCTCAGATCAGGTCATGAATGCAACGATCCAGAATGAGAAATCAGATCAAATTGTTATTTTCTCTATGATGTTTTTATTGATGTTAAGTATCCTGATTTCTTTCAAATCATTACATTCGTATATTGTGGTACCGTACAGACAGTTATATCAGGGATTTAGCGTACTTGGGCTGACGGAGACAGGCAGCACACTCAAAGAAGGAAGAGATTTAAACCCACTGGTTACAGAAGTTGGTGGTTTATTTAAAAAAGTCAGTGACTTATTTAAGCTGATTGATAACATGAATAATAATTATAATTTTACTGAAATGCTGAATTTTATTAATGAAACATTTTCTGAGTTCATTTCATATAATTATATTGGGGTTGCACTTATTGACAAAGAGAAACAAACAGTCAAAGCAACCTATGGTGTTTCGGATGGCTCAATCAAAGGGATGCCTGAAGATCTGATGGGAAAAACATTTCGATTGAAAGATACAAGTCTTGAAGCAGTTATTGAGGAAGGAAATGCAAGAATTATTAATGATTTAGATGCCTACACGGAAGGAAGACCTGTTAAATACTATAATAAGATAATTATGGAAGCAGGAATAAAATCTTCCATTACACTTCCTTTAAAACGCGGAAATGATCCAATTGGTGTCATCTTCTTTTCAAGCAGTCAAAAACATGTCTATAGACGGGAACATATTGCGTTGTTAAAAATGCTTGCAAACAGTATTGCAGTCAGTTTTGAACAGAATATATTTATAGATGATCTTATTTATAGCAATACGCTAGCACTTGCAAAACTTGCTGAAGCAAGAGATGAAGATACAGGAGAACATCTTGAGCGGATGAAAGTTTATTCTTCAAAAATAGCTGAATTTCTATATGGGGATGGATTATTTCAGGATAAGATTGATCTTGAGTACATCAATCAGATAGAAAGATTCAGCCCTCTCCATGACATTGGAAAAGTAGGGGTTCCTGATGGCATTCTTTTAAAACCCGGGAAACTAACTCCAGAGGAATTTGAAGAAATGAAAAAACATACGACATATGGCGCTGAAGTGCTAAGAACAGCAGAAAAGACAATTAGCAGGCATAAACGTTGTCTATTCGGAATAGGAATTGAAATTGCAGAAGGACATCAGGAATGGTGGGATGGTTCGGGTTATCCATTTGGGCGAAAAGAAGATGAGATACCATTAAGTGCAAGGATTGTTGCAGTAGCTGATGTACTGGATGCCCTTACCAGCGAAAGGCCGTATAAAAAAGCGTTTCCATTCGAACAGTCATTTCAAATGATGATGGAGGAAAGAGGAACGCACTTTGATCCTGTGATTCTGGATTGTTTTCAAGAACATAAAGATGAAATTTTTAGAATTTATAAAGGGTTTCACTATATCCAGAATAGAGAGTCTATGGAATAATATGATAAGAATAAAGTTAGATTGGAGAATTTAATGAAGTATTACTTTGCGCCACTTGAAGGGATTACATGGTATATTTATCGAAATGCACACCATCAGTTCTTCCCAGGTGTTGATAAATATTTTGCCCCTTTTATTGTAGCTGGAACACGCAGGCAGTTCAGCGCAAGGGAAGAAAATGATCTGACTCTGGCACATAACCAAAAGGTCAGTCTGATTCCACAGGTATTGGTAAATCAGGTAGATGATTTCCTGTATACTTGGAATAAGTTGCAGGATTTAGGATATCAGGAAGTAAATCTTAACTTTGGATGTCCTTCAGGAACTGTAGTATCCAAGAAGAGAGGTGCTGGATTTCTGGAAGACGTAAAAGAACTGGATAGATTTTTAGAGGGTATTTTTTCAGTAACAGATAGTAAGATTTCGATAAAGACAAGAATCGGAATTGAGAACCCTGATGAGTTTTATGAACTGATTCATGTGTATAATAAATACCCGTTGGAAGAGCTCATCATCCATCCTAGGGTTTTGAAAGATTATTACAAGAACAAACCACATATTTCTATTTACCAGGAGGCGGTAAAATTGAGTAAAAATAGTGTTTGTTATAATGGAGATATTGTACGATACTCAGATTATGCGGGATTGGTATCTAATGACTGTGTAACAGAGAAAATCATGATTGGACGAGGCCTCATTAGAAATCCCGGTTTGATTCGTGAATTGAATGGACTTCCAATGATTACTAAGGAAGAGCTATTTGACTTCCATAATAAGGTCTTTTATGATTATAAAGAGATTTTATCAGGGGATAAGAATGTGTTATATAGAATGAAAGAAATCTGGGCATATATGATTGATTTATTTTCAGATCATGAAAAATATGCAAAAAAAATCAGAAAATCACAGAATTGCCAGGAGTATGAAAGTATCATAACAGCTTTGTTCCATGACCTTGAACTTGTAAAAAACCATAAGGGATAATTATGAATAAAGCAGTCATTATTGGAAGTGCAAATCTTCTAAATATTAAAATCGAAAATCTCCTATTGAGTAACGGATTTAAGTCAGTTGAAATTGTTAAGAATCCTTCAACTTTAAATGTCAAAAAACATGTATGGGAGAACACGGAGTGTTTTATTATTGACCTGGATCATAGTGAGGCAGATCTTGTTTCTGTGATCAAAGAACTGAGACAACAAGGTACTTCAAAGAATATCCCAATCATTTCTTTAAGTGGCAATTCGGATCTAAAATCCTTAAAGAGAGCTCTGGCAGCGGGATGCAATGAGTTTCTAGTAAAACCTTTTGATATGTCGTTACTTCTGACCAGAGTTTACAAAGTATGTGTTATCAATCAAGTGGCAGAAAAAGAAAATCCTGAATTACATGCGAAAAAAGATGCAGTCACCTTGAAATGGGTAAAAGATTTTGAAGTAGGGATTCCACAGATTGATGAGGAACATAAAGAACTGATTTATCATTTCAATCAATTGTACTTACTAATGAAGGAAGGAAGGGGACATGAGTATTTTGAAGAGTTGTTACTATTTTTGAAAAATTATGTTGCAGTGCATTTTGAACACGAAGAAGAACTTCAGGTGAAAGCACAATATCAGAGTATGAGAAACATAGGGAAATGCATCGCAATTTTACAGAAAAAGTATATGAACTCGAAAAAAAACATAGTGGAACACAAATTACAGACAGGGATTTAATCTATATATCAATCTATATCAGAGACTGGCTTTATAGACATATTCTGATAGAAGACAACAAGGTAGGTAGCTTTATCATGAAGTAAATTATTTGCAACTTATAATTTTATATAAAACAGGGAGGGTATCTATGTTAAATAATATGAATGTCAGGAAAAAAATAACAATCATTTCAGCATTTCTTCTTTTAGTAACAATACTTGTAGCATTGATGGGTTACTATAATGCAGACCGTAACAGTAAAATGATGAACCAGATGTATGAGTATAATTTAAAAACAATGGATCTTGCAGCAGATTTGAGAACTCAAACAAGAGCAAACAGTGCAAATCTATATGCATTGTTACTTAGCATGTCGGATGAAGAAGAAGCAACAACACTAGAAGATATTGAAAAGAGAAAAGGCAATGTTAAGGAGGACATAGAAGCAATCAGAATCTTGCTTCGGACAGAAGAAGAAACAGCAATGCTTGCTGAAATCGAAGCAAAACTTGTGGATTGGCAGTCTGTATTGGATCAGGTGATTATGCTGAATTCTGAAAACAAACAAAATGAAGCAGAACAGTATTATCATGATAACCTTTCATCCCTAGAAGAGTACCAGACAGCGGTCAGGAATCTGACGGAGTACAATAGAGAAGCAGCAGAGAAGATGAATGTTGAAAGCCAGGAAAGCTCCAGAACTAATATCCTGGTTATGGTTACCCTGGTAATTATTATGGTCATAATATCAGTAATAATAAGTTTTATTATATCAAGCAACATTTCAAAAGGTCTAAAACAGGCAGTGAATATTTTAGATACTGTTGCAAAAGGAGATTTATCAGTATTACTTAATGACCAGCAACTCAAACGAAGAGACGAAATAGGGAAGCTTTTAGTAGCTGTAAACAGCATGCAAATTTCAATGAAAGACCTGATAGAACGTGTAAAAACAGAATCTGATGAAATTGAAGTCATAGTGGAACATGTAAAAGAAAACACATCAGAATTGAATGAAGAGATCGAAAATGTCTCAGCTACGACACAGGAACTTGCAGCCAGCATGGAAGAGACGGCAGCATCTTCAGAAGAGATTACAGCAACTGCTTTCGAAATGGAACGTGCGGTACGTCAGATTGCTGAGAAATCTGAAGATGGAGCAAATAAAGCAGATGAAATCAGAAGTCGCGCAAATGAAACACAGATAAATGTTGAGACGGCACAAAAGAAAGCAATGGAGATGTTCCAGGGAACAAAACAGGAACTTGAAAAAGCCATTGAGAATTCAAAAGTAGTGGAGCAGATTGGTGTATTATCAGATGCGATTATGCAGATTACCGGGCAGACCAATCTTCTTGCATTAAATGCTTCTATTGAAGCAGCAAGAGCAGGAGAAGCCGGCAAAGGATTTGCCGTAGTCGCAGAAGAGATCAGTAAACTTGCGGACGCTTCCAAGAAGACGGTTGTTGAAATACAGGGAATGACTGTAAAAGTTGAAGAAGCGGTGAATAACCTTGCATCTAATTCTAATGATTTACTTAAATTTGTTTCTGTTGATGTAAATCATGATTATGAAACGTTGATTAAGGTTGCAAAACAATATAATGAAGATGCTCTTTATGTAGCAGAGATGGTAACAGACTTTAGCAGGACATCAAACGAACTAATGACTTCCATTTCTGAGGTGACATCTGGAATTGATGCAATTGCGATTGCCGGACAGGAAGGTGCAGAAGGAACGACAGATATTGCAAATAGAAATTCCAGTATCAGTCAACATGCGGCTGAAATTCTATTGCAGGTAACGCAGACAGAAACTATTGCAGAACAATTAATACAGGCAGTTTCGACATTTAAAACAGAATAAGCAGGGATGCTCTCAGATATTATGAAATGTTTTTTAGTTTATCCTATAAAATGTTCTAGTTTATTCTTGACAATTTGAAAAAGATTGCGTACAATCTTTATAAATAGCACACAATTTAAAAGGAAACAACTAAAAATGCAATTATCTGAAAGGAGCAACAATATGAGCGTTTATGAATTTAAAGTATTAGATGTACAGGGAAATGAGGTTTCACTAGAGGAGTATGCGGGGAAAGTTTTGTTAATTATTAATTCTGCAACACAATGTGGATTTACACCACAGTATGATGAGTTACAGGATTTATATGAAAAATATGCAGGGGAAGGATTTGCTATTTTAGATTTCCCATGTAATCAGTTTGGACATCAGGCGCCTGGAACCAATGAAGAAATTGTAAGTTTTTGTGATTCGGGATTTGGTATTACATTTCCGATTTTTTCAAAAATAGAAGTAAATGGTGACAATGCGATTCCATTGTTTAAGTATCTTAAAAGTCAGAAAGGATTTGCAGGCTTTGATCCAGAGCATGTTTTATCACCAAAACTGGATGAAATACTGACAGGAATTGATCCGGATTATAATAACAATGCTGAAATCAAATGGAATTTTACAAAATTCCTGATTGACAGAGAAGGTAAAGTAGTGGAACGATTTGAACCAACAGAAGATATGGCTGTTGTGGAAGAGAAAGTGAAAGCACTTCTCTAGGATGGAGAAACAGAATGACGAAGAAGTATGATGCCCTAAAACTTGAAAACCAAATTTGTTTTCCATTGTATGCGTGTGCAAAAGAAATCGTTCGTAAATACAAACCATTTCTGGACGAAATTGATCTGACTTACACACAATATATTACAATGATGGTGCTATGGGACAAAAAACAGATGAACGTTAAGACGTTAGGTGAATACCTCTACCTTGATTCAGGAACACTAACACCTGTCCTAAAAAAACTGGAAGCTAAGAATTTTATCAGGAGAAGCAGGGACAAAGAGGATGAAAGAAACCTTTGTGTCAGCATCACGGATGAAGGTGAAATGCTGAAAGAAAAAGCAGCTGGTATTCCTGACAAAATTAGTCATTGTGTAAATTTAACAAAAGAAGAAGCAGAACAGTTATATACGCTTTTATATAAGACACTTGGTGATTTGAGTCAGTGATGGGCGTAATTTGTGAAGAAAGAAATAAAGAATAATATAAAGAACAACATAAAACAAGTTCCTCTTTGTAAATATAAAAGAGGAACTTGTTTTATGTGATTGATTTATTCTTATTTTTATTTTTATTCTGGTACATGGCTTTGTCTGCTTCGGAAAGAAGATGATAGATGCTTTCATCACCAGAACCATCAAAGAAGCTGAATCCAAAACTGAAGGAAAGCATATAAGGTTTTTTTGCATGATTGTTCATTTTATGTAAATTTATCATGAGTCGGTTAGCGATATGGCTGGGTGATTTTGGATCTGCGGAATCGACCAGAATTACAAATTCATCTCCAGCGTATCGAAAAGCCTGATCTGTTTGTTTGATTGATTTTTCCATAAGGTTTGAGATGAGTTTCAGTGCGTCATCGCCTTCCTTGTGGCCATAGGTATCATTAATAGATTTAAATTTATCCAGGTCAATCATAATAATAGAAAATGGCTGATGTCGATTTATTAAAAATTTCATTCTTCTTTCCAGCTGAGAACGAGTGAGTAGATTTGTAACGGTATCCCGGTTCATGTCTTCACGTTCAATCAGAATATAACCTGCAAGACAAACAAGTGTCATCATAGGCCAGACTAAAATCAGTCCGTAGTACTTTGTTTGTAAGTAACCTCCAATTGCAGGGAGAATGGCAACGTTTAAGATTACCTGGTAAATACGGCCGGTAATTAATTTTCTATAAGGAATGATTGTGATACAATATAGAATAAAAAGCAGATAATTCATTGCGGCAAATAAAGGCGCCCCAATTCCTCTTATAAAAACATTCTCTGCATTTATCTGAAATAGAAATTCTGTAAATAAATTAATGACCACAATCAAAACAGTGATACAGTTCAGAGAAAGATAAATTTTTCTCCTGCGTAACCTATTTTTTTGATTTGAGATAATACACTCATCAAAATAACTACACCATAAAGACAAAGGTACTAAATTCAAAACATAAAGAAGAGAATTAAAAATGATATTAAGAAGTCTTCCGCTATTTCCTGTCATACCATCAACTGCCCATGAGAAGATTTCGACAATCAGAATCAGAATATTAGAAAGAAGAATAAAGTGGAATAAATATGCTTTATCATTTTGGACAGGATATTTATGCAGGTCAATAAGTAAAAAAAACAGAACCAAAACAGCGTAAATACTTAAATCAATTCGCATCAGCAGCATACAATTCACCAGCCTGGTATTTTTATAGGAAATTAGTACTTTTATTATAACATAAGAAGTACATATTTTACATTGAAATAAAAAATAAAAAATACATTTTAAAAAAATTACATTTTTTTCTTGACCCTTACGTTACGTCATAGTGTAACTTGTAGATAGGAGGAGTTCATATGAATTATTTAATCAGTGAAATCGCAAAGTTAACCGGAGTCAGCGTGCGCACGCTTCATTATTATGATCAAATCGGTTTATTAACACCTGTAGAGACATCCGAAGCCGGATACAGATATTATAACGAGGAAAATCTGGAAACACTACAACAGATATTATTCTTCAGAGAGCTTGATTTTTCATTGAAAGAAATGATGCAGATTATGTACTCACCAAACTATAACAAAGAAGAGGCGCTTAGGAAGCAAAAAGAATTGTTATTCTTAAAACAAAGACGTCTTGAGAAACTAATTGAACTCATTAATGATAATTTAAGAGGAGATGGGAAAATGGATTTTAGTAAGTTTGATGTGGCAGAAATTGAAAGTCTGAAAAAAGAATATGCTAAAGAAGCAAAAGAGAGATGGGGTGAGACAAAGGCATATGAAGAGAGTCTCAAAAAAACAGATCAGTATCAGAAAGAAGATTGGAATCGTATCATGTCAGAAATGAATTATTTAATAGAAGCATTTGCACAATGCAGAAATCAGATTCCTGGGGACAAAAAGGTACAAGAACTTGTAGAACAGTGGAAATCAATGATTACAAAAAACTATTATGAATGTACAGATGAAATATTGGCTGGTCTTGGAATTATGTATCAGGAAGATGAACGTTTCAAAAAAAACATGGATAGACATGGTGAGGGTACTGCTAAATTCATGAGAGATGCAATCACTTTTTATTGTCAGAATAATAAAACAGAACATCCAAATTTATAGATATTTAATGAATCCCGGATTGACAAATCAACCTGAAGTGATTATAATGTAAATATAGTTAGATTGAACTAACCAATGTGAATAAATCCTGTGTAACTCCATAAATGGAACCGGACGGGAACCGGTTCCGGAGTCATCAGGACAAACATTCCCTAAATAAATCACGTGAAAGGTGGTAATGGTATGAATTATCTTGAAATTGAAAAAGTTATAGGAAGAGAAATTATTGATTCGAGAGGAAATCCGACAGTTGAGGCTGAGGTTCATTTAATAGATGGGACTGTGGGCAGGGGAGCAGCACCAAGCGGCGCGTCCACCGGACAGTTTGAAGCATTAGAATTAAGAGATGGCGACAAGAACAGATTTGGAGGAAAAGGTGTCAAAAAGGCAGTAGAAAATATTAACACTGTGATCAATGATGTTCTTCATGGTGTTGATGCAGGAGACACTTATGCAGTTGATCGTGCCATGATGAAGGCAGACGGTACGAAGGATAAATCAAAGCTTGGAGCAAACGCAATTCTTGCGGTTTCTATCGCGTCGGCAAGAGCGGCAGCTAATGCGCTTGATATGCCTTTATACAGATTTCTTGGTGGTGTTTCAGGCAACAAACTTCCAGTACCAATGATGAATATTTTAAATGGTGGTGCACATGCTGCGAATACAGTAGACGTACAGGAATTTATGATTATGCCTGTTGGTGCAAGCAGTTTTAAAGAAGGGCTTAGACAATGTACTGAAGTATTTCATGCGTTGGCAGGGATTTTAAAATCAAAAGGACTGGCAACAGCAGTTGGTGATGAAGGTGGATTTGCACCAGATCTTGAAAGTGACGAAGCAACCATTGAAGTTATTTTAGAAGCAGTTCGAAAAGCGGGATATGAACCAGGCAAGAATTTTATGATTGCAATTGATGCTGCCTCGAGTGAATGGAAAGGAAGTAAAATTGGAGAATATGTACTTCCAAAAGCAAAGAAAACAATGTCAACAGATGAATTGATTGCACATTGGAAAGGGTTATGTGACAAATATCCTATTATTTCCATTGAAGATGCTCTTGATGAAGAAGATTGGGAGGGATGGAAAAAGCTTACAGAAGTACTTGGTGATAAAGTGCAGCTGGTAGGAGATGATTTATTTGTAACCAATACAGAAAGACTGAAAAAAGGAATTGATACAAAATGTGGTAATTCCATTTTAATCAAGCTAAATCAAATCGGATCGGTGTCAGAAACACTGGAAGCAATCAAAATGGCGCATAAAGCTGGTTTTACTGCAATATCATCTCACCGTTCAGGTGAAACAGAGGATACTACAATCGCTGATCTTGCGGTAGCATTAAATACCTGCCAGATTAAGACAGGTGCTCCTAGCAGGAGTGAAAGAGTTGCTAAATACAATCAGTTGCTTAGAATCGAAGAGGAATTAGGTGAAGGTGCGGTATATCCAGGACGAAATGCATTTAATGTATAAAGATTGGGTATCAGTATTTTTCGTTTCATCGTAACTATCACGGATGACACAGGATAAGTCATCCGTGATTTTTTTATGTTAATTTTTAAGAAGATGTTATAAAATAATAGCAATTCAAGTCAAGAATTTTATGGAACCAAGTGTTACAGTGAATGTACGGAGGAACAGATTGATATGGAAAAAACAGATTCATTGAAAGTCGTACAGAAACTGCAGATTTATATTGAACAGCAGCTACAGTCACCAATTACACTGCTGGATCTTGCAAGGGAAGCGGGATACTCCCCCTGGCATATCGGCCGTATGTTCAGGGAAGTGACAGGAAAAAGTCCGTTTGAATATATCAGAAGACGAAGACTGACACAGGCAGCACTTCTTATGCGAGACAATAAAAGGAAAGTACTTGATGTAGCCCTTGATTTTGAATTTGACAGCCAGGAAGGCTTTACCAGAGCTTTTAGCAGAGAATTTGGGATTTCTCCTTATCAGTATTATAAAAAGTCACCTCCAATCAGGCTGTTTCTGCCTGAAAAAGCATATGATACATATCGAAGTTTATATTATGTTAGAAACAGAAAGGAAAAGACGGTGAATAAGATGAAAACAATTTTTGTACAGGTAATAGAAAGACCTGAGAGGAAGGCACTGGTTAAGAGAGGTAAAGAAGCATCAGAGTATTTTAAATATTGTGAAGAAGCAGGCTGTGATGTCTGGGATATCCTCAGCAGCGTAAAGGAAGCTTTATATGAACCAATTGGAATGTGGATGCCAAAGGCAATGAGAGCAGGTGGATCGGAGTATATTCAGGGCGTCGAAGTACCACTGAATTATTCAAACTCTGTTCCAGAAGGATTTGAACTGATTGATCTTCCAGCTTGTCAGATGATGGTATTTCAGGGGGAGCCCTATGAGGATGAACGTTTTGCTGATGCAATTGATGAGGTGTGGCAGCACATTGAACAGTTTCAGCCTGAAACATATGGATATCAATGGGCAGTCGAAGATGCACCCCGGTTTCAGCTTGCACCAATGGGTTATAGAGGTTACATTGAAGCTAGACCGGTTAGAAAAATAATTGACAATTAAATTTTAATATGTTATATTTCTGTAAATTATAGAAGGAGGCACAGTATATGAACGCAACAGTATTATTTCAGACATTGAATAAGGACGACGATATCTTGCGCTTGTAACTGTGTAGTAACATAGGGACAAGCGCTTGGAGCCTTGTACCTGTGTGGAATGAGATGGTAGAGCCACATTGGTAAATTTTTATTTACTATTGTGGCTCTTTTTTTATTTCCATACAGGTATCTGAACGATAAAATTCGCAGTCAGGAGAAACGCATGAAAAAGATTACAGGGAATAGTATAAACACAACAAATCAAATGCCGGAAGTAGAAGCAGAAGAATTGGCGCAGTACATAGGAAGTATAATTTTAATTCATGGAAGTATCATAAAGATTCGTAGAATGCAAGGATTTGCCTTTGTATTATTAAGAACAAAGAGAGATGTTCTCCAGTGTGTTTATTCAGAAGATTTCTCAGCATTCAAACTTGATCGTTTAACAGAGGAAAGCTGTGTCAGGTTCACAGCGAAAGTTGTTGAAGAAGCACGTTCAAAAACAGGTACAGAACTACATCTCCTGCAGGTTGAAATCTTATCGCAGCCGTTTGAATCCAGTCCAATTGTGATCAATCAGAAAGTAGTTGATACGTCACTGGAACATTTACTTCACTTTAGACCAATTACACTTAGAAATGAAAGACAAAGAGCTATATTCAAACTTCAGGAGGGAATTACATCTGGAATTCGCACGTTTTTATCCAATGAAAGGTTTACAGAAATACATTCACCCAAAATAGTTTTATCGGGTGCGGAAGGAGGCGCCAATGTATTTCAACTGGATTATTTTGGAAAGACTGCTTATCTTGCGCAAAGCCCTCAGATCTACAAACAAATGATGGTAGGTGTTTTTGAAAGAGTATATGAGATTGGGCCAGTGTTTCGAGCTGAAAAACATGATACATCAAGACACCTGAACGAATACACCAGCATAGATTTTGAAATGGGATATATCCATTCTTTTTATGAAATCATGGAAATGGAAACAAAAATGCTGCGTTTTCTTATGGAGTACCTGAATCAGAATTATTTGAAGGAGATCACATTGCTGTCAGTCAGAATACCATCGGTTGATGAGATTCCGGCTGTTACATTTCGAGAAGCCAAGGAGCTTGCAGCGACTGGACTGGGAAAAGAATTTAAGGATAGCAAGGATCTGGAGCCCGCAGAAGAAAAAGAAATTTGTGATTTCATATACAAAACAACGGGAAGTGAGTTTGTTTTTGTGACACACTATCCGAGTGTGAAAAGACCATTTTACGCGATGGATTCTCAAGATAATCATGAAGAAACAGAAAGCTTTGATTTATTATTCAGAGGAATTGAGATTACAACAGGCGGGCAGCGGATTCATCAGTATGAGGAACAGGTGAAGAAAATGCGTTCTCGTAATATGGATCCTGAATTCTTTGAATCCTATCTTATGATACACAAATATGGTATGCCACCGCATGGGGGTCTGGGCATTGGACTGGAACGGCTGACAAGTAAACTACTGGAGCAGGATAATGTACGACTTTCAACATTATTTCCGCGTGACAGAAGCAGGTTGGAACCGTAATAGATTATGTACGCAATGGTCAGGTTGTGACACAGCGTACAAAATGTTATAATGGCTGAATTGATAAAAATACGATTGGACGGTTAAAAAAATGAAAAGGTTAATTGGAACAAAAGAGTTTTACAAATGGATTTTAATGATTGTAGTGCCGATTATGATACAAAATGGTATTACTAATTTTGTAAGCTTGTTAGATAATATTATGGTTGGGCAGGTAGGAACAGCACAAATGTCTGGTGTTGCAATCGCAAATCAGCTTATGTTTGTTTATAATGTTACTATTTTTGGGGCGGTATCCGGTGCAGGTATTTTTGGGGCACAGTTTTTTGGCTCTGGGAACCATGAAGGACTTAAGAACACATTTCGCTTCAAGTTAATATCTTGTATTTTATTAGGAATTTTTACGATATTTCTGTTTTTCTTTGCAGGAGAGCATTTAATCTCATTCTATTTAAATGACAGCAATGATGCAGAAAGTATCAAACAAACTTTATTTTATGGGAAAAGTTATTTAAATATTATGATGGTAGGATTGATACCATTTGCCCTCTCTAATACATATTCCAGCACGATCAGAGAGACCGGTGAAACAGTCGTTCCGATGATTTCCAGTATTTCAGCAGTACTGACCAATCTGGTATTTAATTACATTTTGATTTTTGGTATGTTTGGGGCACCTAAACTGGGTGTATTGGGTGCGGCAATTGCCACTGTCATCTCAAGATTTGTTGAGCTTGCTATTCTAATTTATTGGACACACAGCCATCAGGAGCGTAACGTTTTTATTCGTGGGGTATACCGATCATTTAAGATTCCAAAAGATTTGACGGGTAAAATCGTGATAAAAGGTACACCATTGCTTGTAAATGAATTTTTATGGTCAGGTGGTATGGCCATGATGATGCAGTGCTATTCTGTCAGAGGTCTTAATGTAGTAGCTGCAATGAATATTTCAAATACAGTTGCAAATGTATTTAACATTGTATTTTTAGCAATGGGAAATGTAGTCGCAATTGTAGTTGGACAATTATTGGGTGCCAGCAAAATGAAGGAAGCAAAAGAAACCGCTGGAAAACTTATATTTATGTCAGTGATTTTAAGTAGTATGATGGGATTACTCATGGCAATCATAGCGCCTTTCTTTCCACAGATTTATAACACAACAGAGGATATCAGACATCTGGCGACCAGGTTTATTATCGTACCAGCACTTTGTATGCCAATGTATGCGTTTATGCATGCAACTTACTTTACGCTGCGATCAGGTGGTAACACAATCATAACCTTTTTATTTGATAGTGCTTTCGTCTGGGTAGTCAGCATTCCACTGGCGTATGTATTGACCAGATATACTTCATTGAACATCATCTGGGTTTATCTTTTCTGCCAGTTAATTGAAATTTTAAAGTGTATCCTTGGATATACCTTGGTAAAAAAGGGAGTCTGGTTGAACAATATGGTAGGCTACGAAGCGGCATAACATAAAAAAGAGTGTAAAAAGTACATTGCTTTGAACCAAAAAGTGCATAGATTAGTCCGAAAGCATTTGTTAGTATGAATGCATGACAGAACACTGTCTGGGGTCGGGTCAGCAAAACGGCTGGCTTTGAATGAAGGGTAATCATAAAACTTTGGAGGTATTGCACGATGAAAGAAAAAGCAATGAATGTGAAACTGGTTGTAAGACCAATCGTAGGATGTTTGACACATTCTCATTTTTGGGAAGGTCCTTGTAGAGCAGGTCATTTAAAAGACATGACAACAGAAGCTGAAAATGCAGCAGCAGATGCAGCGTTTTTAAAAGCAAAAGAACAATTAAAAGATGCAACTGACAAAATTCAGTTTCTTGATGCGATAGATGCAAGATATGATGAGAAATTTATTGTTGGAAGAGATGTGTTCGAGCAGATTGAAGAAGACATGGATAAAGTTGATTTCTTTCTTTGCATGAACTGGAGAATTCCTAAATTAGAACGTTATAAGAAACCAATCGTTATTATGCAAAATGGTAATGAAGGAATTGATTTCTCAGCTTACTGCAGATCAATCGGACTAGAAACATATGTTGCAATGGATTTACAGGATCTGAATGAAATTGCTGAACTTTTATGGGTCAGAAAAGCAGTTGCCAATACGAGAGCACTGGTACTTACAGCAGGCGGACAGCCTACTTTTGGAATTCAGAGTCTGATCAGAGATCCAGAAATCATTCGCCAGAAATATGGCTTTGAAGTCATCAAATTATCTTTTTATGATATCTTCAAATATATGGATCAGATTACAGATGAAGAAGCAAGACCAATCGCAGACAAAATAGTGAACGGATCTAAAGAAACAAAAGTTAATGTTGAATGGTTCCTCAATGATATCAAATACTATCTTGCAGCAAAGAAGATGATGGATGTGTATGACTGTAATGCATTTTCAACAGCATGCCATGAATTATGTACTTCCGAAATACCACAAAACCGAAAATTCACCCCTTGTGTCTGTCATTCACTGATGAAAGATGAAGGAATACCAAGTGGATGTGAAGAAGATCTGAATGCGCTTCTTGCAATGAGTATTATGCAGTATGCAGCAAACAGACCAGCGTTTATGGGAAATCCTAACCATGAGACAGATGAATTGCTTCGCATTCATCATGCAGTTCCAGCACTTTGCATGAATGGATTTGGAACAAAACCATTAGAATACAAACTATGGGCATTTACAGGTCAGGGATTTGGTGGAAAATTACAGGTAGACTTTACAGAAAATAATGAAGATGTTGTCACACTTGCCAGATTTAATCCACTCGGCAATACAATGGTATTAAAAACAGGGGAAGTCATCCGTTCAGAATTTGATGAAGTATATTGCAGTCCTTATTATTACATCAAAATGGATGATGTAAGAGAATATATGCATAACCTTGCAAGCTTTGGACATCATCAGGTATTGATTTTTGGTGACTTCAGTAAGAAGCTTAGAAAGATAGCAAAAGTAATGGGATTTGATATTTTAGAGGGATAATAGAAATGATCTATTTGAACAATGCAGCAACTACATATCCAAAACCGCAGTGTGTGCTAGATGCACATGCTGCGGCATTAAGCAACCCGCCTTCAGGACAATTTCGAAGTTCGGGTTCTTTTTTGAAAGAGGATGTTTTTACCCGTTGCAGGAAGCAATTGGGAAAACTGTTTGGGATTCACCAACCAGAACGTATCTTTTTTTGCGCAGGCGCAACAGATGCCTCTAATAAGATACTGCTGGGGCTTAATTTACATGACAAACAGATCATCACAACAGTAACTGAGCATAACAGCATTTTAAGACCCCTTTATAATCATCAGGGATTCAAAGCAGAACAGTTAAGTTTGGTTGGATGTGATAAAAACGGTAAAGTATCGACGCAAGAAATTGAAAGTGTTATTTTGAATAATTCAGGCAGGTTCAAAAATGGCGGAATCTGCATTATTAATCACTGCTCTAACGTAACAGGTATGGTACAGGATTTGTATGCGATAGGAACATTATGTAAAACATATGGATTGCTTTTTGTCGTGGATGCATCTCAGAGTGCAGGCTGCATACCATTGGATGTTGATAAAATGGGAATCGATCTTCTGATCCTGACAGGACATAAGAGTATGTTCGGGGTACAGGGAACGGGCGCATATTATGTCCGTTCAGGGATTCCATTTAGGCCTGTCATGTTTGGTGGAACCGGACTTGATAGTAGAAAATTAAAGTATAACGACGATGAGTTTGAGTTTGAAGTAGGAACGCAAAATGCTCCTGGAATTGCAGCACTTTTGGCTGGCGTGGAATATATTCTTTCACAAGGCGTTGAGGCAATAGCAGAAAAAGAGCGCATCTTGATGAGAAAGCTATATGAAGGATTGTCAGAAATGAATCCGGTGAGAATTTTTGGCAGTTATGATACGAATGAAGGACCGGTCATGAGTTTTCAGCTGGAAGGTTTAAAATGTGCCGATGTAGCTTATATTTTGGAAACTGGTTATGGGATTTCTGTCAGAACAGGTCTACATTGTGCACCTTTGATTCATGATGCAATTGGAAGTGGAGTTGATGGAACAGTAAGAGTCAGTATATCTGAATTAACAACAATGGATGAGATTGAACAGTTTATAAAGGCAGTGACAGAGATTACATCATCCTTGACAGTAGAATGAGGGGGGAATCATTTGAAATTAATGGATAAAGTTGAATCCAGAGAAAGATGTGCGGAGGCAGGCTGGTTCGCGTATGATTTTTTACTGGATCGTGAAATTGATCAAGAGTTTATCAGAGGGTTAAAACCACTTGGCTCATGGGTATTTCTAAGTATGCTTGCCAAACCGTTTTTTAAAGTGGAGTCAGAACATTTTATGATAAAGGGAATTCTTGGTGAATGCCATTTCAGAGTAGCGGTACATCATGAACATGAGGATGAATTAATAAGAATTGAACGATTGATAGAATTGATATAATTTAGATGCAATCGTAGAATACGTGGGGTATTTTAGAGATATGAATTACAATAAATTGCAGGTGAATGTTGATAAAAATATGGTTATAGTCCATGATGATACTTCTGCACAGGAAGCGGGATTTCATATGGAGATTTGTTTTATCAAGAGTGATATTATAAGGTGCAGAGTTTCTAAAACACCAATCAAAGAGATTCCCTCCTATCTGATGGAACCAATACAAGAACAGCAGGAGAATCTGATTCGAAAGGTGGAACAAACTGAAAGTGATCTATACTTAATAACCGACCGTTTACAGCTAAAAGTAAGCCTTATTCATGGTACCATTCAGTATTACAATGCGGATGGTTCTAAGCTTTACCATGAAGATGCAGGAAAAGAATTAACGGAAGTACCAATTATGAAATATACAACAGGTGATGAGAAGCCTGTGATCAAAAGAGTAAAAACTGTAGACGGTGAGAGAAATTTCATCCTGAATCTGCGTGAAGAAGCTGATTCTATGGCATATCGTGTTAAGTATTATTGCAAATGGCAGGATGATGAAGGTGTTTTTGGATTTGGACAGGCAGAAGAAGGTATCTTTAATTATAGACATCAGAATCAGTATCTATATCAGCATAATATGAGAATTCCTATGCCAGTCTTTTATTCGGATCGCGGCTATGGTCTGATTTTCGACTGCACCTCACTTATGACATTTGAGGATGATGCATGCGGCTCTTATCTATATCTGGATGCAGTGAAGCAGTTGGAATATTACTACGTAGCAGGAGAGTCACCGGATCAATTTATTGCGGGGCTTAGGTCTTTGACAGGCAGACCAGCAATGCTGCCTAAATGGGCATTTGGATATATTCAGTCAAAAGAACAATATTATACAGCGAATGAACTAGAAGAAGTAGTAAGAAAATACAGAGACAGTGGTATTCCAATCGATGGTATTGTTCAGGATTGGAACACCTGGGAAGCGGGCAATTGGGGAGAAAAAATTCTTGACCCTAACCGCTATGGAACCATGAAAGAAGTAGCGAAAAGCCTCAAAAAAATGAACGCGCATGCGATGATTTCAGTCTGGCCTAATATGAATAGCGGAGGGCAAAATCATACAGAATTCTTTGAACAGGGAATGTTGCTGAATGATTATGCAACTTATAATGCCTTTGATGAAAAGGCGAGACAAATCTATTGGGAGCAGATGAGCAGGGCATTATTTGCAGAAGGGTTTGAGGCATGGTGGTGTGATTCTACAGAGCCATTCAGCGGCCCGGACTGGGGTGGAGAAGTAAAAAGAGAACCTTGGGAACGCTTTGTCATGGTAGGAGGAGAGCACAAGAAATATCTTGGCGCGGAAAAAGCAAACCTCTATGCATTAGAGCACGCGAAGGGGATATACCAGAATCAGAGAAAAGAGACTGAAGAAATCCGCGTGCTAAATCTGACAAGATCTGGCTATTTATCAGGATATAAATATGCGGCCATGCTGTGGTCAGGTGATACCTATGCTTCGTGGGATACTATGAGAAAACAGATTGTGGAAGGCCTTAGTATGGGACTTTCAGGATATCCTTACTGGACTCTTGATATTGGTGGATTTTTTACAGTAGGCGATAAATGGCAGAACAGAGGTTGTGGATGTAACCAGGATTCTACGCCAAAATGGTTTTGGAAAGGTGAATATAATGAGGGCGTAAATGACTTTGGATACCGAGAACTTTATGTCAGGTGGTTGCAGCTTGGAACATTTTTGCCCATGTTCCGATCACATGGTACGGATACGCCAAGAGAAATATGGAATTTTGGAGCGCCTGGAGAACCATTCTATGATGCGATTGCTAAATTTATCAAATTGCGTTATCAGCTCATGCCTTATATCTATTCCATGGCAGGGAAAGTATATCTGGAACATGCCACAATCATGAGAAGTCTTATGTTTGATTTTATGAAGGATGAGAATGCCAGAAGAAGAACGGATGAATTTTTATTCGGGGATCAGATTCTTGTGTGTCCAGTTTTGGAGCCGTTTTATTACGAAGCAGATAACAAGTTAATAGAGAAGGATAAAATAAGAGAATGTTATCTACCGTCTGGATGCGGGTGGTACAATTTTTGGACTGGTGTTTATTATGAGGGAGGAAATTCGTACCTGATGGACGCACCAATTGATGAAATACCAATATTTGTCAAAGCTGGTTCTATCATTCCTATGGCAGAAGGGCTGCAACATGCGTCTGAACCATGCTTAAAGAATATCAAAATATATATCTATTCCGGTGCAGATACGATTTATAATTTGTATGAGGATGCAGGCAATGATTATTCCTATGAGAATGGAAATTATTCCAATATCCGTATGCAATGGATGGAAGATAAAAAAATCCTGCAGATCTTCGAAAGGACAGGAACCTATCGTGGGATGCTGCAGGAAAGAGAGTTTGAAATAATATTAGATGGACAATTAGTAGATACGATTGTATATCAGGGTGAGGCACTTACGATTCTCTGCCCTCACGATATTCTAATGGACTGAGTCCGGTCTGTTTTTTGAAAATACGACTAAAATAACCTTGTTCAGGATAACCGACAGCTTCTCCAATCTGGCGAATTGATAATTCACCATGATGTGTGAGGAGCTGTTGTGCTTTTTGCATACGAAGTGAAATCAGATATTTTGAAGGAGTACATTCAAACTGCTGACAGAATATTTTAGTCAGATAACTGCAGCTATAATTCATATTATGTGCAATCTGATTCAAACTGATTTCCTCGTTGAAGTGCTGAATAATATATTCTTTCAGCACATCTGCAATTTCAGCAGGAGATTTTGTTGAAAGCTCCTGTTTGAAAATATCCTGCAACGAATTTTCTTCCATCATATACTTATGCTTTAGCTTCATGAGAGCCTGATAGAGTTCTTGCGTATCAACAGGCTTTAGTAGATATTCACTGACCTGATACTTAATAGCTGTCTTGGCATACTCAAACTCAGAGAAGCCACTGATGATAATGATATCAATGTGTGGATGAAATTCTCTGACTTTTTTAATGAGTGTCAGACCATCCATAACAGGCATTCGGATATCGGTTATCAGAACATCGGGGTTCAATTCAGCAATGAGATCATAGACCTGAATTCCGGTTTGCGCAGATCCAATCACTTCAAATCCGGCTTCTGATTCATTAATCTTTTGGATTAAATTTTCTAATAGCAATACTTCATCTTCAGCAACAACTACACTGTATTTCATAGATTCACTCCCATCTGTACTTTCATTACATTCTGGTCAAAAGTTTTAATTTCTAATCCCTATGATTGCATTTACAACCAATAGACACAATGCCGTGGCCTTGCGGTGTATTTCCAACCTCAAATATCGTATGTTCTCTACAGTATATTTTCCACCGCATATATACATTTACAATACCAAGACCATCAATTTTTAGCTCAGGCATGCCTGGGTTGGCATCTGCAAGTGCGATTCGTTCCTGTATCATTTGAATGGCATCCGCGGTGAATCCATTACCAGAGTCAATGACATCAATCTGCCATCTGTCATCATAAAGCGTGCCGGTAACTGTGATTGTCCATGGAGGGATACAGTCAGTCCCATATTTGATTGCATTCTCTACAAGAGGCTGGATGATAAGTTTTGGAACACTTAGATCAAGAAGCCTTTCGTCGATACTTAGGTTACAGTTTAAACTGGACTGGTAACGTACTTTCATACAATATAGATATTTTTCAACATATTCCATTTCTTCTCGTAAGGGGACACTCTGTGAAGAATGGTCGGTAATATATCGCATAATCTGGGTCAAATTCTTGCAAAGTGTTACGACCTCATCATTTTTCCTGTTTTCGGCAAGGACGATAATACATGAAAGTGTATTATAATAAAAATGAGGATTTGTCTGACTCTGTAGGGCAAGTGTTCTTGATTTTAATTCCTGTTGCCTGCTGTCAATTAACTCATTTAATGATATCTTAAGCTTTCTGCTCATTGCCTCAAAATCATGATAAAGTTCATCAAGTTCAATATAATAAGGATGATAAGTTTCTTCGTTTCCCTGACCGAGTGTATCCAGATCCATATCCTGAATGATTTTTTTGAGTTGCATAACAGGTCTGGTCAGATTCCTTGAAACATAATAAGAAATTGAAACTGCCACACCCAGGATAGCCAGAACAACCCCAAATAGTATCATACTAAGATTCGCTACCGGTCTTAAAATAATGGATTCTTTCTGGACGGTAACATAGGTCCATTTACTGTACATGCTTTGAGCATAAGCAAGATGTTCACGCTCTTTTGTAAAAGGGTTTCTTACCAGACTGTTTTCTTTTAGCGTGGGAATTTTATCATAATAATAGGACAGAGCCTGCTTTTCTGAATCTGGGATGGAGTAAGGATAGACCAAGGTACCTGATTCACTGTAAATATAGATCGCAGCCGATTCTTTATTCTTTTTTTCATAAGAGATAGCTGATTTGAATAGATTTTTACATCGCTTTACAGTTTCTATCACGCCAACTTTTCTGCCATATTGGTTAGAATAAGTTCTGTATACGGAAATGAACCAGTCAGAGCTTGCAGAACTTTGCGCATAGGCTCCAGAATGATATGGATCACTAATCAGCTTTAGACCATTCAATTCCTTGACGGTTTCAAACCAGTCCAGTTTTTTCAAATCAACTCTTGCAGTATTTGTGATCATTCCAACTTTGACTTCGTTTCCTTTCAAGTCAAACAGGTTGATCTGATCAGCCTTAATATCGGAACCATTAATTGTAACAAATAAATCAGCCAGGTGTGGAAGATTCGTTTCAGTAATCTCAAGATTAAAGGAAGAATCAAGGTTGTCACTCATAAGGCTGCTGTAGTTTATATTGGCAGAAGTAATATCCAAGTCATTAATGACGGAGTCGACCTGCTCCAGAATGGAAGCGTTGAGTGCAGAAAGTGCACTTTCTTCGTTTGAAATCAGAATAGAAGAGACATACTCATAGAAAAAGAAAGAGAAGGAGATTAATACAATAATTGCGACTAACAGGTATGCTCTGAATAACCGTGTCTGTAATTTTTGAGGTCCTTTTCGCTGTTGATGCTGCTCATATTTTGTAATGAATGATAGAAAAAAGTGTTTTAGTATTTGATATGCTTTCATAATAATCCTGCCGTTTCCAATGATGCATCGTAAGAATGAATAAAAAACTTTTGAAAAGTATAACATTTATATACACAAAAAACAATGAAGTAAATGATGAAATGATAACAAAAAGACATAATGGTTAAAAAATGAGTAAAAGTACAAAATAAAATGTGAAAGAAGTACATTGCTAGGAATTAATAAGTGCATGGAATCTGAAAGAATCCTTTGCTATTCTGATAGTGTCAATAAAATAGACGCGATGAAGCGATACAACATAGTTCACCGCAGGGGTATGGGATAAAACAATCAGGAGGGAACACATGAGAAAGAAAGTATTGGCAACATTATTATGTTTAAGCATGACAGCTACAATGTTAGCAGGATGTGGAAGTACTCAGGCAGAAGAGTCTGTGGCAACCGAAAGTGAGACCACAGAAGCAGCACCAGCAGAAGCAGAAGCAACAGAAGAAACTGCACCGGCAGAAGAGACAGCAACAGCTGATTTTTCGGGGGAAGAACTTAGTATTTTAGTCTCAGCAGGCTGGATGGACAACAGATATGACGCAACATTGGCAAGATTTGAGGAAACCTATGGAGTGACTGTTGATCTACAGACAATTCCTGCAGATCAGTATTCCGATATTTTACAGTCTAAACTTGATACAGGAACCTGTGCAGATGTGTTCTGGATTCAGTCCAATCCATTTGCAATCGCATCAACCATTGTTGATCCAGAAAAATACTGCATTGATTTTACAGGATCTGATTGGGAAAATATTATGCCAGAAGCAAGAAAGGCATCTTGTACTTATGATGGCAAGCTCTATGGACTTCAAATTTGGCATAACTCACCAGAGTATGTAATGTTATACAACAAAACAATGTTCGACGAACTTGGTGTCAGTGTACCTGCTACCTATGCAGAGCTTTTAAAAGCATGTGAAACGATTTCAGCAGAAGGCATCGTGCCATGGTTTGTTCCAGGCGCCGATGGCTGGCAGCATCAATTGTCATTCTTCCAGATTGGTGGCGTTTATGAAGCAGCACAACCTGGATTATATGATGCATTAAACAATAATACAGCTACTTTTGCAGATAACACAAAGATGTTAGAAGTACTTGAACAGTTCAAAGAACTCTCTGATAAAGGTTATTTTGGAGAAGACTGGATTGGTACAGATTCTACAAATATGTCAAATGAGTTTGGTGACAGAAACTGCGCTATGGCAATGGCAAATTCAAGCTATATTAAACAAATCAAAGAAGATACAGGAACAGAAGATGAGTTTGGATTATTCCTCCTTCCGCTGGGTGATAATTCTTACTTCCCAACCAATCCGGCAGGCCCAACAATGTTTGGATATAACGGATCAGAACATCCAGAACTCGTACAGGAATTCTTTAAATTTGTATGTTCCACAGAAAGCCTTCAGGAAATCCTTGATAATTCACCAGCTTACACCAATCTAGATGTAAACGATGATGCTTTAGCACAGAAATGGCTTCCAGAAGAAGAAGAATTCATGGCTAGCTTAGATGAATCAAAGATGGGAACTGCAGTTTTACAGACAGGAACAAAATATACCAATGACTACTGGATGGATTTTGGGGCAGATATGGTTTCCTTCTGCCAGGGACAGATGGAAGCAAATGATGTATTAAAGAACATGGATACAAATAGGGCAGAAGCAGCAAAAGTTGCAGGAGATGCAGCCTGGAAATAAAGAGTTTTAATCAAAAGATGAATGGTGCCTGGAGTATGCTCCAAGCACCATTTTCTAAAAATGGAGGCAGAACGTGAATAAGAAAAAAATTTACCCTCAGTGGTTCTTACTACTACCTTTGGCACTATATATTATTTTCTTCCTTTTTCCAAGTATACTGGGTGTTCTCTATTCTTTTACTGACTGGTGCGCCAGAAGCAGTAAGACAGGATTGCATTTTGTTGGTCTGGATAACTATATTGAGATTTTCACATCAAATAAGAATTATGCAGATGGTATTTACCATACACTGATGTTTACATTGATTTCTAATATCGTGAAACTGATACCAGCATTGTTCTTGGCAATTTTATTACAGGAAGGAATCAAAGGAAAAGGATTGTATAGAACACTCTTCTATTTACCATCAATTCTGCCTTTTGTCATTATAGGTATTGTTTTTAAATCTGTTTTAAATTATAACTCTGGTCTGTTAAACAGCAGCCTTGAGTTTTTGCAACTTGGATTTTTAAAACAAAAATGGCTCTCAGATCTTGGTATGGTCTGGAAATCAATCTTTGGCGTGGATGCATGGAGGGGAATTGGATATGTTATGACCATTTTCCTTGCAGGATTGAACGCCATTCCAAAATCATATTATGAAGCGGCGGAGATTGATGGAGCAAATTTCTGGCATAAATTAAGATTTATAACACTCCCAATGATGTCTGGATCTATTATGATCAATCTTGTATTTGGTATCACATATGGCTTGAAAGTTTTTGATGTTGTTTATGTATTAACCAATGGAGGTCCAGGACATGCAACAGAAGTGCTGACAACCTATGCGTTCCAGCTCTATTCCAATGGGCAATATGGAATGTCGACAGCATTAAATGCAATCTTGCTTGTCATTACAGCGGTTATTGGAGTGATGGTAGTAAAAGTAATGAGTAAACAGGAGGTACAGCAGTAATGAATAAAAAAATTCTTCAGTCAATCTGGAAACAGATTCTGTGTATATTGCTATGCCTGATAGTAGTAGCACCATTTTATATGGTTTTGATCAACTCTTTTAAAACAAAGGCAGAGGCTTCCAGAATGAGTCTTGCACTTCCTACAAAATGGATGTTCAGTAATTATACAGAAGTGATAGAAAAGGGCAAACTGGTTCAAGGCTTTTTAAATAGTATGCTCTATGCTTCGAGCGCTACTTTTATTGGTGTAATTCTTTGTGCGATGGCAGCGTTTGTATTATGCAGAAGACGGAGCAGATTCAATAATTTCATTTATTATTTTGTCATTTGCGGTCTGTTTTTTCCAGTAAATTATGTCACCCTTGTCAGAGTGTTTCAGTCAATGAATCTGACCAATACAAGATTGGGAATTGTCATAACTTTTACAAGTGCCATGATACCGTTCTGTGTCTTTACTATCAGAAACTTTGTGATTTCTGTACCGGTGGAAATGGATGAGGCTGCTGTCATTGATGGAGCGGGTCCATTATCGTTGTTTTTTAGGATTATTGTTCCATTATTAAAACCAACGCTTGTTACATGTTTTATATTACAGTTTATGGGTGTCTGGAGTGACTTTTTAACACCTTTGTATTTATCCAGTAAAAGCCGGCTTTTTCCTATGACGATGGCTGTCTATCAGTTCTTTGGTAAGAATACCAGCTATTGGAATTATATTTTTGCAGATATTATTCTGACATGTCTCCCAGTCATTCTAGTCTATTTGATTGGTCAGAAATACATTGTCAGTGGCATGACTTCCGGTGCAGTCAAAGAATAAGAGTACAACAAATAAGAGTTCAACAAATAAGAGTTCAACAATTAAGAGCACAACAATTAAGAGCACAACAAAGAAGTAGTTTAGAATGTCATCAAATTTGAAATCAGAATGAAGGTGGAACGCTGGATGATGAAACGGGAAGAACAAATGACATCTCTGTATGATGAGATTGGCGCTAAACGTTTTGGAGAAGCCTTTCCGGTCGGGAATGGACAGATTGGCGCCATGGTATATGGATCGGTGCCGGAAAATAAAATCGTACTGTCTGAAAATACGTTTTTCAGTGGCGCGCCTTATCAGGATAATTGTAAACAGGATGCTGCACATTCATTTTATAAAATGCGTAGAGCAGCACTTCAGGGAGATTATAAAAAGGTCCATGAATATGCAGAAGGGTTTATTGGAAGAAAGAATGACTATGGGACGAATCTTCCGGTAGGCAATCTGATAATAAATTATGGAAATGAAAAGTCGCAGGCCAGCCTTATCTACAGAAGACTTCGAATTGACTGTGGAATTGCTGAAAGAAAAATATTACTTTCTGATGAAAAAAAGACAGAAGTCAAAGAAGAAATTTATGTCTCATTCAAAAAAAAATGCCTTGTAGTTTCATCTGAAAGCAAGAATATGTTTGATTGTTCTATCAAGCTTTCCGATTTGACGCATGGGGAAGTGAAGGAAGTCTGGTTTGGTGATCAGAGTGCAACGATGAAATTTGACGCCAATGCCTTTGAATTGTTGCATTGTGAGAATCAGACAGGTGTTCATCTGGAAGGATCACTTCATATTTATACAGATGGGATAATAAAAAAAGAACAAAAAAATGTTAGAATTTACAACTGCACATGGATGCATAGTTATCTATTCGTGAAAACGGATTACCTGAAAAAAGCAGGTCTGCTCACAGCCGAGAGAGAAGCAGAGGAGCAAAAGGCAATAGAATCTTCACTTACCGATATAGCGGCATGTGTTCAACAGAATAGCCATGATAGGAACCACATTAGAAATGAGCATTGTAAAGATTTTAGAAAATATATGAATGCCTGCCGTCTTGAGATTCATCAACAGGAGGAGGTAAGCTTTCTATTCCAATATGGAAGGTATTTGTTGTTGTCCTCTGCCCGAAAGAACTCAATACTACCGCCTCATTTGCAGGGGATTTGGAATGATAATGTTGCATGCAGAATCGGATGGACCTGTGACATGCATTTGGATATTAACACGCAGATGAACTATTGGCCGGCGCTTGGAACAGGATTGGCAGAGACCATGGAACCCCTGTTTTTCTGGATAGAAAAATTACTTGTACCAGAAGGACGCAAAACTGCGACTTCCTGTTATGGGATTCAGGGATGGGTTGGGGAAATCGTATCGAATGCCTGGGGATATGCTGCACCCTATTGGGCTTCACCCATATCGCCTTGCCCAACCGGAGGGATTTGGATTCTAACACATCTTTGGGAGTACTATCTATATACAGAAAACAATAAAATTCTTCGAAATAGAATTTATCCATTATTCAAAGAAGCGGTTGAATTTTTTAAGGAATATATCTTTCAGGATGATGCAGGTGTTTTTTTGAGTGGACCATCAATTTCACCGGAAAATTCATTTTGCGTTGAAGGAAGAAGTTATCAGATCAGCATTGCACCCACATATGAGATGATCATGATCCGAGAACTATTTATGGAATATTCTCTTATGTGTAATATTCTTATAAAACAAGGAATACTGCAGGAAAATGAGCAGACATTAAAGGAATTGGAACAGATTGATGATATCATTCACAAACTTCCAGAGTATAGAATTCTTGAAGATGGTACAATCTCTGAGTATTATAATAATTTAGAAGTTCCGGACAGACAGCATAGACATACCAGTCACTTGCTTGGTGTCTATCCTTTTCACCAGATAAATCATGAAAACACACCTCTGCTTGCCAAAGCAGTCAAGGAAACCATTAAGTCAAAGATAATACCGAGTGAAACATGGGAGAATACAGGATGGGCAAGTTCTCTATTGGCACTCTACCATGCAAGACTTTATGATGGAAATCAGGCAGCAGATCACCTACAATGCATGATAACGACGTTAAAAGAACCAAATTATATGATTTACCACCCTCCAACAAGAGGCGCAGGTGCGTTTGACCATGTATATGAGTTGGATGGAAATACAGGATTTACGACAGCAGTGCTGGAAATGCTTATGCAAAGTCACGATGATAGGATCCATATTCTTCCTGCAATCCCTGATACGTGGTTAGAGGGACATGTAAAGGGATTATGTGCAAAAGGGGGAATTAAGGTAGATATTAGGTGGGAATCTAACGGTAATAGTATAGAAGTAAAACTAATGTCTGAGAAAGCAAAATGTGTATATTTAAAGTATAAGGATGCATTGATACAAGTTCGTCTGGAACCAGATGTTGAAATGATTATAAATCTTGGAAATGGCCTTGTAGAATGATCAAATCAGCAATTGCGATAAGCAAGGTATTCTAAGAACTTTTTGGCAGATTTTGGCAGATTTTCCTGACTACGCATAGCAATCCCGATGTTTCTATAGAAAGGGGTATCAAGTTCTTTAGCGATAATCTGATAAGGAATTCGTGATAAGATGAGTTCAGGTAGAATACTAATACCCAGTCCATTTTCTACCATTGACATAATGGCATAATCATCCCAGGTTTTGAAGTTAATCTGAGGGTGAATACCAGTCTGCTCAAAAAGTCTTGAAATTTCAGCGTTTACTCCCTTTTCAAGCAAAATAAAAGGATACTCTTCCAGTTTTTGCATAGGGAATTTTTCACAATCAGCAAGAGGATGATCTTTTGGAAGAATGACCATTAATCTATCATTTGGCTCAATCGAAAGTGTTTCAAACTTCTGAGGGGAAGGTAGTCTTAAAAATCCAAAGTCAACACGACCTTCAAGGATCCATTCTTCAATCTCCGTGTAATCCCCTAACAAAAGTTCAATTTGAATATTTGGGAAATCATTCTTATAACGCTTCATGATATTGGGAAGCCAGTGTGTAGCAACAGAAGAGAATACACCAATTCTAAGAAGACCTGACTGACAATCATTCAGGTCTTCTATATATTGTTTTAAAATCTGTTGCTCATTACAGATTCTTTTTATCTGATCAAATAATTTATGACCATCTGATGTCAGAAAAACACCGGACTTACTTCTTTTTATCAAAGAAAGATTCCATTCCTTTTCTAACTCAAGAATCATCCTGCTGACCCCTGACTGTGTATAACCAAGCACATTCGCTGCTTTTGTGATACTTCCATATTCGATGGAAGTAATGAAAGCCTGATATTTTTGTAAACTCATATACATTCCTTTTTGTCATGCATAACATGATAAACATTCGTTATTATTATACTATTTTGAATGTTATAGTATTTTCATGCAAAATGCAAGAAGGAGTTTATCATGGAAAACAATAGAGAAACTTTAAAATATATTACATCATTGGTATTGTTTGGAATGAATGGAATTTTAGCCAGTCAGGTCAAAACAGATAGTCTGATTATAGTATTATTCAGGACATTTTCGGGGTCAGTGGTTTTATTTATAGCATTTATGATAAAAAACAAAAGAATCCAGTGGAATAAGAATAAGACGGATAAGCTCTGGCTTTTTCTTTCAGGTGTTGCAATGGGATTTGGCTGGCTGTTTTTATATGATGCATTTCAATCACTGGGGGTGGGAATGGCGACCATGACTTATTATTTTGGGCCAGCGATTGTTTTACTGGCAGCGCCGTTATGTTTGAACGAGAAAATTAATAAGAGTAAAATTGGTGCTTTTTTCATTGTGTTAGTCGGTATGGTATTTCTGATGATACAGACAATGAATCAGACTGTTGCAGTACGAGGTGTGATTGCTGGATTATCTGCTGCAATCTGTTATGCACTTATGATTATCTTAGGAAGAAAAAACAAAAAAGTAGAAGGAATTGAATGCGCATTATACCAAATGTTAGGAGCATTTGGCGTGGTTATGTTATTTGCACTTATGAAAGGATGGAGCATACCGACCCTGACAGGAAAAGGTTGGGTTTCATTGCTGATTCTTGGCATTGTAAATACAGGTTTTGGCTGCTATCTTTATTTTTCAGCAATTCCTCATTTGAATATACAAACAGTTGCCATTCTGGGATATTTGGAACCCTTGTCAGCAGTTATTTTAGGAATGGTCTTTTTAGGAGAACGAATGACGATGGTACAATTGACAGGAGTTGTTTTTATTCTGGCAGGTGCATATCTTGGCGAAAGAAAAAAGGATATCCGTGTGGACATCCCTTCTTCCGTGTAGTGAGGCAACCTATGTAATCAGGATAAGCGAAGTGTCATATTCTGATTTCCAACACAGGAAATCAGCGTATCATTTCCGTCTATTTTAATCGTACTTTCTGTAAGATCGGAAACTTTTAGATTAACAAGGCGAATCGTATATTCTTTATGTGTTGAAGATTCTGTATGAATAAATACAATATGATTTTCCTTCATTATTTCAACCGTCAACTCAGTTTCTGATTTCATATTGCTGACTGAAGCACATGATTTCTCCCCTTCTATGAGTGCATATGCACGTAGTTCAACATCTGCTGCATAATCATATTCAGGTCCTTCTTCATGGTTACCGATCGCAATGATGGAACCAGGTCTTACCATAAGTGGAATGTCCAGATATCCACAATCTTCTTTGAACCATTTTCCACCCTCGTAAACGTCATTTGTGAAGAAATCAGTCCAGCTTCCTTCTGGCAAATAAAATTCTGCAATAGAGTTTTCGTTAAAAATTGGAGCAACAAGTAAAGATTCTCCAAGTAAATATTGCTTATCCAGATAAGAACAGTTCTTGTCATCCATAAATTCCATAACCATGCTTCTCATGACAGAGATTCCTGTCTGACTGGTGTTGATTGCTGTCTGGAATAAATAAGGCATCAGCTTTGCTTTTAATTTTGTAAAGAAGCGCAAGACATCTACAGCTTCCTCATCATAAGTCCATGGTACACGATAAGATGAACTTCCGTGAAGACGACTATGTGAGGACAATAAACCAAAAGCAACCCAGCGTTTGTAAACATCAGCAGTAGATGTTTGCTCAAATCCGCCAATATCATGTGCCCAGAAACCAAAGCCTGACATCATTAAAGAAAGACCACCACGAAGACTTTCTTCCATAGATTCATAATCTGACCAGCAGTCACCGCCCCAGTGTACCGGGAATTTTTGGCCGCCTGCTGTTGCAGAACGTGCGAACAATACAGCTTCCCCTTTTCCGCGTTTGCGTTCAAGAAGATCAAAGACACATTTATTGTATAGGTAAGTATAGTAATTGTGCATCTTCTTTGGATCAGAACCGTCATGGTAAACAACATCCAAAGGAATTCTCTCGCCGAAATCAGTTTTAAAACAATCAACACCCATATCTAACAATACTTCAAGATGATCTTGGAACCACATGCAGGCATCTGGATTTGTGAAATCGACAAGTGCCATACCAGGCTGCCACATATCCCATTGCCATACATCTCCATTTGGACGCTTTACTAAATATCCCTTTTCTTTGCCTTCCCAGAAAAGTCTGGATTCCTGAGCGATATAAGAATTGATCCAAACACAGATATTTAATCCTTTTGCTTTCAATCTGTTAAGAAGTCCCTGAGGATCAGGGAATACACGGCTGTCCCATACAAGATCGCTCCAATGGAATTCTTTCATCCAGAAACAGTCAAAATGGAATGTTCTGAGTGGAATGCCGCGTTCAAACATTCCATCAACAAAACTCATAACGGTTGCTTCATCATAGTTTGTTGTAAAGGATGTGGATAACCAAAGTCCAAAGGTCCATGCCGGAGGAAGTGAAGGTTTACCGGTCAGATCTGTGTATTTACGAAGGACATCCTTCATGGTAGGTCCATCGATCAGATAGTAGTCAAGACTGCCTCCCTCCACTGAAAATTCGGCTTTTACAACAGATTCAGAAGCAATTTCCATCGAAACTTTTTCGGGATGGTTTACAAAGACACCATAGCCTTTATTCGTGATGTAAAAAGGTATGTTTTTGTAAGTCTGTTCTGTACTGGTTCCACCATCTTCATTGTAAATGTCCACGCTCTGTCCGTTTTTAACAAATGCTGTAAAACGTTCTCCCAGACCATAAACGAGTTCACCCACAGACAAGCTTAATTGCTGACGCATAAAAGTATCCTCGGTATCACCTTTTGTTTCATAGGCAAGTCCACGCCAATTCTTTTTCATTAAAGCCAGATCTCTGCTTCCTGATTTTGTCAGGAAAGAACCGTTGCGTTTATAAGTCATATTCCAGTCTTTTTTATTGATTTCTAATTCGAGATTGCCACTTTTAATCAGTAATAGATCATCGTTTTCTGTTGTATCAAGAGGGAGCGTATTGGTTTGTTCCAGTTCAAACGCAGGGCCCTGCTGTTTTGCACCCATATGATGATAAGTCTGGACTCTGAGAACATCTTTCATTGGGGATGTAATTTTTATAGTAAGATTCACTCCGCCCAGTGTATCGCCACGATGACGAATGCGTGTTGTTGGTGCATTTATTGATACCTCGGTATCTGTTGTAGTCACAAAATATGCCTCTTGTGGGGAAAAGCATTCAATAGATTCCTGCATTACCCAGCAGCCATTACTAAATTTCATAAAAAACTCCTTTCAGTTCACTGTTTCACTTGTTTTTGCAGTAGCTTATGATATAATTTTATAAGCTATAATAAAAAGAACAAGCCTATTTATTTGCATTTTATATAATTATATTAGCGAAAGGAGTGGATGATGGAGATGAACAAGAATTCGCTGCATGAAAATGTGAAGCACGGAGATATCGGATTCCCAATGAAAGTATATCAAAACGACTTTACCAAATATGTTGGTCAGAAAATTCAATGGCATTGGCATGAAGAGGTAGAGTTTGTTGTCGTAACCAGTGGGCAGGTGCAGTTTTCGATTGTATCAGATAATTTTCTTTTAAAGGAAGGAGAAGGAATGCTGATCAATGCCAATGTTTTACATAGTATGATACCTCTTGGTGAGCAACCGGCATATATGTTTACAATTGTAGCAAGCCCCTCCATCCTAGGTATTGAAAAAGGGTTTTACCTGACCTCAAAATATGTAGATCCATTTATTAATAATAGAAATCTGCTCTATGAAGTATTCAGACAGGACGCAGGATGGCAATCTGGCTTAATAGAACAATTAAATCAAATCTATGACCTATATGAATGCGCTGATTTTGGATTTGAATACAGAATTCATAATATTCTATGTGAAATCTGGTTTGAGTTAATTGATAAAAGATGGAAATACCAGAGTCAGACAAGCAAACCCAAGGATATTGATGAAGAGAGAGTATATCACGCCATTGAATATATCAGGGGGAATTATCAGAACAAGATATCGTTAGAAGAAATCTGCAAAGAGATTAATGTTAGTAAGAGTGAATGCTGTAGATGTTTTCAGAGGAAACTGAAAATGTCTCCATTTGAGTATCTGTTGACTCATCGCATTACCGCTGCAGCAAAGTTATTGGAAACAAGTAATTTGACAGTCGTGGAAATCGCGCTACAAACAGGATTTAGCAGCAACAGCTACTTTTGTAAATTATTCAGGAAATATATGAGTCAAACCCCACTTGAATATCGGGAAAGCAGGAAAGAAAATGGCTGAAAAATGTATTGCATAAAAGATAAAAATAGTTTACACTAACACATAGTAAAAGTAATCAATAAAATATATCGGCAAACTTACTGAAAAGTAAGGACGCAAAGCTTAGGGCCTTCCTTGAAACACTCAAGATGGCAGCCAGTTGCAGACCAAATTCTCCTTAGCGAATATGGGGGATTTTTTTTGCCGTTTTTTTGAAGGAGACCAGCTATGAAAAGTCAACCCTAAATTAGCAAAATATTTATATTTTCTTTCTGACCTGAAAATGGCTGACTTTAATAAAGCTCCTCAAGGGTGCTTTTAAAAATTCATATTATCGGTCAGATTGTTATTCTAAGTTA
>QKAS01000049.1 GCA_003246295.1 Clostridia bacterium | reverse complement strand
GAAATGGCACTGGCATTATTAAGTACCCTGGCACAAAATGAAGTGGAGTCTTTATCAGCCAATGTGAAACTTGGCATTAAGATGAAGATGAAACGTGGTGAATTGATGGGATTCAATGGTTGTCTCGGATATGACTATCATCAGGAAGATAAATCTATTTCAGTGAATGAAGAAGAGGCGGAAGTGGTTCGATTTATCTTTGACCAATATATTCAAGGCTATGGTGCTTATACTATATCAAGACAACTTGAAAAGCTTGGAAAGAAGAATAAGAAAGGTATTGTAAAGTGGACGGATTCTGGTGTGCTTGGAATAATTAAGAATGAAAAGTATAAGGGAGACCTATTGCTAGGCAAGTCTTTTACAGTAGATCCGATTTCAAAGAGACGTTTGGAAAATATGGGTGAGGAAGAACAGTATTACTTGAAGAATCACCATGAGCCGATTGTTTCAGAAGAAATTTGGGATAAAGCAAAGGAAATCCGTGAGGAACGATATCGTATCAATAATACAGTAGTGGATGGCACTCGAATGAAAGCCACTCGCAAGTATGCTTTGAGCAGCATGTGCGAATGTGGATTTTGCGGGAAATACCTTTCTAGGCGTTCACATAATCAGGATACACATAATAAGAAACCAGTTTGGAAATGCAGAACTGCCACTAACGTTGGTATTGCAAAGTGTCCAAATAGCAAGGCAATTGATGAAGTGATTATAGAAAATGCATTTTTAGAAATGTTCAATTTGTTAGCTGATAACTTTGATGATGTGCTTGAATCAGTGCTTAAGTCGGTAGAGGAGACTATTTGTAATGATGAATGTGCAGCAAAGCTTAGCAGGATTGATAAGTCACTCAGTGCATTAGAGTCAAAGCGAAAGAAATTGACCGACATGTTACTGGATGATAAAATTACTAAGGATGCTTACGATGAGAAATATGATGATATTACCTGTAAGATTAAGCAAGAAAAAGAAGAACGAAGTCTTTATGCTTCTAATGTCAATGCTCAAAGAGATGTTGGAAAAAGAATGAAGGATATTCGTATTCTATTAAATGAAGCAGAGGAAATTAAGAAGTTTGACCGCGTTGTCTTTGAAAGCATTGTTGAAAAAGTCATAGTAGGTGAAATAAACGCAGATGGAAGTCCTAATCCTTATAAATTGACTTTTGTACTAAGAGGAATTGATGATAGGGCTGTACCAGATGCAAAAAATCGATATTTAAATCTTCGTAAGAAGAAAAAATAAACAGCAGTAGAAGAAAGCGGACGTGTCGAAAGTTTAACAACTGCTTGGAAAATTGCTATTTGGAAGGAGTGATTTGGTGGAAGAGAAATTCGAACTTCAGTCTAAAGAAACATATAGTCAAATAAGAAATACAGTCATTTCTGCTCAGTCAAAGGTTGCTGCTGTGGTTAACAGTGCAATGGTACAAGCATACTGGGAAATTGGTGAGCAGATCCATATAGCATGTGACAGAAATGATAGAGCTGAGTATGGAAAAAACCTGTTAAAATACCTATCAGAAGAGCTTACACGCGAATTTGGAAAGGGATATACGGAACGTAATCTTAGAAATATGAGGCAATTTTATCAACTGTTTCCGAATTGGCACACAGTGTGTGCCGAATTGAGCTGGTCACATTATAGATTGCTTATGCGTATTGATAATGAGGAGCGAAGAATTTTTTATCAAGAAGAATGTGTGAAATCGAGATGGAGTGTTCGCCAATTGGAGAGACAGATTAATACCTTATATTATGACAGAATTCTTGCCAGCAAAGATAAGGAAAAGGTTGCGGATGAAATCAATCAGTTAGAGCCAAAACCTGAATATGAAACAATTATCAAAGATCCATATATCCTGGAGTTTTTGAATTTAGAAGTAGATTCACATTATTACGAAAAGGATTTAGAAAAGGCTATTATTGATCATTTACAGAAGTTTCTGCTTGAATTAGGAAGAGGATTTTGTTTTGAAGCAAGACAAAAACATTTTGTATTTGACAATGAGCACTTTTATATTGATCTTGTTTTTTATAACTATATTTTGAAATGCCATGTATTATTCGATTTAAAGATTGGCAAGCTTACACACCAAGATTTAGGTCAGATGCAAATGTATGTAAATTACTACACACGAGAATTAATGAATGAAGGGGATAATCCTCCAATCGGAATAGTACTTTGTGCTGACAAAAGTGATGCAGTCGTTAAGTACACCCTGCCAGAAGATAATACACAAATCTTTGCATCTAAGTATATGACATATTTACCTACAGAAGAGGAACTAAAGAGAGAGTTAAAGCTTGATGATTATATTAAGCTTGATAATACGGATGTTGAAGAATAAGATTTTACAAACAGAAAATTTAAACTAAAACTTGAAAGAAAAACAAAATAATTCACCAGGTAGAGAGGGATGTTTGAAATGAACAAACACGATTACTTAGTGGATAATGTTAATAGTAAAAGCCCTGTAAATAGCGATCACGAAGTACGCTCAACGCAAATGTGTTCTTATCAACAGGACGAGTCAACCGAAAATTGTTCTTTTCAGCAATACGGTGCATGTGGAGAGTGTGGTTTCACTACATCGGAAAGATATCTAAAAATCCTTGATTTTAGGCACTTTGAGCGGTTTTATCAGTTCTCACAAAGTGACCGAAAAGGGAAAAGAAAAGCAATTTCTGACGGTGTGAACGTGTCAGTGGTGATCGATATGGTGTCTCGGAACACATGAATTTAAAGTTCATAATTTATATGAAAAACAATATTTTTTATCATTCAACAGAATAGTTAATAACCTTAGAGACCGCTTATTTTCAAGCTTTTTGAAGATAGGTGGTCTTATTTTATTTCAAGAAACATTGATTAATTATTTTGAGTTTTAAAGGATGGTGAAGAAAATGAGTAAAAATGAAGAGATGTATTCTTCTTGGCAAGGAGACCTTGATTCACAGAGTGAAAAGGTCAAAATTGGACAGAAAGTCGAAGAAATAAGCCTTAATCAGTTAAAAGGATTTAAGAATCATCCATTTAAGGTTGAAACAAATACAGCCCTTTTTGAACTAATGCAGAGTATTGAAAGAGAAGGGATATTAGTTCCCTTACTAGCAAGACCAAGCCCTGATGGAAATGGATATGAGTTAATTTCTGGTCATAGAAGAAAAGCAGCTTGTGAGTGGGCAGGTATAACAGAGGTTCCTGTCATTATCTGTGATATGGATGATAATGAGGCTACCATAGCGATGGTAAATTCGAATCTCCAAAGAGAGAATATTAAACCGAGTGAAAAAGCATATGCCTATAAGATGAGATTAGAAGCAATGAAAAGACAGGGAGAAAGGTCAGATCTAACTTCGTCCCAAGTTGGGACGAAGTTGGAAACAGACAATCCAACAGTTAAAATCAGTAAATTGCAATTAAGTACTGACGAGCATGGATTGGTTGAATTAGTAAATCAGCAGAATTTATTGAAAGAAGCAGGTATTCGTGCTGATGATATTTTAGCAAAGCAAGTTGGAGAAAGTAGAAATCAAATTGCCAGATATATCCGTTTGACAAACCTCATCCCTAAAATCCTTGATATGGTAGACGAAGAGAAAATTGCTTTTACAGTAGCAGTTGAACTTTCTTATTTAAATGAGGAAGAACAATATGAACTTCATGCAGTTATGGATTTAGAGCAGTGTACTCCGTCATTATCTCAGGCAAATCGTATGAAACGAATGAGTCAGACTGGAAATCTAGATATGGATGCAATGTATGAAGTTTTAGGTGAAGAAAAACCTAATCAAAAGATTTTAATTAAGATTCAAGCAGACAGATTGGATCAGTATTTCCCAAGTAATTATACAGATAAACAGAAAGTGGAACTAATCGAGAAGCTAGTGAAGAGCTGGCATGAGCAAAAGGTGCAAAAGAGGTAGTTCTATGATACTGAAGTGGAGGAAGAAGAAAATGGAAGATAATCATGTTGAAGTAATTGGTGTAGATCATGGCTGGGCAAATATGAAAACTGTAGGCAGTACATTTATTTCAGGTATTAAGGAAATAACATCTGAGCCTGGAATGCCGGACAATTTGCTTGAGTTTGAAGGAAGATATTATACGATTGGTGGAGATCGAATGGAAGTAAAGGAGACAAAGGTTACAGATGAGAGTTATTACTTACTTACATTAGCAGCAATTGCAAAGGAGTTGAATCGCAGAGGAATGAGAAATGCATGAGTATTATAATATGGCAACTATGATTTGTGCAGATGTACACAAGCTATTTCCGTCAATTGACATTACAATGAAAACAAGGTTGAATGACAGGCAATCACTCACAAAAGAAGTACCCGACAAGCGAAAAGGTGGTATGGATGAATACTTCTATCAGAAGTATCAGAAATCGAAACAGTTACGTTTTGTTAATGGTATGGTGGTTGTTCCTGTAGCCTACTGTAAAACCTGTAACCCTATGTGTCACAGCCCGACAGTGAATCGTTATACACCAGAGGGAAGAGAAGAAATTCACAAAATGTTATTAAAAGATGCGTATGCAGAGGTATTGCTACAGCTCGGAAGAGACAGCAGTATTACGGAAAGCATTGAATTTTGTGACAACAGGCTCGCTCGTTTTGTGGCTGTGAAAGGAAAGTGTGAAATTTCAAAGCAACAGCTTAGATTTGATGATGTTGCGTGTCATAGATTTATTCCAAAGGAACAGGGTGGAACAGATGAGTATAAAAATCTGCGAATTATCCATAAAGAAGTAGAACAGCTGATTTTTGAAACTGATGTAAATACAATACAAATGTTACTTGAAAGCACTAAGTGTAAAGAAAGTGCAAAATTAACAAAACTTAACAAGTGGCGTATAAATGTTGGGCGTGAGCCTATTAATCTAATAACGCTTAAACAATCTTTGAAATAACTACATTAACAATAAAGAACTCTTCCCATGGAACGCCGTGTGCAATGAAAGTTGCTTGCACGGTGTGGGTCGGGGCGAAAGGCGTGAAAGCGTCTGACCTATCGACATTGCTCCTAAATCGAGAATATTCAGCAAAATATCTTCAAGGGCTATGGAAGAAAGTCAGAAAGCAGGGAGGACTTTGCACAGGGATTACCCAAAATGTGCTGGATCTTTTGCAGAATTATGTTGCTACAACAATGCTTGCCAATTCTGAATTTGTAGCATTGCTGAAGCAGGCGAATACAGATAGTTCTAAATTGGCAGAAGTAATTGGAATATCGGATGCACAACTTCGATTTGTAACCAATACCTCGGCTGGTATGGGATTGATTAAATGTGGCAGCGTGGTAATTCCTTTTGACAATACAATTAGCAAAGATACGGACCTGTATAAGCTGTACAATACGAATCTGCATGAAAAAATTGCCGAACAGAGGGCAAGGGAGAAAATGGTGGATTAGAAATAGTATTCGTGACACCATTGTGGTAAAATTAGTTCAGATGTCATTTGGCATCTGAACTGATGTTACTGCTTTGAATCTAGTCACAGTATGTATTGTAATAAACATCGGAACATAAAAAATATCAATTTGAAGTAGAAGGAGTTTTACATGGAATACGAAGAAATTGAAGAAATTCTAAAGAAACATACTTTTTTAAATATAATTGAGAGTAAACATGGTGAACATGTTGAAGTGTCTGAGGATGCGGTTCGAAAATATTTTGAATATTTTGATATATACAAAAGTGATTGGATGGTTCATGAATATAGAAGATCTAGAAATCAAATGTCTACTCGAGGTGCTTGGTTATCTAAAAAAAATGCAAAAACTATTGATATAGCAGGAGATATTTTAACAGCAAAAAGTGCTTTTAAGTTTTCGGAAGATAAGGGTGATGAAATAGAACTACTACGTAAGATATTTGAACGACTATATCATACTTTAGGTAATTGTATTCCATGGTGTGAAGGTGCTAATCTTGGGGGACGTCCTTATAATAAAGGTGGTTCTCCTGATTATTTTACCCGAAAGCTTAAAGAATGCAAAAATATTTTTGATGATACCGATCAAACTAAATACAAAGGTTATGATATTGTTTCTTATCGTATAAAAAATGATAAATATTTAGGCAGGGGTGTAAGAAAGTATACATGCTTGTATTATTGGATAAAAAACGAATGGAAAGATAAAGGTAAAGTATGGAAAAATTTTGTAAATGAGAATTATTTGATAGATATGGTTGATATGGATGATGAGAACTATGAACCTATTTCATTTATTGTCGGGCAAAGTGATGGTAATTTGGCTAATAAAACAGATGATGTTATAAAATCTACTTTAATTCAATCAATCAAATTAGTAATAAAACGAGGCTATAGAATAGAAAATCATATTAAAGAGCCTTTTTTGGAGAATGACGACAACTATAAAAAATTACAGAAAATTTTTTCGGAGCTAGAAATATAATAATGCCAAATTTTAAGGAGTCAGAAACACTCATGAAAAACCACAAAATAATAGACGGCAGACTTCTTCAAACAAATAAGAAATTTTCTGCACTAAAGGAATCTCAAAAGACAAAGATTGCAGAGTGGGAATATGAAGCATATAAAGACTGCTATCTGAAATTCAAGAAGATTCCTGACAAGCGAAGAGTAGATGAGATTTTGTTATTTGTACTTGAAAAGATAGAAGCCGCAGAAATCTGGATTCCAGAAGATGAGATATACAATCATTATCAAAGCAGACATAGCAAATTGCTGAAGAGATTAAAAAAGGAATTCTCGGAAGAATTCCAAGATGAAAACATAACCGAGTAAAAAATAATGACACGTAGAGCATTCAAGCCAAAATCTTGTTTGCTCTTTTTTTTATCCAAGATATGAAAGAAGGTGAAAAATTGATAATCAAAAAAGTGGATGAAAAACCTATGATTATCCATACCAAGGAAAAATCTAAAATCCATGTCCATGAGAGTAAGGATGCCAAGATTAAAGGTGGAAATGTATATACCTTTGAACATGTCCCAGGTAGAAAAGCAAAGTCAGATAAGCAAGTTAGTACTGGAAATGGTGGTAAAGAAGCATTTCGAAGGAGTACCATACATCAGAACAAACTAAGCAAGTTGAATCCCGTCACACGGTATAAAAAGAAATGGAAGGATTCTAACAATTCTGTCAAGGTAAAGAATTCTACAATCAAAAATGCTGGATTGGTTGGCGCTAGTACTACAGTGAATCAGTTAGAAGGTGGAAAGGAGGTACAAGACAGTATTTTTATTGCAGCAACTGTAGCAAAACCAGTTACAGGATCTGCTTCAAAGGGAGCAACACTATTTCGTAATAAGGTATTTTCTAAGCAAAGGGCAAAGATTAAGCAGATTGAGGCTGGAAAGAAACTTGGAAGAAAATCAGTTAAGGACAATGCAACTTCATCGGCTAGAAAAATAGCCAAGGAGTCAGCAAAACAAACTTCTCAGGGATTTGCAAAGTTTGCAACCAAAGAAACAGTCAAATCTGGAGCAAGAGTGGCAGGGAGTGCAACGGGTACCGTAGCAGGAGGTCCTGCAGGGGCTGTTATTGGATTGGCAGCAGGCGAAGCAATAGGTATTAAGATGGATCGAAGGGAGGTGAAGCAATCAAATAGAAACAGAAAAATCAGATTTTTCATGGATAAGATGAAGTCAGAAGAGAATCAGACGGATAGTTTTGCTAAGCTAGTAAAAGATCTGATATTTAAACAGGCATCTGTTTTGATTAAATACGTTTTGAAATATGTCGGTATTGCATTTCTGGGACTATTTCTATTACTAGCTGTTACAGTACTTCCCATCGTTTTAGTAATTGCAATTATATATAATTCACCGCTGGCATTGTTCTTTCCACCACTGGAAAGTGGTGATACGGTTATGACAGTAACAAGTCGGTATGAAGCTGAATTTAACAGAGATGTTAAGAGACTTGCGGATAATCATACAGGATATGATGACGGGATTATAGTATATGTGGATTATGAAGGAATGGCAGCAACTCCATCCAATTATTACGATGTTATGTCGGTGTATATGGTTAAATATGGGGTTGGTGATACGGCAACTGTAATGAATGACCATTCAAAGGCAAATTTAAAAACTGTGTTTGAAGATATGTGTAGCTATACGACATCAGTTGATACACAAACTGTGGAAAATGAAGATGGAAGTACAGACACAAAAACAATACTTCATGTCAATGTGACATTAAAATCCTATCAGGATATGATTTCAATCTATAATTTTAAGTCTGATGAAGTGGAACTCCTGAATATTATGATGAACCCGGAAAATCTTACTCTAATTGGATATACGGGAGGATCTGGGGGAGGAAGTGGAGGCGGAGGAAATGCTGTTTCAGAATTAACTCAGGAAGAAATAAATAATATTGTAAGTGGAATATCTGATGCATCAGCAAAGCAAACTTGTAAATATGCGCTGACAAAGGTTGGATATCCATACAGTCAGGCTTATCGTGATAGTGGTAATTACTATGACTGTTCATCACTGGCATACTATTCATGGAAGTCAGCCGGAGTTGATATTAGTTTTGGTGGGGCAACGACTGCCGCGGCGGAAGCACAGGGACTTGATGAAGCAGGAAAAACAGTTAGCTTTGAAGAGATTCAACCGGGAGATTTGATATTCTATGGAAGCCTTCCAGTATTGAACAAAGGGAAGGTAGAGGTATCAGACAGGGAAATGAGAATAGTGAAATAGCTGTATACCGTTATGTTACAAAAGGAACATTCGATGCTTATTCCTGGTCGCTTGTGGAAAATAAACAAAGATTCATTAGCCAGGTTATGACCAGTAAATCTGTATCTAGAACCTGTGAGGATATTGATGAAGCAACACTTTCTTATGCAGAAATTAAGGCTGTAGCAACAGGAAATCCTCTTATTCGTGAGAAGATGGAACTTGACAATGATGTGCAGAGATTGAAACTACTAAAGTCATCTTACGACAGCCAAAGATATGGGTTACAGGATAATTTCATGATTCGATTTCCAAAGCTTATAAAGGCAGCAGAAGAAAAGCTTTCTTGTGTACGCGAAGATATCAAAATGTGTGATGAACAGATTACAATGGCTCCTGAATTTACAATTATGATTGGAAAGGTTACCTATACGGAACGTGTTGATGGTGGAACAGCTATGCTTGAAGCAATCAGTAAATGTAAGACGGGTGATGTCTATCCAATTGGTAAATTCAAAGGATTTGAGCTGTTGGTTGAGAAGAATTACATGGGCATTAACTATATGCTCCTTCGAGGTAAAACAGAATATAAAGTTGAGCTTAGTACTAGTTCTGTTGGAAATATGGTAAAGCTTGAAAATGCCTTTAATAGTCTATCAGAACATGAAGAATTCCTGATTAAAAAGATTGATCAGTACGAACGGGACATGGAACAGTCAAAGCAGGAATATGAAAAACCATTTACCTATGAAAGTGAACTAAAGGAAAAGCTGGCAAGACAGTTTGAGCTGAATGCACAGCTGGATCTGGAAAATGGGAAAGTGGAAGATGTAGACCTAAGTGGAACTACGGATAAAGAGCATATTTTATCAGATGTTCATGTAGCAGAACGTGATAATGATTATCGTGCAGGGTATGAGGATAAAAGTAGATAATATGGTAACTTGGGACTGCCGTTAGGTAGTCCTGTTTTAATTTTTATCAATTCATTGTATGCATTGCATACAGAAAGCGAGGATTTTATGAAATATTCTATCAGAGTAAACGAAGTAAAAGATAGTGAAAGACAAAATGCAGAAAACCCTTCACATTTAAGAGGATTTGCAACACTGGTATTCGGAGATGACTTTAAAGTAACCAATATCGCTGTTTTAGAAAGCAGTGAGGGAAAACTGTTTGTCTCCATGCCACGTTATAAATCCAGCGAAAGAGATGAAAGTGGATCTGTGGTATATAAGGATGTTTGCAATCCGATTACAAAGGAATTCAGGGAAGAACTTTATGACAATATCTTAGCAACTTATGAAAAGGCTAAGGATTCAGAGAGAGGAGAGGAAATTATTAATCAAGATGAGAAAGGGCTACCCGAGTTTACTGTTTCTGTAACACCATTTGAAAGGGAAGGAAGTAATGTCAGAGGACTTGCTCGCATTTATTTTGGAGACTGTTTTATTGTAAATAACGTATCGATTCTTAGTGGAAAAGAGGACAGTTTATTTGTGGCAATGCCCTCTTACAAAACCAAGCAGATAGGTGATAACAATAAACCAATTTATAAGGATATTTGTTATCCGGTTACCAAAGAATTTCGTGAAAAACTATACACGGTAATTGTGAATGAGTATGAGCAGGCAAGGGAGAAGAATCAGAACCGTGTAAGAGAAAATGCAGGATCTCAAGTGAATATTCCAGATAAGCAGCAGGATAGAGAAGCAACCCCTTTTCGATAGAAGCATTTAATGGGCAGGCATTTGCCTGCCCGATTCAATAATTGGAGGTAAAATATTATGGAAGCAATAGAGAAGAAAAATCTATTAAATGATGAAGTTGTAATGGAATTATTGGAACTTTTAAAACAGAATCATATGTCGGAAGAAGCAAATCATACGTTTGAACTTTGCATATATATTGATAGTCTGGAGAAAAAGCTAGATTCTATGACAGAGGAGCTATCTCATGTAAAGCAGCAGCTGAAGGATATGCAGGAAGATACCGTTTTGAATAACTTGAAGGCACAGGTTCAGGCGGCAGCAGAACGATTACAGGAACGTTGCAATATGATAAAAGAGCAGTTGTTTGTTGTTAAGGATAATATTAAATCGAAAGCATCTGAGATTGTAATAGAAGCTAAGAAATCAGGAAAAGCCGCACTGAATATGATATATGATTTATTTGGTGTGAAGGAGAAGCTTACAAGTATCCGTCAAAATGTCAGGGAATCACAAAAGGAAGTTTCAGCGACAATTGAAAAGATTGAAGCATTTGGGACTGGAATTCGTGAAGCAAATCAAAAGATAGCCAACACATGTCGTAATTTTGTGGACAAGGAAGCTGTTGAGTATTCGCAGTCAGAGAGAAGATTTTCAAAAACTGCGATGGTAATGAAGCCTTGGCTTGCAAAGAAAAAGATATTGGAGGCTATGGAGTTAAGACTGGATGCGGCAATTGATAAGACGGAGAATTTGGCAAGAGATGTGGGGATTGACCAGATGATGAAGAAGTTTGATATTCTTATGGAGAAAGCTCATGATGAAAAAGTGAGTGTTATGGTTGCGGAGCCGGATTCTCAATATGGTGCGGAAGTTTTTGAGAAATATCAGAATGAAGGTAAAAATATATTAGAGTCACAATGTTCTAAATTAAAATCTGATAATAAGTCTAGGTAGAAAGAGAAAAAGATACTCTTGAAAATATACAGAATAGTTAGAAAGAATTATTAGGGTGCTATACCCGATTCTTTGTTAAAAGATCAAAGAAATTTCATATTAACCGGTTGATAGTTTGATAGTTTCGTTTTCTAATCTCGAGCCTAAATCTAATCATCTACATCTTTTAGCAAGCAGGGGATATTGTGATTTGAATACTACATAATATTGTTGTGAAATAAGAATGATATATAAATTACATTTCGTGGTCAAAATTATTGTTAAATAACAAATGTAGGTGTAAAATTGACTACATATGATTCGATTTCGATAGTATTTTCGAATAGATTTACTGAAAAGTTTAAATTATTACATTGACATTATTATATTATGTGGTACTAGATGAGGAGAAATAAATGCTTGAAATTACGAAATACTTTAGGAATGCAGTAGCAGCAAGTTCACAGGGAACAATAGAATATAAAAATGATGAATTTTGTTCAGTGACCTTAAAGGAATTAAGAGAAGGAAAACTATGTAAATCGGCTAGTGATTTTTTGTGGAAAAAGGAATATGAACAGGACATTAATACTATAGATGAGTCTATGGCAGAAGTAAAAAACATCATTATAGCTTTGAAAACTATATCAACGTAAGCGATCTACAATACAGTGCCTTGTTTCTGAATAACTTTTCATGAGAAAATCTCAATATCACACTTTTTACACTTTTCACACTTCGGTGTGAAAAGTGGGAATTATGGAGGTTCTCATGAGTGAAAGTAGAAAACTGA
>QKAS01000032.1 GCA_003246295.1 Clostridia bacterium | reverse complement strand
TTTTGTAATTTTGTAATATATTTGTTATACTATCTAAGTTATTAATATGTTTATGATAAACAAGGTAAAAGGATGGAAGAAGAAATGGCATTACTTAAAGAGTGGAGAGACAAAGCTTATTCAGAAACTGCCAATAAAGGAGATCTTCAAAGACTCTGGACGGCATATTTTCAGACCGAAAAAGAAATATATCAGCAGCTTTTAGCAAATCCTGAAGAAAAAGTAACAGGAACTGTAAAAGAACTTGCAGAAAAATATAATGTTGATCTTATGACAATGACAGGATTCTTAGATGGAATCAATGATAGTCTTACAGAAGCCAATCCATTGGAAGAAATGGAAGAAGGCACAAATGTAAACCTTGTTTTTGATAAAGAACTTCTTTATAAAAACATGGTAGGTGCAGGTGCAGACTGGCTTTATGAGTTAGAAGAATGGAATGCGATTTTTGATGAAGAGACCAGAGCAGCTCTTTACAAAGAGCAGAAAAAATCTTCGACAGTTGTAAAAGAAGAAAAGGTATATCCAAATGATCCATGTCCTTGCGGATCAGGCAAAAAATACAAAAAATGTTGTGGTAAAAACGCATAGAATAATATATAAATATTGTTGTTTCGTTCTAATCTTTTAGAAATAAAAACTCTTTCCTACAGAGAAAGGCAAATTCGCCTTCCCTGTGTGAAAGAGTTTTTTTGATGCAAAGAAGGATTGTAACAAATAAGAACAAAAATTCACATAGACAGACCTAACATTGAAATAGACCAAAAAGTATAATGATAACAGATGAAAAAGGAGGGTTTCATAATGCAGTATGGGTATTTTGATAATGAAAAAAATGAATATGTGATCGATAAAGTAGATCTGCCGGTTTCATGGACAAATTATCTGGGGGTCAATGAAATGTGCGCAGTTGTAAATCATACCGCTTCGGGTTATTTGTTTTATAAGACACCAGAATACCACAGAATGACAAGATTCCGTGGAAATGGTGTACCAATGGATCGACCGGGACATTATGTTTATATAAGAGATCAGGAGGATGGAGAGTATTTTTCCATTTCATGGCAGCCGGTAGGTGTAGATCTTAAAAAAGCAAAGTATAAATGCAGGCATGGTATGTCTTATTCTGTTTATGAGTGTGAATATAAGGGAATCAAAGCATCGCAGACATTGAGTATTCCATTGGATGAACAGGTGGAACTTTGGGATGTTGTTTTGCGTAATCAGGATGATAAAGTTCGTTCATTTTCTATTTTTTCATATTGTGAGTTTTCCTTTCGGCATATTGCAATAGACAATCAGAATTTTCAAATGAGTTTATACTCATCAGGTAGTTCTTATGAAGACGGGATCATTGAGTATGATCTTTTTTATGATCAGTTTGGTTATCAGTACTTTACAGCAAATGTTATGCCGGATGGTTTTGATTGCCTTCGAGATTCTTTTATCGGACCTTACCGTTCGGAAGATAATCCTCTGGTAGTTGAGAATGGGCATTGTACTTCTTCTTTTGAAAAAGGAGGCAATCACTGTGGTGTATTACAGAAAAATATAATATTGCAGCCAGGAGAAGAAATCAGAGTATGCTTCATGCTCGGAGAAGGGAACAGAGAAGTCGGTGAAAGAGTCAGATCGAAATACAGTCAGCCTGATGCAGTTGATCAGGTTTATAAAGATCTTCGTAATTTCTGGGAAGAAAAACAGCAAAAACTTCAAATTGGAACACCGAATGAAGGCATGAATACACTAATCAATATCTGGACATTATATCAGGCCGAGATCAATGTTATGTTTTCGAGGTTTGCATCCTTTATTGAAGTGGGTGGACGCGTTGGATTGGGTTATCGCGATACCGCACAGGATGCAATGATGGTACAACATTCAAATCCAAAGAAGTGCAGACAAAGAATCATTGAACTGTTAAAGGGTCTTATGAGTGAAGGCTATGGACTACATTTATTTTCACCGGAATGGTTTGAAGAAAAAAAGGGAGAACAACCATTTCGTTCTCCGACAGTCATACCAGAAGGTGATAAAAAATCCAGACTACATGGTTTGGAGGATACCTGTTCAGATGACGCACTATGGCTTATTCCGACAATTGTCGATTATATCAGAGAAACAGGTGAAGTTTCATTACTCGATCAGATCCTTCCCTTCGCAGATAAAGGAAATGACACTGTATATGAACATATGAAACGTATTCTGGATTTTTCGGAAAAGCAGGTTGGAATGCATGGAATCTGTAAAGGGCTGAGAGCAGACTGGAATGATTGTTTGAATTTAGGTGGTGGGGAAAGCGCCTTGGTATCCTTCCTTCATTACTGGGCACTTGAGAATTTTATCTCGCTGGCGTCATATCTCAATCGAATGGAAGATGTTGAAAAATATACTTCTGTGCTAAAAAAAGTACAGGAAATTACAAATCAGGAATTATGGGATGAAGAATGGTTCATTCGGGGAATTACAAAGGAAGGCAGAAAAATTGGAACCGCCAAAGATTTAGAAGGAAAAATTCATCTGGAAAGTAATGCGTGGGCGGTACTCTCAGGAGCTGCAGAAGAAGAAAAGGCAAGAAAAGCACTTGATTCTGTTGAAAAACATCTATACACCCCCTATGGACTCATGCTGAATGCGCCTGCTTATACGATACCTGACGATTCCATTGGATTTGTAACAAGAGTCTATCCAGGTGTAAAAGAAAATGGTGCAATATTCAGTCATCCAAATCCATGGGTATGGGCTGCGGAGTGCAAACTTGGCAGGGGAGACCGTGCAATGAAATATTATGAGGCACTTTCGCCATACAGACAAAATGACATGATTGAAATCAGACAGTCTGAACCATATTCCTACTGTCAGTTTATAATGGGAAAAGACCACAGTGCTTATGGAAGAGCAAGGCATCCATTCATGACAGGTACTGGTGGATGGGCATATTATTCCGCAACACGCTATATTCTGGGCATCAGACCTGAGTTTGAAAGCCTTGTTATAGATCCCTGCATCCCGTCCGGGTGGAGTGAGTTTTGGGTAGTAAGAGAGTGGAGAGAGAGTAGATACAGAATTACCATAAAAAATCCGGACGGTGTGATGAAGGGTGTGAAACAGATTACTATCGATGGAGAAGTGGTTGATAAGATCAATTGTGCATATCAGAAGCCGGGCAAAACATATGATGTGGTTGTGATCATGGGGCATCAGCAGAAGGGAAATGAGAAAGGACAGACAATATGATAGAATTTGGAACTGGTGGCTGGAGAGCCGTAATTGGTGATGGCTTTACAAGGCAAAATATTCGGATTCTTGCCAAAGCATTAGCTACAAAGATGAAAAATGAAGGAGTAGAGGAAGAAGGACTTGTCATTGGTTACGACAGGAGATTTTTATCAAAAGAAGCGATGCAGTGGGCTGCCTGTGTATTTGCAGCAGAAGGGATCCCTACAAAACTGATCAATCAGTCAGTACCTACCCCCATGGTAATGTTCTATGTTATGAAATATATGCTTCCTTATGGCATTATGGTAACAGCAAGTCATAATCCTGCGATTTATAATGGATTTAAAATATTCACATCTGGCGGAAGAGATGCAGATGAGTATCAGACGAAAGATATTGAGGAGTATTGCGCTGATGTTAAAGAGGAAGAAATCAGGGAAATGGAGTATTCTGTTGCAGTTGAAAGCGGAAACATTCAGGAAATCTTTCCGTTAAATGAATATCTCGACAATATACTTACACAGATTGATATAGAACGAATCAGAACTGCAAGTTTAAGGATTGCACTGGATCCAATGTATGGAGTCAGTGAAACGTCACTTGCAACTATTTTTCATACAGCGCGATGCAGCTTGTTTACGATCAATGATAGACACGATACTTTGTTTGGTGGAAAACTGCCCTCTCCCTCTGCTGGAACTTTAAAAGCATTACAGAACCATGTGCTGGATCATCGATGTGACATTGGGATTGCAACAGATGGGGATGCGGATAGGATAGGAATTATTGATGATAAAGGTAATTTTTTACATCCCAATGACATCCTTGTTATTTTGTACTATTATCTGGTTACGTATAAAAATTGGCGTGGACCGGTTGTGAGAAATATCGCAACGACACATAGACTGGATCGTCTTGCAAAAGCTTTTGGTGAGAATTGTTATGAAGTGCCGGTGGGCTTTAAACACATTTCATCAAAAATGAATGAAACAGACGCTGTGATTGGAGGAGAGTCTTCTGGTGGACTTACTGTCAGAGGCCATATTAAAGGGAAAGACGGTGTTTATGCAGCAGCACTTCTCGTTGAAATGATTGCTGTAACAGGGAAGAAGTTATCTGTAATTATGGAAGAAATTCAGGAAAAATTTGGACCTGGTTATATGATGGAAAAGGATTATCGTTTTGATCAGTTAAAAAAAGAAGAAATACAAACAATCCTTTTTGTAGAAAAGCGACTTCCTGAACTTTTATGGGAAATCGAAAAAGTATCTTATCTGGATGGTTGCAAAGTATATTTTAAAAATGGAGGCTGGATTATTTGTAGATTTTCAGGAACAGAACCATTATTAAGAATATTTTGTGAGATGCCTGAAGAAAAAGATATTCTTAGAGCTATCCATATTTTTGAATCTTTTTTTAAATTATAATCAGAATAGGGAATGCCATTGCCAGAGGTCAAATCCAGGTAATGGAATTCCCTTCTTGGCATTTATTTGATACACTATAGAAAAAGATTCCGGGAGGATGTATGTGGAAAAAAATAAAGCCTGATACCAATTCCTTGCGTTATAAAATACTCATTTTTATGGCGGTCAGCTGGCTGATTCCGATTGGAATCATCACAGCCTTTATTTTGTTGTCCTATCGTAATGTTTATCTTGAAAAAAATGAAAAATTAATCGAAGACGGAATTAGTAATGCGGCCTCTATTGTAGCTATGAGAGTGAATGAAGCAATTCGTCTTAGTCAGAAACCTACTTATGAGAGAGACTGGGAGAACTTATGGAATACGTATGAGAAAGGGAGAATCAATCCTGGGAATTTTTATAGCGAGATGAATGCATCTCTCAAATCAAAGTATTATATGGATAAGAGATTTGATTTCTATGCATTTTATGCTGAAGATACAGAAGCGCCTAAATGTTATTCTTCAAGGACAGGTTATGGCTTGCATTTATATCAGAAAGAAATTCACACAAAAATACTACAGGCGATTTCAAGTGATTCAAATTATATTCAGACGATTGTTGTTGACAACAGATTATTACTTGTACGCAATTTATATACTGTATCAGATTATCGTAAATATGGGAGTCTGGTTTTGGCATTAAACACAGAAGCCCTATACAAAGAACTTCCCATTGAGACAATTGACAATTTAGGAATTCTTTTTGATCAAAACACGGAGATCCTGACAAGGGGATCGCAGGAACAGATCAGGACAGAGACGATATTTGAAAAATTACAGACAGGAATGCAAATAGAACGAAATGAATATTTGTATAAAACATATGCACAAGGATACAGGGGCTATGCTTATGGAAGAGATGAAGATGCATATCCACTATTTCTTATTTATGCAGTAAAAAATTCGGAATTTTATCAAAGCCTGAATGAATTATATCGAATCGTCATGGTAGTAGCATTGCTACTGATACCGGTTGTTTATTCTGCATATCGATATTTAAAAAAACAGATTGAAAATCCGGTTGAACAACTGGTCATACTTTCAAAGAATATTACAGAGGGTAAATTCGGTATGACAATTGGAGAAAAAAGCATGCCGAATGCCGAATTTGATTATTTGGCGAATTCATTTGGTCATATGTCAAAGCAGATCAAGTATTTATTTGATTCTGTTTATAATGAAAAACTAGCAAGAAAAGATGCGCAGATTGCGGCGCTTCAGGCACAGATCAATCCACACTTTTTAAATAACACACTGGAGATGATGAACTGGCAGGCCAGGATGTCAGGAGATATTGCTGTTTGTAAAATGATAGAATCGCTCAGTATTGTACTTGACCATAATATGAATCGCTCAAACAGAGCAGAAGTATATCTTTCTGAAGAACTTAGATGTGTTGACGCTTATCTGTATATCATGTCAATGCGGTTTGGACAACGACTCCTTGTTGAAAAGGATATTGATGAATCTCTTCTTAGAACGAGAGTCCCACAATTGATTTTACAGCCTATCATTGAGAATGCAATTCTGCATGGAATTGAAAAAGTAAATAAAGGAACAATTAAAATCAGTATTCATAGTGATAATGATAAAGTATTACTTGATGTTTTAAATACAGGAAAGCCAGTAACAAACGAGACGTTGGAGAGAATCCGTACAGAATTAATTTTAGCGGGTGAAGAAGAAACTGCAACACAGTTGGATCATGTAGAATTAAGCCCGACGGAGACTGATATAAAAGAAGAGCATTCGAAACATATATCGATTGGAATTCGAAATGTTCATAAGAGAATACGGCTTATGTACGGATTGCAATATGGATTGGAGGTTTCAACTCCGGAAGATGGAACATTTTTAACAAGGATTGTAATTCCAAACGATGCAATATGGCAAGAATGAACAAATAATGTCAAATCGGTCTAATGCTTTTAGAGGATATATTATCTATAATTCTATTTATAGCAAAGAGCTATAAAGTAGAAGGAGGAAGAAACAGATGAAAAAGAAAGTTTTATCGGTATTACTTGTTGCAGCGATGACAGCGTCTATGCTGGCAGGTTGTGGCGCAGCGAAAGAAGAAGCTGCTGTGTCAGAAACACAGGTAGAAGAGGAAGCACAGGCTGAATCAACGGAAGCACCCGCTGAAACAGCACAGGCAGAAGAAGCAAAAAATCCTGTAACCTTAAAAACGGTATCTATGTTTGGGGGTACAGATCCAAATGCTCCGATTTATGAAGAAATCAACAAAGCATTTATGGAAGAGAATAGTTATATCACAGTTGAGGATAACTCACAGGTTTCAGATGAAGAATGGAAAGCGACAATTGCAGCTGATTTTTCTGTTGGGAACGAACCTGATGTACTTCAATTCTTCACAGATGCAACTGCAAATACGATTATTGCAACAGATAAATTCGTAACAGTTGATGAAATTAAGGCTGAGTACCCAGACTACGCAAAGGATACACTTGATGCAGCGCTTGTGGCTGTAACCAATACAGATGGCGTTTCAAGAGCGATTCCAACCACTGGATATTGGGAAGGTTTATATTGCAACAAAGATCTTTTTGATCAGTATGGTGTAGAACTACCAACAGATTGGGAATCCCTTACCAATGCAATCGCTGTATTTAAAGAAAATGGAATTATTCCAATTGCATGTTCTTTAAATAATGTACCTCATTACTGGATTGAATTCCTAATGTTATATGCGGCAGGAGAAGAAAGTTATACATCTGTACCAGAAACAGCACCAGCTGAATGGGCAGCAGGACTGGAAACATTTAAGACACTTCGCGATATGGGTGCATTTCCAGAAGATACAGACACTGTTGATGATGCATATGTAGGACAGCTCTTCAAAGATAAAAAAGCAGCAATGCAGTTAGATGGTTCCTGGTATTTAGGCGGCGTAACAGATGTTGAGAATACTGTAGTGATTCCATTCCCAGGTGTTGAAAATCAGAAAGCAAAAGCAGGCGCTTTGGTTGGTGGTATGTCTTCAGGATTCTATATTACAAAAAAAGCATGGGAAGATCCAGAAAAAAGAGATGCAGCAGTTAAATTCGTAATGGCACATACCAATAAAGATTCTGTACAGAAATATTGGAATGGAAATGGACAGGCAGCATGTGCTGTTGAACCAATTGATGGAATGTCTCCGCTCGCTCTTTCAGGACTTGACTATAGTAGTGCAGCAAGTAGCATATGCGCACCAACAGACTCTAGAATTGATCCAGAAGCATATAAAATTATTGTTGGTGGAATTGTGAAAGTTTCAACTGGCGAATTATCAGCACAGGATCTTCTAAATGAAGCACTTTCTGTGAATGCAGCAAGAAAATAATTAAAGTGTAAACATGAAAACAGGGGAAGGGGTCAAAACCCCTTCCTTTAAAAATTTATAAGAAACAGGTGGAATTCAGATGCTTTATAAGAAAAAAAGTCCATTGCTTGTATTTATCATACCGGGTCTATTGTTTTTGACACTATTTCTCTATGTTCCTTTTCTTGAAAATATAAGGAACAGCTGTTTTGATATGACAAGTATTGTAAAAATGCCGGGAAGTGACTGGAAATATATTGGTGCTGACAATTATAGAAAATTATTAACAGATAAAGATTTGATGGTTGCTATTATGAATTCGTTCAAAATGATGTTTTTGACCGTTGTATTTGAGGTTGGAATAGGCTTTCTTCTTGCAATTCTTGTAATGAACATAAAAAGAGGACAGCAGATTTTTAGGACCATATTCTTTTTCCCCATTGTAATCTCAGCGACCGCGATTGGTCTGTTGTTTAAACTGTTTTATAATTTTAATGGTGGAATGCTGAACCAGATACTTGCAGGTTTTGGATATGAACCAGTAAACTGGTTAAAACCAGAGTTGGCTTTCGTAATGGTAAGTATTCCTACACTTTGGAGCTATGTAGGATTCTATTTTGTTATCTTATTAACAGGGTTAAGCGATATTTCAGATGATATTTATGAGGCAGCTGAAATAGATGGCTGCAGTAAGTTGAAGCAGGTGGGTTACATTACCATACCTCTGATGAAAAGTGTCATTGCAACATGCATTACGCTTGCGGTCACTGGAGCGCTAAAGATTTTTGACCTTCCATGGGTCATTGTTCCAAATGGTGCACCACAGGGGTTAACACATTTTCTGGGTACTTATATGTATCAGGTCACATTTGGTATGAATAATTATGATTACGGTTCAGTACTTGCAATTGTGATTGTAGTGATGGGTGTGCTGGTTTCAAAAGTCATCAGCATTCTAACGACCGAAAAAAGAGAAAGGAGAGCAAGATGAAACGAGGTAATCGTAAAACAGAAAAAAAGCTTCCATTAGGAATAGTACTGATTTATTTGATCCTGATTCTCTGGGGAATTGGGACTGTGTTCCCTTTTATATGGGTTATACTGAATTCACTGAAAGAATCGTCAGAGGTTTTATCTTCCTCATTTTCTTTGCCGTTGAATCCTACTTTTGAAAACTACAGAAATGCCTTTGAACGTCTTAATGTATTAAATGCATATAAGAATAGCCTTATTATTTCAGGAACTGTAACAATAGGGGTGATGCTTTTGTCTTCCATGATGTCATTTGCACTGACACGTTATGATTTTACAGGAAAAAAATTCCTGATGAGCATGATTGTTGCAAGTCTTATGTTCCCAGTGTTTTCTACTATTATACCGGTTTTTAAGATGATTGTTTCTTTAAAACTCTTAAATACAAATCTTGCAGTGATTCTGCCACAGATTGCCGGTAATTTAAGCTTTGCTACCATTGTTATGATTGGATTTTTAAAAAGTGTCCCGATTGAAATGGAAGAGGCGGCATATATGGAAGGTGCCAATGTATATCAGGTGTTTGGAAAAATCATTGTACCGATCTGTAAGGCATCATTATCTACGGTTGCAATCTTTAGTTTCCTATGGTCGTATAACGATCTGTTTGTACAAAAGATTATGATTCGTGATAATACTAAATTTCCTGTTTCCACATTATTGGAAGAAATCAGCTCGAAGTATGGAACAGATTTTGGATTAATGGCAGCTAGCGTTACATTGATTGTATTCCCGGTACTCATTATTTACATTCTGCTTCAGAAGAATATTATCAAAGGATTGACGGCCGGCGCAGTAAAAGGATAAAATCTAAACAAATGAGTTGATTTGTATTGCTGTTTGCAGCAGATTGGAAATAAATATGTTAAAAGTAGTATTAATTGATGATGAACCAATTATTGTAGAAGGTCTGTCAAGAAGTGTGGACTGGACAAAATTTCAATGTAGAGTTGTGGGCACTGCAAATGACGGAATGAGCGGTAAGAAATTAATTGAAGAAATGTCACCTGATCTGGTATTTCTTGATATCTGTATGCCAGAGATTGATGGATTGAGTATGATTGCAGCAGTAAAGTCACAATTTCCGAATTTACAGGTATGCGTTTTAACGGGATACAGAGACTTTGATTACGCGCAGACAGCAATCAGACTGGGAGTGTGCCGGTTTTTGCTAAAGCCGTCTAATATGGAAGAAATTGAAGAAGCGATTTACGCGATGGCAGAGAAGGTCAAAGGAAGACAAAGTGTAATGGAACCATCCGAAGATAATATGGATGAGAGCCATGGCTTACAAGAAAAGGCAGTCTCTGGTGAAGGAGAACAGGAAGAACTACTTAGTTCGGCAAGTAGTTTTATTGTCAAGAATGCACTCGCATACATTGAAGAAAATTATGATAAAAAATTAAAACTTTCGGATGTGGCAGAAAAGACCTATGTCAGTCAATGGCATTTGAGTAAGCTACTGAACAAACATACTGGAAAGAATTTTTCGGAAATATTAAATTCTGTCAGAATAGAAAAAGCAAAAGAGATGCTTGCAGACCCATCGAGAAGGATAGGAGAAATCTCGGATGAAATCGGTTTTCTTGATGTGGCTCATTTTTCAAAAGTATTTAAGCGACAGGTGGGAATGTCCGCAAATAGCTATCGAAATAGTGTTCTTGGAATTAGCATTCAAAAAGAAGAGTGAAGGTTCAGCCTATAGGCTGAACCTTCACTCTTCTTATATGACAACGCTTCCGTTTAAAATAACATTTTTAATACTAAGATCTTTGTTTAGAATGACGTAATTTGCGACTTTTCCTGGTTCAATGGTTCCATAGTTGACGTCAATTCCGATCGCTTTTGCCGGATTATAGGTAGCGGCACGGACTGCCGATTCCAGCGGTATGCCCATGGATACCGCGGTTCTCATGCAATCCATCAGATTGGTCGCAGAGCCTGCAATGGTTCCATCTTTTAATGTGGCTTTGTTTCCTGTTACATAAACATCAAGTCCACCAAGGGAATATTTTCCATCTTCCATACCAGTAGCCATCATGCTGTCACTTACTAATATGACACGCTCATCTCCGAAAAGCTGAAACGTTGCACGTACCATAGAAGGAGAAATATGGATTCCGTCTGTGATAAGCTCTACATTACAGTGTTTTGCATCAAATGCGGCACCAACAACACCAGGATCGCGATGTGAGAAAGGAGGCATGGCATTGTATAAATGAGTTACATGGGATGCGCCATGTCTCAAGGCAGTGCTAGAAGTTTCATAATCGGCAGTTGTATGCGCAATGGAGAGTACAACATCATCTTTTAGGTCATCTATGACTGCAAGAGCATTGTCCTCTTCAGGTGCAATAGCAACAAGTTTAATCAGACCATTTGAGGATTCCTGAAGTCTGTGAAACATTGCAGAATCAGGTGTTGTGATAAAAGCTGGATTTTGTGCTCCTTTTTTTGCAAGTGAGATAAAGGGACCTTCCATATTAATACCACATAATTTAGCTTCTTGATCAGAAACAGGGTGATTTACATAGTCTGCTGCAGTAGTACAGATGGAATGTAACATGAATTCTGCAAGCGTCATCGTTGCAGGACAAATTGTTGTAACACCATTTTTCAATTCATATTTGGCCATTTCGTGAATTGCTTCTTTGCTTCCATCACAAAAATCATGACCGACACATCCATGAAAATGGATATCTGTCAGACCTGGTATAATATAGCATCCCGATGCATCATAGCATCCCGATGCATCATAGGTGTCCTGTTCTGACGTTGTGCTACCCCGGGAAAGCAGCGCATCTGTCTTTTTATCTTTTGATACAAGATCCATTTCTTCGAACTTAAATTCTTTTGTAAAAACGCTACCATTTTTAATAAGCATGAGAAACTCCTTTCAATTTAAAACGCCTAAAGTATTCGTTGGTATCATTATTCTGGTATTTTGGAAAGTGCTGCTTCATCACCGACAAGGACAACATCGTTATGTAACTGAAGTACTGATGCAGGCACAGAAGGCGTAATAGGTCCCCAGAAAGCTTTGGCAATGATATCAGCTTTGTTTTCACCAGAAGCAATAACAACAATTTTTTTTGCCTGCATGATTGTCTTGATACCGACTGTATAGGCCTGTTTAGGGACAAGATCCATATGATCAAAAAATCTTGAATTTGCATCAATGGTACTTTGTGTCAGATCCACACAGTGTGTTTCTTTTTCAAAGGCGGCGCCTGGTTCATTAAAACCGATATGGCCATTTAACCCAAGGCCGAGAAGCTGGAGATCCACACCGCCATTTTCGCGGATAATCCGGTTATAGTCTTCGCAAGCTTTGACTGGATCAGACTCTAGTCCGTTTGGTACATGTGTATGATCAAGATTAATATTGATATGACGAAAAAGATGTTCGTTCATGAAATAACGATAACTCTGATCGTTTTCAGGAGAAAGTCCCTTGTATTCATCCAGGTTGATGGTACGAACCTGTGAAAAATCAAGATCGCCTTTTTCATACCAGCGAATTAGTTGCTCATAGGTTCCAATGGGCGTAGAACCGGTTGCTAGTCCAAGCACGCAGTCAGGTTTGATAATAACCTGCGCAGAGAGAATATTTGCAGCCATTCTGCTCATGTGATAATAATCTGTAGTTTTAATAATTTTCATAAAAACTCCTATCTGCCCTAAGGGCGAAATTTATTCAGGGTACTTATTATTTTTAACGCATCCATTATAGAGGTACGAAAGTTAAGCCTGTCTGATAAGCATTTGAATTTTCTTATTACTATTTTATCAGTAGAAAATAGTAGTAGCAAGTACATTGGAACAAATAAAATAAACTGAAAGTAAAATCAATTTTTGAAAGTACATGCAAAATGAATAAAAAAAAGACAAAAGACTAGAACAATGTTCTAAGCTTTTGCCTCGAAAGTAACACGCTTATCAAACAGTAATTAAACTGATTAAATAAAGTATAAAAGTTTGAATCTGCCTTGTCAAGGGTAGATCCTGTTATTTTTAGTATAATTATGCCATTTGGAGTTTGCTATACGCATTGCATTTGTACAAAAAAACTCTTTACAGAAAAATAAAAATGGAATAGAATGAGGTTTAACAAGTGGTATGTTATACAGGTAATACGCTGAAGAGACGAGTAAATTATCAAATGCATCAGAGAGAGGTGTCTGTGAAAACAGTGCTGGAAACACCTTTGCAGGAAATATTTGAAAACTAACTCTGAGTGGCTCTAATCCGGCCCGGTAATTCCGTTATCATTATTCGAGAGGTTTTGGAGAAATCTGAAGCAACCAGGGTGGAACCGCGATGATATCGTCCCTTGCATTACAGTGTGTAATGCAAGGGATTTTTTATTCGGCAGACCTGTATCCTGAACAAGAATAGAAAGGGGAAGCACTATGAAAGAAAAAATAACTGAACTGTTTCGTGGAGAGTATACCTTAAGCAAGCGTGAATTTTGGATTATCATTGCAGCCTGCACCTTATTTGGAATCGTAGTAGGATTGTTCAAGGCACCGCTGACGCATGGCGTTACAATAGGCAGTAATAATGGAAATACAACAGACAGCTTTATTAATACAGAGGAAGACGACAATTGTGAAAATGAAGGCTGCTGTTAAGAAAATATAAGGATAGATTAGAAAGGGTAGTTTATGAAAATAACATTAAAAGATGGATCTTCAAAAGAATATGCAAGTGCTATGTCTGTCATTCAGATTGCAGCAGATATTAGTGAGGGACTTGCAAGAATGGCATGTGCCGGTGAAATAAATGGAGAAGTTGTTGATCTGAGAACAGTGGTAGAGAAGGATTGTGAATTAAATATTCTGACTGCAAATGATCCTAAAGGGCTGAAAGTACTTAGACATACCACATCACACGTGATGGCAGAAGCTGTAAAGCGACTGTATCCTACTGCAAAACTTGCAATCGGACCTGCAATAGAAGAAGGATTTTATTATGATTTTGAAGCAGAACCTTTTACAAGGGAAGATCTTGATAAAATTGAAGCAGAAATGAAAAAAATAATCAAAGAAGGCAGTCAGCTTGAAAGATTTTCGCTGCCAAGAGAAGAAGCCATCAGATTTATGGAAGAGAAACAAGAACCATACAAAGTGGAATTAATTAAAGATCTTCCAGAAGATGCTGAAATTTCATTTTATTCTCAGGGTGAGTTTACAGATCTGTGTGCCGGACCACATATGATGAATACGAAGAATATCAAAGCATATAAACTGATTTCTTCTTCAGGTGCATATTGGAGAGGAAAATCTGAGAATGCAATGCTTCAGAGAATTTATGGAACCGTATTCAATAAAAAAGAAGAACTTGCAGCATATATGGAGCATCTTGAAGACATTAAAAAGAGAGATCACAACAAACTCGGAAGAGAAATGGAATTGTTCACAACAGTTGATGTGATTGGACAAGGACTTCCACTTTTGATGCCAAAAGGAGCAAAAATCATTCAGACATTACAGAGATGGATTGAGGATGAAGAAGAAAGACGTGGGTATGTACGTACAAAAACTCCGTTTATGGCAAAAAAAGACCTTTATGTGATTTCGGATCACTGGGCACACTATAAAGAAGGAATGTTTGTACTTGGGGATGAAGAAAATGAAGAGGATGAAGTGTTTGCATTAAGGCCCATGACATGTCCTTTCCAGTACTATGTATATAAACAGAGTCAGAAATCATACAGAGATCTTCCTTTACGTTATGGAGAAACATCTACATTATTCAGGAATGAAGAATCTGGAGAAATGCATGGACTTACAAGAGTCAGACAGTTTACGATTTCAGAAGGACATTTGATAGTACGCCCTGAACAGATCGAAGAAGAATTTAAAGGATGTGTAGATCTTGCAAAATATTGCCTACAAACCCTTGGCTTGGAAGGCGATGTAACTTACAGAATGTCAAAATGGGATCCAAATAATAAAGAAAAATATCTTGGAACAGAAGAAACATGGAATCAGGTCCAGGATATGATGAGAAACATTTTAAACCACATCGGAATCCAATTTACAGAAGAAGATGGAGAAGCAGCATTCTATGGACCAAAACTTGATATTCAGGCTAAGAATGTCTATGGAAAAGAAGACACAATGATCACAATTCAATTAGATATGTTCTTGGCAGAACGTTTTGACATGTCCTATGTGGATGTGGATGGAGAGAAAAAACGTCCTTATATTATACATAGAACATCTGTAGGATGTTATGAGAGAACATTGGCATGGTTGATTGAAAAATATGCAGGCAAGTTTCCAACATGGTTATGCCCAGAACAGGTAAGAATTCTTCCTATTTCCGAAAAGTATGCTGCTTATGCTGAGAAAGTGGAAGAGGCTTTGAAAGCGAATGGAATCCTGACAACTGTAGACAATCGTTCTGAGAAGATTGGATATAAGATCAGAGAAGCAAGACTGGATAAAATACCATATATGCTGGTCGTAGGTCAGAAGGAAGAGGAAGAAAATCTTGTATCTGTCAGAAGTCGTTTTGCGGGAGATGAAGGTCAAAAAGAATTAACGGCCTTTATTGATAGTATTTCTAAAGAAATACGTACAAAAGAAATAAGACAGGAAGAAAACTGGGAAGAAGTAAAAGCATGAAAATAGGGAATAAGGCAGTTGTGATTGGGCACATTCTTGGTGTCTTCACTGCTATCATCTGGGGTACGACATTTATATCGACGAAGGTTCTGCTAAACGAGATGCAGCCGATAGATGTTTTAATTTATCGATTTCTTGCGGGATATCTTGTACTGATACTTATATGTCCAAAACCGCTGCCTTTTACTGGACTAAAAGAAGAATTCTGGTATCTGGCAGCCGGTCTTTCTGGTGTAACAATTTATTTTTTATGTGAAAACATAGCATTAACTTACACCTACGCAGCAAATGTTGGGGTAATTGTTTCGACGGCACCGATGTTTACAGCGCTTCTTGCATTTTTATTCCTGAGGGAAGAGCGTCCAAAAAAATACTTTTTCTTTGGGTTTTTAGTAGCGATGTCAGGAATTCTGTTAATTAACTATAATGGAAGGGTTACGTTACAGTTAAATCCGATTGGTGATATTCTTGCGATTGGAGCGGCATTTGTATGGGCAGTGTATTCTATTATTATTAAGAAGCATTTAAATATGGATGAAAAAATGATTGCGGCTACCAGAAGAATTATTTTTTATGGGCTGATCAGTATGGTTCCGGTGGGAGCAATGTTGGGGTTTCGCTGGAATCCTGCAAGTTTATTAAAACCTGAAATCGTTGGAAATCTTTTATACCTCAGTATTGGAGCAACTTCAATCTGTTATGTTATCTGGAACTGGACGGTAAAAGAAATTGGAGCTCTGCGTGCCAGTGTATATATTTATATTGTACCCGTCATTACCATTATTACATCTGCTATTTTTCTTGGAGAGAAGCCGGGTGTTGTTACCATAACGGGAGCATTTCTGACAATTTTAGGATTGCTGCTGTCAGAAAAGAAGTAACCCACCTTTCATGAAAATGATATTATTATGGTTATTTCAAAAACAAATATACAGGTTATTTCAAAAACAAATATAAATGCAGTTGACAGAACATAGTTTATGTGATATTTTAGTTAAGTATGTGAAATAGAAACAAGCAGAGTATCCACTCTCACCCTGCGGCAGATGGCTGGCAGGCGTAAATACTATGAAAGTTACAGATCTATTTTTAAAATGGATAATGTAAATGAGTATGTTAATTTGTGGATAGTCTGACTATCCACTTTTTTATTGCCACAAGAAATCAAATGGTTGGTTTTCTTGATTGGAATTCATCTTATGGAGGTGTAAATTATTAGCGATTTAATGATTAATGAACAGATTAGAGACAAAGAAGTACGTGTTGTCGGAGAAAACGGTGAACAGCTTGGAGTTCTGCCGATCAAAGAAGCAATGCAGATGGCAGAAGACGCAGGATTAGACCTGGTTAAGATTGCGCCAACCGCAAAACCGCCTGTTTGTAAAATTGTGGATTACGGAAAATACAGATACGAACAGATCAGAAAAGAGAAGGAAGCCAAGAAAAAACAACGTGTAATTGAAATAAAAGAAATCAGGCTTTCTCCAAATATCGATACAAATGATCTGAATACAAAAATAAATGCTGCAAGAAAGTTCCTTTCCAAAGGGGATAAAGTAAAAATCACACTACGTTTCCGTGGACGTGAAATGGCACATATGGGAAGCAGCAAACATATTTTGGATGATTTTGCAAAAGAACTGGCAGATATCTCTGTCATTGAAAAAGCGCCAAAAGTTGAAGGAAGAAGTATGACAATGTTTTTAACTGAAAAGCGATAGTTACAGGTGATCTGTTTTGCGGTTTTACAGTTGAAATAAAATAAGTAGCAAGGAAATCAACATGGTTTTCATGTAGGAATAATAGGAGGATTAAAGGATATGCCAAAGACAAAAACAAACAAATCAGCAGCAAAACGTTTTAAACTTACCGGAACAGGAAAATTAAAAAGAAGTAAAGCTTATAAACAGCACATTCTGACAAAAAAATCTGCAAAAACAAAGAGAAATCTTAGAAAAGCAGCAATGACAGATTCAACAAATGTTAAAAACATGAAGAAGATTTTACCATATTTATAATATTGTAAGGAGGAGAACATACAATGGCAAGAATTAAAGGCGGATTAAACGCAAAGAAAAAACATAATAGAGTATTAAAACTTGCAAAAGGTTACAGAGGAGCAAGATCTAATCAGTACAGAGTAGCAAAACAGTCAGTTATGAGAGCATTAACTTCTTCTTACGCAGGAAGAAAAGAAAGAAAACGTCAGTTCAGACAGCTTTGGATCGCTCGTATCAATGCAGCTGCAAGACTGAATGGTTTATCATACAGCAAATTCATGTACGGACTTAAAGTTGCTGGCGTGGATATGAACAGAAAAATGCTTGCTGAAATGGCAGTCAATGATGCACAGGGATTTGCAACACTCGCAGAACTTGCAAAATCTAAAATTGCATAATTAAGCATACTTTAAACATGGAAGTCCTTGAATTTATTCAAGGACTTTTTACCATTTTAAAGATTTGAAATTTGAATCTATCATTTTTATATGAAAATATGAAAGGAATAAGAGTCAGACTCTTAATAAAAATATGAAAAAATTAGCACAATTTGAGCCAAAAGAAGTATTTTTTTATTTTGAAGAGATATGTAAAATTCCACATGGATCCTATCATGAGAAGGCGTTAAGTGATTACTGCGTTCTATTTGCAAAAGAGCATGGTCTACGCGTGTTTCAGGATGACCTATATAATGTTGTGATATTGAAAGATGCAACAAATGGATATGAAAAAGAAGATCCTATTATCATACAGGGACATCTTGATATGGTCTGTGAAAAGAAAAATGATGTTGTGTTCGATTTCGAAACACAGGGTCTGCAACTTGATACAGATGGTCAGTATGTTTTTGCAGTCGGAACTACGCTTGGTGGAGATGATGGAATTGCTGTAGCGTATGCACTAGCGATTCTGGCATCAAAAACCATCGCGCATCCGGCATTGGAAGTTGTATTCACTGTTTCAGAAGAGGTTGGAATGGAGGGCGCCGCTGGGATAGACTTATCCATGTGCAGAGGGAAAAAACTGCTGAATATTGATTCGGAAGAAGAAGGCATCATGTTAAGCAGCTGCGCAGGCGGTGTGCGTACCTATTCAGAAATACCAGTAAAGTATGCAGAGGCAGAAGGAAATAAAATCAGATTGGAATGGAGTGGGCTTACTGGAGGCCATTCAGGGGTTGAAATTCACAAATGGCGGGCAAATGCCAATGTTCTGATGGGAAGGTTACTCTTATCTTTACACAGAAAACATGAGTTTCTCATTGCAGCAATTGGCGGAGGACTCAAGGATAATGCAATACCAAGAGAAAGTTATGCAGAGATTATTGTTTCAACGGCTGATGCTACGAAGATAATAGAACAGATTAATCAGATGGTGGTTGCATATCAGAATGAATATTGTGTATCAGATCCTGAAATGAAATTAAGCTACAGCCTGGAGACATCTTATTCTGGAACCGCACTAGATAAAAGTTCCACGGAAAAAGTAATTGGATTTTTAAACTGTGCACCAAATGGAATTCAGGCCATGAGTATGGAGATAGAAGGGTTGGTAGAAACTTCACTTAATCTTGGGATTATGGATTTAAAAGAAAGTTCGGTATTATTCACGTATGCACTCAGGAGTTCAAAAGGAAGCGCAAAAGAGGCACTTTGTGATAAAATGTGCATGATCACTGAACTATTTGATGGAACAATAAGAATGAGTGGAAATTATCCGGCTTGGGAGTTTAAAAAAGATTCGGATTTTCGCGATAAAATGTGCAGAGTATATCGAGAAATGTATGACGTTGAGCCTAAGGTAGAGGCGGTACATGCGGGATTAGAGTGTGGATTACTTTCTGAGAAAATTGCAGATTTGGACTGTGTTTCCATAGGTCCCAATATGTCTGGAATTCATACGACAGAAGAAAAGTTAGAGATTGCTTCCGTAAAAAGAGTCTGGGAATATATTCTCAGACTCCTGGAGACAAAATAATAGTAAACTGCTTATAAAACAATACAATTTTTACCGTTCTGTTTTCCTTGATATAATTTGCTGTCGGCCTTCTTTAACAGTTCAAGATAATCATTGCATGCTTCATAGGACTGTATTCCGAATGTCATAGAAAAGGGAACGGTATTCCCGTGATAAGAAACAGGATGTTCTGAAATTTCCTGACGAATTTTCTCGGCTAGTTTTGCTGCATTACTTGCGGGACAACCTGGAAGAAGGATTAAAATTTCTTCTCCGCCCCATCGACAAATGTAGTCACTGTCTCTGACGATGCGATGCATGATAGACGACATATTCAGGATAACCTGATCGCCGCAATTGTGGCCATAGGTGTCATTGATTATTTTGAAATCATCAATATCACAAAGGAGCAGGCTGAAAGGAATCCCAGTCTGTTCAGCACGGTAGATTGCCTGTCTGAGATGGTCTACCATAAACCTTCGATTATAAAAGCCTGTCAGGGGATCTGTAATTGCCAGAGAAGAGAGCCTGCTGTTTCTTGCCTTTAATGTACTTTCAGAATAGGTAATGGTAGATGTGAATACTGTAAGGCATAACAAAATTAATGATATTGTAATGCAGGCATTTGCCATATAGATATAGCCTAAAAATCGAATATTTGCAATGCGATAGAGTGGTTCCTGAAAATAACTGTAAAGCCGCATGGACAAAAACGCAATGGTGGCTACAATTGAAAAACCTACTGTGCTGATTTTGTTATCATCCCGAAGCGTAGACAAATAGGACAAATAATATGTTAATGGAATCAGCGCAAAGATATATAGTGGAAAACCTGCACTCCATCCGATGCAAATCGTTGCAGAGAATATATAAAAAATACTTTCGGTGAAGATTATTTTTACAATCATAGAATAATCATTTCCAATTTCAGGAAGAAACATGGCAAAACAGACCATGATGCTCAGTAAGCTGATTATAATCATGATTGGAATAGATAAATAAGCAAAGATAACCAATGTAAGGAAATGAACAAGCGATACAGACAGAACAATAACAATTCCGTGATCCAGCTGTTTCATTTGCGATAAAATGGACAGGCAAAAAGTCTTAAATTTGTTTATCATGACCGACTCCTGAAACATTATATAAGCGCAATAGGAAAATAGTAACAAAAGTAGTCTATCACAAGTATTTTCCACCTGTAAAGTGGTAAAGTGTGAATATTAATAGATTCTTATAGATTTTACATTTAGAAGTTTGTTATACTATAAAAAAATACAAAACAGAAGGCTCATATGGGATATGAATACAAAGAATCAGAACAGGCTGGTAAACAAATGGCAAAAGAAGTTAAAACAAATGCGATGCGCATCTTAGAGCAGAATAAAATAAGCTATCATGTAATGACCTATATATGTGATGAGTTTATCGAAGGTACAAAAGTTGCAGATCTTGTTGGAATGCCATATGCTGAGGTGTTTAAAACATTAGTAGCAGTGGGTAAGTCAGGTCAGTTTTATGTTTTTGTCTTGCCGGTAGATCAAGAACTCGACTTAAAAAAGGCGGCAAAAGCTGTAGAAGAAAAGTCTGTTGCTATGTTGCCGTTGAAAGATCTGACTAAGGTGACTGGTTATATCAGAGGTGGCTGTACTGCAATCGGTATGAAAAAACAATATATAACAGTCGTCGACAAAAGTTGTGAAGGATTAAATTTGATTACGGTAAGCGGTGGAAGACCAGGATGTCAGGTCCGGATGTTGGTTGTAGATTACATTAAGGTAAGTAAAGCGAAGATAGATGATATTATCGCATCTGACTGAAGTACAACAATGGAATAAATGAGATGAAGGAAAGTACAATGCTGAAGCGACATCGAAAAAAAGACATTGCCACAGAATCATACCATGTATATGATTATGGTGATTTAAAGCTGCATTATAAATTAATCAGATGTGATAGAAAATCCTATGAAGTACAGATTAAACCAGGCGGAGAAGTTGCAATCAGAGCTCCTTTTAGCCTTCCAGATTCAGTTATTACAGAATTTCTGATACAACGTGAAGATTGGATTAAGAGCAAGTATTATGAGCAGTGCAAGGTTAGGGATCGTAAAGAAACTGACGAAACCTCTTTGAAGTTAGAGAAGAGATATAGAACAGCAGCCATGGAATATATTCCGAAAAGAGTTGCTTTTTACGCTGATGTTATGGGTGTAAGTTATGGAAGGATTACAATCAGAGATGCAAAGACAAGATGGGGAAGTTGTAGCAGTATTGGAAATCTTTCCTTTAGCTGGAGATTGATGCTGGCACCATTTTCAGTATTAGATTATGTTGTAATTCATGAATTGTGTCATAGAATTCAAATGAATCATTCTAAAGATTTCTGGAGACTGGTAGAACAGTATTGTCCTGATTATAAAATGAAACGAAAGTGGTTAAAGGAAAATGGAAAACATCTTCATGTGATACCAGTAGAGGAGGAACAGGAATGATTTTTATCTGTAAAAACTGTGGAGGCACCACCGTATATGATCCTGATGTTCAAAAAATGCACTGCTCTTATTGTGATGGGCTGGACAGCGAAGAAATCAGAAAATCTGAGCAAATGTCTGCATGCCCTTCCTGTGGTGCACCTGTAGAAGCCGGGGAAGTATCTCTCGCAAAAAAATGCAATAATTGTGGAAATTATATTATATTTGACGAGAGAGTTGAAGGTGAGAGCAGACCGCATCTGATCCTTCCTTTTATGATTGGCAGAGAAAAGATGAAAGAACTGCTACAACAGGAATTTCGGAAAAAAGTTTTTATGCCGGATTCTTTTTTGTCAGAAAGAAAGTTACAGACGATAGAAGGAATCTATGTTCCATTCTGGCTTTATGATCTGGATACAGATATGGAGTATGAGGGAAAAGGGACGTCAGTCAGAGTATGGAATTCTGGTGAGATGGAGTATACAGAAACATCATTTTATTCTGTAAATAGGAAAATGAAGGCTGAATTTACCCGTGTTCCAGTAGATGCATCCTTAAATATGGAAGATGGCATAATGGACCTGATGGAACCTTATGATTATTCAGCACTTTCTGATTTTAAAGAAAAATATCTCTCAGGGTTTCTTGGAGAAAAATATGGATTAAATGCAGAAGAACTTGAAAAGAGAGCATCAGAAAAAGCACAGTTGGATACAGAAAATCTATTAAATAATTCAATACAGGGATATCAAAGTGTTACACCTGTCAGAAAAGATTTCCGCACCAATATTAAGATAAAGGAGTATGCATTGATGCCGGTCTGGAAATACGATTACCAATACAGAGGAAAGCAGTATCTTTTTCATATTAATGGACAGACGGGTAAAATTATAGGGGATGTACCAATCTCGTTACCAAAGGCTATTGTATATAGTCTCACAGTGTTTCTTGGATGTGGTGCGTTAATTCAACTGGTATTATCGTTTCTGGGGGTGTTATAAATGATAAAAAAATATCTGAATCATTTTAAATATTTCTTTATGTTGATTGGATTTGCTTTGGTTCTGGTAATTGCAGCCATAACTGTAAAATCACTGACTGAAAAAACATATCCAGACAGAAGTAATACAGAAACGGATACAAGTGAACGCGTTTTTGATTATGCAGATAAACTGACAGAAGACCAGGAAAATTTACTAAGAGAACTTATTTGGCAAAAACAGAAACAAACCGGATGTGATATTGTGTTGGTTACACTGGATGAGTCACTTGAAACATATGCACGCTCCTATGAGGACATCCTTGGTCCTTTGTTTGTGGATGAATTTGTCATGGTGTATGCAGATAATTTTTATGATGAACATAAATTTGGATATGACAAGGCATATGGGGATGGTGTAATCTATGTAGACAACTGGGGAAGAGAACAGGATGGATATAGATATACCTGGTTTGGAACATCTGGAAGAGCGGAGGAGGCTTATTCGGATGCAATGATTGGAAACCTGATTGACCGGGTCATAGAAAAAACAAATGAGAATCCATATCAGGCCTATGTAACTTATGTGAATCAATTTGCAAAAGATATGGAAACGGGTATATCCTTCGACTATGACATGCCAATTGTAGTCATGCTTGTGTTAATGTTGATTACCACAGGGTGCTACGTATCATATCAGCTTGCGGGAAATCGCAATGTCAAAACAACAAGAGCTGACACCTATATTGCAGCAGGTGCACTTCACTTTGATAGAAAAGACGACCAGTTTTTGAATAAAATGGTCACCAGCAGAAGGATTCCACAAAGTACGTCCGGTTCTGGTGGTGGTGGGCATCATATGTCCGCAGGAGGTCATTCACATGGGGGCGGCGGTGGAAGACATTAATTCAATAAAATGACATAAAAAAACAGCCTCTTGACGGGAGAGGCTGTTTTTAAAGCATCATTATGCCATTTTATTTACAGCTTTTGATAAACGAGATACTTTTCTGGCAGCAGTATTTTTGTGATATATGCCTTTTGAAGTAGCTTTATCAATGGTTGAAATCGCATCAGTCAGACTGGAAACTGCAACAGCTTTATCTCCAGATTCTACAGCAGCTACAACTTTCTTGATTGAAGTTTTCACGCTTGATTTGATGGCTTTATTTCTTTCAGCTTTTGTTCTGTTAACTAAAATTCTTTTCTTTGCAGATTTGATGTTAGCCAAGACCCGCACCTCCTATTTTACATAAAATGTAGATTAATTTGAATGTGTGCAACATCAATTCCGGACACGGACGTATCGATTTACACATATGTTTAGTATTTTAAAGGAATGAACCTGTATTGTCAATAGATTTATCACAAAATAGATGAAAAAATTATTAGAATCAAAACGACCGCTTATAGACAGTAATACCGAATTTGTGGTATACTCTCGTGAGAATATCAGCAGTAAAAATGGATAACGGAGGATAGAATGGCGCATATCGATAAAAGTAAAATCAGAAATTTTTGTATCGTTGCACATATAGATCATGGTAAATCAACTTTAGCAGATCGCATTATAGAAAAAACAGGACTTTTGACCAGTAGAGAGATGCAGGCACAAGTACTTGATAATATGGAATTGGAGCGTGAACGTGGTATCACGATCAAAGCGCAGTCTGTAAGAACAGTATATAAGGCAAAAGATGGAGAAGAATATATCTTCAATCTGATTGATACGCCAGGACATGTGGATTTTAATTACGAAGTAAGCAGAAGCCTTGCTGCATGTGATGGAGCAATTCTTGTCGTGGATGCAGCGCAGGGAATCGAAGCACAGACACTCGCTAATGTTTACCTGGCACTTGATCATAATCTGGATGTGTTTCCTGTAATTAATAAAATTGATCTTCCAAGTGCAGAACCTGATAGGGTCAAGGAAGAAATTGAAGATGTCATTGGGATTGAAGCGCATGATGCGCCTTTGATCTCAGCCAAAAATGGACTTGGGATTGAAGATGTATTGGAAGCAATCGTTGCGAAGATTCCGGCACCTGGTGGAAGCGATGATAATCCTTTACAGGCACTCATTTTTGACTCACTTTATGATTCTTACAAAGGGGTCATTATTTTCTGCAGAATCATGGAAGGAACAGTCAAAAAAGGAACAAAAATTAAAATGATGGCAACCGGCGCAACAGCAGATGTTGTTGAAGCGGGCTATTTTGGAGCGGGACAATTTATACCTTGTGAAGAGTTATCAGCAGGTATGGTTGGATATTTAACTGCTTCTATTAAAAATGTAAAAGATACAGCAGTTGGTGATACAGTAACGGATGCAGAACGTCCATGCAAAGAGCCATTGCCTGGATACAGGAAAGTCAATTCCATGGTGTATTGTGGGATGTACCCGGCAGATGGTGCAAAATATCCTGACTTAAGAGATGCATTGGAAAAACTTCAATTAAATGATGCTTCACTGAATTATGAACCTGAAACCTCGGTTGCATTAGGATTTGGATTTCGATGCGGATTTCTTGGTTTGCTGCATCTTGAAATTATTCAGGAAAGACTGGAAAGAGAATATAATCTGGATCTTGTTACAACTGCGCCAAGTGTTATTTATAAGGTACATAAAAATAATGGAGATATCATTGAACTGACCAATCCGACAAACCTTCCTGATCCTTCAGAAATCGAGTATATGGAAGAACCTATTGTCAGTGCTGAAATTATGGTAACGACAGAATATATTGGAAGTATTATGGAGTTGTGTCAGGAAAGACGTGGCGTTTATCTTGGGATGGAATATATGGAAGCAACAAGAGCTACATTGCGTTATGAACTGCCACTAAACGAGATCATCTATGATTTCTTTGATGCACTAAAATCGAGATCAAAAGGATATGCGTCGTTTGATTATTCCATTAAGGGATATTCGAGATCAGATCTGGTCAAACTTGATATTTTAATCAACAGAGAAGAAGTGGATGCGTTATCATTTATCGTTCATAAAGATACTGCGTATGAACGAGGCAGAAAAATGTGCGAAAAACTAAAAGATGAAATACCAAGACAATTATTTGAGATTCCAATACAGGCAGCAATCGGAAGCAAAGTAATCGCCAGAGAGACAGTAAAAGCAATGAGAAAAGATGTACTTGCAAAATGCTATGGTGGTGATATAACGAGAAAGAAGAAACTACTTGAAAAACAAAAAGAAGGTAAAAAGCGAATGAGACAGGTTGGAAATGTTGAGATTCCGCAAAAGGCCTTCATGAGCGTTCTTAAATTGGACAGTGATTAATTATGGAGTCAAATATGAAGAAAAGTAAGGGCTGCCGTGAACAACGGCAGCTCAGTATTTATGTACACATTCCTTTTTGCTTACAGAAGTGCCATTATTGCGATTTCTTATCTTTCCGAGTTTCAGAAGATGAAAAGAAACAGTATCTGATGAAATTACAAGATGAAATTGTTTTTTTTGCATGCAAATATAAGGGTGAAATTGTTACTACCATTTTTTTTGGAGGGGGAACCCCTACAATTTTGAAAGAGGAGGAACTAAATGACCTTTTATTAACAGTAAAAGAGTCTTTTACTGTGGCAGAGGATGCTGAGATTACCATAGAAGCAAACCCTGGAACGATATCCAGACAAAAACTGAAATGCCTTAGAAGTGCTGGTTTCAATAGAATTAGTATTGGCTTGCAGAGCGCACAAGACAAAGAATTGATAGAACTTGGCAGAGTGCATACATATGCTGAGTTTATGGAAGGGTTTCGTGCTGCAAGAGAGGCAGGGTTTGACAATATAAATATTGATTTGATGTCAGCATTGCCGGGGCAGACAATGGAAAGTTACGGTGAAACACTGACAAGCGTTTTAGCACTTCGTCCAGAACATATTTCAGCATATAGCCTGATCATTGAAGAAGGAACTCTCTTTTGGGGCAGGTATGGTGATACAACGTTGCATACTGAAGGATACCCATTACTCCCAAGTGAGGATGAGGAGCGCCTGATGTATCAGAGAACAGAGGATATGCTTTCAAAAGCTGGTTACGAAAGATATGAAATATCAAATTATGCACGAAAAGGCAAAGAATGCAGACACAACAGCAGATATTGGCAGAGGAAGAATTATATAGGATTAGGCCTGGGTTCATCCTCGTGTTATGATAATGTCAGGTGGAAAAACACGGACAAGATGACGTTATATTTAACAGGTTCTCCAGAACAGTATCAAATGGAAAAAACATGTTTAACTAGGGAAGAACAAATAGAAGAAACTTTATTTTTAGGGTTACGTTTGATGGAGGGTGTTTGCTTAGAAGAATTTTTAGAAAAGTTTGGAAAAAACATACATGAAATGTATCCGGATGTGATTGATAAGTATGTATCAAATGGTTGTCTTGTGATAAAAGATGGAAGATTGAAATTAAGTAAGTTAGGAATTGACGTCAGCAATCTTGTCATGTCTGAATTTCTGTTTTAATTCTTGCTATTTACTTGTAAAATTCATATAATAAAAATAGTTTGGAATACAATAAATGAGATAGAATGTACTAAGGAAAAAATGTAGACGCTGGGGGTTAGAAATGCTATTTGTAAAGACAGAAGATTTAAAAAATGGGATGCGTCTGGCGAGACCGATCTATAACAAAAATGGGGTTTTGTTATATGAAAGGAATTCAAAATTGACAGATCAGAGTATTTTGAGTGTTAAAAATTTTGGTCTGATTGGAATATTTATTCTTGAGCCTGCCGAACCGGTACCACCGATGACAAGAGATGATCTTGACTTTGAAAGATTTCAGACAATGACAGTGTTTTCGCTGCAGGATGAACTTGATAAAATGGTCAGAACAAGAAAAAGTATTAAAATTCAAGTGATTGCTGCAACAATTATAAAAAATTATGGAAATCTGAATCGTAAAATTAACTTTATACAGAATCTGCGAAGTGCTGAAGATGCGCTTTATAAGCACTCACTCAATGTTGCAATTCTTTCAGCTATGATAGCACATGTCATGAATATTAAACTGGAAGAACAACTGGATGCAGTACTGGCATCGCTTGTTCACGACATCAGTGGTGTTATGGCAAGAATTAGTCGTCCGAATGCAACTGCGGCGGAATTAGAAGGGTTATTTTATAAAGAGTCCATGGATTTGGTTGATATCGTTTTTTCTAGCAATCCATCTGTAAAAAGAACCTGCCTTCTGGCGCAAAAGACAGTTGATGATTTTGAAGCGGGTAGAAAACAATCTGTCAAAATGACTACAAGCGCTAAAGTAGTTGCGGTTGCGGAATTTTTTGACAGCATGACAGCCATGAAAATTAGTGCGGAACCAGCATCTGAGGTCATGGCGATTAAAACTTTGCTTGAGAACCCGGAAGTATTTGATGAAAGAGTAGTTGATGCACTGATTCATTCTATCAATATTCTAAATCCGGGAACCTGCGTTGAACTAAATACAGGAGAAAAAGGTCTGGTATTGACTTCGAATGCTTTTAATATCTTAAGACCGATGGTTCTTGGATTTCGGGATAATATGATCATAGATCTGAATAATGAAATGATCTATGGTGATATCGAGATTATAGATATTATGAAAACGATGGATAACAGATATATCATGGATACAGAAATTCTGAAAAAAAGAGGAATCTCATTTGAAGAACAGGAATATGTTCAAGTAAAAGAAATGTAGCATCAGACTAGAACATGGTAGGGGGAGAATTATGCCAAGAATAGAAGAAATTCTGATACAGGCATCCAAAGCAGGAGCATCGGATGTTCATATTACAGTTGGAATACCACCTAAAATGAGAGTGAATGGTAGTCTGATTACAATGGACTATCCCAAAATGCTGCCAGCAGATACGCTGGAAATTGTTATGGAGATTATGACAGAAACACAACGTGCCAGGTTTGAAGAACGTGGAGAATATGACATGTCTTTCTCGATACATAAATTGGGACGCTATAGGGTCAATGCATACAGACAAAGAGGATCAGTAGCTGTTGCACTTCGTATTGTTGGAACAGATATTCCGAATGCGCAGCAGTTAAGACTTCCGGATTCTGTTACAGAACTTTATCGTAAAAAGAGGGGACTTGTACTTGTGACAGGCCCTACAGGAAGTGGTAAGTCAACAACACTCGCCGCAATCATAGATAAAATCAATGAAGAGAGAGAGTCCCATATCATAACGCTGGAGGACCCGATTGAGTATTTGCATCATCATAAACAATCCATAGTAAACCAGCGGGAAATTGGTCTTGACTCACTTAATTATGCCAATGCGCTTCGTTCGGCGCTTCGAGAAGATCCGGATGTCATTCTGGTTGGAGAAATGAGAGATTATGAAACAATCAGTGTTGCGATCACAGCTGCAGAAACAGGACATCTGGTTTTATCAACGTTACATACAATTGGAGCGGCAAGTACGGTAGACAGAGTCATTGATGTCTTTCCACCACACCAACAACAGCAAATTCGTGTGCAGTTATCAAATGTGCTGGAATCTGTAATTTCACAACAACTGATTCCAAGTATGGACCAGCCGGGACGGATTGCTGCATTTGAAGTTATGCATAGCAATCATGCTGTTCGCAATCTGATCAGAGAGGGCAAAACACATCAGTTATTATCTGTCATGCAGACGAATAGGAAACTTGGTATGGTTACTATGGATGAAGCAATTTTACAACTTTATCAAGAAGGAAGCATTAGTAAGGAACAAGCCCTTGTATTTGCACAGGATCAGGATAATATGAATATGAAATTATAGACTGAGAGGAACACGGTGAAAGCAATAAGAATCATTTCACGTTCGTTTTGAGTGTGCACGTTTTGGTGCACAGATGGGAGAATAAATGTATAGTGTAATCACATCCGGGGCGGTCTGCGGAATAGACAGTTATATTGTGTCTGTTGAAGTAGATACCGCGCAGGGGCTGCCAGGGTTCGACATGGTTGGATTCTTAAGCAGTGAAGTCAAGGAAGCAAGAGAGCGGGTCAGGGTTGCACTGAAGAATGTAGGAATCAGTATTCCACCCTTAAAAATCACAGTAAACTTATCGCCTGCCAATATCAGAAAAGAGGGATCAGCATTTGACTTTCCGATTGCTATGGGAATATTGGTATCCATGGGTTACCTGCAGGAAGAGAATCTCAGAAATACACTTCTGATTGGAGAACTAGGTCTGGATGGAGAAGTAAGAAGTGTCAATGGGATTTTGCCTATTGTCATGCAGGCCAAGAAATGTGGGTATCAAAGGTGTCTGGTTCCGGTTGATAACGCAAAAGAAGGCGCATATATAAGAGATATAGAAGTCATTGGAGTTGACACACTTCGTAAAGGAATTGAATATTTATCATCTACGTTAGAGCATCGTTCAAAAATCATATCACCTACAAGCATTTCGCTTGAAAATCACCCCAATATTACAACAAAAGAAGAACTGGATTATTCGGATATCAATGGTCAGGAAGCTGCAAAAAGAGCAATTGAGATTGCGGCAGCGGGATTTCATAATATCATGCTGATTGGTCCGCCGGGATCAGGTAAGACCATGATTGCCAAAAGATTACCATCTATTTTACCTCCTTTGTCTGAGGAGGAAAGTCTTGAAGTATCTAAAATCTATAGTGTCGCAGGGATGTTACATGCGGCTGAATCTATTATCGTAAAACGTCCATTTTTAAATCCACATCATACAATATCGGAATATGCACTTTCAGGCGGCGGCAGAATACCAAAACCAGGCGTAATGAGTCTGGCACACAGAGGAGTACTGTTTTTAGATGAGCTTCCTGAATTCAAGCGTAATGCATTGGAAATTATGAGACAGCCAATGGAAGATAAGGAAATACATATTTCAAGAAGTTATGGGACATTTACCTATCCGGCAAATTTTATACTTGCAGCTGCGCTTAATCCATGTCCATGTGGATACTATCCGGATCCTTCAAAATGCATTTGCAGACCACATGAGATCAGACGTTATTTAAATCGGATATCGGGACCAATTTTAGATCGCATCGATCTGGGGGTAGAAGCTGCACGTATCACGATTGCAAACTTAACAGAGCGTACACAGGAAGAATCAAGTGCTTTAATCAGAAAAAGAGTTATGGAGGCAAGAGAAATACAAAAGGTAAGATTTAAGGGCACGGAAATTATAAGTAATGCTGATATTCCGGCAAATAGAATTCACGATTACTGTAGCCTTGGCGCAGAGGAGCAAAAACTGTTGGAACATATATTTATTACAATGAATCTGAGTGCAAGGGCTTACCATAAAATTATAAAGGTTGCTAGAACGATAGCGGATCTGGCACATGAGGAGAGAATAAACATGGATCATCTGTCGGAAGCTGTTTGCTATAGAAATATGGATGGAAAGTACTGGGGAAATCAAAGATAAATGGAGGCCTTGAGGAGAAAATGAATGAATATAGAGAAAAAGCTTATGCATACTGGCTGAGCCAAATCAAAGGAGTTGGAAGAATAACAATATTTAATTTGATACATCGGTTTGGAAGTGCAGAAAATGTTTATTTTTCTAAGGAAACATGCGTATCTGAAGCTCTGTCGCGTAAACAATATGAGCAATTAAAAGAGAGTAAAAAGAGTTGGAATGTTGATTCGGAATTTGATAAATTATCAAAACAGAATATTAAATTTTATCATTTTGGTGATTCCATGTATCCTGAAAAACTTCGCCGGATACCTGATCCGCCTTACACATTATATGTAAAAGGAAATCTACCAGTACAGGGTGTAAGAACCATGGCTGTCATTGGAGCCAGAACATGTACGGAATATGGAAGGATGGCGGCTGGTCACTTTACTGAGGCTTTTGCCAGAAATGGAGTACAAATTATAAGCGGAATGGCCAGAGGAATTGATGGAATTAGTCAGCAAATTGCGTTGAACCATGGCGGTAAAACATATGCAGTACTTGGATGTGGATGTAATGTATGCTATCCGCCAGAGAACAGAGCATTGTATGAGAAAATTTGTGAAACTGGAGGAATTATTTCGGAATATCCTCCTGACACACAACCGGCATCTTCTCTTTTTCCACCTAGGAATAGGATTATCAGCGGACTTTCTGATGCAGTATTAGTAATAGAAGCAAAGGAAAAAAGTGGGACGTTGATCACAGTTGATATGGCACTGGAACAAGGAAAAGATATCTTTGCAGTTCCAGGCAGAATCAGTGATTCGTTAAGTCATGGTTGCAATAAACTGATAAGACAAGGGGCTGGCATTGCGACATCTCCGATGGAGATACTGAATGAAATATATGGAGAATCTAATGATGAGAATAAAATAAAAATTGAGAATATCTCAGATGACAGTCTTGGCAATCGTACAGATAATGGGACTAATAACGGTAACACCATGAATGATGTTACAGATCGTGAGAAAATAATCTTGCAAAAGGTGGATTATATTCCAGTATCATTTGAAACACTTCTGAATTTGTGCAGAGGTAGCCTGCCGGGACTGAGCCTTCAACAATTTTCGACAGAACTGTTATTGCTACAGTTAAAAGGAATGATTGGAAGAGAAGGGAGTCATTATTTTAAAGTCGGGACTGAAAAGACCGTATTTTAAGAAAAAAATATTAAAAAATAATAATTGTCTTGCAACAGTGAATAATTTAGTGTATAGTTTTTCACGATTACTGAATGATAGCAATTGCACACGAATACAGATGAATTTACGATAGAGAAGCACTAAAATTTTAGGAAATCGAGTATTAGGAATAGGGGATTATTAAATGGCAAAGTACCTAGTGATTGTGGAGTCACCGGCTAAAGTTAAGACAATTAAAAAGTTTTTGGGACCTAATTATGAAGTGGCGGCAAGTAATGGTCATGTAAGAGATTTACCCAAAAGTCAGATGGGTATTGACGTAGAACATGACTATGAACCAAAGTACATTACGATTCGAGGAAAAGGAGATATTCTTGCAAATTTAAGAAAGCTTGTAAAAAAAGCAGAGAAAGTATATCTTGCAACTGACCCTGATCGTGAAGGAGAGGCTATCTCATGGCACTTATATGAAGCGCTTAAACTTTCAAATAAAAAAGTGTATCGAATCGCATTTAATGAAATTACCAAGAATGCTGTCAAAGACTCTTTAAAAAATGCCAGAGAAATTGATATGGATCTGGTAGATGCGCAACAAGCAAGAAGAATTCTGGACAGAATGATGGGATATAAAATTTCTCCATTGTTGTGGGCAAAAGTTAAAAGAGGATTGAGCGCAGGACGTGTACAGTCTGTAGCACTTCGTATTATTTGTGACAGGGAAGAAGAAATCAATGCTTTCATTCCAGAAGAATACTGGACCTTGGATGCGCAATTAAAAAGCAAACAAGAAAAAAATTCATTGATTGCTAAATTTCATGGAACAGAACAAGGCAAACTGACAATTAATTCTGAAGAGGAATTAAATAAAATCCTTGATGATTTAAAAGGAAAGCCATTTGAAGTCGCTGATGTTAAAAAAGGGGAGCGTGTTAAAAAAGCGCCGCTTCCATTTACAACATCCACATTGCAGCAGGAAGCAAGCAAAGTGCTTAATTTTTCAACACAAAAAACAATGCGTCTGGCACAGCAGTTGTATGAAGGTGTTGATGTAAAAGGATTGGGAACTGTTGGTATCATCACATATTTAAGAACTGATTCAGTAAGAATATCTGAAGAAGCAGCTACACATGCAAGAGAATATATTTCGGGTCAATATGGTCTGAAATATGCTGCTGAAGAAATGAAAGAATCGAAAAGTACGAAAAAGGTACAAGATGCACATGAGGCGATTCGACCAACTGATATCACCAGAACACCATTTTCGATGAAAGAATCTCTTGGGCGCGATCAATTCAGATTATACCAGTTAATCTGGAAAAGATTTGTTGCAAGTTGTATGACATCTGCAGTATATGAAACAACTTCAATCAGGATACAATCAGGAGAGTATCGTTTTCATGTCTCAGCATCAAAAATATTGTTTGATGGATTTATGAGTGTTTATACAAATGAGGATAATGAGAAGGAAGAGAATAACATATTACTAGGATCTCTTGAGAAAGGTGATCTGTTAGAAAATCTTGGATTTGAACCGAAACAGCATTTTACACAGCCACCAGCTCATTATACAGAAGCATCACTTGTAAGATCGCTGGAAGAGTTAGGAATAGGGCGACCAAGTACATATTCACCAACAATTACTACAATCATAGCACGCCGATACGTGATAAAAGAAAATAAAAATTTATATGTATCAGAACTGGGAGAAGTAGTAAATCGTATTATGAAAGATGCTTTTCCCAGCCTGGTAGATGTAGATTTCACTGCAAATCTGGAAGCACTGCTTGATAAGGTGGAAGAAGGAGTTGTTGCATGGAAGACTGTTATTTCCAATTTTTACCCAGATTTAGACGAGGCAGTCCAAATTGCTGAAAAGGAACTCGCTGAAGTGGAAATAGCAGATGAAGTATCCGATGAATCGTGTGATGTGTGTGGCAGGATGATGGTTGTAAAATATGGACCGCATGGTAAATTTCTTGCATGTCCTGGATTCCCGGACTGCAGATTTACCAAACAATACCTTGAGAAGGCGGGAATCGCCTGCCCAAAATGTAACAAGGACATTGTAATCAGAAAAACAAAAAAAGGCCGTAGATATTATGGCTGTATTGACAATCCAAACTGTGATTTTATGGTATGGCAAAAACCTTCAGAAGAAAAATGTGAATTATGTGGGGGGATTATGCTCGAAAAAGGAAACAAATTAGTATGTTCCGATGAACAATGTGGACACATAAAAGAAAGAATTGTTGAAAAAACCGTGAATAAATAGTTATATTTGTTGAAATTCTTGTATTTGTATGATAAAATGTCTGTAATTAGAAGGGGATTGATTTGATTTCATGAGAATTGGAGGAAGAAAAATTGAGTAGTGTGCAATTATTAGACAAGACACGTAAAATCGGTAAGCTGCTTCATAACAACAATTCAAGTAAAGTCGTATTTAACGATATTTGCTGTGTTATGAGAGATATACTGGATTCCAATGTTCTTGTAATCAGTAAGAAAGGTAAAGTTCTCGGTGTGGGGGAGAATGAGGGAATCGAAACTCTTCGTGAAATGATTAAAGATGAGGTTGGAAATTTTATTGATCCGTTATTGAATGAACGTCTGTTGGCGGTACTTTCAACCAAAGAGAATGTAAATCTTTCTACACTTGGATTTGAGAATACCGATGTTAGAAGATTTCATGCAATTATTACACCAATCGATATTGCTGGAGAAAGACTTGGTACTTTATTTATTTATAAAGTTGAAAAACAGTATGATATTGATGACATAATACTTTGCGAATATGGACAGACGGTTGTAGGACTTGAAATGCTTCGTGCGGTGAACGAAGAGAGCGCAGAAGAAGGAAGGAAGATTGCTGTTGTAAAATCAGCAATTAGTACACTGTCATTCTCGGAAGTAGAAGCTATCACTCATATTTTTGATGAACTTGATGGAATGGAAGGAATTCTTGTCGCAAGTAAAATTGCTGACAGAGTTGGAATAACACGTTCTGTTATTGTCAATGCATTGCGTAAATTTGAAAGTGCAGGTGTCATTGAGTCAAGATCATCGGGAATGAAAGGAACGTACATTAAGGTAATCAATGACGTTGTTTTTGATGAGATAGAAAAATTAAAGAAAAAGAAATAAAGCATGAAATAAAGTGAGAAATACGTATTAAAAAAGATTCATAGAAAAAGAAATAAACAAATAGAATCATGGAATATGGATATTCAGACGATAAAAGGATTTAGTGGAGAGATTCAGTAAATCCTTTTATTTTTTTGTATATTTTGTATCTCAAAAATGTTATTATACTAGATAAGGTGTTTTTTATTGAAAAGTATTGTGTTTTCTTTGAATTTCTTTATAATATATTATTGATAGGATAGTAACATGCGAACCAGTTTGAAATCTTAGGAGGTGGCTTATGATTGACTCCAGTGTATATAATTATATTAATGTGCTAGATAAAGCAGCGGATGCTGCGTGGCTTAGGAATGAAGCAATTACCAACAATATTGCAAATGCAGATACCCCGGGATATAAACGTCAGGATATTTCTTTTGAGGGCGAGTTGAAAAAAGCAATGAAGGTATCCAGATATGAATCAGTAGATGCAAAAGTCGCAGATTTGAAGTCAAGAGATCTTCAAGCAAGAACCTATACAGATTATGATAGTGTTTCCTACCGCCTGGATGGCAACAATGTTGATATTCAGACAGAAAACGTTACACTTGTTAAGAATCAGCTGAAATATAATGGGTTGGTACAAAGTGCAAATCAGGAGTTCTCAAATTTAAAAATGGTCATGAAATAAGCAAGAACCAGAAGGAGAATTGTAATGGGAATGTTTACATCATTTGATATCAATGCATCCGGGCTGACAGCACAGCAATACAGGATGGATATTATATCGGAAAATATAGCAAATGCGAATACCACAAGAACAGAAGATGGTACGCCATATCGTAGAAAAGTAGTGACTTTTGCAGAAAAGGATTCGCAGACACCATTTAGCAGGGTGTTAAATGACGCTTCGGACAGATATTCGGGGAAAGGTGTCAAAGTAAGTGGTGTTTATGAAGATGATAATGCAGAAGGGAACAAAGTATATGATCCTTCTCATCCTGATGCAGACGATGATGGATATGTTACATATCCAAACGTAAATATTGTCACAGAAATGACGAATCTAATTGATGCAAGCAGAGCATTTGAAGCGAACGCTACGGCATTTACGGCAAGTAAATCTATTGCATTAAAAGGTTTGGAGATGAGTAATTAGTTTCGTGATCCGACGAATTAAAATACAGAAAAGAGGAACAATATGGACATTTCATCATTATATCAGGTTGGATCAGGTGCAATCAAAGCTGCCGCTGAGACAGCAAAGACAAAAACGGGTGCAGTTTCAGGAAATGAAAATATGTTTGACAGTATGCTGAACTCTGCAATTGATAATATCAAAACAACCAATACCTATCTGTCGGAAGCTGAAAATGAAGAAATTAAATTTGCTATGGGGGTAACAGATAATACACATGATCTTTCGATTGCCCTTCAGAAGGCATCTACAAGTCTTCAGTATACTGTTGCTGTAAGAGATAAATTTATTGAAGCCTATAGGGAAATTATGCAGATGCAGATATAGTTTGTTGCAGACTGCCCCAGAGTAAGAAGTATTTGAGTTGAAGGAGATAATGGAGCAATGGCAGACAGGATCAGAGAAATCCCTAAAAGGCTGATGGAATGGTGGAATAAATTTACATCAAAGCAAAAAACATTGATCATCTGTGTTGCAGCAGGTGTTGTTTTGTTACTTGGAATTCTGGTGACTGTTTTAACCAGACCACAATACGTTTTGCTGGTTTCAAGTGAATCGACAAAAGAAGCCTCTGTTGTGAAAGATCTTCTCGAGGGTGCTGAGCTTGATTATATTGTTTCTGACGACGGATTACAGATTTCAATTTTAAAAGACCAGATCTCAGACGCGAACCTATTGCTTGGAGCAAACAACATTCCAACTGCAAGCTATGATATTGAAAATGTGTTTGCGGGAGGATTTAGTACAACAGAGTCAGATAAACAAAAGAGATATCAGCTATATTGTGAGAGCAGGCTGGAAGAAGACCTCACAGCATATGAATTTATAAAAAATGCAAATGTACAATTGTCAATTCCTGAAAATGATGGGACTTTGATTGCAGAAGAAGAAGAGTCTTTCGCTTCTATAATTCTTGAAATTGATGGAGAAATGCCGGATGAGGCACCAGCCTCTATTGCACGAGTTGTAGCAACCGCGCTTGGAAACACAACCACACAAAACGTTACAATCATTGATACGCTGGGGAATTTATTGTTTTCCGGTGAAGATGATTTTACACTTGCAGGATCAGCCAGCAGTCAGCTGACAGTAAAACAGCAAGCAGAAAATCTTGTAAAAAATGAAGTGAAAAAAGTTTTACTTGGTACCAATGAATTTGACAATGTAGAAGTTGCAACCAATCTTAAAATAGACTTTTCCTCTACAGATGTTACAGAACATAATTATACTCCAGCTGATGGACAGACACAGGGCGTCCTTAGTCATGAAGACGTATATCAATCTGATTCAACAGGTGGAAGCGGTGGAGTACCAGGGACTGATTCTAACACCGAAACAACATATGTTTATGAAGATAATCAGTATAGCAGCGATTCCGTTACTGAAGAGTCGAGAGATTATTTGCCAAATGAAAAAATTACAAACCAGACAACTCCGGCAGGCGCAATTGTTTATGACGATTCGTCTCTTTCGGTTGCCGCCATCCAATATAAAGTATTGAATGAAGAAGATGCCCAGGATCAAGGCCTTTTGGATGGTGTAACATGGAATGAATACAAGCTTTCAAATGCAGAACGTACAAGAGTAACAGTAGATGAAGAATTTATCACAATGGTTGCGAATGCGACAGGAATTTCTGCTGAGAATATCACAATCGTTGCCTATGAAGAGCCGATGTTTGTTGACAGCGAAGGCGCTCAGATTGGTTTGACGGATGTCATTCAAATTGCACTCATAGTAATTATTCTTGGATTACTTGTCTTTGTAGTTCTTAAGAGTATGAAGAATGCGAAGGAACAGGTGGCAGAAGAAGAACTTTCTGTTGAAAATTTACTACAGTCAACACCACCGGTACTTCTGGAAGATATTGAAATGGAAACGAAGTCACAGGCAAGACAAATGATAGAAAAATTTGTAGAAGAAAATCCGGAGGCAGTTGCGAATCTGTTACGCAACTGGCTGAACGAAGATTGGGGGTAATCCATGGCGAGATTCACAGAAGATAAGATTTCGGGAATTCAAAAGGCAGCGATACTCCTGATTGCGTTAGGACCGGAAAAATCAGCACTTGTATTTAAACATTTAAAAGAAGAAGAAATTGAAGAACTTACACTTGAAATTGCAAATACAAGAAGTATAACACCACAGATTAAAGACAATGTTATCAATGAGTTTTATGAGATTTGCCTTGCGCAGCAGTATATTGCGGAAGGTGGTATTGGTTACGCAAAAGAATTACTGGAAAAAGCACTTGGTTCCGATAAAGCGATGGATGTTATTGGAAAATTAACAGCATCTCTTCAGGTGAAACCTTTTGAATTTATTAGAAAGACGGATGCATCTCAGTTATTGAACTTTATACAGGATGAACATCCACAAACAATTGCACTGATTCTTTCGTATCTATCACCTTCACAGTCGTCATCCATTATTTCGTCATTGACACCGGACAGACAGGCTGATGTTGCAAAACGTATTGCGATGATGGATCGTACGAGTCCTGATGTCATCAAAGAAGTAGAAAAAGTTCTTGAATCAAAGCTTGCTTCACTTGTGAATCAGGATTATACCATTATTGGTGGCGTAGATGCAGTTGTTGAAATTTTAAATGCTGTCGACAGAGGAACTGAAAAACATATCATGGAAAGTCTTGAAATAGAAGAGCCAGAACTTGCGGATGAAATCAGGAAGAAGATGTTTGTATTTGAAGATGTATTGCTTCTTGACGACAGAGCAATTCAGCGTGTACTCAGAGACGTTGATAACAATGATCTTGCAATTGCACTGAAAGGATCTAATGAACAGGTTCAGGCTGCAATCTTTAATAACCTTTCAAAACGACTTGCAGTTATGATCAAAGAAGATATGGAATTCATGGGTCCGGTTCGTATGAAAGATGTTGAAGAAGCACAGCAGAAGATTGTAAATATCATTAGAAAACTTGAAGACTCTGCTGAAATTGTTATCTCGCGAGGCGGAGGTGACGAAATTATTGTCTAGTAATTTATTAAAATCCGGACATGTGGTATTGCATGAAGAAGGAAAGAGAATTATAGATTCCAATGAGCAAATGGAAATTAAAATTAATCATTTGCGTGAAATCATGAAAAACGAAATGAAGGATGCAGAAAGTGAAAACCGGTTTGCGGAAGGGCTGGATGCATTTGCGGTAGAGGCATTGCTGGAAGATTCTGATCATACGGAAGACATGGCAGGAATGCCTCTTTCCAATGTTATAAAAGCAGAGCCTGCTTATAATGGTCCAACACCTGAAGAAATTGCTGAAGAGGCTAGAGTGAAAGCTGACAGCATGCTGGCGAATGCAGCAAGAGAAGCGGAAGAAATCAGACAAAACGCCTATCAGGAAGGCTTTCAAAAAGGGTTGGAAGCAGGTCAGCAGGAAGCTCAAAAATTTTTAACAAGCGAAACAGAAAAGTTGCAGGAACTTCAGAATCAGTTAGAAACTGAATATCAAAAACAAGTGGATGAACTGGAACCGGTCATGATTGATACATTAACAGACATCTATGAACATGTGTTTAAGACAGATTTGTCCAGGTTTCAGTCAGTGATTTTATATTCTTTACAGAATATTATAGCTGGAAGTGATATGAATAGAGATTTTATCATACATATCTCGCCGGAAGATTATTTGTATTTATCTGAAAAACGAGAAACAATTATGGAAATGGTATCTGAAAGTGCTACGGTTGAAATCATAAAAGATATTACACTTTCACAGGGGCAATGTATGGTAGAAACTGGTGGCGGTATTTTCGATTGCAGCATTGATACCCAGCTTGAGGGGCTCGCAAAAGAGTTGAGACTTTTATCTTTCAATAAGAATAAATAAGGCGGTCGATAAACTTGAAACAGGAAATAGATATCCAGAAATATTTAGAACTGAGGGACAAAACATTCTACAGACAACTGGGGAAATTACTTAATGTGGTAGGCCTTACTTTGGAGTCGGCTGGTCCTGAGGCTAAGCTTGGAGATTTATGCAAAATATATGCGGGGAAAGAATCGAACCAATCTGTTCTTGCAGAGGTGGTTGGTTTTAAAGATGGTAAGACACTTCTTATGCCATATGAACTTGTTGAAGGAGTCAGCCTTGGATGCATGGTAGAAAATATAGGCATTCCATTATCGATTCGCGCAAGTGAAGAGTTACTTGGTAAAATATTAGACGGTCTTGGAAGACCACTTGATGGTTCCGCATTAAATGGTGGTGAAGTATATCCTGTAGAGGCACCACCACCAGAAGCAATGAAAAGAACTCTGATTGACACAGTCCTTCCCCTGGGTGTGAAGGCAGTTGATGGTTTGATCACAGTTGGTAAAGGACAAAGAATCGGTATTTTTGCAGGATCAGGAGTAGGAAAATCAACGCTCATGGGTATGTTTGCCAGAAATACAAAAGCAGATGTCAATGTCATTGCTTTAATTGGAGAACGTGGAAGAGAAGTTCGTGAGTTTATTGAAAGAGATTTAGGGGAAGAGGGGATGCGCAGATCTGTCATTGTTGTCTCAACCTCAGATAAACCAGCTCTTGAAAGAAATAAGGCAGCAAAAACAGCCACGGCCATTGCTGAGTATTTCAGGAACCAAGGCAAAGATGTTTTGCTCATGATGGATTCTTTGACACGATTTTCTATGGCACAACGAGAAATAGGACTTGCAAGTGGTGAACCCCCAGTAACAAGGGGATATCCACCAAGCGTATATTCAGAAATGCCTAAATTGCTGGAGCGGGCTGGCAGATCCGAAAAAGGATCGATTACAGGTCTTTATACGGTCCTGGTAGATGGAGATGATTTTAATGAACCCATCACCGATACAGCTAGAAGTATATTGGATGGACATATTATGCTTAGTCGTAAACTTGGCCATAAAAATCATTATCCAGCCATTGATATTTTACAAAGCATATCTCGGTGTATGAGTCAAATTGCAACGAAGGAGCACAAGGCAGCGGCAGGTAAATTGAAAAACGTACTCGCAACCTATAACGAAGCAGAAGATTTGATCAATATCGGAGCATATAAACAAGGATCTAATTCTTCAATAGATCATGCAATTTCAAAAATTAACGAAGTAAACGCGTTTCTTATGCAGGATGTGGATGAAAAGTATGATTTCGAAGAATCGGTCAAAATGATGGAGGCAATCTTTGAAAGCTGATTTGGGTGAATAAAAAGAATGGCAAAATTCAAATACAGGATGCAGAACATACTGGATATAAAAAATCAAATGGAAGAGCAGTCAAAACTAGAGTTTGCGCAAGCCAGGATGATTTTAAATGAAGAAGAAGAAAATCTGAAAAAGTTAAATACAAGAAAGAAATCTTATGAGAATGAGATGAGAAAGCTTCTTTCCGAGAACTTAAAGGTCAGAAAAATCCTGGAAACAAAAGATGCGATCAATCGAATGGATGAGATGATTCAAGAACAGATTTTAAAGGTCAGATTCGCAGAAAAAAAACTGGAAGAAGCAAGACAGAAAATGACAGAGTTAATGCAGGAACGTAAAACGCATGAAAATCTGAAAGAGAAAGCATTTGATGAATTTGTAAAAGAATTGAATGCTGATGAGAGCAAAGAGATTGACCAGTTGACCAGCTATAGATTTGGTAAGAAGATAAGTGAACATTCGGAAACTGGAAAAACACCAGATTCCTCGCAGGAATAATATCAAATTGTATAAAATGAAGTGATTGTGAAAACTTTCGCAGGTACGATTAGAAAGGGCATGGCATTTAATATGGCGAGAGAAAATCAGACCCCTGATATAAATGAAGAAGTCTTGAATAAAAAGCAGATCAGGGATGAAAAGAAAAAGCTGAAAGAAGAGAGAAAACAGCAAAAAAAGGAAGCAAAACAAAAAGCAAAGGAACTTGCATCGCAGGAAGCAGAGCTGGACGATGACGAATCAAGGCCAGTTTCAACAGTTCTGATCACGCTTATTATTGTCCTGGTTTGGTTGGGGATTCTTGCCTTATTGATTAAACTAGATGTTGGAGGTTTTGGTTCAGATGTGCTAAGGCCACTTATGAAAGATATCCCCGTGGTGAGTATGATACTCCCTGAAGAAAAAATGACGGGGGCAGGAACGACAGAAGAGGAAGATTATTATGGTTATTCCAGTCTGAAGGAAGCAGTGGAGCAGATTAAAGTACTTGAAGAACAACTTGCACAGGCACAGACAGCAGGTACAACTTATACAGAAGATATTGAAAGCTTGAAGGCAGAAATAGACAGACTGAAGACATTTGAAGATAACCAGGTTGAATTTGAACGTATTAAAAATGAATTTTATGAAGAAGTCATATATGCAGAAAATGGACCGGGTGCAGAAGAGTATAAAAAATATTATGAGTCGATGGATCCCACAACTGCAGAGTATTTATATAAGCAGGTGGTTGTTCAGCTGGAAGAAAGCAAAGAAGTAACAGACTATGCAAACGCTTATTCTGAGATGAAGCCTAAAGAAGCTGCTGCAATTTTTGAAGCGATGACGGATAATCTTGATCTGGCTGCAAGAATATTAGGCGTTATGGATACACAGAACAGAGGAAAAATACTTGGAGCGATGGATCCCATAGTGGCCTCAAAAATAACAAAAATTATGGAGCCTGACAGTTAAGAAATCTTGGTATGCATCCGATATCTAATATGATAATACCCTTATGGTTATTATAGAGTATGAACATTGAAAACCGAAGAAAGGAGAAAGAACATGACCGGAACACAAATTTCCGGTGTTGGAGCAATGGTTATGAATGTGGGTGTTTCGACGGCATATAGTCAACAGGATGCGGGCAGTATTGTTTCCTTTTCGGATTATATGAAATCAAATACCTCAGGAATGCAGAACAAAGAAGCCAACACGGGTGTGGAAACAAGTACGGTAAAAGAGTATACCGACACAAAAAAAATTCCACAAAGAGTAAGAGAAGTTAAGACAGAACAGACTTCTGACCAGCAAAATATATACAAAGAAGATGCGAAAGAAAAACTTGAACAAAAGTCAGAGCAATTCATTGAAGAAGTCGCAGAAGAACTGGGAGTGTCAAAAGAAGAAGTTGAACTGGCAATGGAAAACCTTGGAATGACAGCTATGATGTTATTTCAGCCTGAAATGCTGACGAAATTAGTGGTAGAAATTTCAGGAGAAGGAGATATGTTTTCACTGATTACAAATGGGGAACTCTTTGATAGTCTGGGTATTTTACTTGGAGAGGCAGAGAATATTTTAGGTCAGGTACAGGAATCATTATCTTTGACACCAGAGGAAATGCAGAATCTGATGCAAGAGCTATTACAATCAGAAACGCTTGACACCAAAACATCAGGACAGACAGAAGAAGTTCTTTTGAATGAAAATGAAGTGAGTGATGAAGACACAACAACATTTTCAAAGAGTGCAAAAACATTAGAAACACTGATAAGCGATTCTATGAAAGAGGGTCACTTGGCAGAAACACAGGAGGATGTCTTGGAAGAGAATTCTGAGGAAAAGATGCCATCCAAAACAGATGCTGTACAGATGGGAACCGTTGATCAGGAAGAAGCATTGCATGGAGACATAAGTGGTAAAGAAAACCAGCTATCCGGACAAAGCGAATTCGATTTAAAAAATCAGCATACTGATCAGGAACCAAATGGTAAAAACAATGCTGAAGGAAATCAGATGTTTTTCCAAAATCAGACAAATTTTACGAATGGAACGGTTAACCAGACGCTGACACAGCCTGTAGCAGCTTATGTTTCTACAGCACAGCAGATTGGTGATCAGATGATTGAGTACATCAAAATGAACACATCACCAGGTGTGACGGAGATGGAAATTCAGTTGCAACCAGCCAGCCTTGGCAATATAAACCTACAGCTTACACTTAGAAATGGTGCGGTAACTGCACAATTTATTGCACAGAATGAAGAAGTTAAAAATGCAATTGAACAACAGGTAGTTCAGCTTAAATCGACATTAGAAGAACAAGGCGTTAAGATTGAAGCAGTAGAAGTGACAATTGCAAGCCATGAATTTGAAAGAGCTATGGAACAGGGTGGACAATGGCAGAATGAGCAACAGGAAGAACAGACTTCGAATGCATCAAAGGCCAGAAGACGAGTTGTTCTGAGTGAACTTGAAGCAGAAGACGAGCTGAGCTCGGATGAAATTTTGCAGGTTCAGATGATGAAACAGAATGGAACAACAATTGAACTTGAAGCATAAGTACTTAATAGCGTAAATTTATATATTGCAGGAAAATAAAATAGCATGCAAAATATGAAAATGTATGCAGATAGGAGTTAAAATGAGTATAGTAGCATCAGTAAAAGATGGAGTTCTTCAACAGACCACCGCTTCGTCTACATCTTTATCCACAGAGAAGTCATCCAGTACAAACACAGTAAATAAAGAAGATTTCTTACAGCTTCTGGTTGCACAAATGAAATACCAGGATCCGTTGGAACCAACATCGAACACAGAATATGTTTCACAGTATGCAACATTCTCTGAACTGGAACAAATGCAGAATATGAATTCGAATGTAAGCATTCAGAGGGCATCCGCATTGGTTGGCGAAAATGTTTATATGAAAGTAACAAACTCGACAACAGGAAATACGGACTATGTATATGGCAAAGTTGATTATGTTCAGGTTGAAAATAATAAGGCATATCTTTCTATTAAGGGATCGCTTTATTCCATCGATGATTTAGATAGCATTGTTGATCCGGATTATATGGAAGCATATGAAATGGCACAGGATCTTGTATCAAGACTTGCAAAACTTCCTACAGTTGCCAATACAACTTTGAGCAACAAAACAGAAATCAATGAACTGAATACAATTTATTCAGATATGAACGATTATCAGAAGGAATTTATAGCTTCGGACGCTGTAACATTATTGCAGAGTTATGTCAGCAAGATAAAGGAACTGGAAGCAGCACAAGCGGAAAAAGCATAATCAGATGAGTCTATGATTCCTCAAGGAGGAGGGAAAAGAATGCAGATTAACTATGGACAGCACTTATCCATTGAACAGCTGCAGGATCAGTACCTGAATCAGACGAAAGTTACCAAAGCAACTCCGGTAACAACAAAAGACGGCAAAACATTTCAGGAAATACTGAACCAGAAAACATGGCAGGATACTTCGGAAGTTAAGTTTTCAAAACATGCAGCAAACAGACTGGCTGACAGGAATATTGAATTAACAAACGACCAACTTGAACGATTAAACGAAGGTGCAAACAAAGCAGGAGAAAAAGGAATTAAAGATTCGCTTGTGATTGTGGATCAATTTGCATTTATCGTAAATATTCCAAATAAGACAGTGGTAACAGCAATGGATCAGACAGAAACACAAGAAAATATATTTACCAATATCGATGGAGCCGTAATCAATTAGCTGGACCTTATGGAAGCTAGTCGCCCCCGAATGACAGAAGGGGCAAAACGGACATCAGATACTATTTCAGGAGGTCATTTCATTATGATGAGATCATTATACGCTGGTGTATCAGGTCTTAAAACACACCAGATTAAAATGGACGTTATCGGTAATAATATTGCCAACGTCAATACGGTTGCGTACAAATCAAGTTCAATCACATTCAGTGAATTAATGTATCAGACGACACAAAGTGCATCTGGTCCAAACGCAACAACAGGTACCGCTGGTACCAATGCAAAACAAATCGGTCTTGGTGTTAAATCAGGAGCGATCAGTACATCAATTACAACTGCAGGTGCGACACAAACTACAGGAAACCCATTTGATATTAAAATTACAGGAGATGCTTTCTTTGTTGTAAGCGATGGCGCAAGCAACTTCTTTACGCGTGATGGTTCTTTTTATGTGGATGCCGCTGGAAATCTTGCAATGTCCAGTAATGGATATAATGTTATGGGATGGGGCGTTGATGATACAGGACTTGCCATTAAAAAAGATACGGTTACTGCTCTCAGAATCATGAGCGCTGAAAACATGACTTATACAGCAGAAGCAACATCTAAAGCTTATGTTTCGGGTATTATAGACAAAAATGATACCGATGCGACAAGTACAAGCGGAAAGATTATGAACCTGACATTTTATGATAATTTAGGTTATAGCTATACTGCGAAGCTTAAGATGACAGAAATGGCAGATGGACAGTACGGTCTTAAATTAAGCGATGTTCTTGATTCGAACAATGAATCAGTGCTGGATAAGTATCCAGGTATTACGCTTGGAACGTATCAAGCATATACGACACCTGTTACAGCACAGGCGGCAAGTCTTACGATTACTGGAACACAGTATCAGATTGGTTCTGCAACCGCAGTCAATCTGGATGATTTGTACGATGCAACAACTGGTTACTCAGACGATGTCGCTAAAATTGCAACGCTGTATGGATTTAGCAACGTGAATGAATTTTTAGATTCTTATGTAGAGTATCCAGCCGGAACACAGGTTAAAATGTCGACGATTATTCAAAATGGCGCGACGGTACCAAATCTAGACACGGTAGCTGATAATGCAAATAATAATCAAATCACGTTTGTGGGATATGAAGGTGCAAAGGTCAGCTATAGTACAAGTGATGGTAAATTTGCTGGAATCAATGGTTCAGCAACAGCGACTTCAGTTACACTAACAATGCCAAATGGGAATTTTTCGAATATTACAATCGATTTTGCAACATCAACCAACTTAAACAACAACGGAACATCCACAGTTGCTGCAAAAAGTGGTGATACCGATGGATATGGTACAGGTAGAAAAGTTGGAGATTTGTCAGGTATTGCAATTCAGAACAATGGTATGATTTATGCGTCTTATGATAATGGACAGACAAGACTATTAGGACAAATTGCAGTTGCTCAGTTTTCCAATCCTTCTGGTCTTGAAAAAGAAGGCGACAACCTATATTCAGCAACATTGAACTCAGGAGAATTTGATGGCATTGGTGTTGATGTTTCAGCAGATGGTGGTTACATGTCAACTGGTGTTCTGGAAATGAGTAATGTTGACCTTTCATCGGAGTTCACAGAAATGATCACAACACAGAGAGGCTTCCAGGCGAACAGCAGAATTATCACAGTTTCTGATACTATGCTGGAAGAACTTGTTAATCTGAAGAGATAATCATTAATATTTTAAAGTGTATATTTATAAATAAGGGAGCTGGTTCACATAAACTGGTTCCCTTATTTTTATATATGTATTATACTATTTCTATAAATGATAAATTTTTACAACAAAAAAGCTTGGAGGAGACCGCTATGATAGATGTTACAAGGATAAATGGTGAAGTGATACTCATTAATGCGGACCTGATTGAGATGGTGGAAGAGACGCCAGACACGGTAATTTCCTTTACAAACGGCAAGAAAATTATTGTAAAAGAAAGTAGACAAGAGATAAAAAATCTTGTAAAATTGTATAGAAAGGAAATTTTTGCAAATTAATGCAAAAAGGTAGGTGCTACTGTGGATATAGCTTCAGTTATCGGCTTGTTACTATGCCTTGGATTGATTATATATGGTATTGTCTCAGGAGATCAGGGATTTGCAGCTCTTGGTAATTTCATAGATCTTCCCTCAGTATATATTACATTGGGGGGTTCCTTCAGTGTTATGCTTGCATCTTATTCCTTAAAAGAATATGTTTCGTCTTTAAAGAGTATTACACTTATTTTTAAGGCACCTAAGTCAAACACTTCGGAAATTATAAAAAAGATCATAGACTTATCCAATGTTGCCCGAAAAGAAGGGCTTCTTTCTTTAGAAGAAGCTGCAGGCGATCTTGATGATGAATTTCTTAAAAAGGGAATTCTTTTGATTGTCGATGGAACAGATCCTGATCTGGTCAGAGCAATTATGGAAACAGAACTTGTCAGTATTGATGCAAGGCATAAAAGTAAAATTGGGTTTTGGGATCAATTAGGCGGTATGGGACCTGCATGGGGTATGATTGGTACATTAATTGGTTTGATTAATATGCTGCAGAACATGTCGGATGCTGCGGCGATTGGGCCTAATATGTCGATTGCGTTAATTACTACACTGTACGGTTCTCTTTTAGCAAACTGGGTTTGTGCTCCGGTTTCTTCAAAATTAAAAGCAAATAATGGTTCGGAGATTATGACAAAAGAAATCATGATTGAAGGCCTTCTATCAATTCAAGCGGGTGAAAATCCCAGAGTTATTGAGGAAAAATTAAAATCATTCTTATCTCCGTCACAAAGAAAGACCGATGCACCGGAGACGGGAGGCGAGTTAGATGGCTAAAAAACAAGAAGACTTACCATCACCCGGCGCCCCTGCGTGGATGGCGACTTTTGGAGATCTCATGAATCTTCTGCTTTGTTTTTTTGTGCTTTTATTTTCAATGTCAACGGTAGATGCACAGAAGTATGAGCTTGTTGCTGCTTCCTTTTCAAATACATTCAGTATATTTGAAGCTGGTGGAACCTCTATTGGTGATGGAATGCTGATTGGCAATGGTGTGAGTCAGCTCAATCAGCTGGATCAATACTTTACAAGTATGGGGAAGTCTGAAGAAGGCGAAAAAGAAATGCAAGGCGCTATGGAAGAAGTGCAGGCTGAAAAGCTGAAAGAGTCGGAACAATTGGCTGAAAAAATTGCAGAAGCGCTTGGCGAACAGGATATTGGGGCAGAAGTCGACATAGATTTCACTTCAGAATATGTACAGCTTACCTTGAATGGCGCGCTTTTATTTGATTCGGGGAAAGCACAATTAAAAGAAGCATCGCTACCACTCATGGGCAAGATAGGCATAATCTTAGAAAGATATTCTGAAAGTATTATAGAGGTAGAAGGACACACAGATAATGTGCCGATCAACAATTCACAGTTTGCAAACAATGATGAATTAAGTAGTTTCAGAGCACTCTCGGTGTTTAATTATATCATTCAGAACACAAATATTGATCCATCCATGATTAAACATTCGGGCAGGGGAGAATATGTGCCGATTGCTGACAATGCCACACCAGAAGGCAGGGCAAAGAACAGAAGAGTTGAAATTAAGGTTTATCACACTCTGAGTACTTATTAACTTAAGGGAGTAAATACATGAAAAAGAACTTATTATCCATTCTTATTCTTGCGCTACTGATCGTAAATATCATACTAACGTCCATCATGATGTTTAGCGTAGTAGGATCAGCCAACAAAACGGCTGCACTAGTGTCAGATATTGCAGGAATTCTCCAACTCGAAGTTGGCAGTCTGCCAGGAGAAAGTGCAGATGTTGAGAGCGTTCCTATTTCAGATATTGAGGTATATGACATAGAAGATCAGATGACGATTCCGTTGCAAAAAGGAGCAGATGGAGAGGATCATTTTGCACTTGTCTCGGTGTCACTTTCGATGAATATAAAAGATGAAGGGTATAAGAGCTATGGAGCGACTCTTTCTACGAAGGAGAGTTTAATTAAAAGTGCAATTATAGAAGTAATTGGCACTTATACCATTGAAGAACTTCAAGCCGATCAGTCAGGACTCCGTCAGGAAATACTTGATAGAATACAGACAATGTTTGATTCGAAATTTATCTTTGAAGTTTCATTCAGGGATATTATGTTCCAGTAAAAGAATCAACAATAACTGAATGATGGGAGGTGGGTTGACGTGGGAGAAGTCCTTTCGCAAAACGAAATAGACAGTCTTCTTCAGGCACTAAGTACGGGTGAGCTTGATGTTGACGATATGCCGAAAGACGGAGACAAACAGGTAAAAAGTTACGACTTTAAACGGCCTGCCAAATTCTCCAAAGAACATTTGCGAACACTGGAAATTATATTTGAACATTATGGGAGATTGCTATCCACCAACTTACCAGTATATTTAAGAAAAAATATTCAGGTGGCAGTAGCCAGTTCTGAGACTGTTACTTTTTCTGAGTTTACAAATGCCTTATCTAATCCGGTTATACTGGGTGTTGTAAATTTTGCACCGCTGCCTGGAACAATCATAATAGAACTTTCAGCAAATTTAGGATTTGCAATGATTGATCGTATGCTTGGAGGGCAGGGACAACCACTGGATAAGTCGAGAGAATTTTCAGAGATAGAAATGACGATAGTGGAAAAAATTCTTGTCATTTGTATGCAATTACTTCGAGAACCTTGGAAAAATGTAATTGAAATCAATCCATTTATGGAACGAATTGAAACAAATGCCCAGTTTGCACAAGTAATATCGCCTAATGATATGATTGCAATCATAACACTGAATCTTAAGATAGGTGATACAGAAGGAATGATGAATATTTGTCTTCCTTATTTTACACTTGAAAATGTTATGGATAAATTGAACACCAAGTACTGGTTTTCTTCTATGCAGGAGTCAACGGATGAAAATTACCATGATTATATCCAATCATTAATTAAAAAGGTTGAAATACCTGTTAAGGCGGTTCTGGGAGAAAGCATGGTTACAGTAAATGACTTTGTAAATTTGCAGGTGGGAGATATTATCCGTTTGAACTCCAGGATAGATAATGAACTAGATATTTATGTTGGAAATATTAGAAAATTTACTGCTCTGCCAGGTTCGCATAAAGATGTATACGCTGTCAGAATTTCAGAAGTAGTAAGAGAGGGGGACTAATACATGGACGGAATGTTGTCCCAGGATGAGATAAATGCGCTGTTGAGTGGAATGGATTTGTCAGGAGATACACCTGCAACTCAGCCTGACAGTGCACAGAATAACCAGGAAATACTATCCGATATCGAAAAAGATGCAATTGGAGAAGTTGCCAATATCAGTATGGGAACTTCGGCAACGACATTGTATTCCCTGGTAAATAGAAAAGTTAATATTACAACACCGGTGGTTACGACAGAAACCTGGGATGGAGTAATTAATCAGTATCAGAAACCTTGTGTATTTATTGAAATTCAATATACCGATGGACTTTCAGGTAGTAATATCCTAGTATTAAAGGAACAGGATGTAAAAATAATTACAGATCTTATGATGGGTGGAGATGGTACCAACATTGATGGAGAATTAACAGAACTTCATTTGAGTGCCATATCAGAGGCAATGAATCAGATGATGGGTTCGGCAGCAACCTCGTTATCATCCATGTTGAACCAGACAATTGACATCAGCCCACCAATTGCAAGCCACATTGATTTAGAAGAACATAAATCGGCGTCGGATATAGCACCATTTTTAGAGAGCACATTTGTAAAAATCGCATTTAGGATGACGATTGGTGATTTGGTGGATAGCTCGATTATGCAATTATATCCGCTAGATTTTGCCCGTTCACTCTATGAAACATTTATGGGGCAGCAGACAGGATCAAAACAGGAAACACCAGAGCCACAGCCATTTGTGCCACCACAGATTGAAGTTCCCACACAACCAGCATATGCAGAAATGCCACAGATGGGAGCCCCAAATATGGGAATGCCGCAAATGGGAACCCCACAAATGGGGATGCCTCAGTATGGAACCCCAAACATGGGAATGCCGCAAATAGGAACCCCAAACATGGGGATACCGCAGTATGGAGCCCCACAGATGGGAACCCCACAAATGGGGATGCCACAAATGCAACAAAACATTAATATACAGCCAGCACAGTTTCAAAGCTTTAATAATGATTTTTCAGGAATACCCGGAAGAGAAAATATCGGGTTGATCATGGATGTACCTTTGGAAGTTACTGTAGAGCTTGGCAGAACAAGTAAGTCTATATCAGATATTTTAGACTTTGCACCAGGTACAATAATCGAATTGGATAAAATTGCCGGAGAACCAATCGATGTTTTGGTCAATGGTAAATTTGTAGCAAAAGGTGAGGTTGTTGTAATTGAAGAGAGTTTTGGTGTCAGGGTAACTGAAATCATAAAATAGGATTGAATAGGAGTGTATAATATGGCAAAGAATATTTTAATTTGTGATGATGCAGCATTTATGAGAATGATGATCAAAGATATTTTAACAAAAAATGGTTATAACGTTGTAGGGGAAGCAGAAAACGGAGCAAAAGCAGTAGAAAAATACAGCGAATTGAAACCTGATCTTGTATTAATGGATATCACAATGCCTGAATTAGATGGTATTGGAGCACTTAAAAAAATCAAAGAGAGTGATGCAGGTGCTAAAGTCATTATGTGCTCGGCAATGGGACAACAGGCTATGGTTATCGAATCCATTCAGGCTGGCGCAAAAGATTTTATCGTAAAACCGTTCCAGGCAGATAGAGTTCTGGAGGCTGTTAAGAAAGTAGTAGGCTGATATGCTTTTAAGCGTAGGTAGCAGTTTGAATGCAATTGCAGAGTTTATTACAGTGTTGTTTATTTTTCTGCTGATTCTGGCGATAACTTATTTTACGACAAGGTGGATTGCTAATTTTCAGAAACAGAAAATAAACAGCGCTAATATTCATGTCATTGAAACATACAGAATTACTACAAATAAGTATTTGCAGATTATTCAGGCTGGAAAGAAGTATTTTGTAATAGCAGTCTGTAAGGATACAGTGACATATTTGACTGAAATCTCAGAAGATGACCTTGATATCAGACCTGAGGAACCAATTGAGCCAGTGCGTTTTAAAGAGATACTGGAGAAGGCAAAAAAGATTACTACAATGAAAAAAGAGTAATCTGTTTTGGAGAGTATTCATGAAACAGAATGAAATTTATGTTCGTACCATATGGAAAAGCTTATGCCTGCTGTTCATAGTAGGCATATTGTTTATAATCTTAAGTATTCCGGCTAAGGCAGCAGAAACTGAGGGACTGGAAACCGGTATCGCCGGAACAGAAGATAACAGGACAAACATTAATGAGCCTGGTACTGCACAGAATGCAGATGAATTAAAAGAATTAAATGTTGCGAACAATCTAACAATTACCTATGATGACGGAAATGGTGAAATATCAGGATCGTTGAAAATATTGATTACGTTGACTGCAATTGCACTCGCGCCAATCATGTTAATCACATTAACATCTTTTACCAGAATTATTATTGTTTTACATTTTACCAGAACCGCATTAAATACCCAGACTTCTCCGCCAAATCAGGTCATGATTGCACTTGCGTTATTTTTGACATTCTTTATTATGAATCCGATTTTGACACAGATTAATGATGAGGCAATCAAACCATTTGACGCAGGTGAAATTACGCAGGAAGAAGCACTCGAGCGAGGTATGGAACCTTTGCGAGAGTTTATGTATGGACAGACACAGGCCAAAGATGTGAGAATGTTTCTAGAGATTGCAAAAGTATCTGGCGTGGAAGGACTTGATGATATTCCCAACTCCGTTCTGATACCAAGTTTTTTGATCAGCGAACTCAGAACTGCTTTTATTATTGGATTTTTAATCTATATTCCATTTATAGTCATTGATATGGTAGTCGCGTCAACCCTTATGAGTATGGGTATGATGATGCTTCCGCCAACTACAATTTCTATGCCGTTTAAAATTCTGCTATTTATTTTAGCGGATGGATGGAATCTGGTGATTGGTAATCTGGTAAAAACATTTTATTAATAAAGAAAGAACAGGAGAAATAATATGACGGTTGATGTTGTAAGCGAGATTGTCAGGGCTGGACTCTATACAATCATTAAAACCTCGGCGCCTGTTTTGTTACTATCCCTCATAGTGGGGCTTATTGTTAGTATATTTCAAACGGCAACTTCTATTCAGGAACAGACTTTAACTTTTGTTCCTAAGATTGTTGCTGTTTTTTTGGGAATTATGCTGTTTGGCGGATGGATGTTAAATGAAATGGTTTCATATATGGTGAATCTCTGGTCAGATTTTACACTATATATTAAATAAAGGGCAAACAGATGATAGATTATTCGTTTTCCTTAAAAGAGCTGGAATATTATTTGCTGATCCTGACAAGGGTTACCAGTTTTATTTTTATTGCTCCTTTTTTTGGAATGAATAATACACCTAGGAGAGTAAAAATAGCATTAGGTGTATTTATTTCATATTTATTATATCAAGTGATAACACCGCATATGTATGTTGAGTATAATACAACTTTAGGATATGCAGTTTTTATTATGAAAGAGGCGGCGACAGGACTTCTGATAGGATTTGGTGGCAATATCTGTATGATGATCATGGCGTTTGCTGGAAGAATGATTGATATGGATATTGGATTATCCATGGCGAGCCAGTATGATCCAATGACTCAGGATACCACAACAATTTCAGGACAGCTTTATCAGCAGGCACTTTTGCTTATGTTAGTGATCAGCGGAATGTACCAATTTATTTTAAAGGCACTTGTAGAGACTTTTTCTCTAATACCAATAGGGGGTGCTACATTTCGTTATGACAGGATAGTGACTGCATTAATTGAGTTTATGAGTGATTATGTTATCATTAGTTTTCGTATCTTTCTTCCGGTATTTGCTTCTATGCTCCTGCTGAATGCAATACTGGGAATTTTAGCAAAAGTAGCACCTCAGTTAAATATGTTTTCAGTAGGAATACAAATTAAGATTTTAATGGGAACTATGGTGCTCTTTTTAACCGCATGGATGCTGCCAGGAGCATCAGACTTTATTTTTACAGAAATGAAAAAAATGATGGTGGCTTTTGTGGAGGCAATAATGTGATTTTAAAATATAATCTTCAGTTTTTTGCAAAAGACGGACCCGGTGGTGAGAAAACAGAACCAGCTACAGATAAGAAACTTACTGATGCCAGAAAAGAAGGTCAAGTCGCAAAAAGTAAAGAAATAGGAAATGCACTTGGGCTGATTTCCCTGTTCCTAGTGTTGAAAATATGGATTGGTTCTATCGGAACCAGTCTTTTAGGCGTTTTTGAAGGCATTTATAATTGGATACCAGAAATGGTGAAAATGTATCAGGGCAGAATTCCTGAAAAGGAAATACTGCATCTTGTTGGGAATGCAATGTTGAGAATCATAATAATTTTATTGCCAATTTTTATTATTGGATCCATAGTTGCATTTGTTGGGGATTACATTCAGGTTAAATGGAAATTTACCACAAAACCATTACAACCTAAATTCAGTAAAATGAATCCTCTGAAAGGCTTGAAAAAGATTATATCTGCACAGTCGCTGAAAGAATTATTACTGTCAGCTGTAAAGATTACTCTTATTTTATATATTACCTATACAACACTGGAAGACCAATGGGAAGTAATCTTTCTTTTGTATGATATGTCTTTAAATCAGGCCATTTTTTTAATTGGTGATATTACAATTAGCCTTGGACTTAAAATAGCTCTAATTTATCTAATCATTGGACTTGCTGATTTCGCATATCAAAAATGGAAATTTAAAGAAGATATGAAAATGACAAAGCAGGAAGTGAAAGATGAATATAAGAATGCAGAAGGAGATCCACAGATCAAAGGTAAGATTAGACAAAGAATGAGGGAAGCATCCAGAAGAAGAATGATGCTCAATCTGCCACAAGCGGATGTTGTTATTACAAATCCTACACATTATGCCGTTGCAATTAAGTATGCACCAGATGAGTATGAAGCCCCGGTGGTAATTGCAAAAGGTGAGGATTTTCTGGCACAGAAAATTAAGGAAGTAGCAAAAGAACATAAAATAGAAATTGTTGAGAATAAACCATTGGCACGTATGTTATATGCAAACGTAGAAATTGGTGAGATGGTTCCGCCTGAGCTATATCAGGCAGTGGCAGAAATTCTTGCTATGGTATATCACATACAAGGAAAAGCATAACAGAGAAAGCAAAAAAAGAGATATAATATGTAGAGAAAGGAGAACGAGACATGAAAAAAGCAGTTTGGACGAACTTTGGGAATCTTGCAGTTGCAATGTATGTACTGGCTGCTTTTATTATGCTGATTGTTCCGATTCCATCTATATTACTTGATATTTTCCTTGCCGTTAATATTTCAATTGCGTTTGCAATTCTTTTTGGAACGATGTTTGCAAAAGAAGTTCTGGATATGTCTTTTTATCCTACAATTTTACTTTTTACAACAATTTTTAGGATAGCATTGAATATTTCATCTACAAAATTGATTTTACAAACAGGAGAACCAGGGAATGTTGTTACCGTATTCGGTGAATTTGTTGGTGGCGGAGATCTTATTATTGGTGTTATTATTTTTATTATTCTGATTATCATTCAGTTTATGGTTATCAATAAAGGTTCTGAACGAGTTGCTGAAGTAACGGCCCGTTTTACTTTGGATGCAATGCCTGGTAAACAGATGGCAATTGATGCCGATTTAAATACTGGTGCAATTAATGATGCAGAAGCAAAAAGAAGAAGAGAAAAAATTCAGGAAGAAGCAAGTTTTTTTGGTTCTATGGATGGTGCTGTAAAATATGTTAAGGGGGATGCGATGGCAGGCCTTATCATAACAGCAGTAAATATTATTGGCGGTATCAGCATGGGTATGCTTCGGGGTGGACTTGAAATCGGAGATGCGCTTGATAAGTACACAATATTAACAATTGGTGATGGTCTTGTCAGCCAGATTCCTTCGCTTCTGATATCGCTTGCAACAGGTATTCTGGTTACTAAGGGTTCAAAAGAAGCAGATTTTGGAAGTGTATTGATTACACAGCTTTTTGGAGTTCCTCGTGTTATGTATATGGTTGGGGCCACCGTGATCTCGCTTGGGATATTAACGCCACTTAGTAATATAATTTTTCTGACACTTGGTGTAGTTTTTATTATTAGTGGAAGAATGATTTCCGGAACCATAGAAACCTCAAGAATTGAACAGGAAGTAGATGCAGACGAAGTTGCTGCTTCAGAAATCAGACAGCCAGAAAATGTCACATCACTACTTCAAGTAGACCCGATTGAGTTGGAATTTGGATATGGTATTATCCCATTGGCCGACGTGAATCAAGGCGGTGACCTTCTTGACAGAGTGGTAATGATTAGAAGGCAGATTGCATTGGAACTTGGTACTGTAGTTCCTATTATCCGATTAAGAGATAATATACAGTTGAATCCAAATCAGTATATTATTAAAATAAAAGGGATTCAGATTAGTGAAGGTGAAATTCTCTTTGACCACTACATGGCAATGAATCCAGGTTATGTAGAAGAAGAGATTACTGGAATACCAACTTTTGAACCTTCATTCCATCTTCCTGCCATTTGGATTACAGAAGGGCAGCGAGAAAGAGCAGAAAGTATGGGGTACACAGTCGTTGATCCACCATCGATTATTGCAACACATTTAACTGAAATTATTAGACAGTATATTTCTGAGTTACTCACAAGACAGGATGTTCAGAATCTTGTAAATAATCTAAAAGAAAGTAATCCGTCTTTGGTAGAGGAATTAATACCAAAACTATTAGGCCTTGGAGAAATTCAAAAAGTATTACAAAATCTGCTTAGAGAAGGAATTTCTATTAGAGATCTGCTGACAATATTTGAAACACTTGCAGATTATGCACCTACGACAAGAGATACAGATATATTGACAGAGTATGCAAGACAGAGTTTAAAACGAGCAATATCAGGAAAGTTTTTTCCTGCAAATGAAACGACAAGTGTTGTGACACTGGATCCCAAAATTGAACAGGAAATTATGGGCAGCGTAAAACAGACTGAGCAAGGCGCTTATCTTACATTAGATCCTGAAAAGACAAAGGCTATTATGTCTTCCGTCGAAAAAGAGATGAAAAAGCTTGAGAACCTTGGTAAAAATCCAATCGTGATTACTTCGCCGATTGTAAGAATGTATTTTAAAAAATTAACAAGTGATTATTTTAAAGATCTAATTATTATTTCATATAACGAAATTGAATCCAATGTTGAATTACAATCTGTTGGGATGGTGACCGCATAATGATTATTAAAAAATTTCAAGGAAAAACAGAAGAGAGTGCGATTGCTGATGCAAAAAAGGAATTAGGCAATAATGTCGTAATCATGAATGTGAAAAAAGTGAAACCCAAAGGCCTGTTTTCATTATTAAAAAAACAGATCTTTGAAGTGACGGTAGCACTGGAAGATGAAAAAGACAAGTATAGCCAGATGCAGCCAGGTACTCTAAAGACTGATACAGGGAAAGAAACGCGGGAACAAAAAATTGATCCTATTCATACAAAAAATGATATCCAGGATAAAAGCGAAAAAAATCTGGAAACAAAAATTGATAGCCTGCAAACATTGCTTGAAAAACAACTTATTAGAAGAGAAGAGAATAATACAGAAGAATACAGATTAGAAGAGAATAAAACGCAAGATGATACAAAACAGCAGGATAATGACGAAACCTTTATATTTACACAACTTCTTTATAATACTTTAATTGATAATGAAGTGAATGAAAAATTTGCAAATCAAATTATAGAAGAATTTGGAAAAAGTCATAAACCCAATATGCCAATTGATTATATATTATCGAATATTTATCAGAAAATGATTCTTAAATTTGGAAAACCTGAAGGAATACAGGCAGCTGAAAAAGGACCAAAAGTAATATTTTTTGTAGGACCTACGGGAGTTGGTAAAACAACAACGATTGCAAAGATTGCATCGAAATTTAAAGTGGAAAAAAACAATAAAATTGCATTACTGACAGCAGATACCTATCGAATTGCGGCCGCAGAACAGCTAAGAACTTATGCAGGGATACTGGATGTTCCGTTTCGAGTCATTTATTCGCCGGAAGAGGCACGGAACGCAATACATGATTTTTCTTCCTATGAATTTATTTTTGTTGATACGACAGGTCACTCGCATCATAATGAAATACAAAAAGAAACAATGCAGGAATTTTTAGAATGCTTGGGAGACGACATTGAAAAAGAAGTGTATCTCGTGTTAAGTGCAACAACAAAATATCGTGATCTTGTTAATATAGCTGATGCATATCATAAACTATCGGAATATAAATTGATATTTACGAAACTGGATGAAACAGAAACATTAGGAAATCTTCTGAATTTAAAGCTTCATACAGGCGCTTCGCTGTCTTATGTAACTTCGGGGCAAAATGTGCCGGAAGATATTGAAACCTTTAACCCGCAGAATACCGTGAAACTTCTTTTAGGCGGTAAGAGATAGAAGCATGATAGGAGACCTGTTACATGGATCAGGCAGAACAATTACGTAATATTATTAAAATGAATCAACAGTCAAACAGACCACTCGCCAGAATTATTACAGTAACAAGCGGCAAAGGTGGTGTGGGAAAATCAAATGCATCTATTAATCTTGCAATCCAGATGAGAAGACTGGGATTAAGGGTTATTATTCTGGATGCAGATTTTGGACTTGCCAATATTGAGATTATGTTTGGTACAGTACCAAAACATAATCTGGCTGATTTAATTTATCAAGGAAAAAATATTAAGGATATCATCACATGGGGACCTGCAGAAGTAGGATTCATATCAGGTGGCTCAGGTATAGTTGGGCTATCTAATCTCAGCAGGGATTATCTGACTTATATTATTCAGAATCTTGCGGAGCTGGATGCAATTGCAGATGTTGTTATTATTGATACAGGTGCAGGTATCTCGGATGCAGTATTGGAATTTCTTGTGGCAAGCGGTGAAATATTAGTCGTTACGACGCCTGAACCAACTTCAATAACAGACTCCTACTCCCTATTAAAAGCGCTGAACAGACATCCCCGCTTTATGCCTGAGATGTCACAAATTAAAGTGATTGCAAACAGAGTAGATTCAAAAGAAGAAGGACAGACTTTGTTCCACAAATTAAATTCTGTAGTTGCAAGGTATCTGAAACTTCAGATCAGCTATTTGGGATCGATTCCTCAGGATCAACAACTATCCAGGGCAGTTATGCAACAGGTACCAATATCAATACAAAATGAGAACGCGAAATCATCTCTTGCATTTGAAGAGATTGCTGCAAAACTATGTGATGTTGAAACGAGCAAAGCAGTCAGAAAAAGAGGGATGGCAGCATTTTTCTCTCATATCATTGCAGGAAAACAGAAAGGATAAAGTATATGCTGACAAAATATGTATTGCCTGGTGAAAAAGTTGAATTAAAGATTATATCGAATAGCCTGTCAGACCAAAGCAGCACAGACAAAAAAACATATGTAAGCCAGATTTATGAAATAATTTCAGATGATAGTTTTCAAATTTTAATACCAATTGAGAAAGCGAAACTGATTTTGCTTCCAATGGATAAAGAGTATGATGTTTACTTTTATACTGCTACTGGGTTATATCACTGTACAGCCAGAATTTTAGACAGATCAAAAGAAAATAATATATACTTGTTAAATATGGAAGTAACCGGAAGTTTAAGTAAGTTTCAAAGAAGAGAATTCTACCGTTTTAATTGTGCAATAGAAATGGGAACCAGAAAGCTGGAAGAGGATGAGAAACAATCACTGGATAATAAAAATCTTAAATTAAGGAGTGATTTACCTTATCAAAAAGGCATGATTGTTGATATTAGTGGTGGTGGAATTCGATTTGTTTCAGAAAAACTTTATGAAGCAGACAGTATGGTTTTGTGCGATTTTATGATTCCGGTGAATGAAAAGCCAAAACAATTCAAGGTTGTAGGTCTTGTTTTACAAATTAAGATCATTGAAGAAAGACAAGGTTTGTATGAACATAGAATTCAGTACATTGGTATGGGTAGAGACGAAAGAGAAGAAGTCATAAAATTTATATTTGAAGAGGAAAGAAAAAATCGCAAACGGGAAAAGGGATGATGTGTATGAAGAAAAAAATATTGGTTGTCGATGACTCTGCACTTATGAGAAGAGTACTGTGTGATATAATAAACGCAGATAACAGATTCGAAGTGGTTGATTTTGCAGTTAATGGTCTGGAAGGTCTGGAGAAGATCAGCAATAACCGATATGATGTTGTAGTTCTCGACATTAACATGCCAAAGATGACTGGCTTAGAATTGTTAAAAGAACTTCAGGAAAAAAATATTCCTGCAAATGTTGTTATGGCGAGTACTGATACAGTTGATGGAGCACAAGTGGTTATTGATGCACTTGAACTTGGTGCTCTGGATTTCATACATAAGCCATATAACACACTCGAACTTAGAAGTGAACGTTTTCAAACAAAGTTTTTAGAAATCCTCGATGCAGCAGCCAATACCGAATTAAAGAATTATAATATTAAAAAACCTGTAAAACAGGAAGACACAGCTCCAAAGATTATGGAGTTTGTTTCCAAACATAAGAAAGATTTTACAGGGAAAAAAGCGGTTGCTATTGCAAGTTCTACAGGAGGACCGAAGGCGTTACAGCAGGTCATACCTAAACTTCCGAAAAATCTTAAAGTTCCAGTACTTATTGTACAGCATATGCCGGTTGGATTTACAAAGTCGTTTGCAGACAGATTGAATTCATTAAGCGAAATCAATGTAAAAGAAGCTGAAGAAGGTGACATTGTAGAAGCTGGCTGGGTCTATCTGGCAAGAGGTGGTCGACATATGAATGTCGTATCAAATGGTTCAAAACTTAAGATTCATTATTCCGATGAGCCTTCCAGAGAGGGAGTAAAACCTTGTGCAAACTATATGTATGAGTCATTTATGAATTCGGATCTGGATGAAGTTGTTTGTGTAGTGCTGACAGGAATGGGGTCGGATGGAACAAAGGGAATTATTAATCTGAAGACAGAAAAGAAGACACATGTAATTGCTCAGGAACATAGCACCTGCGCTGTTTACGGCATGCCGCGAAGTGTTGTTGATGCCGGACTGGCAGACCAGATTGTTCCTATTGAGCGCATCGCACAGGAAATCATATTGAATGTGGGGGTAAAATAATATGGACGTTAGCCAATATTTAGAGATCTTTCTTGATGAATCAAAAGAACATCTTCAAAATTTAAATACACAGATCCTTGAACTGGAACAAGATTCCGAAAACATGGATACTGTGAATGAGATATTCCGAGCAGCACATTCTTTAAAAGGAATGGCTGGTACTATGGGATATAAGAGAATGCAGAATCTTACGCATGACATGGAGAATGTGTTCTCAGAAGTCAGAACTGGAGCGATCAAAGTCAGAGCAAACATGATTGATATTCTCTTTCAGTGTCTTGATGCCCTGGAAGGATATGTTTCTTCTATCCAGGAAACATCTGATGAAGGCACTAATGATAATGCACCTATCATTAAGCTTTTAAATGACATTTTAAACAACAAAGGAAATGATCAAGCGGAAGAAACTGTTAAGGCAGAACCAATTACAGAAGCAACAACTGTTTCTGATAGCACTGCTACGATGAGATGGAATGAATTAAATCTTGGAAGTTCTGAGAAAGTCGTATTAAAAGCAGCAAAGGAAAAAGGGAATCATATTTACGGAATTACTGTAAAAATTCAAGAATCCTGTATATTGAAAGCGGCAAGAGCATTTCTGGTTTTTAAAGCACTTGAAGAACATGGAGAAATCATTGTATCCAATCCTTCTGTCCAGGATATTGAAGATGAAAAATTTGAACAGGAATTCACTTTGGTTTATGTCACAAAAGTTGCTTTAGATGAAATTTTAAAAGCAGTTAAAAATGTTTCAGAAATTGCACAGGCTGAAGGTGGTGTTATGGATATTCCTGAAGGCAATGCAGAAGAAAACCAGACAAATGAAAGTGAAGATGTAGTACAGATAAGTCAGACAGCAGTTGCAGTTTCTGAAGGATCTGTTCCTTCCAAGTCTGCAACAGCGCCAAAAGATAAGAAACAGACACCTGCCAAACCGGTTGTAAACAGAACTGTCAGAGTTGACATTGAAAAGCTTGATGTTTTAATGAATCTTGTTAGTGAACTTATTATTGCAAAAAATTCACTTGTTTCTGCATCTGCTGTTGAAGATACAACAAATACAGCATTTAATGAACAGATTGAATACCTTGAGAGTGTAACCACAAATCTTCACGAATCAGTCATGAAGGTTCGAATGGTCCCAATCGAGAGTGTAGTAAATAAATTTCCAAGAATGATTCGAGATCTTTCTAAAAATCTGAATAAAAAAATGGAATTATATATGTCAGGTGAAGAAACAGAACTTGACAGAACAGTAGTGGATGAAATTGGAGATCCATTAATGCATTTGCTTAGAAATTCAGCAGACCATGGACTTGAAACTGCTGAAGTCAGAAGAGCACGAGGAAAGAATGAAGTTGGTTCCATCTTCCTGGATGCATATCAGGATGGTAACAATGTTATAATTGAAGTTAGAGATGACGGTAATGGTATTGACGTAGAAGCTGTAAAACAAAAGGCAATTGAAAGAGGTACCATCACAACGGATCAGGCTGAAAATATGACAGATAAAGATATCATCGATTTGTTATTCCTGCCTAGTTTTTCGACTGCAAAAGTGGTATCTGACGTTTCAGGAAGAGGCGTGGGATTAGATGTTGTACGGTCAAAAATTGAAGCATTAAGCGGTGAAGTAGAAGTAAAATCAAAACTCGGAGTTGGAAGTACATTTGTAATCAGACTTCCATTAACACTTGCAATCATTCAGGCACTGATGGTGGTTGTTGGTAATGAAAAGTATGCAATTTCACTTGGCTCCATCCAGACGATAGAAGATATCAGACCAGAAGATATTAAACAGGTACAATCAAAAGAAGTAATTAACTTAAGGGGAAATGTAATTCCGATTGTACGTCTCAGTGATGTTCTTGACATTGAATCAGATAAAAACCCTGAAGAGAATATGATCGTTGTTATCGTAAAAAAAGGCGAAAAATTCGCTGGTATTGTAGTAGACGAATTAATGGGACAGCAGGAAATTGTTATCAAATCACTGGGTAAATATATCAATAAGTGTAAAAAAATCAGTGGAGCAACCATACTCGGAGACGGTGAAGTTGCATTAATTCTTGATGCAAATTCATTATTCTAGGCTGGGACAATAGGAGGAAGAACCATGGATGAAATAAAAAGTGTTACAGATAATGCACAGTTTATTGTAATCAAAATAGGACAGGAACAATTTGGTATCGACATCCAGCATATTGACAATATTGTCCGCATGCAGAATATCACTCGTGTACCCAAAGTACCTGATTATTTTAAAGGTGTTATCAATTTAAGAGGTGAAATCATTCCGGTCATGAGTTTAAGACTTAAAATGGGAATGGAACCAGATGTTATTACAAAAGCAACAAGAATAATAATTATAAAAATTGAACAGCACGAAGGAATTGGTATTATTGTAGATGAAGTAAAAGAAGTAGTCACACTGGAAAAAGAACAGATTGAAAAAATGTCATATGATAAAGATGAAAAGAGAATCTTTGTATATGCAGTTGGAAAAGTTGAAGGGGCACTTGTTTCACTACTGGATCTGAATGCTGTATTAGCTGACGCATAGATGTGACCCTGCAGTAATTTTTCGGAAAGGGCTTAGGATGTCAAAATTTAATCTTAACGAAATGTCACAGACGTATTATGATGTTCTGAAAGAAATCGGGAATATTGGGGCTGGAAATGCAACGACAGCACTTGCGCAAATGCTTCAGTGTAAAGTAGACATGAAAGTACCACAGGTTAAACTTCTCAGCTTTTCTGAAGTTGGTATATTAATGGGTGGTGAAGAACAGGTCATGGCTGGAATCTATCTTCTGGTAGAAGGGGATATCAGAGGAAGCATTATGTTCTTGTTAGAGTATCACTCCGCAAGAAATCTCGTAGCAAAATTGATGGGAATGCAGTGTGAAGGTGAAGAATTTACAGAAATGGAGATGTCAGCATTAAAAGAAATTGGAAACATTATTACTGGCGCTTATCTGAATTCATTATCAACGCTGACTGGACTGACGATTTATCCATCGGTACCCGACCTGAGTATTGATATGGCAGGGGCTATCCTAAGTGTTCCTGCAATAGAGTTTGGGACATTAGGAGATAAACTTCTTCTAATTCAGACCCAATTCACAGATGAAATAGAACTTGATGGGTATTTCATTCTGATTCCTGATATGGAATCATATGACAAAATCCTGAACTCACTTGGAATGTAGAATTATTGTAACAGTAAGGGAAAATATGGGCGAGATAATAAAAGTAGGAATGGCAGATTTAAAAGTATGTGCTGCACCAGATGCTTTGACAACACTAGGACTTGGCTCCTGTATTGGTATTGCAATCAGAGATCCAATTACTAAAATCGGGGGTCTGGCGCATATCATGCTTCCAGATAGTACACAGATAAAAAATAATACAAATCTGTATAAATTTGCTGATACAGGGATAGATGAATTAATAAGGCTCCTGATTTTAAAGGGAGCCTCAAAACAGCGTCTGGTGGCAAAAATTGCTGGTGGCGCACAAATGTTTGCATTTCAGAATAAATCAGATCTTGTCAGAGTCGGGGAACGAAATGCAGAAGCATGTAAAGATAAACTGAAACAGTTAAATATACCGCTTTTAGCACAGGATACCGGTCTGAATTATGGTAGAACAGTTGTTTTTTTCCCAGAGACAGGAAATTATGTGATTAAAGCAGTTGGAAAAGAGGAATCGGTTATTTAATGAAACGTAATCTGATACCGCCATTTATAATGCTTTTGGCAGGCCTGCTTTCAAGCCTGATCATGTTTTTTATGAAATATAGTACAAAAGACATGTTAATCATTTTACTGGGTGTACTACTTGTTTTCTATATGATTGGTCTTTTAATTAAATTCATGATGGATTCTTTTGAAAAAAGAAATGAGCAGATGCATTCAAAAGAAGGAGAAGTGATTGAAAAAGAATTAAAAGAAGAAGAAACAACAGTAGAAGAATAAACAGAATTAAATTTCTGTGAAATCGAAATATCTTCGGGAGATGAGCTATATGGATGATGCGGGAAAAAAGAAGTTATGGGATGAGTATTCGAGAACAAAATCGGCGGAAGCCAGAGAAAAGATCATACTTGAATATGCACCGCTCGTCAAACTGGTTGCCGGAAGGCTTAGCATGTATCTTGGATATAATGTTGAGTATGAAGATTTGGTCAGCTATGGGATCTTTGGCTTGATTGATGCGATTGATAAATTTGATGCATCGAAAGAGGTAAAGTTTGAAACATATGCCAGTCTCAGAATCAGGGGTGCAATTCTTGATCAGATTAGAAAAATGGACTGGATTCCGAGAACACTCAGACAAAAACAGAAAAAAATTGACACTGCTATGAAAGAAATTGAATCAGAATCAGGCAGAGCGGCAACGGACGAAGAAATTGCGAAAAAGCTTGGCATCGAGGACGAAGAATATTTCGAATGGCAATCACAGATGAAGATCACGAATGTCGTATCTTTAAATGAATATCTTGAACAGGGTAGCGAAATTCCAAATGATAAGACGAGTCCGGCAAAATTTGAAGCACCGGAAGAACATATGGAGAATGAGGAGCTAAAGAAGAAAATTTCTGAGGCGCTGGAAACACTTACCGAAAAAGAGAGAAAAGTAATTGCATTATATTATTATGAGGAACTCACATTAAAAGAAATTTCAAATATACTTGATGTTTCTGAATCAAGAGTTTCACAGCTTCATACCAAAGGGCTACTTAAAATGAAGAAAAAATTAGGGGATTATATGGGGATATTTGCACAAATCTAATGAACTATTTATCGTAGCGTATGGAGGATGGGAATGAATGGGTATTTTCAGTTACAAATAAGCGAGCACGGGACAGAACTAATATTATATCCACCAACGGATGGCGGAATGCCCATTGATATCAATGAAGTGGCATCATATTTACAGTTTAAAGGCATTAAATTTGAAATCACGCAAATTTATAGTGCTTTAAAGGAATGTAATGAAGTAAAGAGAGTACAGATCAACGCAACACCAGGATTTCCTGAGAATGAAATGTTTCTGTTGACGGCATCCAATGACTTGATGACTGCAACAGCAAGATTCTATCCGCCATCCAATGGCGGAAGTCTTATGACCAGAGAGGAAATTTTAAACGATTTAAAACACCAGAATATTAACTTTGGAATTGAACAGGACGCAATTGAAGCGTTTTTTAAAAACAGACAGTATTGTACTGATATTGTTTTAGCACGAGGGAGAGAAGCCAGACAGGGAAGCGACGCAGTGATCGAGTATTATTTTAATACAGATCTGAAAGCAAGACCCACATTAAATGATGATGGCAGTGTTGACTTTTTTAACCTGAATACTCTGAATCATTGCAAAGCAGGAGATATTGTTGCAAGACTATTTAAAGAAGATGCGGGCGAAAGCGGAATCAATATCATGGGAAATCCAATCAGACCCCGTGATGTAAAAAGAGCAAATCTACAATTTAGCAATAATATTGCCTTATCTGAAGACAGAACGATATTGACTGCAAAAGTGGACGGACATGTCTGTCTTGTTGATGGGAAGGTATTTGTATCAAATATTTATCAGGTAGAAAACGTTGATAACTCAACTGGTAATATAGAATATGCTGGCACAATTGTTGTTTCTGGAAATGTGTGTTCCAATTTTTCTGTAAAAGCAGATGGAAATGTTGAAATCCGTGGGGTTGTAGAAGGAGCATATATTGAAGCGGGTGGTGATATTATTATCGCAAGAGGAATGAATGGAATGGGAAGGGGTACGCTAAAGGCCGGTGGCAATGTTATTTCAAAGTTTATTGAAAATGCAACAGTTGAATCCGGCGGTTATGTAGAGACTGAAGCAATTTTGCATAGCAGAGTACTTGCCAGAACAGAAGTGAATGTCCTGAGTAAAAAGGGATTTATTACTGGTGGCTATGTTTCAGCAACCAATTCGGTTAACGTAAAAAATCTTGGTTCATCTATGGGCGCAGATACGATTGTTGAAGTAGGTGTAAACCCTTCACTTAAGAAGCGATTTCAGGAACTTCAGAAAGAAGCAGTTGAAATTAATAAAACACTGCAGCAGATACAGCCAATTACTACAGCTGCTATGCAAAAAATATCCGCTGGAGAGAAATTACCGCCAGACAGACTGAAATATGTCCAGACACTTGCAGTTGCTGCAAAACAAAAAACTGAAAGACTGGAAGTAGTAAATTCTGAACTGATTGAATTACAGGGAATGCTTGAAACAGGTGCTGTTGCACAGGTCACTGTTTCGGGAGAAGTCTATGGCGGTACAAAGATAGCAATCGCTGATGCAGCATTAACTGTGAAAGATACTGTTAAGTATTGCAGATTTTATAAAAGCCAGGGCGAAGTAAAAATGACGTCTTTATAAGGAGTGATAAAATGGCAATAGGACCAATCGAACTCAATGGGGTTATTTCCAGGACACAGGACGTTACAACAATCAAACAGCATGAAGATCAGAAAGCCCAGATTGATCAGAACAACTTTCAAAATCAATTTCATAAAGAAATCAACAATAAGTCATCACAGATTCAGCATGCTGATGATACTGAAAACAATGAGTATCGTTATGATGCAAAAGAAAAAGGAAATGGCGAGTATGATAAAAATGGGCAGAAAAAAAAGCAAAAGAAGAAAAAGGATGATGAAGGTAAAGTTCTGATCAAAGGGCAGAGTCATTTTGACATTAAAATTTAGGAGCACAAACTATGAATATAATGGAAATTGTTTTATTGGTGATTGGAGCGATTGTTTTTGTGCTCAGCTTTTTAATTCCTGATAAAGACAAGAAACATATATCAGATGTAACAGTGAACACAGAAAATGTAAGACAGGCATTAGACAAAGAAATTGAAAGTGCAAAGATGAAGTTACAGGATGAGTTAGACGAAACATTAACTTATGCTGTTGAGAAATCTGAAAGAGCACTAGAACGTATTTCGAATGAAAAGATAATGGCTGTAAGCGAGTTTTCAGATACCGTGCTGGAACAGATCAATACAAATCATAAAGAAACAATATTCTTATATGACATGCTAAATGATAAACAAAGAGAAATTAATAGCACAGCAAGGTATGTTAATAAAACAGTTAAGGAACATCAGACAGAAGCAGATACCAGGAATCAGGAGAATGTGCTACCAGATATCGAAGATTCGAATGAAATAAAATTATCAAGTTCGAATACTGATTTGTTTACCATCTCAAAGAATCAAGAAACAATACAAGACGAAGTTAAAGAAAATGAATATAATAACAATAGCAATGAGAAAATCCTCTCATTATATAGGCAGGGATTAAGTAAAGTTGCAATTGCAAAAGAACTTGGGCTTGGTGTCGGAGAAGTAAAACTTGTAATCGACCTGTTTCAAGGAATACAATGACGGGAAAGGGTATCGATGATATGAAGTTACGTTATTATTTACGTGGAGTCGGAACCGGCATCCTTGTAACAGCTATTATCATGGGAATTGCATTAGGTGGGCAAAACAATTCCATGACAGAGGAGCAAATTAAGGAAAAAGCCAAAGAACTAGGAATGGTGGAAGAAAGTTTGTTATCTGAGGTAGCTGAAGATGTACAGGATGAGCAAAAAAATAAAAGTGAAGAAACGCAAGAACTAAAAGAAGTGCAAGAAACAAACGAAGCACAAGAAACAGAAGAAGTACAAGTAACAAAAGAAGTGCAAGATACACAAGAAGAAATACAGCCTGATGAAGAAACAATGAAGGAAGAGACAATTGAAGAATTGCCGATACAAGAAGAAACAGCGGCTCCGGTTATGATTGAAGTTGTTGGAGGAGAAAGTTCTGTTTCAATTAGTAAAAAACTTGAAGCTGCAGGTCTTATAACTTCTGCAAAGGAATATGATCAATATTTATGCAATCAGGGGTATGACAAAAAAATCATTGTAGGAAAGCACGAAGTGCCAATAGGTGCTGACTATGAAACAATTGCAAAGATTATTACTTCTAAGTAAGTAGTCATATTAGAACATTTTTAATACAAAATAAAAAGTTTGAAAACATAGGAAAACTCCTTGCAAGAGGAGTTTTCCTATGTTATAATATCAACGTTGCAAAAAAACACGTATATTCATTGTACGAAGGTGCCCAGAACGATCTGAGTAGCGTACAGAAGGCAATGTCCGGGAAAATATACGGAAGAAAAAACCAAATGGAGGAAATACGATGAGCGTTATTTCAATGAAACAATTATTAGAAGCAGGTGTACACTTTGGACACCAGACCAGAAGATGGAACCCTAAAATGGCTCCTTACATCTTCACAGAAAGAAACGGAATCTACATTATCGATCTTCAGAAGACTGTTGGTAAAGTAGATGAAGCATATAAAGCAGTTTGTGATATGGCAGCAGCAGGTGGAACGATTCTTTTTGTTGGAACAAAAAAACAGGCTCAGGATGCTGTTAAGGTAGAAGCTGAACGTTGTGGAATGTTCTATGTAAACGAAAGATGGTTAGGCGGAATGCTTACAAACTTCAAAACAATTAAGAGCAGAGTTGCAAGATTAAAAGCAATCGAAACCATGTCAAAAGATGGTACATTCGATGTACTCCCTAAAAAAGAAGTTATTCAGCTTAAAAAAGAATGGGAAAAGCTTGAAAAAAATCTCGGCGGAATCAAAGAAATGAAAAAGATACCTGACATGATTTTTGTTGTTGATCCTAAAAAAGAAAGAATCTGTATTCAGGAAGCACATACACTTGGAATTCCATTAGTTGGTATTGCTGATACAAACTGTGATCCTGAAGAACTTGATTATGTAATTCCAGGAAATGATGATGCAATCAGAGCAGTAAAACTGATCGTTGCAAAAATGGCAGATGGTATTATCGAAGTAAACCAGGGTGAAGCTGTTGAAGTAGAAGAAACAGCTGAAGTTGATACAGTAGAAGAATAATAAAAATTGCAAAGGGACGATGATTATACCGTCCCTTTGCTTATCAAATAAGGAGGAACAAGTATGGCAATTACAGCAGCAATGGTAAAAGATTTAAGAGATATGACCGGAGCAGGAATGATGGACTGCAAGAAAGCTCTGAATGAAACAAACGGAGATATGGACGAAGCAGTAGAATACTTAAGAAAAAATGGACAGGCAAAGGCAGAGAAAAAAGCTGGAAGAATCGCAGCAGAAGGTCTTGTCAGAGTCGTTGTAAAAGAAGATAAAGTAGCAGCAGTTGTTGAAGTAAACTCTGAAACAGACTTTGTTGCAAAAAATGAAGACTTCCAGTCATATGTTGATGCTGTAGCACAGCAGGCAGTTGCTTCCCAGTCAACAGATATGGAAGCATTTATGAATGAAGCATGGAATCTTGATGCTGCAAAAACTGTAAAAGAAGCGCTTACAGAAAAAGTTGCAATCATTGGAGAGAACCTTTCAATCAGAAGATTTGAAAAAATCGTTGCTGAAAATGGATGTGTAGTTTCTTACCTTCACGGTGGCGGAAGAATTGGTGTTCTTGTTGAAGCAGAAACAGCTGTAGTAAATGATGCAGTGAAAGAAGCTTTAGTAAATGTTGCTATGCAGGTAGCCGCACTTTCTCCAAAATATGTCTCACAGGCAGAAGTTAGCGAAGAATACAAAGAACATGAAAAAGAAATTCTTCTTGCACAGGCAAAACTTGAAAATCCAGAAAAACCTGAAAATATCATTGAGAAAATGATTATTGGACGTTTAAATAAAGAATTAAAAGAAGTTTGTCTCTTAAGCCAGATCTATGTAAAAGATGGAGATCTCACAGTAGAAAAATATCTTGAAAACGTAGCAAAAGCTGAAGGAACTACTCTTACAGTTAAGAGATTTATCCGCTTCGAAACAGGCGAAGGTCTTGAGAAAAAAGAAGAAAACTTTGCTGAAGAAGTAGCAAAACAGATGGGAATGTAAGTTCAAGTAATCGTAGTATATAGGAAGATCGTAAAGGTAAAAACTTTTACGATCTTTTTTTGTTGTATTCGCAATTACAATAAACCACCTGCTATGCAGGTGAGTTCCCAAATAGCTTTAGCTTCAAGTAAAAACCTCCTAAGTTATAATAAATGCAGGTTCGCCAACCGCATAGATTAAAGTTAGGAGGTATCCAGTGGATAAAAACAGTTTAGCACACACAAGATGGGAATGTAAGTATCATATTGTCTTTGCGCCAAAATACAGAAGAAAGGTTATTTATAAGCAGATCCGAGCAGATATAGGAAGAATATTAAGTGAACTATGTAAGAGAAAAGGTATAGAAATCATTGAAGCAGAGGCCTGCCCAGATCACATACATATGTTCATAAGAATTCCGCCTAAATACAGTGTTTCGGAAGTGATGGGATATTTAAAAGGAAAAAGTTCGCTAATGATATTTGAAAGGCATGCAAACCTGAAGTACAAATACGGAAACCGGCATTTTTTGTGCAGAGGATATTTTGTAGATACAGTAGGAAAAAATGCAAAGAAAATCGAAGAGTACATAAGGAGCCAATTACAGGAAGATTTAGAATACGATCAAATGTCATTAAAAGAATATATCGACCCGTTCACGGGTGAGCTGGTAGAAAAAGGCAAATAAAAAAGGCTCTTTAGAGCCAGCCCGTGACCGCAGTGCGGAAGGCGAACTTTTCAGAGCCTCTTTAGAGGCAAGCAGGGAACAGCGGCTTATAGCCGCAGAGCAAACCACCAGCTAAGCTGGTGGTAATGATTTTACTAAAATTTGACGAACAGAGTATGGAAGGATTCATATTTTATTTGAAGGTACAAATTTCAATATATAAAATAATAATCATCATATTGACAAATATCGATATGAATCATATAATGTCAACAGATTGATAAATATCGATATAATGATTTTAGGATGGTGTTAAATATGAAAGAAGTGTGGGATTTTATTCAGAACCAAATACTTGGTATGAAATGGTTAAATGCATTAATAGGAGATGGTCTAGGTAAGGTAGGAATTGATATTTCTTCCAGAATGGGAGGCAGTATTCAGTTTTTTCTATATGATACAATAAAAATACTGGTTTTGTTATCTGTGCTGATCTTTATCATATCCTATATACAAAGTTATTTTCCACCGGAAAGAACAAAGAAAATTCTTGGAAGATTTCATGGAATTAAAGCAAATATTCTAAGTGCATTGCTTGGAACCGTTACCCCGTTTTGCAGCTGTTCTTCGATTCCTTTGTTTATTGGTTTTACGAATGCAGGTCTTCCGGTAGGTGTTACATTTTCGTTTTTAATTTCTTCACCGCTTGTTGATCTTGGCGCATTAATATTATTAATGAGTATTTTCGGAGCAAGAATTGCATTCACATATGTCATTGTTGGGCTTGTGCTTGCAGTAGCTGGCGGAACGATTATTGATAAATTAGGCATGGAAGATTATGTTGTAAAATTTGTGAATTCGGGGGCAACTGTTGACATTGAAGAACCAAATCTTTCAAAAAAGGATCGAATGGTCTATGCAAAAGAGCAGGTTGCTGCGACTGTCAAAAAAGTTTTTCTTTATATTTTGATTGGAGTAGGCATTGGGGCATTAATTCACAACTGGATACCGGAATCCTTTATACAGACAGTTCTTGGTGTTAACAACCCATTTTCAGTTCTGATTGCTACAGTAGTAGGAATTCCTATGTATGCCGACATATTTGGAACGTTACCGATTGCTGAAGCATTATTTGCAAAAGGAGTGGGGGTAGGAACCATTCTTTCTTTTATGATGGGTGTTACAGCGCTAAGTTTACCATCTATGATCATGCTAAAGAGAGTTGTTAAAAATAAGCTATTGGCAATTTTTGTTGGAGTTGTTGCGTTAGGAATTATTATAATAGGATATTTCTTTAATGCGTTCAGCTTTTTAATTGTATAAGATAGAGGTGGTGTTAAAACAATGAAATATGAGAATCAGGCGAATGTGTTTAAAGCATTATGCGACCCCAACCGTTTATTAATCATTGAAATCTTACAAAGTGGTGAAAAGTGTGCCTGCAAGTTGTTGGAGGATCTAAACATCAGCCAGTCGACTTTGTCCCATCATATGAAGATACTATGTGAAGCAGGGTTTGTAGATTCAAACAGACAGGGTAAATGGATGCATTATACGATTCATCGTGATGGATTTGAAAATGCAAAGAAAATATTGGATGAATTAGAATTAATTAGTATTTAAAACATTGAAAAAAGGGGTAAAATTATGGGATTATTTGGATTTGGTAAGAAAAAAGAAGAAAAGGAAACAGATAATTTATTAGATGGAGTAACTGAAGCATCAGTAAAAGTCCTAGGTTCAGGCTGCGCGAAATGTAACGAACTTGAAAAAAATGTAAAATCAGCTTTAGAGCAACTTGGTATGGACACTGCAATTGAGCATGTAACGGATTTTAATGTGATTGCGGCATATGGTGTTATGACAACACCGGCACTTGTTGTAGATGGAAAAGTAGTATCTTATGGAAAAGTATTAAAAGTTGATGAAGCTGTAAAATTATTACAAAAATAAGTGCATAATATTTATCGAAAGAGGTCGTAAAAGTGAATTATTATTACGGCCTCTTTTCAATTATTTGAAATGAATTTACATAAAATATACATATAATATATTGACAAATATCTATATGAAATATAATATACTGTATATAGATGATTATCTATATATTAATAAATTATTAATTCAAACATAGGGAGAACAAAATTATGGCAGGGGATATGGAGCTTGCACCTATCTTTAAAGCGTTAGGAGACAACACAAGGTTAAGAATCTTAGAACTACTTTCTTGTGGTGAATTATGTGCCTGTGATATTTTGGAGTCATTTCAGATTACTCAGCCAACGCTTTCTTATCATATGAAGATATTAACGGATTGTGGATTGGTAGACAGTCGTAAAGAGGGGCAGTGGATTCGATATAGCAATAACACAGAACAAATCAATGAAATAAGAGAGTATTGGAATATAATTTCATCTGCGCAGGATAATTGTATTTGTAAAACAATTAAGGAGAAAAAAAATGAAAAATAGTACAAAACTTGAGATTGGATTTTTCCAAAAATATTTGACAGTATGGGTTGCACTTTGTATGATAGCAGGCGTATTTATTGGAAAGTTTATACCTTCAATCCCAACATTTTTCAGTCAGTTTGAATATGCTAATGTGTCGATACCTACTGCAATACTGATCTGGGTTATGATCTATCCCATGATGATGAAAGTGAATTTTGAAAGTGTTAAGAATGTAGGAAAAAATCCAAAGGGATTATATGTTACATGGGTTGTTAACTGGTTGATAAAACCATTTACGATGTTTGCAATTGCTTCATTCTTTTTCTATGTTGTATTTAAAGGACTGATCCCGGCAGAACTTGGAAAAGAATATTTGGCTGGAGCTGTTTTGCTAGGAGCCGCCCCATGTACAGCAATGGTTTTTGTGTGGAGTCAGCTAACGAAAGGGAACCCTGCTTATACTGTAGTACAGGTCGCAACCAATGACCTGATTATTCTTGTAGCATTTGTGCCCATTGTAAAGTTTTTACTTGGCGTCAGTAAAGTATCTGTTCCATGGGATACATTGGTAATATCAGTTGTTTTATTTGTTGTCGTACCATTAACAGCAGGTGTTTTAACGAGAATGCATATTAGTAAAAAGAAGGGAATTGAATATTTTGAAAAACAGTTTCTGCCTAAGTTTGACAATGCAACAATAGTAGGACTGTTGTTGATGTTGATATTGTTATTCTCATTCCAGGGCGAAGTGATTTTAAATAGTCCATTACATATTTTATTAATTGCAGTACCATTGACCATACAGACATTTTTGATCTTTTTTATTGCTTATATCGCAGCAAGAGTACTGAAACTTCCACACGATATTGCAGCTCCAGCAGGTATGATTGGCGCATCTAATTTCTTTGAGCTTGCAGTGGCTGTAGCAATTGCATTATTTGGAATGGATTCGCCGGCAGCATTGGCTACAGTTGTAGGGGTTTTGACCGAGGTGCCAATTATGTTAATACTCGTCAAGATTGCAAATAATACAACAAGCTGGTTTCAAAAAAGTTCAATGGAAAAGATTAAATAAATCAGATGAGGAGAATTTAAAATGAGTGAAAATTCGATAAACAAACCAAAAGTTGCTTTTATTTGTGTTCATAATTCGTGCAGAAGTCAGATTGCCGAAGCACTCGGTAAACATCTTGCAGCAGATGTTTTTGACAGCTATTCGGCAGGAACCGAATTAAAGGATCATATTAATCCGGATGCAGTCAGATTGATGAAGAAGATTTATGGAATCAATATGGAATTAACACAGAAGAATAAATTAATCGCAGAAATTCCAAATCCGGATGTGGTAGTAACAATGGGGTGCAATGTGAGTTGTCCGACTATGCCATGTAAAATGAGAGAAGACTGGGGACTAGATGACCCTTCAGGACAATCAGATGAAGTATTTGAGAAAACGATTCAGATGATAGAAGAAAAAATACTTGATTTAAAAAATAGATTAAAATTGACAATGAGGCACAATGATACCATTAACTTATGAAACATTTAAAACCAAGTATAAGATCAATTTGAACCAACAGCAGGAAAGCGCCGTCAGGGAAACCGAAGGTGCCGTCCTGCTGCTTGCTGTACCCGGAAGTGGAAAAACAACAGTTCTTGTCAGCCGTCTGGGCTACATGATTCATTGTAAAGGAATCAAACCTGAGCAAATATTGACAGTGACTTATACTGTAGCGGCCACACTGGATATGAAAAATCGTTTTGAAAAAAAGTTTGGATCTGAGGTTTCTGAAAGACTTACATTTCGTACCATAAATGGTATTTCGTATAAAATATTACAATATTTTGGTGAACTCACAGGAAAATCAGTCTATGATGTTGCAGATAAAGAAATTCCAGGAATCATTCAAAGTATCTTTCGTACAGTGACTGGTAACTTTGCAACAGAAAATGACTGTAAGCTCATTCAGACTGGAATTACATTTGTAAAAAATATGAGAATGGGAAAAACAGAAATCAAACAACATGATTTTGGGATTGAAGAATTTCCACGTATCTATGAATTGTACTGCAAAGAGTTGAAGAAACTACAAAAAATAGATTATGATGATCAGATGGTATATGCGCTTAAAATCCTGGAACAATATCCACAAGTCTTAGATTTTTTTCAGGACAAATATCACTATATTTGTGTAGATGAAGCACAGGATACATCAAAAATTCAACATGATATATTGGCGCTTCTGTCGTCGAAGCATCAGAATCTTTTTATGGTAGGTGATGAGGATCAGAGTATCTATGGATTTCGTGCAGCATATCCGAAGGCACTGATTACATTTGAAAAGAGGTTTCATGGTGCAAAGATATTGTATATGGAATCAAATTATAGAAGCAGGGAAGAAATCGTAAAAGTAGCAGACAAATTCATTCAGGCGAATCAGAATCGACATAAGAAGCGCATGTGCGCAAAGAAAACAGCAGGTGGATGTGTCAAAAAGATTGAAGTGAAAAATAGGAAATACCAGTTTCAGTACCTGATGAAAGTTGCACGAGAGAGTCAGCGTGAGATTGCAATTCTTTACAGAAATAACGAAAGTGCACTTCCTTTGATTGACGTTTTGAGCAGAGAAGGAATTCCATATCGAATCCGAAACACAGACATGACATTTTTTTCGCATCCTGTTGTCCGTGATCTGACTGATTTTATATCTTTTGCTATGAATCAGTCAGATGCAGATATCTTTCTTAGAATTTACTACAAGATGGGAGCAGGCATCAGCAAGGCAGTAGCTGACTATGCCATCAATCATAACAAGGGAGAGCATTCATTAATAGAAATGTTACTTGAAGAATGTGATTTGTCTCAGTATTCTGTGAAACAATGTCGTAGCTTATTGACGCATTTTAACAATATGTTACATGAAAATGCAGGGAAAGCGATTTACCGAATCTTGCATTATATGGGATATCAGGAATTTATGGATAGTCGAAATATGGATCAGGGAAAAGCAGAAATTTTAAAAATCCTTGGAGACCAAAGTGCTTCTCCCCAGGAATTTTTGCATAGACTTAATGAATTAAAAGAGATTATGAGCGCGGGAACGACAGATTTAAAGGCAAATTTAATCCTTTCGACCATACATTCCAGTAAAGGGCTGGAATATGAGAGAGTCTACCTGGCAGACGTACTGGAAGGAGTCCTTCCAGGCTTAGAAGAGCCTAAGGGAAGGAACAACAGCATGGAAGAAATTAGTCTTTATGAAGAAGAAAGAAGGCTCTTTTATGTTGGCATGACCAGAGCAAAACAGGAATTATATATTTTTACATTTGAAAATGGAAGTACTTCAAAATTTTCAAGGGATATTTTCGGCATCTCAGAGCAAAGAAGACAGCCGGTATCAAATCTTAAAAATTCTTCTTTTAACAGACCTTTATGGAGCGGTCTTAAGTAGACTATGATTATATTATTATTTTTGTTCATTGAGACGTTTTTTTGAAAATGCTTTTTTGTATTGTGATGGTGTCATACCTTCAAGGATACGAAATGTTTTCATAAAATATTTCTCATCTGTGAAGCCGCATGAAAATGCGGCTTGTTTTATGGAAAGATCATAACTGGACAAAAGAGTTTTTGAAATATCAATTCTCGTTTTTCTTATGTACTGCATTAATGTGATGCCTATTGTCTTATGGAACAGGGAAGACAGGTAATCAGGATTATATCCAAATTCAAACGCTACATCTGAAACGGTAATCTGTTTGTAATAATTGATCTTAATCCACTCCATAATCTGTGCGATGACAGGTGGTACATTATTTTTTATATGAAAATGCATCTCAATCAGTTCTTGTGTTAGTTCCATTATCAGGAGACTTAAAGCATAGTCCAGAATAGAAGGAGAATAGAGCATATCCTGATGAGAAAGATCCATAAGCTGGTGAAACAGTAGAGGTGCTCGTTTTGTTAAAGCGATATTTCCATGCTCTGGTAAAAGATACTGTTGATTGGCAGAAGGATTTAGTATTGTGGTAATCATAGTATCAAGTTCATAATCATGAATTGTTCTCAGTTCTGCTTCATTCATTGTAAAATGAACCCAGAGATAGGATAATTTTCCGTCAGAAGGCTGATAGCCAAAATGCTCTTCGCCTGCACGAAGCAATAAATATTCATTTGGCCCAATACAATGACGAACTTCATTTTGAGAGATATAAAGAGTACCTTCCTGTACCAGAATTAGAACGTTTACATAGAAGTTACGGCGCAGATGTAAAAATCCATCCTGACTGATCAAATTACCACAGGTTACATAATTTAATGGCATGTTCGCATTGGTATAAAAAAATCTCATATAAGAATATTCCACCTTTTATATATTTGTGTATGTTGAATAGAATCATATAACACTTATAATTATAACTATAATAGAACAAATGAGAATTGATGTCCAATGTTTTATACACTAATTATGCAGGAGGTACCAAGTGATGAAAGAAAAACATTTTGAGAAAGAAAGTTTTGGCTTAAAGGAGTTTAGCCTGGATGACAGCTTCATTGGAAACTATGAAAAACTGATCAGACAGGTCGTAATTCCTTATCAGGAAAAAGCATTACGTGATGAAATTGAAGATGCTGAAAAAAGCCATGCAATTGATAATTTCAGAGCAGCAGCAGCTATGATCGAAACTGGAAAATGTGAGGAAGAATTTTATGGAATGGTTTTTCAGGACAGTGATGTGGCAAAATGGCTGGAAGCTGCAGCATATTCGTTATTAAAAGCGCCGGACCCTGAATTAGAAACAAGATGCGATGAAATGATTGATCTGATTGGAAGAGCACAACATAAAGATGGTTATCTGAATACTTATTTTACAGTGAAGTCACCAGAAAAAAGGTGGACAAATCTGGAGGAAGCACATGAACTCTATTGTGCAGGTCATATGATTGAAGCAGCAGTAGCTTATGCAGAATGTACAGGAAAAGAAAAACTACTTGAGATTATGTGCCGTATGAGTGATCACATTTATCAACGTTTTGTAATAGATCAAGTAGAAGGTTACCCAGGGCATCCAGAGGTAGAACTTGCATTAATGAGATTGTACAGATATACAGATAACCATAAATATAAAGAACTGGCAGAGCATTTTGTGAACTGTAGGGGTGTGGATCGTGATTTTTATGTGAAAGAAAGTGAAAAATATCCTTGGACAGTCTGGGGCAATGATTGTGAAGACAGAGAATATACGCAGTGCCATGTTCCAGTAAGGGAACAGAAAAAAGCGGTAGGACATGCTGTGAGAGCAGTGTACCTTTATTCAGGTATGGCAGATGTCGCAAAAGAATCTAAGGATCAGGAACTTATGGATGCATGTCGTGTGTTATGGGATAATATTACGCAGCAAAGAATGTATGTAACTGGAGCAATCGGATCAGCATACGAAGGAGAAGCTTTTACAACAGATTATCATTTGCCAAACGATACAGCATATGCAGAGACATGTGCCTCCATTGGACTGATTTTCTTTGCTCGCAGAATGTTAGATCTGGAGAAAAACAGAAAGTATAGCGACATTATGGAGAGAGCTCTTTACAATTGTGTACTTGCAGGGATGCAGATGGATGGAAGAAAGTTTTTCTATGTCAATCCGCTGGAAGTCATACCGGGAATATCAGGAGAAGTAAAAACACATAAACATGCATTACCACAACGTCCAAAATGGTTTGCATGTGCCTGTTGCCCGCCAAATGTTGCAAGACTGCTCACTTCGATAGGAAAATATGCTTGGAGTCAGGAAGGAAAAACGGTCTATTCTCACTTGTTTTTGGGCGGTACCTTGCAGATTAACGAGCAGGTCCGTGGAAAAATCAAAGTGGTAACGAATTATCCTTACGATGATAAAGTACAGTACCAGTTTATACCAGATGAATTGGCGATGGAAATGCAGTTGGCAATTAGAATTCCATCATGGAGCAAAGGAACACAGATTTTATTAAATGGAGAAAAATTTGAGCTTAGTCCTATAGATGGCTATGTTTATATCAATCGAGCGTTTACAAAAGATGATGTGATTACACTTGCGCTTGATCTTAGTGTCCGTAAAATTTTCCCATCAGAAAAGTTAAATGCAGATTCTGGTAAAGTAACATTTTCGAGAGGACCTCTGATTTATTGTGCTGAGGGAGTAGATAATGATGGAGATGTCCTTGCGCTCTCTGTTAAAGAAGAGGGGAATGTATCAGAAGTTATAGTGAATGAACTGGGGAATGTTCTGGGTATTGATGTAGAAGGTTACAAAACCTCGGTGGATGATGAATTATATACGTACGACAGACCAATACAGAAAGAAACAACAATTCGAATGATTCCTTATTACACATGGGGAAACAGAGGCCTGAATCAGATGCGTGTCTGGATTCCAGAAAAAAAATAGAATATCTGGGAGAACTGACTTGGTCTGAGCTGTGAAATTTGCTAGTAAAACGATCGTTTATTTGGTATGATTAAGTTCAAAATTATGTGAGGAACTTAATTATGAAATTATTGAATAAATTAATTGTTATTTTAATAATAATATTGTTTTTGCTAACCGGACTTATTCTAATGACCGGTGTTAATCCAGATCTGACAAGTAAAATAGCATCGCTGTTATACCATAATCAGGAACAAAGTGATCTATCGCTTGCGATTCAGGTAGATGACCCGGAAACAGAAGGATTATCTGATGATTCTGTACTTAATCATGATATGACAGTGACAGAAAATTCTATACAGCCGTCAGACCAGGAGAACAATGGAACACAGAATCAAAATACATATGAAGTTCCTGATGAAGAAGCTATTGTTGTGCCAGAAGATGTGGCAGGAAAGTCAGGATATCAGCCTGTTCAGAGCAAAGAAGAGCAGATTGATGAAACGACAGAGGAACAGCTCAAAGAACAGCTTAGTAAGGGTGAAACTGGAGAAGGACTTTCCTTTGACCCATTGTTTTACCCTTATTATGAGATGCTGGATGAAAATGAAAAGCAATTATACAAACAGGTTTATGCAAATGCAAATGTGCTCCAGATATCTTTCGCGCCAGTGCAGGCGCTTACTGTAGCCCAAATTCGAAACGTTTTTTCAGCAGTTTATAACGATCATCCCGAGCTATTCTGGCTTGATACTGCTTATTCAGGTAAATTTAGCAGAACAGGAGAGTTAATAGAAATAAAACTGCAGTTTAACAGAACAGCTGATAACATTGAAGCATCCAGGATGGAATTTGAACAAAGTGCGAACGAAATTTTGTCACAGGCAACAGGACTGTCAACAGATTATGAGAAAGAACGTTTTGTACATAATGCATTGATATCAGCAATCACTTATCAACTCAGTGCACCAATGAATCAAAGTGCATATAGTGGTCTGGTATCAGACTTGACCGTCTGTGCAGGATATGCGAGAGCATTTCAATATTTGATGCAGCGATTAGGGATTCCTTGTTATTATGTGACCGGTTATGCGGGAGAGAACCATGCGTGGAATATTGTTAAATTGGAAGATGGCTACTATAATGTCGATCTGACCTGGGATGATACACCTGGTGCAGAATATGAGTATTTTAATAAGACAGATCAGGATTTTGCAGCAACACATATCAGAAAAGAGTTATCGATATACTTACCTGCATGCAGCGGACAACAATTCAGAAATTTGGAGATATCAAGCGGGAACCAGGAAAATACAATCGGAAATAATCAAAGTGCAACAGGTTATACTTACAGGAGTCTTGAGGAAACCGGGGTGACACAGGAGTATATCGCAAGTAGTCTGGAGCAATATTTCAATCTGTGTTATCAACAGATCATGCAAAGCGGAACAGGAAGTTATTCAATACAAAATGTTCTTGAAGGGGATGCCCTGATGCAGGAATGGTATCAGATGCATCAAAATGAAGGATATAAATCAGGGTATCTGGAACGTGCCATGGTTGATCTTGGCGCCAGTGCTTGTCAGATGCAGATTACAATAGAAACCTTGCAGGATGGAAGATATCTGATTACACATAATATTAGTATTCAATAAGGCAGATCCAGGTGATTATCTCACCTGGATTATTTACGGAGGTATAGTTGACATATCAACTGATTGAGAATATACTTACGTTACCTTTAAAATACTTTATATCGGATGGATGGAAAATATAAATGGAACAAGAATATCGAATTGCCAGAATTTTAAATTATATCGTAAATAGAAACCGTAGCAACGTATCTGCAGAACTTAAAAAAGTAGAGCTGACGCATGCAGATGCACGAATTTTGCTGATATTAAATCACCAAGGGAAACTATTACAGGATGATCTTGTGAAACAGATGTATATTGATAAAAGCGCAGTCACCAGAATGCTGCAAAACCTCATAAAAAAAGGATATATTAAAAAGGAAATATCCAATGAGGACAGACGATTTGCTTATGTGGAACTAACAATGGATGGAAAATCAATGCTGCCAGTGATAGAGACTGTCTTTGAAAAACACAATCAGCAAATGCTTTTGGATTTTACAAAAGAAGAAGAGCATACACTACGATGTATGCTGGAAAAAATAACAAAGAACGTTGGAGGCATCCATGAATTCAAATAAAATGGAAGAAAAAAAGATATTACCGCTTTTAGTGGAATTTAGTGTACCAGCGGTAATTGGTATGTTAGTCAATGCAATTTATAATATTGTTGATAGGATTTTTATTGGAAATGTTCCTGAGCTTGGTTCTCTTGGTCTTGCAGGTATAACAGTCAGTTATCCGGTCACATTGGTCGTCATGGCGGTCAGCCTGATGATTGGAGTAGGAGGGGCTACCAGATTTTCTATTTCACTTGGTGAAAAAAATCAGGAAAAAGCCGGACTGTTTATGGGAAATGCTTTGACGCTGACCACTGTTTTTGGAATTTTGATTATGGTGCTTGGAAATCTTTTTATGGAACCGATATTAAGATTCATGGGAGCAAGTGAAGCTGTTTATCCATATGCAGCCAGTTATCTAAGTATCATTTTATATGGGTGCGTATTTCAATGTATTGCAATCTCAGGCAATAATTTTTCCAGGGCACAGGGAAATCCTAAAAATGCAATGGTTAGTCAGCTGATTGGGGCAGGATTTAATATCATATTTGACTATATCCTGATTATCAGAATGGGTATGGGCATGCAGGGAGCGGCACTTGCAACGATTGGAGGACAATTCTTAAGTGCGGTATGGCAATTAGTATTTTTGTTTGGTAAGAGATCAACAATAAGACTGACAATTGACTTATTAAAGTTAAAAACAGAATATGCCATGGATCTGATCAGAACGGGGATACCGGTATTTTTCATGCAGATATCAAACAGCATTCTAAATATTATTTTAAACATGTTGCTAAGTCGATTTGGTGGAGACGTTGCATTATCAACCATCGGAATCGTTACGAGTGTGCAGACACTGATTCTTATGCCAATTACTGGAATCATGCAGGGACAACAACCTTTGATTTCTTATAACTACGGCGCACATCAATATAAACGTATCAAGGAAACATTGCGTCTGTCTTCGATTGGTGCGAGTATGATTGCAATTGCTGGTTTTATTGCAGTAGAGTTTTTCACAACAGATATTATTTTTATGTTCAATCAAGAAGTAGCTGTTGTGCAACTTGGAACAGATGCATTGAAAATTTGGTTCATATGTCTTCCAGTCATTGGAATACAAATCATGAGAGCTAATTTTTTTCAATGTATCGGGATGATCCGAATGGCAAGTTTTTTAATTCTGCTCAGACAAATTATAATACTGATTCCAATGATGCTGATTCTTGGAAATCTATTTGGTTTATACGGATTGTTCTTTGCAGTCCCTATTGCAGATTTTGCTTCCTTCCTCATTACAGTGGTTTTAAATCTTAAACAACTAAGAAGAATGTGACAATAGGATGAATGTGGTTAAAATATTAGAAAATATATATACGTATACACTAAAAAGTGATAAAATTTTGGTACACAAGTAACGCTTCTAATCACAGAATTTCTATAAGGGCGGTGTACACTATGAACAATGAGTTTGATATTCTATTTAACAGTACGCAGGATGCATTGTTTTTACTAAAAGTTTGCGACGAACAGTTCCAATATGTGTTTAATAACGCTGCTCATGAAGAACTTACAGGCTTGTCAACAGAATATCTTTACGGAAAAACGGTCAGAGAAGTATTAGGAGACACATTAGGAGAGAAGAATGAACGTTTTTGCAGAGAATGTCTACTGACCAAGAAAACAGTCATGTTTGAAGAGGAATTTATTTTTAAAGGAGAGAAGCTTGTCCTAATGACAAAACTGTCTCCTTTTTTCAAAAGTTCAAAAGAAGTGTATATAGTAGGTTCCCGCGTTGACATTACGCATTTAAAAAACAGTCTTGAAAAGAGCAGTCAGATGGCAGAAAAATTCAATGCAATGTTTGAACATCATACTGCGGCAATGATTTTAATTGATCCGGAAACGGGTTTGATTATAGATGCAAATCCTTCTGCAAGTGAGTTTTATGGATATAGTATCGATGAATTGAAAACAATGAATATTAATGAGATTAATACTTTGGATCAGGAAGAAATTATTAAATTACGTAATCTTGCAAAGCAAAAGAGCCAAAAGTATTTCTTATTTCCACATCGTTTGAAAAATGGAGAAATTCGTTATGTGGATGTGTATTCCAGCCCGATTGAGTATGGCGGAAAAAAAGTGCTTTATTCTATCATATTTGATGTGACCGATCGCGAAAAGAGTAAGGAAGCACTGAGACTTGAGAAAGAACATATTCTGTATCTGAGTAATCATGATATTCTGACAGGATTATACAACCGAAGAATTTTTCATGATATCTGTAAAAAATACAGCAAAGAAAATAATTATCCTCTAGCAATCATCATGGGTGACGTAAATGGATTGAAAATGACCAATGATGCTTTTGGACATGAAGCTGGTGATCAATTATTAACAGCAGTTGCAGAAGTCATCAAAGAATTTATGAAGCAGGATGGAACTGCAATTCGCTGGGGCGGAGACGAGTTCGTTATTTTACTTCCAAATACTGAGAAGTGGCAGGTTGAGGATTATATTTGGACTGTATCCCAAAAAGTAAGAACAATCAAAATCAATGGTGTTATTGAAGCAAGTATTACATTTGGATATGCATTAAAAAGATTAAGAAGACAAAAGGAAGAGGATTTGCTTCAGGAAGCTGAAGAGATAATGTACCAGAATAAGCTGCATGACAGCAGGCAGATCAGAAAAAATATGATCAGTACAATTCAGACACTTTTGCAGAGCAAGGATATGGAAACAATGGAACATGCAAAACGTATTGAGACATTATGTACTTCTATAGGCATAAAAATGAAACTCTGTCATGAAGAATTGAGAAGTCTTTCGATTTTGTCAAAGATGCATGATATTGGGAAAATAGGAATTGAGGATTCTATTTTATTAAAAAAAGAAGCATTGGATGAAGAAGAATGGGAGGAGATGCGAAGACATTCAGAAATTGGATATCGTATTGCGCTGAACATACCTGAAATATCAGGTGTTGCGGATTGTATTCTATATCATCATGAGAAATGGGATGGCAGCGGTTACCCAAAAAATCTGAAGCAACAAGAGATTCCTCTTTGTAGCAGGATAATAGCAATTGCTGATGCATATGATGTTATGATTCATGATCAGGTTTATAAAAGAGCTGTCTCAAAAGAAGAAGCTTTATTGGAAATTAAAAATCAATCAGGGAAACAATTTGATCCGGAAATTGTTTCTGTGTTTCTGAAGTGTGTATAACTTAAGAAGTTTTGAAAGACAGATACTGCCATTTGTGGAGGGTATCTGTCTTTTTATAATTTGGGTCTTCTTTAAAAATTTGACATGTTTTTTTATCTGGGGTATCATAAACAGGTGAACCTTGAAAACCGAATAATAAAAATTATACTATATTTTCAGATACACTATCCTTATATCAGCTAAATTTTCTCATTTAGCGCCAAGAGCCTGCTGTGGGCAGGATAACGAGGAATGAGGTTATCGAAAGATTCGGCGGACGCCTCATCGTGCCCTTCCGGTGCGAGATATATCGGCAAATATGCGGACAACCGCAAAACAAATTCGATATAACGGAAGAATAATTTTACTAAAAAGTGAGGAAATACTATGTGTGGTATTATAGGATATACTGGAAATAAAGACGTAACAGGAATGTTACTTGATACATTAGAAATGTTGGAATATAGAGGATATGATAGTGCTGGAATCGCGCTATGTGATACAGATGGAAAAATTCGGGTCGTGAAATGCGCGGGACGCGTAAAAGGATTAAGAAATCTGTTAGAAGACAGTCATATCAAAGGCAACAGTGGTATGGGACATACCAGATGGGCAACGCATGGTGGGGTAACAGATCAGAATGCGCATCCGCATCGTTATGGACATATTACACTGGTTCATAATGGAATTATTGAGAATTACAAGGAGTTGAATGACAAATATCAATTGCAGGATATGTTATGCAGCGAGACAGACACTGAAGTAGTTGCCGGAGTCATCAATCATTTTTATAACGGAGATCCGATCGATGCAATCAGACGAAGTGTTATGAAACTAAAAGGTACCTTTGCACTTGTGATTATGTTTGATGATTTTCCAGACACTATTTTTGCAATTCGAAATGTAAGTCCGATTGTAGTGTCAAGCAGTGAAAAAGGAAATATCCTAGCAAGTGATGTGGCAGCAGTATGCCAATTTTCAAAGGATTATTTTGTGTTGCCAGAATTACACACAATTATGATGAATCGCGAATCGGTAAAACTTTACGATTTGTCAGGTGAAATTGTAGAACCTGAGATTCTGACAGCTGATTGGGAACTTGGACAAAATGGGAAAGGTGGTTTTCCTTTTTATATGGAAAAGGAAATCATGGAACAACCTGAAGTGATCCAAAAAACAATAGAAGGAAGAATTTTGGATGGACTTCCATGTTTTACAGAAGAGGAAGTTACAGATGACGTTTTAAGGGATTGCAATAGAATTTGTGTGGTTGCCTGTGGAACAGCGATGCATGCTGGGCTTGTAGGGCAGGTATTGGCACATTCTGTACTTGGAATTCATATGGATGTAGAACTTGCATCAGAATTTATGTATGCAGATCCCGTGATTGATGACCAGACACTTGTGATTGCAATTTCTCAGTCTGGTGAAACAATTGATACCCTTGAGGCCTTAAAATATGCAAAACGTGCCGGTGCGATAACATTATCAATCATTAATGTCAGAGGAGCCAGCATTGCAAGAGAAAGTGATTATGTAATTTATACATATGCAGGCCCGGAGGTAGCGGTTGCGAGTACCAAAGCTTATACAACGCAACTCGCTGTTCTTTATCTGCTAACAGCCAGAATGGCATTTGTAAGAGGAATTTTATGTGAAGATGATGTCAAAACATTTATTTTGGAATTACAACAAACACCATGGGCGATTCGGCAGGTAATACAAAAAAGGGATCAGATTCATAAGATGGCTAGAAGAGTATTGGATGCAAGAGACACTTTTATGATTGGAAGAGGACTTGACTATAGTATTTTGTTAGAAGGGTCATTAAAGCTGAAAGAAATCTCATACATTCACAGTGAAGCATATGCTTCGGGTGAACTCAAACATGGTACCATTGCATTGATTACCGATAAAACACCAGTGGTTGCAATGGTTACGCAAAAAAGACTTAAAGATAAAGAGATGTCTAACATTCGCGAGGTATGTGCAAGGGGAGCAAAAGTAATGTTATTTACAAGAGAATCCTTTGAAATTGGCGGAATAGATGAATGGTCTGAGGTTTTTGAACTGCCTGACCTTGAAGATCTTTTTATGGTATTGCCGGCATCTGTTGCTCTACAATTGTTTGCTTATTATGTTTCGGCAGATAAAGGTTTTGATGTAGATAAGCCAAGAAATCTTGCGAAAGTTGTTACGGTTGAGTGAAAAAATTGGTTGTATAAAATAGTTGTATAAAATAAATATAAGAAATGATAGAAATATTGAAAATTTAGACTGGAATAAGGTATTGTGTATCTGAAACTATAGTATAATGATAAGACTCTTGATGATAATTTATATCAAAAAGAGTCTTGACTTTAATTTGGCGTTAGTATAAACTAACCTCAACGAAATTAAAATTATATTTATAAAGGTGGTTCTCATGAAACCGATTAGAAAAGCAGAAAAAATGAATCAGATGGATCAAATTTTAGAAGAAATGAAAAAAAGAGGTTTTCGCATTACAAACCAGAGAAAGATAGTAATTCAGGTGATTTTAAATGAGGACTGCGATTCCTGTAAAGAAATCATTATGAAGGCATCAAAAATTGATAAATCAATTGGTGTTGCAACTGTATACAGGGTCATTAATTTATTAGAAGATTGCAATATCATTCAAAGAAGAAATATGTTCAGAATTGAACACAAAATGGTTGCTGCTGTATAATTTTTTACACTTAGGTTAGAATAAACTAACCAAAACAAGAAGAGGTAACATATGAGCGTTGTAATTATCGGAGGCCATGATAGAATGGTCTGTCAGTATAAGAAAATATGTAAAGAGCATAACTGCAGAGTAAAGGTATTTACACAAATGACAGGGAGTTTAAAAGAACAAATTGGCTCACCAGATTTAATCGTAGTATTTACAAGTACTGTATCACATAAAATGGTAAGATGTGCAGTTGCGGAAGCAGAGCGTGGAAGAGCAGCAATTGTAAGATCACATAGTAGTAGTGAAAATGCATTAACAGAAATTTTAAAACAACAAAAAGCTGGTGCATAGTTACAAAAACAGGGATACCTTATCGTGAAAAGGTATCCCTGTTCAGGTTTCGTATGATGTTAAATTCTAAGGAGTGATTACATGCTATGGATTGCCTGGTTTATTGAAAAAGTTTTTCTCGGGAAGACAAAATAGATTTCACAAATTTTGTCATAATAGGTATGTAGCTGGCAACATAGACGAGAGAAGAAATAATTAAAATACATTTTTTCCTTCTGGTTGGAAGTAATGTGCCAATAAAAACACCAAGAGAAAACAGACATATTTTAATCAAAGCCATATCTTTCCAATCACATTCTTTTATGTATGCATCTGCATAATGAAACCAATCTTTCATACTTCTCACATCCTTTCTACTAATTGCATTATAGCATTATTTATTGAAAACATCTATAGACAGCACATATATTCTGATTTTACATAATAATTACATAATATTTTCTGTAATCAGATAGATATAATTCGATATGATTCGTATACTATGTATACAAGGAGGTGGATCATATGAAAAGAATCTATCATTTTTCAGAAAGGTACGCATCGATTATCAGAATCAGAAAAGAGTTTTTATTTTTAATCTTAAATTGCTTTTATTGGGCTGCGGCTGGTTGCTTTGCAGGTGTGCTGTTATGGCTCTTCCAAGGACAACCACGTGAACTTCTCGTTTCGTATATGATTAGTATTAGTTCTGTATTGACACTTGTTTTTGGATATATAGGTGGAATGATTAGAATCTCAAAAGAAGATTTCTAGAAAGGAAGACAATGCCTAAAACCTATGTGCTTGATACGAATATCTTAATTCATTCACCAGATTCATTGGAAAATTTTCAAGAAAATAACATTGTATTACCAATCGCAGTATTAGAAGAGTTAGATGGGATTAAAAATGCAGAAGGTGAAAAGGGTGCAAATGCGAGAAGCGCCATTCGCAAACTGGAAGGTTATAGAAAAACAGGCAATATGATAGAAGGAGTCGTGCTTTCCGGTGGAGGAATATTAAGACTTGAAATCAACTGCAATCATGTTGAACTTCCTGAAAGCTTTCCTGAGCATAAAACAGATCATAGAATTTTGAAGGTATGTAAAGATCTTCAGGATAAAGGCGAAAACCCAATTTTAGTTACAAAGGATATCCTGTTGCGTGTCAAAGCGCAGATACTTTCTATCCCCGCAGAGGATTATACAACAGAACAGGTGCCTGAAGAGTGGATTCAGTATACAGGAAGAACAGAGGTATATGTTTATGAAGAAGCTTTTAAAGAATTAAAAAGAAAAGGGGTCGCGCTTTGTGACACCTATATTTTAGACCAAGAGGGCAATAATAAAATTCCAGAGCTTGCAATCAATGAATTTGTTTTACTTCGTGCAGATCAGTCAGTAAAAAAAACGCAGCTTGGTAGGTTCGATGGTCAAAAAATTGTTCCACTAAATTACAAAAAAGCAAGACCCTATGGTGTGACGCCAAGAAATGCAGGACAATATTTTTTACAGGAAGCCTTAATGGAAGATGCGGAAAAAGTTCCTCTTGTTATTGTTAAAGGGATGGCTGGAACTGCAAAAACATTTTATGCAATTGCAGTTGGTCTTGAGAAAACACTTAATAGTACCAGAGCAGAGTATAGAAAAATTCTGATTACAAGACCAAATGTACAATTTGATGCAGATATCGGGTTTTTACCAGGGTCAGAACAGGATAAAATATCACCGTTAATACGCCCAGTCATAGATAATCTTGAGCAGTTGATTGATTCAAACGAAGAGGAACGGTATCAGGATGAAAAAGAACTAAGGGGAAAAATTGACGAAATTTTTGATAGAGGAATTGTTGTTGCGGAGGCAATGAACTTTATCAGAGGAAGATCGTTTGTAAGAACATACCTTATCATTGATGAAGCGCAGAACATGACACCAAAACAGGTAAAGGGAATTATTACAAGAGCTGGAAAAGGAACCAAGGTCATTCTGCTGGGAGATCCTAATCAGATAGACACTGCATTTCTGGATGAGCGTACCAATGGGCTATGTTATGCATCAGAAAAGATGAAAGGAAGCAATTTATGCTATCAGGTCACACTGACAGCACAGGAGTGCGAAAGATCGTCTCTCGCACTAGATGCAATCAGCAGACTTTAATCAGTTTTCATAGAAATAATGCATAACAATTTGAACAGTTAAGGTGACTTCATAGATTGACTTCTGTAGGTTGAAAGGCTATAGTAATAAATAGCCATATAACAAACTACGGAGGTCATTTTTATTATATGAATGAAAAGAATGGCAATAAAACAGGACTATTAAGTACAATCATCTTATCCATCACATTTTATTTTTTATTGCGTAATTTTTCTATCATCATAGAAAGCGCAGCATATCTCTTATCTGTATTGTTTCCTTTTTTATTTGGAGGAGCAATTGCATTTGTATTGAATATTCCCATGAAAACATTTGAGAAAAAACTTAAGATGAAGCGAATGCTCGCATTTTTGCTTACATTATTGTTATTTTTTGCGGTTATTTTTCTGGTCATGTTTATTGTGATTCCTGAATTGATCAGCACAGTCAATTCTTTGATTACACAAATTCCAAAAGCATTTTATACAGTGCAGGCATGGGCAGAAGATTTAGATGATACATTGCCAGCAATGCTGACGATTACAGAAAGCATGAATATTAACTGGAGCAAAATTTCTGAAGAAGCGGTTAGTCTCCTGCAAAGTGCAGGAAGCGGAATTCTCAACTCCACTTTTTCTATCGTAAGTGGGATAGCAAGTGCAGTTCTGACTTTTTTTGTTGGGTTTACCTTTTCAATTTATGCATTGTTTCAAAAAGAGAAATTATCTATTCAGGTTCAAAAAATTCTGTATGCATTTCTTTCAGAAAAAAAGTCAAAACGAGTGATTGAAATAGGAAGACTCACATCAGATACCTTTGAACATTTTTTATCAGGACAATGTGTTGAAGCAATGATTTTAGGACTTATGTTTTTTATCAGCATGTCTATTTTCAGACTTCCGTATGCACTTCTAACAGGAGTTGTGATAGCAGTAACTGCATTGATTCCGGTATTCGGAGCTTTTATCGGACTTGTGATTGGAAGCTTTTTGATTGTTATGGTAAGTCCTATTCAGGCACTTGGATTCGTTGTGTTATTTTTTGTTTTACAGCAGATTGAAGGAAATCTAATCTATCCACGTGTTGTTGGTGGCAGCGTTGGACTGCCCTCCATATGGGTACTTGCAGCTGTAACAATAGGCGGTAAATTGTTTGGTGTTGCTGGAATGTTTTTATTTATCCCGGTTTGCTCCGTGCTTTATGCTTTATTTCGTGAATTTGTTTTCGACAAGCTGAAACGAAAGAAAATCCCACAAACCATATGGTCAATAGAACAGGATAAAAAAGATTTTGTTGAGGAAGCAGAATAAAAAAATCTTTTAAACAGCCTATGCTTTGTGGTACAATATACAAGAGTTATTACGGAGAGGGATTATGGCATGTCAGAAGCATTAACAAGGGATGAAAAGCGTAAGCACAGGGTCAGATTGATGAAAAAAATGATAGTAGTCCTGACGGCAGCTTTTATCATTATTCCAACAATTGTAATGTTAATCCTTCTGAACAGAATCAGTGATTTGGAAAGTCAGATTGATGATTTGTCCACGCTCGTAAAAGAAAGTAGTACAAGCGAAATGATTCAGCAGGAGAGGAATGAGAGTTCACTTCCTAAGACAGAAGAACAAAAAAACGAAGAACTTCAGATTGGGATTCTTCCAAACGAGGAAATATTTCAAGGGCGAAAAGTATATCTGACATTTGATGATGGACCAAGTGAAAATACAAATAAAATATTAGATATTTTAAAACAATATGATGTGAAAGCCACTTTTTTTGTTGTTGGAAAAACAGACAAGAATTCTGTTGCAGTTTATAAAAGAATTGTAAACGAAGGGCATACGCTTGGGATGCATTCTTATAGTCACGATTATGGAGAAATTTATTCCTCGCTAGAGAATTATGTGTTAGATCTTAAGAGGCTTGAGGATTATCTTTTTCAAGTGACAGGAGTAAGGCCGAAGTATGTGAGATTTCCAGGCGGAAGCAGTAACAAAGTCAGTAAAGTAGATATGAAAGAACTGACAGCATACTTAAATGATAATGGTTATGTGTATTATGACTGGAATTTGTCAAGTAAAGATGCAGATTATTCCTACTTGTCATCAGATAGAATCGTAGAAAACTGCATGTCACAAATTGAAGATTATAGCAAAGAAGTCATTATTCTAATGCATGACGCGAATGATAAAAAGTCCACGGTAGACGCATTACAACGTATGATTTTAGAAATCAATGATCTTGAAGATACAAAAATACTTCCAATTACGGACGATACCGTTCCAATACAACATATAAAGTGAATAGCAAATAGAATGAATACAGAATAATGATAGTAAACGGAGGGTAATAACATGGGTTTTTTTCAGGACTTAAAAGAAGATTTATCACAGGCAGTGACAGAATTAATGGATGAAGACGCAGACAAGGGACAGCCTGTTGAAACAGAAAATATTGAAGAAAGTAACATGGAAGAAGAAACCATTGAACAAGATATGGAAGTGGCTGAAATGTCTTTCATAGAAAATTTACCAGAACAGGCAGAGGATGAGGAGAAAACACTCAAAGATGTCCAATCTGAAACCGAACATAATTTGGAAGCTGAAATTGCAGATTTTTTAAAGGCGCAGGAAACATTGGAAACTGAAGAAGAAACTGTAGAGGAAGAGAGTTATCTGGATACATTACCAGTACTAAATAAACAGGAAAAGGTTGATACGAAGATGGCAGAAGAATTCAAAAATGAAGAAGTTCTTGATGAAACAGCAATTATTACAAAAGGAATGGAAATTAAAGGAAATGTCAGATCAAGAGGATCTCTTGATGTAATCGGAAGCATTGAAGGAGATATTGATATTCTTGGAAAATTAAATATTACTGGCGAGATCAGAGGTAACTCAAAGGCGTCTGAAGTATTTGCAGATGCTGCTAAGATTGTTGGTGAGATAAACACAGATGGGGCTGTGAAGATTGGTTCTAGTTCTGTTATTATTGGAAATATCACAGCGTCTTCAGCAGTAATAGCAGGTGCGGTAAAGGGCGATATTGATGTTAGAGGACCTGTTATCCTTGATACATCAGCAATCGTAATGGGAAATATCAAATCCAAATCCGTTCAGATTAACAATGGCGCGGTCATCGAAGGTCTATGTTCACAGAGCTATGCAGATGTGAATCCAGTCAACTTCTTTGAAGATATTAAATAATAACCGAAGGGATCATAGTAAGAATGAAAAGAGTATTGCTTAAACTAAGTGGTGAAGCACTTGCCGGAGACAAAAAAACCGGGTTTGATGATGCCACGATCCAACAGGTAGCATTGCAGGTGAAAGAACTTGTGGATGATGGAATCCAGGTTGGAGTCGTAATCGGCGGCGGGAATTTCTGGAGAGGCAGATCAAGTGAAAATATTGACCGTACAAAAGCGGATCAGATTGGTATGCTTGCAACGATTATGAACTGTATTTATGTTTCGGAAATATTCCGTTCGGAAGGTATGAACACAAATGTTTTGACCCCTTTTGAATGTGGCTCATTTACAAAATTATTTTCTAAAGACAGAGCCAATAAATATTTTGCAAAAGGAATGGTCGTATTTTTTGCAGGAGGCACCGGACATCCTTATTTTTCGACTGATACAGGCGTTGTTCTAAGAGCAATAGAAGTTGATGCGGATTTAATTTTGTTAGCGAAGGCTGTAGATGGTGTTTATGATGATGATCCAAGATCCAATCCGGATGCAAGGAAGTATGATGAAATTACGATACATGAAGTCATTGATAAGAATCTGCAGGTAATGGACATGACAGCTTCTATTCTTGCCAGAGATAATAAGATGCCGATGTGGGTTTTTGGACTTAATGAAGAAAATAGTATTGTTAATACAATAAAAGGTAATTTTACAGGTACTAAAGTTACCGTATAATAAGGAGGAATTAACATGGATACAAGATTACAACCGTATCAGGAAAAAATGGAAAAAGCATTTGAGCATTTATCAAATGATTATAAAACGATCAGGGCAGGTAGAGCAAATCCCCATGTTTTAGATAAGTTAAAAGTTGATTATTATGGAACTGCAACACCGATTCAACAGGTTGGAAATATTACAGTCCCAGAAGCAAGAATTATTCAGATCGCTCCTTGGGAAAAAGGTTTGATCAAAGAGATAGAAAAAGCAATCATGGCATCTGATATTGGAATTACGCCTTCAAATGATGGTCACATCATCAGACTCGTTTTTCCGGAATTGACAGAGGACCGCAGAAAAGAACTTGTAAAAGAAGTAAAGAAAAAAGGCGAGGACGCAAAAGTAGCAATTAGAAATATCAGACGTGATGGAAATGATGCATTTAAAAAACTTGCAAAAAGTGAAGTTTCTGAAGATGAAATCAAACAGCTTGAAGAAAATCTTCAAAAAGTGACTGATAAATTTGTAAAAGAGATTGATCAGCTTGTAGAAGAAAAATCAAAAGAAATATTGACAGTATAATGGTAAGGGGGCTGACGATTAACCCGTCGGGTCCCCTTACTTTTCAATACCTGGAACATGAAAGGAGATCCGTTGGTTATGAATATTCCACAACATGTTGCCATCATTCTGGACGGAAATGGAAGATGGGCAAAAAAGAAAGGGATGCCTCGTAATTATGGACATATTCAGGGAGCAAAAAATCTTGAGGTTATTATTGAAGAATCACATAATCTTGGCATAAAATATCTTACAGTATATGCATTTTCAACTGAAAACTGGAACAGACCAAAAGAAGAAGTTGACGGATTAATGAAGCTGCTTCGTAATTATATGAAAACATGTCTGAAAACTGCAACTAAGAATAGAATGTCGGTTCGCGTGATTGGTGATAAAAGCAGGCTGGATGAAGATATACAGAAAAGAATCGTTGAACTTGAAAATTTAACACGTGATTACGAAGGAATACATCTTCAAATTGCTATCAATTATGGTGGAAGAGATGAAATCAGAAGGTGTATCAGAACATTGGCAGATAAAGTGAATACAGGAGAACTTTTAAGCGAAGAGATTACAGAAGATGTCATTTCGAACCATCTTGATACTTCGGGAATTCCAGATCCTGATTTGCTCATAAGAACTTGTAATGAACTGCGTATTTCGAACTTTTTATTATGGCAGCTTGCATACTCGGAGCTATATTTTACAGAAGTAGCCTGGCCGGATTTTGATAAATCTGAATTGATGAAAGCGATAGAATCTTTCAATGGCAGAAGTCGTAAATATGGTGGGGTAGAGGAGCAATAGGTGCAGATTAGAAGTCACTAGAACAAACAGGTTTCGCCAGTTATATGAAACCGGCAGGAGGATGTAATGTTTTCAAAAAGACTAATAAGTAGTATCGTTCTTGTAATTCTGGCATTTGTTGTGATACTACCTGGAAGTTATCTGTTAGGTGCTACACTTTTTATTATTTCATGCATTGCATTTAAGGAATTGTTAAATGTTTTTATTGAGGATGCAGAACAAAAACAGAAACAAAGTGTAACTTGGATTGGAACGATTGGCATAGGAATTTATTATTTCATGATGATGTTTCAGGTTGAGCCAACATGGCTCCTGTTTGCAATTGTTATGACTTTTCTGGCGCTCATGTCAGCATATGTTTTAACATTTCCAAAGCTAAAAGGGACAGAAGTTGTTTCGGCATTTTTTTCCTTCTTTTATGCACCAGTTCTATTATCATTTATATACATGACCAGAAATATGAAGTTTGGTATTTATATTGTGTGGATGATTTTTATTAGTTCTTGGATCTGTGATACCTGTGCGTACTTGTCTGGAATGTTACTGGGCAAACATAAACTGGCACCTATACTGAGTCCTAAAAAATCTATTGAAGGTGCAATTGGAGGCGTGTTGGGTTCTGCTCTTGTTGGCGCAATTTTTGGCTATTTTGTTGAACCGGTGATAGGATATTCTGGAATTTGGATGATGTTTCCAGTCATTGGGGCTTGTGGTGCAGTCGTATCGCAGATAGGTGATCTGGCAGCATCAGCAATAAAAAGAAATTACAATATAAAAGATTATGGTAGAATAATACCGGGACATGGCGGAATCATGGATCGTTTTGATAGTGTTATCTTTGCGGCACCTATGATTTATTTTCTTGCGGAGCTTTTTATGAAACAGGCAGGTTAAAAAATAATACCATGGAACGAATGGTGGTGAAGAATGAAAAAAATTGCAATCTTGGGATCGACAGGATCCATTGGTACACAAACGCTTGAAATTGTAAGAGAACAAAAAGATATTGAAGTTTTGGGAATATCAGCAGGCAGCAATGTGAAATTGCTTGAACAACAAATTAGGGAGTTCAAACCCAAACTGGCTTGTGTATGGACAGAAGCAGACGCAAAAGAATTAAAAAGTAAAGTAAAAGACCAGAACGTTAAAATTCTTTCAGGGATGGAAGGATTGATTGAACTGGCAATTATGGAGGAAGTAGAAATTTTAGTGACTGCAATTGTTGGGATGATTGGAATACGTCCAACGATTGCGGCAATTGAACATGGAAAAAACATTGCGCTGGCAAATAAAGAAACGCTTGTAACAGCAGGACATATTATAATGCCTCTGGCAAAAGAACATCATGTTTCAATATATCCAGTTGACAGTGAACATAGTGCGGTTTTTCAGTCTTTAAATGGTGAGAATCATAAAGAAATTGAAAAGATATTGTTAACAGCGTCTGGAGGACCTTTCCGAGGGAAAAAGAGACAAGATCTGTATCATGTTGAAGCAAAAGATGCATTAAAACATCCAAACTGGTCGATGGGAAGAAAAATTACGATAGATTCAGCCACATTGGTAAATAAAGGGCTTGAAGTGATTGAAGCAAAATGGCTATTTGATATAGAACCAGAAAAAATTGAAGTTGTTGTCCAACCGCAAAGTATTATTCATTCGATGGTACAATATGTGGATGGCGGTATCATGGCTCAACTTGGGACTCCGGATATGAAGCTTCCGATTCAGTATGCCTTGTACTATCCTGAAAGACGACCGCTTATGGGGAAAAGAGTTGATTTTTTTGAATTAGCTCAGATGACGTTTGAAAAGCCTGATACAAAAACTTTCAAAGGACTTGATCTTGCTTATCGTGCAATTTCATTAGGAGGCTCCATGCCAACAGTATTCAATGCTGCCAATGAAAAAGCTGTTGCATTATTTTTAGAGGGAAAGATAGGATTTCTCCAGATCGCAGACCTGATTGAGTCTGCAATGGAGTCACATAAACGACTGGAAGAACCAAATGTCTCGGAAATTTTAGAAATAGAACAGGATACCTATGATAAGATAATAAGACAAATTTAGTAAAGCAATAAGAAAGTAAAGTGGGTGATTTTTTTGTCAATTATAGTTTTTATATTAGTATTTGGTGTTGTTGTTTTTTCGCATGAACTAGGGCATTTTTTACTTGCCCGCAGAGGTGGTATCAAAGTAAATGAGTTTACCATTGGAATGGGGCCTGTTATCTGGAAAAAACAAGGAAAAATAACAGTGTATTCCCTGAGACTCTTTCCAATAGGTGGTGCATGTATGTTTGAAGGAGAAGATGGAAAAACCAGTGAAACGACAAACGAAGAGAATACACAAACAGCATCTGGCGGTAATTTTCAGGATGCCAGTGTATGGGTTCGCATTTCTACTGTGATAGCTGGTCCATTATTTAATATTCTTCTTGCATTTTTTTTATCGCTGATTTTAGTAGGATTCAGCGGAACAGATATTCCAATTGTACAGGATGTTATGGACGGATTTCCAGCGGAGGAAGCAGGAATGCAGGCGGGAGACAGAATCCTTTCGATTGACGGACAGAAAATCCATCTCTATAGAGAAGTCAGCCTCGCATCGTTTGCCAACAAAGGAGAAGAAATTCGAATTGTATACGAAAGAAACGATACAGAGTATCAAACTGTCATAAAACCCGAATATGATAAGCAAACCGGAAGATACTATATTGGATTTATGGGCGCAGGTGAATTACAGCGCTGTAATCCATTACAGACAATTCAATACAGTGTATATGAAGTTCGTTACTGGTTAATTTCTACGGTGAAAAGTCTATCTATGTTAGTGACTGGGCGCGTGAGTACTTCGGAGATGGCAGGACCAGTAGGCATCGCACAGGTCATTGATACAGCAATTGACGAAACAACACCGTATGGTTTTGGAACGGTATTGCTGACGATTATCAATATTGCAATCCTACTAAGTGTTAATCTGGGTGTTTTAAACCTCATGCCACTTCCAGCGCTTGATGGAGGCCGATTGGTGTTTATGTTCATTGAGCTGATTCGTGGGAAGCCGGTACCTGCAGAAAAAGAGGGATTTGTCCATCTTATTGGATTCGTTGCATTAATGATTCTAATGATTTTTGTTCTTTATAATGATATTGTAAGAATGTTTACTTAATAGTAGTGTTTGAAGTTATAGTTGGAACCTGACAGTTTAGATATTTCTAAAGTGCCAGGTTCTTACTATGTTTCATCTTACATTTGAATTATAAAATTTGTTGATTTCGTATATTGTATGTTTCTTAATATAAAGCTATAATCAATGTAATTTCAATTCAGGGGCAAATCGCCCATATTACCCACACCTTAATTATAATACAATTGGAGAAACGCAATGAAGTATGCATACGATTGGGATTTTGATCCTATTAGTAAAAGGCATACGGATTCTTTGTGTCTGTATCAGATTGTTTCCGCGAAAGGTAAAGCGGGAATAACATTTTTATGTACACCTCAAATAATTGCAAGTAAGTCAGAGGGACAAAAGATTTCGTACGGCAAAATTTTATGCGAAAAAGTATCAGTTTGGTTTTACTCTGATTTCATAGAATTATTAATCAAGGAAAAAGGCTTGAATAAAATATGTTGTTCTTTTTTTCGTATGTTGTCTGAATCCGAACTTGAAGCAACCAGGAAGTTAAAGGACAATACAATTGATCATTGTCATTTTATTTTTATGATATGGGTCAATCATCATTATACAATTCTAATCAGAGGCGAAGGAGAAATTCTTTTAAGAGAGAAATGCAGAAACAGAATACGTCTTGTTCGCCAAAATGGCACAAGCAAAATCAAAAAAATTAAGGGTGTTTTAAATGAACGCACGTCAATTTTAATGGCTTTGGGAATGTTTTCCAATAAATTATCCAAAAATGAAATCACCTCTATTTTTAGAAAAGAGAACGAGGAAGAAGGAAGAATGAAGAAAATCCTGACAGAATGCAATCAACGTATCCGAAATAGCAAGAAGTTAGAAAGCGATACAATGATATGGCTTCGATTTGATAGGCAAGACGTATGATTCTTAGTGAAAATTCATGTATTGGACGTGGTGGACAAGGAGCAGTGTATAAACTTTGGGATGCGCATCTTGGAAGGAATATTGCAGTCAAAGTGATAAAAGGAAATGCTATGCAGGAAGCTGTTTTTTTAAGCAAATTAAAGCATAAGGCACTTCCGGGTGTCATTCAGGCTTATTTTGAAAATGATGTTACTTATATTCTTATGGAGTTTATCGAAGGAGAAACGTTAACAGAAATTATAAATAAACAAGGCAGAATAAAAAAAGAACAAGTAATTGAATGGGGAATAGAAATATTAAATGTGATGCAATATTTACATAATTATAGTCCGCCACTGATTTATGGTGATTTAAAAACAGACAATCTGATGATTCAGTGTGATGGACAAATTAGATTAATTGATTTTGGCGCTGTTCATGAAAGCAGAGATTTTAAGTTGGAACGCTTAAAGAAAAGTTATGTGACAAGGGGATTTGCTGCTCCGGAACAATATCAGATGATAAATGGTAATTTGGCAGATATAAGATGCGATATTTATTCTTTTGGAATGGTGCTTTTTGCAATGCTGACAGGAGAAAATCCCTCAAAACCACCATATGGCAGGCTCTTAATAAAAATGCATAAACCAGAACTACATGGACAGTTAAGAGCTATCATTGAATGTTGTACGCAGGATAATCCTAGAAGCCGTTATCAATCATGTGAAGAATGTGCAAGAGAACTAAAACAATGCCAAAATACCGATAAAAAAAGAATCAAAATGAGCAAGGGTTATTATTTATGGTATCATTGCATGATAATGATATCTTGCCTGGCCAGCTTATATGGCATAGAACGGGCCATGATAAATAAAATAGAATCTAGTATTTTTCTTCTGGTTCTTGGAGGATTTATTTGTCTGTTTGGATCTGTTTATAGAAAATGTTTTTTAACAAAAATAAAAGCTGAATTTGGGATTAAAACACTTGTTAATGTGTTTCTTTCGGAATAATAATAAGTATTTGATTTTCACAAGCACGGATGTTCGATTTCTTGACACCGATTTTTGCCTATGTTAGACTAAAAATGTTATTGAAAAGTCTTTCTATGTTATATGAAAATAATTATTATAATACAATACAATACAATACAATACATCTAAGAACTGTTAGATAAAATAGCATGCAATTGCATGCAGATAGGAATGTTATGCATAGAGAATATACAAAAACGGTACAAATTGGGGATAGAATCATCGGAGGAGGAAATCCGATTCTAATTCAGTCCATGACGAATACAAGAACAGAAGATATCAAAGACACAATTGCACAGATTCACAGATTAGAACAGGCAGGATGTGATATCATTCGTTGTACGGTTCCGACGATGGAGGCTGCAAAAGCTGTAGCAAAGATAAAAAAAGAAATCAAAATCCCGCTTGTTGCAGATATTCATTTTGATTATAAAATGGCAATTGCTGCAATAGAAAATGGTGCGGATAAAATACGTATTAATCCAGGGAATATAGGAAATCAGGATAGAGTACAAGCAGTAGTTTCAGCTGCAAAAGAAAGAAATATTCCAATTCGAATCGGAGTGAACAGTGGGTCACTTGAAAAAAACCTGATAGAAAAATATCATGGTGTGACAGCAGAAGGAATTGTTGAAAGTGCACTTGATAAAGTAAAAATGGTGGAAGATCTTGGTTATGACCATCTTGTAGTCAGTATTAAATCATCTGATGTCATGATGTGTGTCAAGGCACATGAATTACTTGCACAACAGACACTGTATCCTTTGCACGTTGGGATTACAGAAGCAGGCACCGTTACAAGTGGAAATATAAAATCAGCATTAGGTTTAGGCATCATATTAAATCAAGGAATTGGTGATACCATACGTGTTTCTTTAACGGGAGATCCTGTAGAGGAAATCAAATCAGCAAAATTAATTCTACGTACCCTTGGGTTACGAAAAGGCGGGATTGAGGTAGTGTCTTGTCCGACATGTGGCAGAACGAGAATTGATTTGATTTCGCTTGCAACCAAAGTAGAAGATATGGTTCAGGATATACCACTTGACATTAAAGTGGCGGTTATGGGGTGTGTTGTAAATGGACCGGGTGAGGCGAGAGAAGCTGATATTGGGATTGCAGGCGGCGATGGAGAAGGTCTTTTAATCAAACACGGTGAGATCATCAAAAAAGTACCGGAGCAGGAGCTTTTAAATGTACTTCGTGAAGAATTATTGAATTGGAAGTAATGAGATGGTTAAAAAATTTTTTGATGTTTTTCCGCAACTCAAATTAAATCATGATATGATGGATCTTTTTTCGCAGGTACAAGTTGAACGAGTTTCTGCTACACAGAAAAGAGATTTCGTCAGAGTATATATCAAAAGCGGATACCTGATTCAGAAGGAAGCAGTTTTTTATGTTGAAAATGAAATTAAAAAACAACTTTTTCCACAGATAGGTATTACAATTAAATTATATGAAAAATATGAACTTTCATCGCAGTATACACCTGAAAATCTTTATGAGGAATACAGAGAAAGCATATTGAAGGAACTCAAATTATATAGTCCCGTGGAATACCACTTGTTTAAAAAATCACAGGTGGAATTCGACGGGAATCTGTTATGTGTAAAAATTGAAAATAATATGTTTGCGCAAGGAAAAGCAGATGAACTTATTCGTATCATGGAAAAAATTTTTAATGAGCGGTTCGGACAAAGTGTCAGTGTGAATGCAGAATTCATCGATCCGATCACAAATAAAAAAACGGATGAAGACGAAGTTATCATCAAGAAGAAAATAGCAGAAATTGTTTCACTGGCTAATATTAGTTCTGAACAAACCATAGAAAACAGTGAAACTATTTCGGAGAATGAAGAGAATAAAAAACCAGATCCACAAGAGAATAAGACAGAAAAAAAACCTGAAAAATCAGAAATTGAAAAGAAAAGTAATAGCGAGTGGAATAAAAAGAGTGGATTTAACAGAACGCCTAAAAAATCAGACAATCCGGATGTTATTTATGGCAGAGATTTTGATGATGAGACCATGTCGATTGCTGATATTCATGGTGAAATGGGTGAAATCACGATCAAAGGAATGATCAGAGCCTATGACCAAAGAGAAATTAGAAATGAGAAAACAATTCTTATATTTGATCTGACTGATTTTACAGATACAATTACAATTAAAATGTTTGCACGTAATGACCAGCTTGCTGAGTTGAAAGAGTCCATAAAGATAGGTGCATTTATTAAAATCAAAGGTATAACACTTGTTGATAAGTTTGATGGTGAACTGACAATCGGATCCATTACAGGGATGAAAAAAATACCGGCTTTTACAAATGAGAGAATGGATCATAGTCATAATAAAAGGGTTGAATTGCACTGTCATACCAAGATGAGTGATATGGATGGTGTGTCAGATGCAAAAGCAATCATTAAGAGAGCTAAAAAGTGGGGCATGAGTGCAATCGCCATAACAGACCATGGAAATGTTCAAGCATTTCCGGAAGCGAATCATGCAATTGACAAGGGGGATGAATTTAAAGTGATCTATGGGATGGAAGCATATCTTGTAGATGATCTGAAAGAAATTGTGACCAATTGCAAAGATCAGACGATAGCGCATGATTTTGTAGTATTTGATATTGAAACAACGGGATTTTCTCCAATACAGAATAGAATTATTGAAATTGGTGCAGTCAGAATTCAAAATGGAAAAATAACAGATAAATTTTCATCTTTCGTCAATCCTAAAATAGCAATTCCATTCAAAATTGAGAAGCTGACAGGAATTAATGACACTATGGTTGCAGATGCACCAGAAATTGAAGATGTACTTCCGGATTTCTTGGAATTTGCCAAAGACAGCGTACTGGTAGCACATAATGCTTCTTTCGACATGAGTTTTATTCTGGAAAATGCTGACAGGATGAGAATTGAAACTGACATTACATATCTGGATACCGTAGCCCTTGCAAGATTATTACTGCCCAATCATGCAAAGTATACACTTGATGCAGTGGCTAAAATTCTGGGGGTATCGCTTGAAAATCATCATAGAGCAATTGATGATGCTTATGCGACAGCAGAAATATTTGAAAAATTTATAGAAATGTTGAAAAGAGATTCTGTGATAAGGCTGATAGATGTGAATGCTTCTGGTGCCGCCAGCGTAGATGCTGTCAAAAAACTTCCATCCTATCATGCAATTATACTGGCTACAAGTGATATAGGAAGAGTAAATTTGTACACACTCGTAACAAAATCACATCTCACTTATTATAATAAAAGACCCAGGGTGCCTAAAAGTGAATTCATCAAACACAGAGAAGGCCTGCTGATTGGAAGTGCTTGTGAAGCAGGTGAATTATATCGTGCCGTGCTGGAACAAAAATCACCAAAGGAGATTAATCGGCTTGCGGTTTTTTATGACTACTTTGAAATTCAGCCTGCAGGGAATAATGAATTTATGATTGCATCCGAACGTGTGGAATCGATACGATCTATAGAAGATATCAGAGAAGTGAACCGTAAAATTGTTAAGCTTGGTGAACAGTTTAATAAACCTGTGGTTGCAACTTGTGATGTACATTTTCTGGATCCACAGGATGAAGTCTATCGTAGAATCATAATGGCAGGAAAAGGATTTAAAGATGCAGATGATCAGGCACCGCTTTATCTTAGAACAACACAGGAAATGCTGGATGAATTTGCTTACCTTGGAAGTGATAAAGCGGAAGAAGTAGTCATAACCAATACGAATTTGATTGCCGACATGGTGGAAGCTATTTCGCCGGTTCGGCCTGATAAGTGTCCGCCGATCATTCAGGATAGCGATCTGACACTAAAGGAAATTTGTTATAGTAAAGCGCATGAAATTTATGGAGATATTTTACCAAAGATCGTTGAAGACAGACTGGAAAAAGAACTGAACTCAATTATAAACAATGGATTTGCTGTTATGTATATTATTGCACAAAAACTGGTTTGGAAGTCTGTAGAGGATGGATATCTGGTTGGATCACGTGGGTCTGTTGGGTCCTCTTTTGTTGCTTATTTGGCCGGAATTACGGAAGTTAATTCACTTGCACCACATTATTACTGTAAAAAATGTCATTATAGTGAATTTGATTCCGATGAAGTAAAAGCATATACAGGTGGTTCAGGGTGCGACATGCCAGATAAAATGTGCCCGAAATGCGGAGAAAAACTTATAAAAGATGGATTTGATATTCCTTTTGAAACTTTTCTCGGATTTAAAGGGGATAAAGAGCCAGATATCGATTTGAATTTTTCGGGTGAATATCAAAGTAAGGCTCATAAATATACAGAAGTAATCTTTGGTGCTGGCCAGACCTTCCGGGCAGGGACCATTGGAACACTTGCAGACAAAACAGCGTTTGGTTATGTGAAAAACTATTATGAAGAACGTGGAATCAGAAAAAGAACCTGCGAAATCAATAGAATCGTAGAAGGGTGCACAGGTGTCAGAAGAACAACTGGACAACATCCGGGAGGAATTATTGTTTTACCATTAGGAGAAAATATTAATTCGTTTACGCCAATCCAACATCCGGCAAATGATATGACAACGGATATTGTTACAACACATTTTGATTACCATTCGATTGATCATAATTTACTTAAACTTGATATTCTTGGTCACGACGATCCAACCATGATTAGAATGTTACAAGATCTTACAGGTGTTGACCCTGTAACAATTCCTTTGGATGATAAAGACGTTATGTCTTTATTTTCCAGTACAAAGGCACTAAATATTACGCCGGATCAAATTGGGGGATGCAAGCTTGGTGCGCTCGGAATTCCTGAGTTTGGAACTGACTTCGTAATTCAGATGCTGATTGATACCAATCCGCAAAGTTTTTCTGATCTTGTACGAATTTCTGGCCTTTCACATGGCACAGATGTTTGGCTGGGAAATGCGCAGACCTTGATTGAGGATGGGAATGCTACCATCTCTACTGCAATCTGTACGAGAGATGATATTATGATTTATCTGATTAATATGGGCGTTGAGAGTTCACTGGCGTTTACAATCATGGAAAGCGTTAGAAAAGGCAAGGGACTAAAGCCAGAATGGGAAGATGCTATGAAATCAGCAAATGTACCGGACTGGTATATTTGGTCGTGTAAAAAGATTAAATATATGTTCCCCAAAGCACATGCAGCAGCTTATGTTATGATGGCGTGGAGAATTGCTTACTTTAAAGTGAATTATCCGCTTGCGTATTATGCCTCTTATTTTAGTATCAGAGCATCAGGATTTTCCTATGAAATTATGTGTCAGGGTGCAGAACATCTCGACAGAATGATTGATGATTATAAAAGGAGATCAGACAGCCTCTCGAAAAAAGAACAGGATACGTATAAAGATATGAGAATCTGTCAGGAAATGTATGCAAGAGGATTTGAATTTACTCCAATTGATATTTTTGCAGCGGATTCAAGATTATTTCAGTTAATGGATGGTAAGATTATGCCTTCGCTAAATAGTATAGACGGGCTTGGGGAAAAAGCAGCGGATGCAATTGTAGAAGCATCAAAAGATGGTCCGTTCTTATCAAAGGATGACTTTAGAATCAGAACCAAAGCTTCAAAAACAGTAATAGATCTTATGTCAGAACTTGGACTGCTTGGTGAACTTCCGGACTCCAATCAGTTGAGCCTGTTTGATCTGTTTTAAAAAAATAAAAAAGTTCTTGCATTACATTCCCATCTGGGATACAATACAAAAGGACTTTTTTTTCAGGCGCGTTGGTCAAGAGGTTAAGACGTTGCCCTCTCACGGCAGAATCACGGGTTCGATTCCCGTACGCGCTGCTTAAAAAACACCGAGTTTATCGGTGTTTTTTTGCTAATTGCCCTCTGATTTTTAATTTTAAAACATTTTATCAAAGTTTTGCACGAAATTTACTTAATAATAAGGAAAAATCTTGCATTGTCTGAAAGATGGTGCTATACTTCAGAAAGACTAGATAAGATTAAATGATAAGAGTGGGCTTGCGTCCACTCTTATTTGTTGGGTTGAACCAAATTTGATATGAAAAAAGAAAGGAAAGGTGTATACATGTCTAAACGCGAGTCCTATGAAGCAAAGACAGAGGAATTTCTGCAGCCAATTGTTCAGGAATATGATCTTGAGGTATACGATGTAGAATTTGTAAAAGAGGCTTCTGAATGGTATTTGAGAGTTTTTATAGATAAACCAGAAGGAGTCAACATACAGGATTGTGAACGCGTTAGCAGAGCAATGTCTGAGATTCTGGACAAAGAAGACTATATTGAAGAGGCTTATATTTTTGAAGTGAGCAGCCCTGGTCTTGGAAGAGCGTTAAAAAAAGACAGACACCTACAAAAGAGTATTGGTCAAGCTGTAGATGTAAAAACTTACAAACCTAAAGACGGTAAAAAAGAGTTTCACGGTTTGTTAGAAGGTTTTGACAAAGAGACCATCACAATAAAGACTGAAGAAGAAAATATTGTATTTTTAAAAACGGAAGTGGCGCTGATCAGACTGGCGTTTGACTTTTAGATCTGGAGGATGACGAAGAATGAATAAAGAATTAATGGAAGCATTAGATATCCTTGAAAAAGAGAAGGAAATCAGCAAAGAAACTTTGTTTGAAGCAATTGAAAACTCATTGATTACAGCTTGTAAAAATCATTTTGGAAAATCTGACAACATTAAAGTTGAGATTAACAGAGAAACATGTGATTTTCTTGTTTATGCAGAAAAAGAAGTAGTAGCCACAAAAGAAGATGTTGAAGATGATGTGACACAGATTGCGCTTGAAGATGCAAAAGAACTTTCCAAAAAAGCAGAAATAGGTACTATTTTAAATGTAGAAATCAAATCAAAAGAATTTGGACGCATTGCAACACAAAATGCAAAAAATGTAATTTTACAAAAAATCAGAGAAGAAGAACGTTCTGTTATCTATAATCAGTATTATGAAAAAGAAAAAGATGTTGTAACCGGTATTGTACAAAGGTATGTTGGCAAGAATATTGCTGTGAACCTTGGAAAAGCAGATGCAATCCTAAATGAAACAGAACAGGTCAAAGGAGAAGTGTTTAAACCCACTGAGAGAATTAAAGTTTATATTATAGAAGTGAAAAACACTCCAAAAGGTCCACGCATCATGGTGAGCCGTACACATCCTGAGCTTGTAAAAAGATTATTTGAATCAGAAGTAGCAGAAATCAGTGATGGTACCGTTGAAATCAAGAGTATTGCCAGAGAAGCTGGAAGCCGTACTAAAATTGCAGTATTTTCCAATGATCCTAATGTTGATGCAGTTGGAGCGTGTGTAGGAATGAACGGTGCACGAGTCAACAACATCGTGGATGAGTTGAGAGGCGAGAAAATAGATATTGTAAATTGGGATGAAAATCCAGGAAATCTAATTCAGAATGCATTGTCACCAGCCAAGATCGTTGCAGTGTTTGCTGACCCAGATGAAAAAACAGCAAAAGTAGTAGTGCCTGATTATCAGTTATCACTTGCGATTGGTAAAGAAGGACAGAATGCACGTCTTGCTGCAAGACTTACAGGATTTAAGATTGATATTAAAAGTGAATCTCAGGCAAAAGATGCACCGGGATTCCGTTATGAAGATTATATTGATGAATACGAAGAAGGATATGAAGAAGAATTTGATGCAGAAGAAGTACAGTATGAAGAAGCTTCTGAAACATCAGCAGAACAAGAATAAGGATGGGGTGGCATGAACAAAAAAATCCCAATGAGACAATGTATCGGATGTGGAGAGATGAAAAACAAGCGTGAAATGATGCGCGTGCTTAAAACAGCCGAGAATGAAATTATATTAGACATAACAGGAAGAAAGAACGGAAGAGGCGCTTATCTTTGTAAGTCAAAAGAATGCCTTGAAAAAGCCAGAAAGTGCAAAGGCTTAGATCGTTCCTTTAAAATGAGTATTCCAGAACAGGTATATGAGAACCTGCAAAAGGAGTTTGATGGTATTGAATAGTAAGAAGATTTTCTCTTTGATCGGTCTTGCAGAACGATCAAGAAATGTTGTGAGTGGTGAGTTTGCAACAGACAAAGCGGTGAAAGCCGGCAGTGCAAAACTTGTACTGGTAGGGGCAGATGCGTCTGACAATACAAAAAAAATGTTTCAAAATATGTGTGAGTTTTATCACGTTCCAATACGGATCCTCGGGTCAAAAGAAGAACTGGGACATGCCATGGGTAAAGAGTTACGAGCATCGCTGGCGATTACAGACAGTGGATTCGCAAATTCAATTCTAAAACACCTGGAAGAACCCACACAAAACGGAGGTAGTAGGAATGGCGAAATTGAGAGTACATGAACTCGCTAAGGAACTTGATAAACCGAGCAAAGATATCATTAATCTACTTCACGACAAAGGTGTTGACATAAAAAATCATATGACGACACTTGAGGATCACGATGTGGATATTGTAAAAAAAGCTTTTGGGTCAACCGGAAAGGGAAGTATGGCAGAGAATAGCAAAATATCTGATGCAGAACACAAAGAAGAACATAAATCAGAAGAGGTACAGAAGAAAAAGAAGAATATTATTTTTGTAAGTAACCCACAAAATAGTAAGCTTCCTGGAGGCGCATCTAATCTTCCACCTCATTCTACAAATACAAAGCCGGCAGTAAAACAGGCACCAGCATCACAGCCATCAAAAGCAGTGACTGCAGAACAGCCTGTGGCAATGAAGGCAGAAGTGAAACAAGATCCAATAAAAGTGGAAACTCAGAATAAAGAGCCACAAAATCAGGCACAAGTGGAGGCAAAGACTAAAATTAAACCAACCCCTGTGACCCCTAAAGAAAGTGCACCTGTACAAAGCAGTGCGCAATCATCTTTTGTAAAAGAGACGCCGCAGGCGACAACTTCAACAGAAGCTGCACCTGTAAGACAACAAACGCAAAGTGAAAATTCTGGAAGACCATATAATAATGCAGGTGGTCAGAACAGATCTTATAATAATGACGGCCAGAGCAGACCGTATAATAACACAGGTGGCCAAAACAGACCATATAACAATGCAGGCGGCCAGAACAGATCTTATAATAATGACGGCCAGAGTAGACCGTATAATAACACAGGTGGCCAAAACAGACCATATAACAATACAGGAGGCCAGAACAGACCATATAATAATGATGGTCAGAGCAGACCGTATAACAATGCAGGTGGCCAGAACAGACCATATAATAATGATGGTCAGAACAGACCGTATAACAATGCAGGTGGCCAGAACAGACCATATAATAATGATGGTCAGAACAGACCATATAACAATGCAGGTGGCCAGAGCAGACCATATAATAATGATGGTCAGAGCAGACCATATAACAATGCAGGTGGCCAGAGCAGACCATATAACAATGCAGGTGGTCAGAGCAGACCATATAACAATGCAGGTGGTCAGAGCAGACCATATAATAATGCAGGCGGACAGAACAGGCCATACAACAACGACAGATTCCAAAAAGGTGATGGAAGAGAAGATAATAGATATGGCAAGCCACAGGGCGCAAAGCCATTTAGTGGGGATTCTCCAATTATTCAGCCCGAAAAACGTCGTGATGAAGCAAAGAGAAAACTTGGTCAGGAAAAAGACAGCAGAAGTAAACGTGATAAAATTTACGAAGATGATGCAATGAAGGCAAAACCAGGTAGATTTATTAAACCTGAGAAGAAACCGAAAGAAGCTGAAGAGCAAATCAAAGTAATCATTCTTCCAGAAGTGCTTACAATCAAAGAATTAGCAGATAAAATGAAAATTCAACCTTCTGCTATTGTAAAGAAACTGTTCTTACAGGGCCAAGTTGTAACTGTAAATCAGGAAATTACTTATGATGCAGCAGAAGAAATTGCACTCGAATATGAAATCATGTGTGAAAAGGAAGTTGTTGTTGACGTCATAGAAGAGCTTCTTCGTGAAGAAGAAGAAAATGCTGAAGAAATGACAGCCAGACCGCCAGTTATCTGCGTTATGGGACACGTTGATCATGGTAAAACTTCACTTCTGGATGCAATCAGAAAAACAAATGTTACAGATAAAGAAGCTGGTGGTATTACACAGCACATTGGTGCTTATACAGTAAATATTAAAGACCAGAAGATTACATTTTTGGATACACCAGGTCATGAAGCCTTTACATCTATGCGTATGCGTGGAGCAAATGCGACAGACATTGCTATTTTAGTTGTTGCTGCAGATGACGGAGTTATGCCACAGACAGTAGAAGCAATCAGTCATGCAAAAGCTGCTGGTATTGAGATTATTGTAGCAGTTAATAAAATTGACAAGCCAAACGCAAATATTGACAGAGTAAAACAAGAATTGACAGAGTATGAATTGATTCCAGAAGATTGGGGCGGAAGCACAGTATATGCACCTGTTTCAGCAAAGACAGGCGACGGAATTGAACAACTCTTAGAGATGATTCTGTTAACATCCGAAATCCTCGAACTAAAAGCAAATCCTAAGAGAACAGCAAGAGGACTTGTTATTGAGGCGCAGCTTGACAAAGGGAGAGGACCGGTTGCAACGATTCTTGTGCAAAAAGGTACACTTCATGTTGGAGATTTTATTGCAGCGGGTTCATGCCATGGTAAAGTAAGAGCAATGATTGACGATAAAGGACGTAGAGTAAAAGAAGCTGGACCTTCTACCCCGGTTGAAATTCTTGGTCTTAACGATGTGCCAAATGCGGGAGATGTATTTGTTGCTCCTGAAAATGACAGAGAAGCAAAACAATTCGCTGATACATTTATTGCTCAGAACAGAGAAAAAATGCTCGAAGATACAAAAGCTAAAATGTCACTGGATGATCTGTTCACACAGATTCAGGCTGGTAACTTAAAAGAGCTGAATATTATCATTAAAGCGGATGTTCAGGGATCGGTTGAAGCCGTGAAACAAAGTCTTGTGAAACTTTCAAATGAGGAAGTTGTTGTAAAAGTAATTCATGGTGGAGTTGGTGCAATCAATGAATCAGATGTTATTCTTGCAAGTGCTTCAAAAGCAATTATCATTGGATTCAATGTACGTCATGATGCAACAGCAAAAGCAACTGCCGAACGAGAAGGTGTGGATTTAAGACTTTATAAAGTAATCTATCAGGCAATTGAAGATGTAGAAGCTGCCATGAAGGGTATGCTTGATCCTGTATTTGAAGAAAAAATAATTGGACATGCTGAAATAAGACAGATTTTCAAAGCTTCTGCAATTGGTAATATTGCTGGTTCTTATGTTCTTGATGGAGTTCTTCAGAGAAATTGTAAGGTACGTATCAGTAGAGAAGGCAAGCAGGTCTTTGAAGGTGAACTGGAAGCACTCAAGAGATTTAAGGATGATGTAAAAGAAGTCAAAGCTGGATTTGAATGTGGTCTCACATTTACAGGATTTGATCAGTTCCAGGAACTTGATGTTGTTGAGGCATATGTTATGGTAGAAGTACCAAGATAAATTGAACACATACGGTTTGCGTGGGATGAACGCAAGCCGTAAATGTGTTTTGGTTTCATTTTTATAAAACAGAGGTGCTATGAGAAAGAATAGTGTAAAAAATACAAGAATCAATGGAGAAGTCCAAAGAGTTCTGGCTGAAATCATCAGAAGTGAAATAAAAGATCCGAGAATCCATATGCTTACTTCCGTAGTTGCTGTTGAGGTTTCACCAGATCTGAAAACTTGTAAGGCGTGGATCAGTGTATATGGTGATGAAAAGGCACAGGCAGATACACTTGCTGGACTTAGGAGTGCAGAAGGATTTATCCGAAATAAATTGGCAAAAGAAATTAATCTTAGAAATACGCCTGTAATCACGTTTATTATTGACCAGTCGATTGCTTATGGTGTAAACATGTCGAAGAAGATTGACGATGTAAATAAGAACTTAGAAAAAAGGGATGAATAACAATCCCTTTTTGGCGTTAATGCAAACATCAAATTTTGTAATGGGAGTGATGGTATGGGAGATAAAATTGATATCAACAAAATCTGTAGTGACAAAAAAAGAATAGGTATCAGTGGTCATATTCGCCCTGATGGAGATTGTGTTGGTTCAACACTGGCATTATCTGCTTATTTAAAAAACAGGTTTCCAGACTCAGAAGTAACTGTATATCTTGAAGAACCTTCTGATATTTTTTCATGTATTAAAGGGTTTGAAAAATTAAATCATGACTTTATGGAAGAAGAAGCACATGATGTGTTCTTTGTTCTTGACTGTGAAAGTGAAAGACTTGGGCAAGGGAAAAAATATTTTGAGGCAGCAAAAATTAAAGTGAATATAGATCATCATATTACCAACAAGGGTTGTGGTGATTTTAATTATATTGTTCACGAAGCAAGTTCGACCAGTGAACTGGTTTATGATCTTGTTGAAAGTGAATTTATGGACACAGAGATAGCAAAAGCAATCTATATAGGGATTATTCATGATACAGGAGTACTTCAGTATTCCAACACATCCCCTAAGACATTGCGGACTGTAGCAGAATTAATCGCATATGGGTTTGATTTTTCGGAGATCATTACAAAAACGTTCTATGAGAAAACATATCTTCAAAATCAGATTATGGGAAGAGCGATTCTCGAAAGTCTGCTATTTATGGATGGAAGATGTATCGTAAGTTCTGTTGATAAGAAAATGATGGACTTCTATCATGCAGATTCAAAGGATCTGGATGGGATTGTTAATCAGCTTAGAATTACAAAAGGCGTTGATTGTGCAGTATTTATGTATGAGATTGGTACGATGGAATATAAAGTAAGCATGAGGTCTAATGAAAAGGTAAATGTAGCTAAAATTGCCGAATTATTTGGTGGTGGAGGACATTGTCGCGCTGCCGGATGCACGATGAATGGAACATTTCATGATGTGATCAACAATCTTTCAGCGCAAATCGAAAAACAACTCAAATGAAATAATAGGGTGAAAACTGAATGATAAATGGTATCATAAATATATATAAAGAAAAAGGATATACATCTCACGATGTGGTAGCTGTACTTAGAGGAATTTGTAAACAAAAAAAAATAGGACATACAGGTACACTGGATCCTGATGCTGAGGGAGTACTTCCGGTCTGTTTTGGAAGCGCGACAAAGCTATGCGAATTTCTGACAGATAAAAACAAAGAATATATTGCTGTTATGAAACTTGGAATTGAAACGGACACGCAGGATACAACAGGTACAATTTTAGATAAGAGAGAAGTACATGTATCAGAGGAAGAAATTTTAAAAACGATTTTATCTTTTCAAGGGGAACAGACACAAATACCTCCGATGTATTCTGCGGTAAAGGTAAATGGAAAGAAACTATATGAACTTGCACGTGAAGGAATTGAAATAGAACGAAGTGCAAGAAAAATTACAGTTCATAAAATAGAAGTATTATCGATAGATGGGGATGAAGTAAAGTTAAAAGTTCTTTGTTCTAAAGGAACCTATATTCGAACAATTTGTCATGATATTGGCAAAAAACTTGGTTGTAACGCGGCAATGAGTTCGCTTGTCAGAAGCCGATCAGGAGACTTTGATATTGAAAATGCAATCACATTAAAGGAAGTGGAAGCGTTGGTAAAATCTGATGAGCTTGGTCGATATTGGATTACGACAGAACAAGTATTTTCGAAACTCAAAAGAATTTCAACGAAACCAGAATTTGATAAATTTTTAATGAATGGAAATGTACTCGGCCTGGAACAGACAGCATCAGAAAGTTTGTTTGAACCGAATGAAGAAGTACGTGTTTATAACAGTTTGGATTGCTTTTGTGCAGTCTATCGGTATGATGAGATACAAAAATTGTTCAAACCTGTGAAAATGTTTTTACAATCCTTGTAAATGCGCGTGTTTGTGCTATTTGGAAAGGCATGGATTATGATATGAAATTGATTAAAGATACAAAAGATTTTGAACTGTATGGGAAGTCTGCAGTAACGATAGGGAAATTTGATGGAATTCACAAAGGACATCAGATTCTGCTGCAAGAAATTATTGATTGTAAAAAGCAGGGAATGCAGGCAGTGGTGTTTACATTTGATATGCCATTGGCATCTTTTTTTGGAAACGCAGTACAAAAAGAGCTGACAACAAAAGAAGAAAAAAGAAGAATTTTTGAAGAGATGGGAATTGATGTACTAATCGAATTTCCTATTAACAAAGAAACAGCGGCGATATCACCAGAAGATTTTATAGAAAAAATTTTACACGAAAAATTGCATGCGGCAAGAATAGCGGCAGGCCCTGATCTTTCATTTGGTTATAAAGGAGCAGGAAATAGTGAACTTTTAAAAAAACTTGGAAAAAGATACGATTATACAGTGTTTATATCAGACAAGTTATGTGTTCAGGGTCGTGAAATCAGTTCTAGTCTGATCAGAGAAGATGTTGAACTTGGCAATGTTGAAGCGGTATTTGACCTCACAGGGCGTTATTATTCTTTTACTGGCGAAGTCACGCATGGAAAAAAACTTGGTAGAACCTTAAATATGCCTACGATAAATTTGATTCCTGCTGCTAATAAATTACTACCACCTTGTGGTGTATACTATTCCAGAATCAGGATAGATGATGAACTTTTTTTTGGGATCACGAATATAGGAATGAATCCAACGGTGAGTGATGAGAATCATCTGCGTGTGGAAACTTTTATTTATGACTTCAATAGAGAGCTGTATGGGATGGAAGTGACAGTAGAAGTGATGGCCTTTAAGCGTCCTGAAATGAAATTCGATTCACTGGAAGCGTTGGTAGCACAACTGGAGGAAGACAAAGCAGACGGACGTGATTTTTTTTCAATCTGATAAAAATCAATACAATTGATAATAAAACAATGTACCTGACAAACGATGATGTAATATGCCTAAAGTACTATGAATGATTGACAAATAACTAAAAATTGGTATAATCAAAACATCGTAATAAATTTGTAACATTTGGAGGTACGAATGAACTATAAAGGTTTGACAAAAATGGGAATAAGTATAGCCTGTTTTGCATTAATACTGACAGGCTCTGAACAAATAAAAATCACTTTAGCGTCAGAAAATCAAAGCATTTCAATTGAAACAGCAGGTGCAGAGACAGTTCTTGCGGTCAAAACAGAGATGGATGATATTGCAAAAAGCGCTGGTGCGGCTAGTGTGTTGGAAGATGAGCAGGATACCTCATTATGGGGTTATGCCAATCTTGGCATTGCCAATGTTGAGAATCATCTGAATATTAGAAGTATTGCTGCTGATGACGGGAAATTGGTTGGCAAACTTGCAAGAGATGCAGCATGTGAAATTCTTGGATTTGAAGATAAATGGGCACATATCAAATCTGGCAATGTTGAGGGATATGTAGCCAAAGAATATCTGGTTATGGGAAAAAGCGCAGCAGACAGAGCCAGAGAAATTGTAAAAACAATGGCAACTGTAAAGACGGATACTTTAAAAGTACGTGAACAGCCAAACACTGATTCCCCAGTTGTAACACTTGTCCCAAATGGGGAAGAACTTGAAGTTGTGAATGCCAAAGAAGACTGGGTTGAAATTCAATTGGATGATGAGACAGCTTATATCTCAGCAGAATTTGTTGAAGTTGATGAAAAATTAGATACAGCAATCACAATGTCAGAGTTGCTCTATGGAGAAGGTGTGTCAGATGTAAGAGTAGATCTTTGTCAGTACGCAAAAGAGTTTATTGGGAATCGATATGTATGGGGAGGCACCAGCCTCACCAAAGGAGCAGACTGCTCAGGATTTGTACTTAGTGTTTTTAAGAAGTATGGTGTATCGTTACCACATTCTTCTGTAGCACAGGCAGGATATGGATCGAAAATAAGCCCGTCCGAAGCACAACCAGGTGATTTATTCTTTTATGCCAAAGGTGGCAGGATTAATCATGTTGCAATTTACATAGGGAATGGCCAGGTCGTTCATGCCAGCAGTCCTAGTACTGGAATCAGAATTTCTAACGCTTTTTACAGAACACCGGCAGCGGTGAGACGTATTCTACAGTAAATATTAACAAAATATAAACAGTTTATAAAAAAAGATTGACAAAGTTGAACATAATTGGTACTCTGTTACTAGAGTTAAACATTAATTTTTACAATTTGTTTTAGAAGAATTTATTTTAATTCAGGAATTAAATAGTTATCGAGGATTGTGACCTAACATGTGGGCAAGACCGAATTTTGTAAAGTAGCATTATAATAGATGCCTTTATAAGATTTGGTTTTTTTGTTTTTAAGGAGTTTTATGAAGATTGTTAAAGCGATCAATAACAATGTTGTATGTGCACTGGACCAGGATGGACAGGAAATCCTTGTCATGGGTAAAGGAATTGGATTTAAAGCAAAAGAAGGACAGCTGTTGAATAAAGATCTGGTAGAAAAAGTATTTAAAATGGATAATCAGAAATCAGCAAGCCAGTTTTCGGAATTGCTTAAAAATCTGCCTATGGAGCATTTTGATGTATCCAATGAAATTATTGAATATGCAAAAGACACCTTAGGAAAAAGAATGAATCAGAATATCTATATTACCCTGACGGATCATATTAATTTTGCGATTGAAAGATTCAGACAGGGGATTCTCTTTCAAAATCCATTACTATGGGAAGTTAAAAAGTTTTATCCAAGTGAATATCTGATTGGTGAATATGCAATTGCCCTGATTGAGAGAAGATTAAAAGTTAAATTGAATGTTGATGAAGCGGCGTCCATTGCACTTCATGTCGTAAATGCAGAATACAACACGGCAATGAATGAAACAATGCATATCACGATGATGATCCGTGAGGTCATGGAAATTGTGAAGACATTTCTTACAAATGACCTTGATGAAGAAAGTCTTTACTATTCAAGATTTATCACACATCTCAAATTTTTGGCACAAAGAGTTTTTACAGGTGAGGCGCTTCATGGAGAAGATGAAAAATTAATTGAAATTGTCACAACGCTCTACCCTGATGAGTACGGCTGTAGTGAAAAGATAGCTGACTATATTTTAGAGACCTATGGACAGGTCGTACCTAGGGAAGAAAGAGCATATCTGACGCTGCATCTAAAGCGCATCAGAATATCTACCGGTGTACAGGAAACAATTTAAGGAGGAGTAATATGTTTGGTTTTTTTAAAAATAAGGAGAAGAAGGCAGTAATCTGCTCACCACTCAAAGGAAAATTGATTGCAATTCAGAAGGTAAATGACCCTACATTTGCAGAAGAAATTCTCGGCAAAGGGTTTGCAATCGTACCGGCTACAGGACGCGTTGTAGCACCAGTGGATGGATTGATTAATTTGGTATTTGAAACAAAACATGCAATCAGCATGACATCAAAAGAAGGTGCAGAGATACTGATTCATGTAGGTCTTGACACGGTTAATCTGCGCGGAGAGCATTTTCAGACGTTTGTTACAGCAGAACAGAGTGTAAAAAAAGGTGATCTGTTATTGGAATTTGATATGGAAGCAATAAAAAATGCAGGGTATGATATTACAACTCCAGTTGTCATCTGCAATCCGGATCAATTTGTTGGAATCAACATAATAGAAGAAAAAGATGTGGACATGAATGAGGAAGTAATGCAGCTTATAGTATCCTGAGTGCTGTTTTGATTATGAAATGAAGGGGGGCACAAGTTCAGACAATAAAAAAACAGGATGGTATAAAAAGCATAAAATTATATTAAAAGGTTGAAAGGAGTACTAACAATGATGAAATATCTTCAGAAACTAGGAAAATCTTTAATGCTCCCGGTAGCATGTCTTCCGGTTGCAAGTATCCTCATGGGAGTCGGTTATTGGATCGATCCTACAGGATGGGGCGCAAACAATGTAATTGCAGCTTTCTTATTAAAAGCAGGTGGCGCTTTAATTGACAACATGGCAATTCTTTTTGCAATCGGTGTTGGTGTCGGAATGGCAGATGACAACGATGGAACCAGTGGACTTGCAGGACTCGTTTCCTGGCTTACAATCACAACTTTATTAGCTCCAGGAGCAGTTTCTTTCTTTAAAGGAATTCCAGTAGAAGAAGTTGCACCAGCATTCTCTAAAATTCAGACACAGTTCATCGGTATCGTAGCAGGTCTGATTGGATCTTCTTGCTACAACAGATTCAAGGGAACAAAGTTACCAGATGCACTTGCTTTCTTTAGTGGTAAGAGAAGTGTTGCAATCGTTACAGCAGCAGCATCTATTGTTGCATCTGTTGTTCTTTTCTTTGTATGGCCAGTTGTATACGGAGCACTTGTTGCTTTTGGTACAGGCGTTTCCGCAACAGGAGCAGTTGGAACAGGTATTTATACATTCCTGAACAGACTTTTAATTCCATTTGGTCTTCATCATGCAGTAAACTCAGTATTCTGGTTTGATGCGGTTGGAATCAATGACCTTGGTAATTTCTGGGCAGGAAAAGGTGAATATGGTGTTGTTGGACAATACATGACAGGTTTCTTCCCAGTTATGATGTTTGGTCTTCCAGCAGCAGCGCTTGCTATGTACCATACAGCAAAAGATTCTAAAAAGAAAATTGCTGCAGGTTTATTATTAGCAGGAGCACTTTCTTCTTTCTTTACAGGCGTTACAGAACCACTTGAATTCTCATTTATGTTCCTTGCACCAGCATTATATCTTGTTTATGCTGTACTCGCAGGTGTTGTAGCAATGGTTACGGTTATGCTTCCTGTAAGAGCAGGATTTAACTTCTCAGGCGGTTTTGTTGACTGGATTCTTTGCTGGAAAACTCCAATGGCTCAGAATGTTTGGTTGATTATACCAATTGGTATTGTAACAGCAATCATTTTCTACCTTGTATTCAGATTTGCAATCACAAAATTTGATTTAAAGACACCTGGACGTGAAGATGATATAGACGATTCAGCAGTAAGTCTTGCAAATAACAATTATACAGAAGTTGCTGCCATAATTCTTGAAGGACTTGGCGGAAAAGGTAATGTAACATCAGTTGATAACTGTATTACAAGACTTAGACTTGAAGTAAAAGATTATACAGCAGTTGACGAAAAGAAAATTAAATCAGCAGGTGTTGCTGGTGTCGTAAGACCTAGCAAGACAAGTGTACAGGTTGTAGTTGGTGTACAGGTACAGCATGTTGCGGATGAATTCAAAAAATTACTGTAATTTTAAGTTTGGCAAATGCTAAATGAATATAATTAGATTCTCTGATTAAATTTGTTTACATGAATAGAAGTTTATGGTAAACTATTCAGGTATCAAATGAACCTTTACTCAGAATGTGGACACTCCGACCTATTCCCGGTAAAAGGAGATTTTAGAGAATTCAGGAGGAATTACAATGATTACAAAAGAAAAGAAAACCGCAATTATCAATGAGTATGCTAGAAGCGAAGGAGATACAGGATCACCAGAAGTACAGATCGCTGTTCTTACTGCAAGAATTGAAGAGCTTACAGCACACTTAAAAGAAAATCAAAAGGATCATCATTCAAGAAGAGGTCTTCTTAAAATGGTTGGACAGAGAAGAGGTCTGCTCGCTTATTTAAAGAAAACTGACATTGAAAGATACCGTACTTTGATTGAAAAACTTGGAATTAGAAAATAATTTTTTTAATTGCAAAGTGGGGCGGATAATCATCCGCCCCATTTTAACGAATAAGGAACTTTCCTTATTTAAAACATGGTGGAAGAATGCGACCGAGACCACTGAAAAGGATATTGTATCGTTATAGGTTAATGTTGATTACGATAGAATATATTTTTCAGTTGTTTCGGCATCTTCTACCGATATTATATGGGGAAACCCCAAAAGTAGAAGGAGATAGAATATGTATAAGACTTATAGTATGGAACTTGCTGGACGTACTTTGACAGCAGATATTGACAGAGTTGGTAAGCAGGCGAATGGATGTGTATTACTTCATTATGGTGAGACCGTTGTTTTATGTACAGCTACTGCATCTGACAAACCAAGAGATGGAATTGATTTCTTTCCACTCAGTGTAGAGTATGAAGAAAAATTATATGCAGTTGGAAAGATCCCAGGAGGATTTAATAAAAGAGAAGGAAAAGCATCTGAGAATTCAGTTTTAACTTCACGTGTTATCGACAGACCAATGCGTCCTTTGTTCCCTAAAGATTACAGAAACGATGTTACATTAAACAATCTTGTAATGTCAGTAGACCCTGAATGCAGACCTGAGCTGACGGCAATGATAGGTTCAGCACTTGCTACCAGCATTTCAGATATTCCATTTGATGGCCCTTGTGCAACGACACAGGTTGGTATGGTTGATGGAAAGTTCATTGTGAATCCAAATCAGGAACAGTGGAAAAATGGTGATTTAAATCTGACTGTTGCATCAACAAAAGAAAAAGTAATCATGATTGAAGCCGGTGCAAATGAAGTTCCAGAAGATAAAATGATCGAAGCAATTTATCTTGCTCATGATATCAACCAGACAATCATTGAATTCATTGAAAAAATTGTGTCGGAAGTTGGAAAAGAAAAGCATACTTACACAAGCTGTGCAATTCCAGAAGAAATGTTCGCATCGATGAAGGAAATTGTTACACCGGCTGAAATGGAAGTAGCAGTATTTACTGATGACAAACAGACACGTGAAGCAAATATTAAAGTAATTAAAGAAAAATTGGCAGAAGCATTTGCAGAAAAAGAAGAATGGCTTGCAGTTCTTGGAGAAGCCTTATACCAGTATCAGAAAAAGACAGTACGTAAAATGATTTTGAAAGACCAGAAAAGACCTGATGGAAGAGCAATCAACCAAATCAGAACACTTGCTGGAGAAATTGATATCATTCCAAGAGTACATGGTTCAGGAATGTTTACACGTGGACAAACACAGATTTGTACGATTACGACACTTGCTCCATTATCTGAATCTCAGAGAGTGGATGGTCTTGATGAAAATGAAACATCCAAAAGATATATGCACCATTATAACTTCCCATCATACTCTGTAGGAGAAACAAAACCTAGCAGAGGACCAGGAAGAAGAGAAATTGGACATGGATCACTTGCAGAAAAAGCGCTTGTTCCAGTGCTTCCAACACCTGAAGAATTCCCTTACACGATAAGAACTGTTTCTGAGACATTTGAATCAAATGGATCGACTTCACAGGCATCTGTTTGTGCATCTACACTGTCACTGATGGCAGCTGGTGTACCAATCAAAAAACAGGTAGCAGGAATTTCATGTGGGCTTGTTACAGGTGATACAGATGATGATTATATTGTTTTAACAGATATTCAGGGACTTGAAGATTTCTTTGGAGATATGGATTTTAAAGTAGCAGGTACACATGATGGTATCACAGCAATCCAGATGGATATTAAGATTCACGGTCTTACAAGATCAATCGTTGAGGAAGCAATTGCAAAGACAAAAGAAGCAAGAGAATTTATTATAAATACTGTTCTGACTCCTACCATTGCGGAGCCAAGAAAAGAAGTTGGAAGATATGCACCTAAGATTGTTCAGATTCAGATCAACCCTGAAAAGATTGGTGATGTTGTTGGTCAAAGAGGAAAAACAATCAATGCAATTATTGACCAGACAGGTGTTAAAATCGATATTACAGACGATGGAGCCGTATCAGTTTGTGGAACAGATCCAGAGATGATGCAGAAAGCACTGGACATGATCAAAATGATTGTGACAGAGTTTGCTGAAGGCCAGATTTTCACTGGAAAAGTTATTAGTATCAAAGAATTCGGTGCATTTATTGAATTTGCTCCTGGAAAAGAAGGAATGGTTCATATTTCTAAGATTTCCAAGGACAGAATCAATCATGTAGAAGACGTACTTACACTTGGTGAAGTCGTAACTGTTGTTTGCCTTGGTAAGGATAAAATGGGAAGAATCAGCTTTTCAATGAAAGATGTTCCAAAACAGGATTAATTTCTGAAACAATACAAAAAGGACTATGAATCATAGTCCTTTTTGCATGTTTTATACAGTTTCATGGAAGGTTCTTGAGATGACATCCTTTTGTTGCTCGGGTGTAAGTTTAACAAAATTAACAGCATAACCGGATACACGTATGGTCAACTGTGGGTAGTTTTCTGGATGCTTCTGTGCATCCAGCAGCATATCACGGTTTAGTACATTGACATTTAAATGATGACCACCTTTGCTGGTATAACCATCTAAAAGTGCTACAAGATTGTTTAATTGTGCTTCATTTATATGTTCCATAAAATCTCCTCCTAATGTTGTAATTAATAATGATTACTGTTATTATAGTTATAAAATAACATAATATGTTTTGAATGTCTATTTATTTCATGTATTTATTTAGAAACATTTTATGGTAAATAAAAGTGAAAATGTTATAATGTTATATTATACAACTGCCAAACTGAAGATTTTTATTTCAAGAAGAGAGGTACTAAATATGAAGAGAGTATTTTTAATTGTATTAGATAGTTTTGGAATTGGTGAGATGCCAGACGCACAGGCATATGGTGACAAAGGAGCAAGTACAATTGCATCCGTATCAAAAAGCCAGTATTTTGATTTACCAAACCTTGAGAAGCTAGGACTTTTTAATATTGATGGAGTCCATGTTGGGAATAAAACAGAGTCACCCCAAGCTGTCATTGCAAGGATGAAAGAAGCTTCAAAAGGAAAAGATACCACGATTGGACATTGGGAAATTGCTGGTCTTTATTCTGAATACCCGCTTCCAACTTATCCAAATGGATTTCCGGAAGAGGTTTTAAATGAGTTTACAGCACGAACTGGAAGAGAAGTGATTTGTAATAAACCATATTCAGGCACAGATGTAATCAGAGATTATGGTGACGAACATGTAGAAACTGGAAAGTTAATTGTATACACTTCGGCAGACAGCGTATTTCAGATTGCGGCACATGAAGAAATTGTTCCACTTGAACAACTTTATGAATACTGCAAAATAGCTAGAGAGATGTTAAAAGGTGAACATGGGGTTGGAAGAGTGATAGCAAGACCATTTGTTGGCGAAAGTGGAAACTATACCAGAACATCCAATAGACATGATTATTCATTGTTGCCACCTGGAAAAACAATGATGGATTATCTGAAAGAAAACAATAAAGATGTTATTGCAGTCGGAAAGATTAAAGATATTTTTTCTGGACAGGGAATTACTGAGTTTACTTATACAAAAGGAAATGAAGAAGGCATTGAAAAAACGCTATCATATCTTGACAAAGATTTTGAAGGTTTATGCTTTATTAATCTTGTTGATTTTGACATGCTCTACGGACACAGGAATGATGTAGATGGATACGCAAAAGCTTTAACATATTTTGATCAGAAGCTTCCTGAAATACTTGCAAAAATGCAGGAGGATGACGTGCTTATGATTACAGCAGATCATGGATGTGATCCGGGATACACGATTTCGACAGATCATTCAAGAGAATATACTCCATTTTTAATGTATGGTAAGAATATACAACCGGCAAATCTGGGAACAAGAGAAACATTTTCTGATATTGCTTCCACAGTTTTAAAACTACTAGGAATAGATAATGAAATTAATGCAAAGAGTATGATATAATACAACTGCCAAACCGAAGGTTTGTGTAGATAGCGATCATAAATTATTTTTAAGATTTATGATATAATACAACTGCCAAACCGAAGGTTTGCGTTGATAACGATCATAAGATGTTTGAACGTGTATTAGAATATTATAAAAAAAGTATAAAATTAGTACGGAGGAAACAAGAGTGAGTAATTACCAGGCGGAGATTAATAAAAGGCGTACCTTTGCCATTATTTCCCACCCTGATGCGGGTAAAACAACGTTGACAGAAAAATTCCTTTTATATGGAGGAGCGATCAACCTTGCAGGAAGTGTAAAAGGAAAAGCAACAGCAAGACATGCAGTTTCAGACTGGATGGAAATCGAAAAAGAAAGGGGTATTTCGGTCACATCATCGGTACTACAGTTTGAATATGATGGGTTTTGTATCAACATACTGGATACACCAGGGCATCAGGATTTTTCGGAAGATACTTATAGAACTTTAATGGCAGCTGACTCTGCTGTAATGGTAATTGATGGATCAAAAGGTGTTGAAGCACAGACGCGTAAATTATTCAAAGTATGTGTTATGAGACATATTCCGATTTTTACGTTTATCAATAAAATGGATAGGGATGCAAATGACACTTTTGATCTTTTAGATGAAATTGAAAAAGAATTAGGAATCGCAACTTGCCCAATTAATTGGCCGATAGGTTCGGGAAAACGCTTTAAAGGAATTTATGAAAGAGACACGCGCAGCGTTGTTACTTTTTCGGATACAGAAAAAGGAACAAAAGAAGGAGAAGAAACAAGAATTTCAATTACAGAAGAAGAACAATTAAATAAGGTAATTGGAGAAGATTTTCTAGATCAGCTTGATCAGGAAATTGCTCTTTTGGATGGAGCCAGCGCAGAATATGATATAGAACAGATCAGAAGAGGAGAACTAACACCGGTTTTCTTTGGTTCAGCACTTACAAACTTTGGTGTTGAAATCTTTTTACATCATTTTTTAAAGATGACAACAACGCCATTACCAAGACAGGCAGATATTGGAATGATTTATCCGCTTGAAAAAGAATTTTCAGCATTTGTATTTAAGATACAGGCAAATATGAATAAAGCACATCGTGATAGAATCGCATTTATCAGGATTACATCTGGTAAGTTTGAGGCTGGAATGGAAGTAAAACATGTGCAGGGGAATCGAGTGATGCGTTTATCGCAGCCACAGCAGATTATGGCAAGCGAAAGAAAAATATTGGATGAAGCTTATGCAGGCGATATTATCGGCGTATTTGATCCGGGTATTTTTTCTATTGGAGATACGATTTGTATGCCAAATGATTCTTTTCTATTTGCGGGAATTCCTACATTTGCACCTGAACATTTTGCGCGAGTCAGACAAATGGATACGATGAAGAGAAAACAGTTCATTAAAGGAATTTCTCAGATTGCTCAGGAAGGTGCAATACAAATCTTTCAGGAATATAACACAGGTATGGAAGAAATCATAGTAGGCGTTGTTGGGGTCTTACAATTCGAGGTTCTTAAATATAGACTTGAGAATGAGTATAATGTAGAGATTCGCATGGAAAAACTTCCCTATGAATATATTCGCTGGATAGAAAACAAAGAAGAAGTTGATTTGGATAAGCTGATTGGAACTTCTGATATGAAGAAAATCAAAGATTTAAAAGGAAATCCATTGTTATTATTTATCAATCAATGGAGCATTGGAATGACTTTGGATCGCAATAAAGAGTTACGATTCTCAGAATTTGGACGGTAGTGATACAGATATTGGAGACAGTTTGAATGAAAAAAATAATTTCAATTCTGCTTTTCCAGGGGCTGTTCTGTGTCCTGCTGTTAAGCGGTTGTAATGTTCTTGATAGCGAAAAGATAGAGCAGAATACTTCTGGGTACAAAGAAGAGGAAACAGCGCAGAATCCAGAAACACAAAATAATACAACGGAATTTGATATTACGGAATATCATGTAGAAGAGGATGATGCGGACCAATCTGTAGATGCACCTGAGCAAAGAGAAGTGCTGGGGCTGGATGAGGAAGGGATCAGTCAGATTATCAGTGAACAGGAAGGTTACTATTCTTTCGATCAGTTAACCGAGACTGAAAAAATTCTTTATGCTGAAATTCTTACGATATTAGAAGCGAGAGCTGATGCAGTGGTTATATCTTCTGTTATGGAGTCAGAAATTGATAAGGTGTTTCAATGTGTCATGAACGATCATCCTGAAATCTTTTATGTTTCAGGATACACATATACAAAATACACACTTGATGATAAAGTGCAACGTATTTCTTTTAGTGGCAGTTATACAATGGATGAAGGACAAGTACTTGAAGCACAAGAGCAAATCGATGCATACACAAATACTTGCCTTTCTGGAATGGATACAGATGCAGATGAATATGAAACAGTCAAATATATCTATGAATACCTAATAAACCATACGGAATATGATTTATCAGCATTAGAAAATCAAAACATGGTATCTGTTTGTCTATATCAAAAATCTGTTTGTCAGGGATATGCTAAAACAATGCAGTATCTTCTAAATCAGGCAGGCATCAAGGCGACACTTGTGATAGGACGTGTAAATTCAGGGGAAGGACATGCATGGAATCTGGTTTGGGTTGATGGCTTTCCTTATTATGTTGATGCAACATGGGGAGATGCTTTTTACAGATTTGAGCCGACGAATTATGATGCTACAGAGCAAAAACTTCCATTGATCAATTACGATTATCTTTGTGTGACAACCGAGGCAATCAGCAGAACACATATTGTGGACCATGTAATTGAACTGCCGGTGTGTGATTCTGTTAACGCTAATTACTATGTGAGAGAGGGCACTTATCTTACCCAATATGATGAATTAATGGTATCTGATTTATTTCAAAAGGCATATCAAGAGGGAAAAGATTATCTGACATTAAAGGCATCTTCTATGGAAATTTATAATTTAATCAGACGAAATCTGATAGAGGAACAAAGAATATTTGAGTTTCTTTCAACAGAAACAAAAACAGTAGCTTATACGACCAATGAAGAATATTTGACAATCAGTTTCTGGCTTTGATTTTATGCTATGCAAAAATAATTGGTTTTGTTATAATAAATGACAGATAATAGAAAGTATAAGAATCGATAATAATTTAATTACGGTAGGTAAGACTTTTGGAAAGGACATGGTTACGATAATGGAGAAAACAGATAGAAGTGGATATATATTAAAAGAGGATGAAAATATTGGCTCAGTAAAAATTGCAGATGATGTTGTTGCAATGATTGCAAGCCTTGCAGCGACCGAGGTAGATGGGGTATCTGCAATGTATGGAAATATTTCAAACGAAATCATGAGTAAAGTTGGAATGAAAAAGCTGACAAAGGGTGTAAAAGTAGATGTACTTAACAGTGTTGTAACGGTTGACCTTTCCATTACCTTAGAATATGGGTTTAATATCCCAACTACTAGTAAAAAAGTACAGGAGAAAGTAAAGTCGGCAATCGAAAACATGACAGGTCTTGAAGTAGCAGATGTTAATATAAGAATTGCTAATGTTAATATGTCTTCAAATCAGTAAGAGAAAATAAGAGAAGGTGTCTTTCGCTTTCGCGAAAGACACCTCTGATATATATGAGGAAGAATAGATGGGAAGAAGAGAGCTCAGAGAACAGATCTTCAAATTACTGTTCAGAATTGAATTTAACAAACCAGAAGAAATGGAAGAGCAGGAAAAACTTTTTTTTGAAGATGATGAAAAAGCAATTTCTGAGAACGACCAGGAGTATATCGCGCAAAAATATGCAAACATTGTATGTAAAAAGATAGAAATTGATACAATGATCAATGAGATTGCAGAGGGATGGAAGACAGAACGTATGGGTAAAGTAGACCTAACGATACTAAGACTTGCAGTCTATGAAATTAAATTTGATGAAGATGTACCAACTTCAGTTGCAATTAATGAAGCGGTTGAACTGGCAAAGAAATATGGACAGGATGGTTCGCCTTCCTTCATAAACGGGATACTGGCTAAATTTGCCAAATAGGGACTGCTATGAAGAGTATATACTCCGTTTCACAGGTAAATGCTTATATTAAAAATATGTTCATGCAGGATTTTTTACTAACTGCCATCGCCGTAAAAGGAGAAGTCAGTAATTGTAAATACCATTCTTCTGGGCATATTTATTTTACGTTAAAGGACCATACTGGCAGCATGGCATGTATCATGTTTGCTGGAAACAGAGCAGGATTGTCATTCAGACTTGAAGAAGGTCAGAAAGTTGTTGCAAATGGGAGCATTGAAGTGTATGAGCGAGATGGGAAATATCAGCTATATGCAAAAGAAATAACACTTCAAGGAGCAGGAGAACTTTACGAAAAGTATTTAAAACTGAAAACTGAGATGGAAGAGATGGGTATGTTTTCAGAAACATATAAAAAGCCGATTCCATCAAATTGTAAGACAATTGGAGTTGTGACAGCACCTACAGGGGCTGCAGTACAGGATATTATACAGATTGTTAAGAGGAGAAATCCATCGATTCAGATTATTTTATTTCCAGCAGTTGTACAAGGAGAGAAAGCGGCAGAAAGTATAGCAAAAGGAATTCAGATACTGGATCATGCAAAAGTAGATGTTATAATTGTAGGACGGGGTGGCGGAAGTATTGAAGACCTATGGGCATTTAATGAACCCGTGGTTGCACAGGCCATTTTTGATGCACAGACACCAATCATTTCGGCAGTTGGGCATGAGACAGATACTACAATTGCAGACTTTGTAGCAGATTTGCGGGCAGCAACGCCATCCGCGGCGGCAGAGTTAGCAGTTATGTCATATCAGGTAATATTTGACCGATTATTGCATAGCAAATCTATGTTACAACGCGAAATGACACTTAGAATTAATATAGAAAAGAAAAGATATGAATCACTGGCATTAAAATTAAGTTATAACAGTCCTAAAAGCAAAATACGTGAGTCAAGAGTATTTTTAATGAATACATCTGATAAACTTCGAGATTCCATGCAAATACACATAAAAGATGCAAGGCACAGGATGTCATTGATAGCACAGCAACTCAGTGGACTATCTCCTGCTTCACGCCTTGTACCCGGATATGGATATATAACAGAAGAAAATGGAAAGCATATCGGTGGAATTCATGATATTTATCCGAAACAGAAATTAAAGATCAAACTGCACGATGGTACATTTCATGCCAATGTATTGAAAATGGAGGAAACAGATGGCTGAAAGGAAGTCAATCAACCTAGAAACTGCATTTACGGAACTTGAATCTATTATTAAGAAAATGGAAGACACACAACTACCTTTAGAAGAAGCATTTGACTCCTATCAAAAAGGGATGGAACTTTTGAAGATTTGTAATGAACAAATTGATATGGTTGAAAAAAAAGTTCTGGTAATTGATGAAAGTGGTAATTTAAATGAATTTTAAAACGAAACTTGATCATAAAGTAAAAATGATTGAAGAAAATCTAAATAAATTTCTTCCAGCTGAAAACAATTATTCTAACATGGTGAGAGAGGCGATGAACTACAGTTTACTTGCCGGTGGGAAAAGGATCAGACCATTACTGATGTATGAAACATTTCAATTATTTCAAGGAACATCAAATCTTATCTATCCTTTTATGGCAGCAATAGAAATGATACATACCTATTCACTGGTTCATGATGATCTTCCAAGTATGGATAATGATTTATATCGAAGAGGAAAAAAGACAACACACGCTGTATATGGAGAAGGCATGGCAGTCCTGGCAGGAGATGGACTTTTAAATTATGCTTTTGAAATTGTATTGAATGCAGAAATACCTTTTCATGAAATGCAGTCATGTTTGTGTGCATTGAAGGTATTGGCCGGGAAGGCAGGAATAGATGGAATGATCGGGGGACAGACAGCAGATATTCTGGCCGAGAACATTGGAGATTCAGCTGATCTGGAACATCTTTTATTTATACATAAAAATAAAACGGCAGCTTTGATAGAAGCTTCGATGATGATTGGTGCAATTCTTGCAGGTGCTTCCAAAGATGAAATAAATAATATGGAACAAATTGCCAATAAAATTGGTATTGCATTTCAGATACAGGATGATGTCCTTGATGTTATCAGTAGCTTAGAAGTGCTTGGAAAAGAAACAGGCAGCGATCAAAAAAATAACAAAGTAACATATGTTACGCTAACAGGACTAGAGCATTCCAAAGAACAAGTGAAAAAACTTTCGGATGAAGGAATCGAGCGATTGCATGAGATTGAACAAAGAATGGGAAATGAAAATTCATTTCTAAGAGAACTACTTTGCAGCATGATCGTAAGAGAAAAATAAGAGGTTATACTATGATATTAGAACAGATCGAATGCGAAAATGATATAAAAAAGGTTGATAAAGGGCTGTATTCACTGCTGGCTGATGAAATCAGGAATTTTTTAATACAGAAAATCAGTGTCACAGGTGGACATCTTGGTTCAAATCTTGGTGCTGTGGAACTTACCATGGCATTACATCTTTCGTTGAATCTGCCAGAGGATAAAATCGTATGGGATGTCGGACATCAATCATATACACATAAGTTATTAACTGGCAGACGTGATGGCTTTGAAACGCTACGAAAATTTGGCGGAATGAGTGGATTTCCAAAGCGTAAGGAAAGTGAATGTGATTGTTTTGATACAGGACACAGTTCAACTTCAATTTCAGCGGGTCTTGGTCTTGTAAAAGCAAGAGATCTGAAAAAAGAAAAACATACCGTTGTCTCTGTCATTGGAGACGGATCATTAACTGGTGGCATGGCTTATGAAGCATTAAATAATGCTGGACGTCTTGAGACCAACTATATCATTGTTTTGAATGACAACAATATGTCCATATCAGAAAATGTTGGTGGAATTTCAAAATATCTGAATAATCTAAGGACCGCAGATGGGTACCTTGGATTAAAAGAAGGCATTTATAATACATTAAAAGGATTGCCAAATGGGGATTCTGTCGTCTCTAGTATTAGAAAAGCAAAAAGCAGCATGAAACAACTTATCATTCCTGGTATGTTTTTTGAAGAAATGGGAATTACATATCTTGGACCTGTGGATGGTCATAATATAGATGATATGGCTCGTGCTTTTCGTGAAGCCAAACGTTGTAAGAATGCCGTATTAGTTCATGTGCTGACAGAAAAAGGAAAAGGATTTGAACCAGCAAGCCGTCATCCGGCTCGTTTTCATGGTGCAGAGCCATTTGATATCAAAACAGGACTTCCACTTGCGATGAAGAAAAAAGCAAATTATACAGATGTTTTTTCAACGGTAATGGTTAAGCTTGCGGCAAGAGATGATAAGGTTGTAGCAATAACAGCCGCCATGCCAGATGGTACAGGATTAAAAAGGTTTCGAAATCTGTATCCAGAAAGGTTTTTTGATGTTGGAATTGCAGAAGAACATGCGGTCACGTTTGCAGCAGGTCTTGCAGCAGGCGGTATGAAACCCATTGTTGCCATTTACTCATCATTTTTACAAAGAGCATATGATCAGATTTTACATGATGTCTGTATTCAAAACCTGCCAGTAGTTTTTGCTATTGACAGAGCTGGACTGGTTGGAAGTGATGGAGAAACACATCAGGGAATCTTTGACCTCTCCTTTTTATCTTCCATTCCAAACATGCATATTATGGCACCGAAAAATAAATGGGAACTTTCGGATATGCTAAAGTATGCGCTGGAGTTTCAGGCCCCGATTGCTTTACGATATCCAAGAGGTGAAGCCTATGACGGATTATCGAATTTTAGAGAGGAGATCTCTTTCGGAAAGAGCGAAGTGATATATGAAGAGTCAGAAATTGCTTTGTTTGCTGTCGGAAGTATGGTTAAAATTGCAGAGCAAGTGAGAGAAAAGTGTATTGCGGCTGGAAAAAGCTGTTCCTTAATAAATGCAAGATTCGTAAAGCCAATTGACACAAAGATTTTACAGGAATATGCAAGATTTCATTCTCTATTTGTTACACTTGAAGAAAATGTGGCAAGTGGTGGGTATGGTGAAAAAGTCAGGGCGTTTGTCAGTACACTTGAACATCAACCTGATTTAATCAATATTACAATCCCGGATGAGTATGTAGAGCATGGGAATGTCGATTTATTGAAAAAAGAGATAGGTATTGATGCTGATTCGATTACAAATCGTATTTTGTCATCATTACGGGGGTAATATGAAAGAAAGACTAGACGTTCTCTTAGTAAATGCAGGCCATGCACCTTCCAGGGAAAAAGCCAAGGCAATAATAATGGCAGGTGATGTTTTTGTGAATGGCCAACGTGAAGACAAACCAGGCACGATGTTTCAAACAGAAAAGTCGTTGATTGAAGTCAGGGGAAATACACTTCGATATGTAAGCCGCGGAGGATTAAAGCTTGAGAAGGCAATGAAGAGTTTTTGCATCGAGCTCGAAGGGAAAATATGCATGGATATTGGTGCTTCTACAGGAGGTTTTACTGATTGCATGCTCCAGAATGGAGCTGTTAAAGTATATTCTGTCGATGTAGGACACGGCCAACTGGATTGGAAACTACGCAACGATGCTAGAGTTGTATGTATGGAAAGAACTAATTTCAGATATCTCACGCCAGAAGATATTAACGATAAATTGGATTTTGCATCTGTTGATGTTTCCTTTATATCATTAAATAAAATTTTGATTCCAGCGAGAGAATTGTTAACAGAAGATGGAGAAATGGTTTGTCTGATCAAACCGCAGTTTGAAGCAGGCAGGGACAAGGTTGGTAAAAAAGGTGTCGTCAGAGAACCTAAAATACATCTTGAAGTAATTCGCGATGTGATAGAATTTGCACTTGCGCAAAGTTTTTATGTAAAAAACCTTGATTTTTCACCGATTAAAGGCCCAGAAGGAAATATAGAATATCTAGTTCATCTGAGTAAAGTGAATGGGCATCATATATATGAAGGTGAATTATCAGATCTCATAGACAACATTGTAACCAAAGCACATCAAATACTATAGAAAGTTGCGTAGATTGGATGAAACATTTTTTTATCATTGTAAATGAACAAAAAGATATTGGACTGCATGTTACAAATAAAATAAAAAAAATATTAGATGATCAACATTGCATCTATCAAATCAAAGTTACAAATGATTCTTATCAGACAACAGGAAATTATATGGAAGGATCTGTGATTCCGGATGATACCGAGTGTATTCTTGTTCTTGGTGGAGATGGTACATTATTACAGGCTGCACGAGATACATTTCATAAAGAAATTCCAATGCTGGGTGTTAATCTCGGTAGAATAGGTTATCTTGCTGATATTGAAAAAAGTGGTATAGATGCTGCACTTGAAGCATTAATAGAGGATCGTTTTCAGATAGAGTCCAGAATGATGATACATGGTAAAATTATAAGAAATCAGGAAGTAATAGAAAGTTCCAATGCACTAAATGATATTGTAATTGCCAGATTTTCATCTCTTCGAATTTTGAATTATAATATTTACGTGAATGGAATGCTTTTAAAGTCATATACAGCTGATGGAATTATTATATCCACACCAACTGGGTCAACGGCGTATAATATGTCAGCAGGTGGACCAATTGTTGATCCGAAAGCAAGCCTTATGGTATTAACACCAATTTGCCCGCATACCTTTATTACAAGAAGTATTGTGTTATCGGCAGATGATGTGATAGAAGTTAAGATTGGACCGGGCAGAGAGGGTCAGGATCAAGAAGTAGAAGCCAGCTATGATGGAAGACACAAGATTATTCTAAAAACTGGTGACAGTATGCAAATTACAAAATCGAAAGAAACGTTAAGGATCATTAAGTTAAACCAGGTTAGTTTCCTTGAAACCCTTCATGAGAAAATGAGTGAGTCGTGATATGAAACAAAAAAGACAGGATAAAATGATTGAACTGATTGAACGCAGAAATATAGAAACACAGGAAGAATTAGCCAAGTTATTGAAACAGGCGGGGTTTGATGTCACTCAGGCAACAGTCTCAAGAGATATCAGAGAATTAAAATTAACAAAAATGCCAGCACCGGATGGAAGGCAGAAGTATGTTGTGACAACAGTCAAAGAAGATCATTTGAATGATAAGTATATCAGAGTGCTTAGAGATGGTTACCTTTCCATGGATACAGCGCAGAATATTCTGGTTATTAAAACTGTATCTGGAATGGCTATGGCTGTGGCAGCTGCAATAGATGCTTTGAAGTTCGATGAAATCGTTGGATGTATTGCTGGAGACGATACCATAATGGCGGCCGGGAGAAGTGTGGAAGAAACCAGAGTTGTTATGGATAAAATTAACACGATGCTATAGGAAGATATATTTGTGTTGGATCTTTTTATGTCTGGAGATACATAAGGAGAATTGGCTATGCTGCTTAGTTTACACGTAAAAAATCTTGCATTGATCGATGAGGAAGAAGTCGAATTTGGAAATGGACTGAATATTCTGACAGGTGAGACCGGTGCTGGAAAATCAATTATTATTGGATCAGTCAACCTGGCGCTTGGTGCAAGAGGTGATAATGATCTCATTAGAAACGGTGCAGAATATGCACTAATTGAACTTACATTTCAAGTAAAAGAAGAACTACATGAAAGAATGAGACAGTTTGATATTCCGATTGATGACGATGGCATCCTTTTGATACAAAGAAAGATCATGTCTAATAGAAGTGTGTTTAAAATAGCTGACGAGACAGTTACAGCGAAAACTGTAAAAGAGATTGCTGCACTATTAATTGACATCCATGGACAACATGAGCATCAGTCTTTGTTTCAGAATGGAAAACATCTTGAATTATTAGACGAGTATGCCAAAAGTGAACTTAAAAGTCTGAAACAGGAATTAGAAGATAAATTCGCAGGATATCAGAAAGCAAACAAAGAGCTGAATGAATTAATTGTGAATGAAACTAATAGAGAGAAAGAAATAAAGCTTCTTGAATTTGAACTGAATGAAATTGTTTCAGCGAGACTTAAAGAGGGTGAAGATGAAGAGCTTGAAAAATCTTATCGAAAAATGCTCAATGCACGTAAAATAACTGAAACAGCCGGACTTATTTATCAATTGATGGGGAATGAGAATGGTGCCGGTGAAATGATTGGGCGTGCTTCCAAAGACTTAAATAGTATTCTTGAATTTGATGATAAACTGAATGGTCTAGAAGAAACGTTATCTTCTCTTGAGATTTTAACAGATGAATTTAATAGAAGCCTTCAGGAATATATGATGGACCTTGAATTTGAAGAAAAAGATTTCTTAGAAGTTCAGGAACGTCTTGACCTTTTAAATCACCTAAAAATGAAGTATAAACAATCCATATCAGGGATTCTCGAGCAACAAAAAAATACAGAAGAAAAGTTAGATTTACTGTATCATTATGATGAGGTTCTAAAAGAAAAGAAAGAGAACTGTAAAAAGTTAGAGTCTGAGCTTCACTTATTGTGCGAACATATTACAAGTATCAGAAAAAAATATGCGAAAGAACTGGCGGCAATTTTAGTAACTTCTTTAGAAGAACTGAATTTTTTACAGGTTCAATTTGAAATTCAGGTCAGAGATCATCAGACAATAGGTCGTAGTGGCTGGGATGAGGTTGAATTTATGATTTCAACCAATCCTGGGGAACCAATCAGACCTCTTTCACTTGTTGCAAGTGGTGGTGAATTGTCGAGAATTATGCTGGCATTAAAAACAGTTATTGCTGGTAAAGATTCAATTGAGACTTTGATTTTTGATGAAATTGATGCGGGAATTAGTGGAAAAACAGCATGGAAGGTTTCTGAAAAACTCTCTATTCTTGGCAGTAATCATCAGATTATCTGTATTACACATCTTCCCCAGATTGCAGCAATGGCAGATCATCATTTCATTATAAATAAAAACGCCATAGATGGTGTGACAAAAACACAGATTGCTAAAATTGATGAAACAGGATGCATCACTGAACTTGCAAGGATGCTTGGTGGTGAATACATCACGGATGCTGTAATGAATAATGCAAAGGACTTGAAAATACTGGCAGAAAAAACAAAACTTGCCAGAAATTTGTAAGATAAATTCAGGAGGGATTGCTATGAAGAAGATTCTGTTTGCTGCATCGGAGGGAGTTCCATTTATAAAGACAGGAGGACTTGCAGATGTCATTGGATCACTTCCAAAGTGTATTGACAAAAAGTATTTTGATGTCAGAATCATAATGCCAAAGTACGCATGTATTTCACAGAAAATGAAAGATATGATGCAATACAAGTTTCATTTTTATATGGATTTTCATTGGAAACAGGAATATGTAGGTGTTTTTGAAGCAGAAGTAGAAGGTATTACTTACTACTTTATAGACAATGAATCATTATTTGGAGAAGCAACTCCATATAGCAGAGATCCTTACCTTGATATTTTAAAATTCACTTATTTCTCTAAGGCTGTTTTATCAACCCTTCCAATCATTGATTTCAGACCAGATATCATACATTGTCATGACTGGCAGACGGGACTCATTCCAGTATACCTGAATGAGCGTTTTCATCAGGGAGATTTTTTTAAAGGTATTAAGTCGATCATGACCATTCATAATTTAAAGTTTCAGGGTAAGTGGGATATTCCTTCCATGAAAGAAATTACCGGGCTTCCATCGTATTTTTTTGCACCAGACAAACTGGAAGCATATAAGGATGCGAATATATTAAAAGGTGGAATCGTATTTTCAAATGCAATTACAACAGTCAGCAGTACTTATGCAAATGAAATAATGACGGAATTCTATGGAGAAGGCCTGGATGGATTATTATGCGCAAGACAGAATGACGTTCGTGGAATTGTAAATGGAATTGATTATGATGAATTTGATCCGGAAACAGATCGGTATTTGGAATATCATTATAATCCAGTGAATTTTAGAAAAGAAAAAATAAAAAATAAGCGTGCTTTACAGGAGCAATTGGGACTGGAACAAGATGATAAAAAGTTTATGATTGGTATTGTGTCTAGACTCACAGATCAGAAGGGATTTGATTTGATTGCGCATGTCATGGATGAATTATGCCATGATAATGTTCAAATTGTCATACTTGGAACAGGTGATGAGAAATATGAAAATATGTTTCGTCATTTTGACTGGAAATATCATGGTAAGGTTTCGGCAAATATTTTTTATTCAGAAGAAATTTCACATAAAATATATGCTTCCTGTGATGCGTTTTTGATGCCGTCTCTTTTTGAACCGTGTGGTCTGAGTCAGTTGATTGCACTTCGATATGGAACTGTTCCTATTGTTCGTGAAACAGGTGGATTAAAAGATACAGTAGAACCATATAATGAGTTTGAAAATAGCGGAACAGGATTTTCATTTACTAATTATAACGCGCATGAGATGCTGGCATCTATTCGTTACGCTGAAAGTGTATATTATAATAAAAAACGTGAATGGAATAAATTAATAGATAGAGGAATGGCTACAGATTTCTCGTGGAAGGTTTCTGCCAAAAAATACCAGGAAATGTATGATTGGCTGATTGATAGGTAATATGATAGAAGTAAAAGAATACTTAAAAAAAAATCAACTTTTAAGTGATGGGGCATTTGGAACTTATTATGCTTCACTAGGCAATGATGGACTTTCGGAAAAAGCCAATATCATCAATCCGTTACAAGTAAAACAAATTCATTTGAAATATATTGAGTCTGGTGCAAATCTGATTCGAACCAATACTTTTTCAGCGAATACACAATCGCTTCAATGTGCATGGGAAGAGACAGCAGAGTATATCAGAGCTGGATATCGAATTGCCAGAGAGGCGGTTAAAGTTTCTGGAAAAGAAATATACATTGCTGCTGATATTGGACCAATGGAAACAACGGACCATGTCCAGAATTCTCAGAATAGTAAGGAATATCTAAAAATTGCAGAAGTCTTTCTTGAGGAAGGCGCAGATATCATTTTATTTGAAACATTTTCTGATACGGAAGGACTTCGTGAAGTATTTAAAGAAATAAAAGAGAAAAACCCCAGTGTTTTTATTATGGCTCAGTTTGCACTGAATCAGCATGGATACACAGAACATGGGCTGGGAATTCATAGAATACTTGAGTGGGCATCAAACACAGAATCTCTAGATCTGATTGGTTTTAACTGTGGTGTTGGACCTGGACATCTTCTTCGCTTACTAAGTCAGACCACATTACCGAAGGATATATATATTTCAGCATTGCCAAATGCAGGATATCCAGACAAAACCGCGGGCAGAGTTGAATTTTTAGGAAATAAAGAATATTTTGCCCAAAAATTGAAAGAAATAGGAGAACTCGGAGTTCATGTCCTTGGGGGATGTTGCGGGACAGATCCTGATTATATTGCGGCTGTCAGCCGTGTGATGAATAAGTTGGAACAATCAGTATTCAGAAATACTACTGATAGTATAAGAAAAAAAGATATCGGCATCGTTGAAAACAACTTTATCAACATTCAGTCAGATAAAATGATTGCGATAGAGCTATCACCACCATTAAATGCAGATTCTGGAAACATAATGGATGCTGCAAACATACTTCGGCAATGTAATGTTGATATCGTTAACTTTCCTGATTCACCTTCTGGAAGAACCAGAGCAGACTCTGTTCTGATGGCGGTAAAAGTGTTGCATGAGACAGGACTTAATGTGATGCCACATGTATGTTGCCGAGATAAAAACGCCATTGCGATTCGTTCTCAGATTCTTGGAGCATATATGAATGGTGTTAAAAAGTTTCTGGTTGTAACGGGTGATCCGGTTCCAATACATGCAAGAGGGGATATAAAAAGTGTTTTCAATTTTGACTCTATAGGTATGATGAAAATCATGCAGCAGATGAATGAAGAACAGTTTATAAAAGAACCGCTCATCTATGGTGGCGCAATTAATCAGACAAGAAGAAATATAGAAGTTGAAATTAACCGTGTAAAACGAAAGATTGAGGCTGGAGCAACTTTTTTCATGACACAACCCGCATTTTCAGATCAGGATCTCGAACGAATCAGATATATCAAAAAAGAAACCGGAGCGTTTGTTCTTTGTGGTATCATGCCACTTGTAAGTAGAAAAAATGCTGTTTTCATGAAGAACGAAATGACTGGAATTGAAGTGCCGGAAGAAGTTGTAAACAGATACGAAATTAATATGACCAAAGAGGAAGGCGAAAACATCGGTATTCTTCTGGCACAGGAAATTATGGAGAAAAGCAAGGAGTTTGCAGACGGTTATTATTTTTCGATTCCATTCAACAGAACATACCTTTTAAAGCAAATTTTGCAGAAGTAAATATATAGAAGTAAATGAGTTGGTTTACAAAAACATTACATTTGATTTACAGCAAGCTGCTATCTGTTTTTTCATAAAATGACTAAGATGATAAAGTAATAAATATCAGAAAGGGTATTTTATGGAAAAACAGAAAGGAAAATACACTGATTATCCAATCCAACAGGTGTTAAAATGGAATGCAGCGAAAAAGCTTGTAATATCGAGACTTGAGATCATACAAGATGATTTATCTGCAGAGAGTGATAGAAAAATAATTCAGAGTATATCTGGAAGAATTAAATCAGAGCAAAGTGTCGCAGCAAAATTAAAGAAAAAAGGGTATCATGCAAGTGTGTTTGAGGCAGAAGAGTATCTAAATGATATAGTAGGTGTCAGGGCTGTCTGCTTGTTTGAAGATGATTTATATCGTATTCTGGATGCACTTCTTTATTCTCAGGATATTAGAATCGTTAAAATCAAGGATTATATTAAAAACCCAAAGAACTCTGGTTACAGGAGTCTGCATGTTATTATTAAAATGCCGGTCGTTTTAATGAAAAAGCAACAATGGGTAACTGTTGAAATTCAATTAAGGACCTCGGCAATGGATTATTGGGCAGAACTGGATTACCAGTTCAGATATAAAAAAACAGATAAAAGGGCAGAAGATATTGGAGAAGAATTAAAAAAATATTCATTATTGATTGAAGAAGTTGATCATAAGATGATGTTTCTCAGGAATCAGATTGCAAATATGAAAGAGACGAAAACATTATAAAGAGTATAAGGCAGAGACAGAGGAAGGGATTCTGAAGTCTTTTTTTATTGTGAAAAGATGGAAGAAATATCATGCTTGTAGTACAATAGAAAATAATAAATATGAATGGAGCTATATATGGCATTTGATGGAATTACGGTTGCATGTCTTGTGAAAGAATGCAATGATACTATAATTGGTGGACGAATCATGAAAATCGCCCAACCGGAAACGGATGAATTGCTATTTACAATCAAGAATGGAAAAGAACAATATCGTCTGCTTGTTTCAGCAGATGCTTCGCTTCCATTGTTCTATTTCACATCCCAAAACAAACAAAGTCCTATGACAGCACCTAATTTTTGTATGTTACTTAGAAAACACATACAGAATGCCAGGATTATTTCAGTAACACAACCTGATCTTGAACGTGTTATCCGGCTGGAAGTGGAACATCTTGATGAAATGGGGGATTTGTGCAGAAAATTTTTATATGTTGAATTAATGGGAAAACATAGTAATATAATTTTCTGTGACGAGCAAAATGTGGTAATCGATAGTATTAAAAGAGTTTCCACTATGGTGAGTTCTGTTAGGGAAGTGCTTCCAGGCAGAGAATATTTTATACCTGATACACAGGAGAAAAGAATACCACTTCATGAAGAGAAAGAGAATTTCATCAGAACAATCAGTGAAAAATCTTTTATGCTTTATAAAGCATTGTATTCATCTTATATGGGGATTTCACCACTTGTAGCACAGGAAATCTGCTATAGAGCACAAGTTGATGCAAATCTGCCTACAAACAGTCTTACAAATGATCAAATGAATCAGGTTTTTGCATCTTTCACATTGCTGATGTCATTTGTACTTGATGGGAAATATGACCCTGTCATTGTTTATGAGAATCAAATTCCAGTAGAGTACAGTGCAATTATATTATCTAGTTACCAAGAAGAAAATTGTAAGCATATCTCTTCAATTTCAGAGCTGCTAGAACATTTTTATGCAGAGAAAAACACAATAGTCAGGATCAGGCAAAGATCTATCGACTTAAGACGGATCGTGCAAACTGCGTTAGAACGAAATGTGAGAAAATATGACTTACAGATCAAACAATTGAAAGATACGGAAAAGAAAGAGCAATACCGCATTTATGGAGAACTGCTACATACCTATGGGTACGAAATATCAACAGGAAGCCGAATGGCTGATGTTTTAAATTATTATACAAATGAGCAGATAAAAATACCATTAGATCCTGAACTTAGTCCTTTGGATAATGCAAAGAAATATTTTGAAAAGTATAATAAATTAAAAAGAACTTATGAAGCACTTTCAACGCTGACAAAAGAAACCAAGGAAGAAGTAGAACATCTTGAATCAGTCATGAATGCTCTGGATATTGCATTACATGAGTCAGATTTGATGCAGATTAAAGAAGAACTTATTTTAAGCGGACATATGAAGCGAAAAGGAAAGCAGCAAAAGGAGCGAATTATTAGCAAACCTTTTCATTATATAAGCCGGGATGGATTTCATATTTATGTTGGAAAAAATAATATTCAGAACGAGGAAATTACATTTAAAATTGCAACAGGGAATGATATGTGGTTTCATGCGAAAGGAATACCAGGTTCTCATGTTATTGTAAAGACAAATGGAGAAATATTACCTGATACGACTTATGAAGAGGCCGCAAAGCTTGCTGCTTATTATTCAAAAGCCCGAGGAAATGAGAAAGTTGAAATAGATTATACAGAACGCAAGAATGTAAAAAAACCAAGTGGTGGGAAACCAGGATTTGTTGTCTATTATACGAATTATTCCATGATGATCAATTCTGATATTACAGGAATCAGGATTGCTGAGCAGTGAATAGAAAGCAGATTGCCTTGACGATATCTCTTGATTGCTCTATAATATAATGAAGTATGTAAAATTTCCGTTAAAATGATGAACAAAAATCGTGTTCAGTCATAGGGATCAAACAGCATGGTCGAAGCATGCAGAATGGTTAATTGATATGATAAAAAGCATGACGGGTTTTGGCAGATGTGAGATTGAAGAACATAACCGGAAAGTAACGGTAGAAATGAAATCGGTGAATCACAGATACCTTGATACGAATATCAAAATGCCTAAAAAGCTTAATTTTTTTGAAACTTCAATCCGAAATCTTCTTAAAAATTATATTCAGCGTGGGAAAATAGATATTTTTATTTCCTATGAAGATTTCAGTGAAAATAATATCTGTATTAAATACAATAAAGAAGTTGCCAGAGAATATATGAATTATCTGAATCAAATGGCGCAGGATTTTTCATTGGAAAATGACATCAGAATTTCTGCATTGTCAAGATATCCAGAAGTTTTTTCTATGGAAGAACAAACGCAGGATGAAGAAGAAATTTGGAAAACCCTCGAAAAGGCGATCAAAGGTGCAGCAGAAGGATTTGTTGAGACAAGAATCGTTGAAGGGGAGCACTTAAAAGAAGATTTGGTCGGTAAATTAAATACAATGCTTGAACATGTTGATTTTATATCCGACAAAGCACCTATCATTATTGCTGAATATAAGAATAAACTGGAAGAAAAAGTGAAAGAATTACTTGGAGATACGAAAGTTGATGAGAATCGACTTCTGACAGAAGTGACTATTTTTGCTGATAAAGTTTGTGTAGATGAAGAAATCGTCAGGTTGAAGAGTCACATTGAAACAACCAGAAACACGCTTATAGAAGGTGGCAGCATTGGAAGAAAACTTGATTTTATTGCACAGGAAATGAATAGAGAAGCAAACACAATTTTATCCAAAGCAAGTGATCTTGAAATATCCAATCGTGCAATTGAACTGAAAACAGAAATTGAAAAAGTCAGAGAACAGATTCAGAATATTGAGTAAAGCGGTGAACCTTTGAATAAATTGATTCATATTGGATTTGGAAATATCGTAAATACGGGAAAAATCGTAGCAGTTGTAAGTCCAGAGTCGGCACCAGTAAAACGTATGGTGCAAAAGGCAAAGGAAGAAGGGACTGCAATAGATGCTACCTGTGGCAGAAAAACCAAGGCAGTTCTTTTTATGGAAAATAATCAGATTGTTCTTTCCGCTCTGCTGCCGGAGACAATTGCGAACCGTGCTTATGCAGATAATGGAGAAACGAATGAAGAATAGTGGTATTTTAATAGTAGTATCAGGATTTTCAGGTGCAGGAAAAGGTACTTTAATGAAGCGTCTGCTTGAAAAATATGATACATATTCTCTTTCTATTTCAATGACGACAAGAGAACCACGTCAAGGTGAAACACATGGAAAAGAGTATTTTTTTGTAACGAAAGAACAGTTCGAACAAAAGATTTCAGAAAGCGGATTTGTGGAGCATGCGGTATACTGCAAACATTATTATGGAACGCCTCGTGACTATGTTGAGAATGAATTAAAAAATGGAAAAGACGTCATTCTTGAGATTGAAATACAAGGTGCCTTAAAGATTAAAGAAAAGTTTCCAGATGCATTACTTTTATTTGTAATGCCGCCAAGCATAGATGAACTCAGACGCAGACTGATTGGCAGAGGTACGGAAACAAAAGAAGTCATAGAACAGAGATTGCAAAGAGCAATTGAAGAAGCGGAAGATATTGAAGCTTACGAATATATCGTTATTAATGATGACTTAGAAATATGTGTGGATGAAATGCATCAGATGATTTTAGCATCACACAATGCGCCTACAAGGAATTTGAAATTTATAGAAAATATGAGAAATGATCTAATTGATCTTTCGAAAGGAGAATAATATGTTACATCCATCTTATACGGACTTATTAAATGTAGTAAACAAAGAGGTAGAGCAGGGAGAGGAACTTGTTGCAAACAGTAGATATTCTATCGTTATGGCAACATCTAAAAGAGCAAGACAGATCATTGCAGGTGAGGAACCACTTGTGAAGGCAGCAGGGAAAAAACCGTTGTCGATTGCAATTGATGAATTGAATCAGTCAAAGATCAAAATCACAGGTGTTGAAGAAGAGTAAGAGTTTAAAAAGAGAAATGCTTAATCTGCTTTCTCTTTTTTTCAGTTGTTAGCAGATAAAGTGAAACTAATAAATATTGAAATATTAAGAATTAATGGATAGGTGTTAAATGAAGCTTTTTTTTGTATCGCTTGGATGCGATAAAAACCTGGTTGACTCAGAAGTCATGCTAGGAAATCTTTCGGAAAAGGGATATTCTATAACAGATGATGAAACAGATGCAGATGTCATTGTAGTGAATACATGCTGTTTTATTAATGACGCAAAAGAGGAGAGTATAGAGACAATCCTGGAAATGGCTAAATTAAAACAGGTTGGTAATCTGAAAGCACTTCTTGTGACAGGATGCCTTGCACAACGTTATCAGGATGAAATTAAAAAAGAAATTCCAGAAGTGGATGCTATTTTAGGCACGTCTGCAATTGATATGATTGTACAGGCGGTTGAAGATGCACTTTCAGGGAATGGACATGATTATATTAATGCTTTAAATCTACCGGCACACAGTGGCACAAAGAGAATGGTCACTACAGGTGGACATTTTGCATATCTAAAAATAGCAGAGGGTTGTGATAAACATTGCAGCTATTGTATTATTCCGAAAATCAGAGGAAATTATCGCAGTGTTGCCATGGAAGAACTTATTGCAGAAGCACAAAAACTTGTGTCAGATGGGGTAAAAGAATTGATTCTTGTTGCACAAGAAACAACACTTTATGGAATGGATTTATATAAAGAAAAAAAATTACCAGAGCTTCTTGAAAAACTATGTGACATAGAAGATTTGAAATGGATTAGAATTCTCTATTGTTATCCTGAGGAAATCACACCAGAACTTGTTGCAGTTATAAAAAATGAAGAAAAGATATGTCATTATCTGGATGTCCCGATTCAACATGCTTCTGATAAAATCTTAAAACGTATGGGAAGACGTACGAACCGTGAACAACTGATCCAAAAGATTGCATTGCTTCGCACCGAAGTTCCTGATATCTGTCTTAGAACGACTTTGATTACAGGATTTCCAGGAGAAACACAGGAAGACCATGAGATACTGATGGATTTTGTAAATGAGATGGAATTTGATCGTTTAGGAGTATTTACCTATTCACCTGAAGAAAATACTCCGGCAGCAGAGATGGAAGATCAGATTGACGATGAGATAAAAATAGCAAGACAGTCAGAAATCATGGAACTTCAGCAGGAAATTGCTTTTGAAAATGCTGACAAGATGATAGGAAGAACTTTGGAAGTTATGGTTGAAGGTAAAGTGGCAGATGAAGATGTCTATATTGCGAGAACCTACAAAGATGCTCCAAATGTAGATGGCTTTCTGTTTTTTGAGTCGGAGTATAGTCTGATGAGCGGAGATTTTTGTAAAGTCAGAGTAACAGGCACCAATGAATACGATCTACTGGGAGAAATGATACAAGAATAATGGAGGCGTGCAATGAATTTACCAAATAAACTGACGATCATTAGAGTGATCATGATACCATTTTTTGTCTTATTTTTATTATCTGATCTATTGGGCAATGCGTCAGACTGGATTGCGTTAATTGTATTTATCGTAGCAAGTCTGACCGACCTTCTTGATGGATATCTTGCAAGAAAACATAATTTAGTTACTAATTTTGGCAAATTCATGGATCCGTTGGCAGACAAACTTCTTGTATGTGCAGCAATGATTTGTCTTGTGGAATTGGGAAGACTTCCAGCTTGGATTGTTGTAATTATTATAAGCCGAGAATTTATTATCAGTGGGTTCAGACTGATTGCAAGTGATAATGGGGTTGTAATTGCTGCGAGTTATTGGGGGAAATTCAAAACGACATTTCAAATGATTATGATCTGTCTTCTGATTGCAGATATTCAAGCAATCCGGTTTGTTACATTACTGGTTACTGCAATCGCGTTGATACTTACAATTGTCTCACTTGTGGATTATATTGTAAAAAACAAAAATGTCATGAAAGAGGATGTGAAATAAATGGTGGTAGAAATTATCTCAGTTGGGACAGAACTTTTACTGGGTAATATCGTGAACACGAATGCGGCATTTCTTGCGCAAAAATGTGCTGATGCAGGAATGTCATGTTATTATCAGACTGTTGTAGGAGATAATCCGCAGCGGATTGCGGAAACGATAAAAAATGGGCTGAGCAGATCTGATATTTTGATTCTTTCTGGTGGATTGGGACCGACTCAAGATGATTTGACAAAAGAAATTACAGCAGAAGTGCTTCAAAAAAGATTGATTATGGATGATACGACAAAAGATCGGATTCAGGATTTTTTTGAAAAGAGAAATCTGGAAATCACTGTAAACAATTGGAAACAGGCTCTCGTTCCAGAAGGATGTATTGTATTGGACAATGAGAATGGAACAGCACCAGGGATTATCTGTGATGAAGGAGAAAAGACAGTTGTATTGCTCCCAGGTCCACCGAATGAATTGATCCCTATGTTTGAAGAACAGGTAATTCCATTCTTCAGACAGAAGCAACCTGGTGTCATATACTCTCGTACAGTAAAACTTTGTGGTGTTGGAGAAAGCAAGGCAGAGACCATTGTGAAGGATCTCATGGACACACAGGATAATCCTACGCTTGCACCTTATGCAAAAACAGGAGAGGTACATTTCAGAGTGACAGCAAAAGCAGAAGATGATCAAGAAGCGCAGAAACTTGTCACACCTTTGGTCAATGAACTAAAAGCAAGATTTGGAGAAGCCGTATACACGACAGATCCAGACGTTACACTTGAAATGTCGGTCATTGAGCTTTTAAAACAAAATGGATACAGTCTTGCTGTTGCAGAATCCTGTACAGGGGGGATGCTATCTTCAAGGCTGATTGGAGTATCTGGTGCATCGGAAGTATATAAAACGGGTATGATTACTTATTCCAATAAATCAAAACGTAAGTTTCTGGGTATCAAAAAAAACATACTGGAGAAATATGGTGCTGTAAGTGAAGAGACAGCAGAAAAGATGGCAAAAGGAATTTGCGATCAGACAAAAGCAGATGTTTCTATTTCGATTACAGGGATTGCAGGGCCCAACGGGGGTACCGATGAAAAACCAGTTGGATTGGTGTATATGGCTTGTTGTGTAAACGGAAAGGTAACAGTAAGAGAGTATCACTTTTCGGGCAACAGGACTAAAATTAGAGAAAGTGCAGTTGCATATGCATTAACGCTTATTAGGAATTGTGTAAAATATGATAAAAAATAAGTATTTCATTTGGGAAGGCGGTAAGTGATATGGATGAGAAAAATACAAAATATGACTTCTGTCCCAAATGTGGAGCATTAACAAAAGACGGTGTATGCCAGAGTTGCCACTATAAAAGTGGAAATCATTCTGGAAATAAAAAGATAGTAGTAGGAATGGTAATCGCGCTTACCGGGGCTGTATTTATTTTATTGATTGGTATAGCACTTTATTTTGGAAGAGTTGTTGTGAATGAGGTAAAAGACCAATTAGGAATACAGGAAGAAAGTCAGACTGAGCGAAGCTTTGCACCTGATCTTTCCAAAGAAAAAGAGGTTGAGGAGACAGCAGGAGAAGATCCATTTCTTGCGGATGGCTATGTTAATATGTGGGGTGGTGATCATGTAAATTATGATCGTGACAGTTTTCAGACTACATATTATGAAAGTATTTGTGACAGTATCGACTATAATGTGACTTATGGTATTAACAGGGAATATTATGAATATATATCAGAAGAGGGAAATATTACTTTCAAAGTAGCCTATATACAGCTTGAAGGAGACATCCCTAATCTTGAAACATTGAATGAAAAAATTAGAGAAAGTACTTGTTATTATGTTGACTCTTATTTTGAATCTTATCAGGAGTCAGAAGATTATCAAGGATATATAGAATATTTTTCTGACTCCTATATTCCTTATAATGATGAAAATAAGCTGAGTATTGTTCTGGATGAAAATTGGTCCATTGATGGGGACAGCGGGTTTTCACTATATGGAATTAATATTGACCTTACAAGCGGCATGATCCTTGAGAACAGCTCAGTCATTACAATATCTGATGAATTTGCTGATATATTTCGCAGCAAAAGTGATTTGCAGAATGGAACAGGGATCTCAGGACTTGATAATATAACAAATGAAGAATTGGTGCAGTATCTGACAGATGATTCAAGTAGTATTATTTTTTTCACTCCGATTGGACTTGAACTTGGATATAACTACACAGTTTCAGATTACTATGGATGGGTGACAGTTTCATTTGATGAATATGAGAAGTATATAGAAAAGTATTAAAGTTTGATGCAAATGACAGGGTATTTATATCCTGTCATTTTTTATACAATAATTATGGAATGTTGCAGCGTGATGGTTGACTATAGTGTACGAACGAATCAAGTGTTATAGTATAATGAACTGATTGCGCGTGTAATGCGATTATGTTATAGTTTATTTATGTTTGAATTTGAAGTGAAGTTTGATTTAAATGATATAGTATTACCTACCATATATCAGCTGCAATGGCTGTCGCGACGTTTCCGTCGAGCACTCCTATAAAAATAATTGAATCAATAAAAAAGAAACAAAAATATTTGACAAAACCGAACAAATGTTTTATTCTTAATACAAGCGACAGAACAAATGTTCTGAGAGGGAGACAAAATGATAAAAGAAGAAAAATTAAAAGCATTGGATGCTGCATTAGGACAGATAGAAAGACAATTTGGGAAAGGTGCTGTGATGAAACTTGGTGATTCATCAGCGCAGATGAATATAGAGACGATTCCAACTGGTTCACTCAGCCTTGATATTGCTTTGGGGCTTGGTGGAATTCCAAGAGGAAGAGTAATTGAAATTTATGGACCAGAATCCAGTGGTAAAACAACAGTAACATTACATATGATTGCAGAAGTTCAAAAAATGGGTGGAATTGCAGGATTTATTGATGCAGAGCATGCACTTGATCCTGTTTATGCTAAGAATATTGGAGTAGATGTTGACAATCTGTATATTTCGCAACCGGATAATGGAGAACAGGCACTTGAGATTACAGAGACTATGGTTAGATCTGGTGCAATTGATATTGTTGTAGTGGATTCTGTTGCAGCATTGGTACCTAAAGCAGAGATTGATGGTGATATGGGGGATTCCCATGTTGGACTTCAGGCTAGACTTATGTCACAGGCACTTAGAAAACTTACTGCTGTTATTAGTAAATCTAACTGTACTGTCATTTTCATTAATCAGTTACGTGAAAAAGTTGGAATTATGTTTGGAAGTCCTGAAACAACAACCGGAGGTAGAGCACTGAAATTTTACTCTTCGGTAAGGCTGGATGTCAGAAGAATAGAATCTCTGAAACAAGGTGGAGAAGTCATTGGAAACAGAACAAGAGTCAAAATCGTTAAAAATAAGATAGCACCTCCATTTAAAGAGGCAGAATTTGATATCATGTTTGGCCAGGGAATTTCTTTTGAAGGAGATGTGCTTGATCTTGCAGCGGAGTGTAACATTATTAACAAAAGTGGTGCATGGTATGCTTATGAAGGAAATAAGATTGGTCAGGGACGTGAAAATGCAAAGGTGTTCTTAAAAGATAATCCGGAAATCTGCAAAGAGGTTGCAAAAAGGGTAAGAGAACATTACAATTTGCAAGGCTCTGATACGGATTCCACGGCAAAAAAAGATGGTAAGGAATCAAAAGAAGTGAGCGAAAAAACATCAAAAAAAGCATTGGATTCGGCAGATAAATAATTAAAATAGTTGATTTTAATCAGCTCTTGAAAGGGTAGCCATCCTATGTTGATTACGGATATTATTGAATTTGATAAAAAAAGAAAAAAAATATTTATTGATGAAGAATTCGCCTTTGTATTATACAAGGGCGAATTAAATATATATGGAATTAAAGAACAGACTGAAATTCCGGAGAATGTTTGCAGAGAAATCATTGACGTTGTTCTGACAAAAAGAGCAAAACTGCGAGCAGCAAATCTTCTTGCGAAAAGAGAATATACGGAGAACCAGATTAGAAATAAGTTAAAAGAAGGTGGATATCCACCAATTTGTATTGAAACTGCAATTTCATGTATGAAGACATATCATTATCTGGATGATGAACGTTATGCAGCTTCGTATCTCGCTTCAAGACTTGAGAAGAAAAGCAAAAGACAGCTTAGTATGGAATTATTGAATCGTGGGATAGAAAAAGAGATGGTCCAAACGATGCTTGAAGAGGCTGACCAGGATGGAGAAACTCAAGTAAGGGCTGTCAGAGCATTACTGAAAAAGAAAAAGTTTTCTAATCAGACTTCAACTTATGAAGAAAGACAAAAAATAAGTGCATACTTATATAGAAAGGGATTTTCAACAGATATCATACAAAATGAGGTGAATTCTTGTCAATTTGACGGAGAAGAGTCATGATATGAGGGGAAAGCTTTGTTAGTTTTGCTTGACATAACTTCAATTTCAGTTTAAAATTTAAGTGTTGTAAATTGCGAATTAGAATATTTTATAGTATTCTATCATGATATTAGAACAATGAAAATTAAATAAGGAGGTGCTCCTGTACATGGCTGGTATTGTAATAGCTGTTATTGTAACTCTGATTGTTGGAGTTCCCGCAGGTGCTTTTTTTGGAACAACTTACAGAAAGAAAATTGTTGAAGCCAAGATTGGAAACGCGGAGGACAAGGCAAGAGAGATTATTGATGAGGCTCTTAAGATAGCTGAAAACAAGAAGCGCGAGGGACTGCTCGAAGTCAAAGAAGAATCTATTCGTACAAAAAATGAATTAGACAAAGAAATCAAAGAACGAAGGGCTGAGATCCAGAGATTTGAGCGCAGAGTTCAGCAAAAAGAAGAGAACATTGATAAAAAAGCGGAAGCGATTGAAAAGAAAGAGTTGAATCTTTCTACAAAAGAAGAAGAGATTGCAAAACAGAAAGAAGAAATTGCAAAACTGAACGAACAAAGGGTACAGGAACTGGAACGAATCTCAGGATTAACCTCCGAACAAGCAAAAGAGTATTTGTTAAAAATTGTTGAAGATGAAGTAAAACATGAAAGTGCAGTTTTAATCAAAGAGCTAGAAAACAAAGCGAAAGAAGAAGCAGATAAAAAAGCCAAAGAATATGTTGTCAGTGCAATACAAAGATGTGCAGCTGACCATGTATCAGAAACTACGATATCTGTTGTACAGCTTCCTAATGATGAGATGAAAGGCAGAATTATTGGTAGAGAGGGTCGTAATATTAGAACTCTTGAAACAATGACAGGTGTTGATCTGATTATTGATGACACGCCTGAAGCAGTTATTTTATCTGGATTTGATCCAATAAGAAGAGAAGTTGCAAGAATTGCCCTCGAGAAATTAATAGTCGATGGAAGAATTCATCCGGCCAGAATTGAAGAAATGGTCGAAAAAGCGCAAAAAGAAGTAGAAGTAATGATCAAAGAAGAAGGTGAAGCAGCGACATTAGAAGTTGGCGTACATGGCATTCATCCTGAATTGATCAGATTATTAGGAAAAATGAGATTCAGAACAAGTTATGGACAGAATGCATTAAAACATTCGATTGAAGTTGCACATCTTGCAGGGTTACTTGCAGCAGAGATGGGACTGGATGTCAGAATGTCAAAACGTGCGGGTCTGCTTCATGATATTGGTAAAGCGGTTGACCATGAAATGGAAGGTTCCCATATTCAGCTTGGTGTTGAACTATGTAAAAAATACAAAGAGTCAGCAATCGTTATTAATTCAGTAGAATCTCATCATGGTGATGTTGAGCCACAGTCTCTGATCGCATGTATTGTACAGGCGGCAGATACAATTTCAGCGGCAAGACCTGGTGCCAGAAGAGAAACGCTGGAAACTTATACCAGCAGATTAAGACAATTAGAAGATATAACCAACAATTTTAAAGGTGTTGACAAATCATTTGCTATTCAGGCAGGTAGAGAGATTCGTGTAATGGTAGTTCCTGAACAGATCAGTGATTCGGATATGGTGCTTTTAGCACGTGATGTTTCTAAAAAAATTGAAGCAGAACTAGATTATCCGGGACAGATTAAAATCAATGTTATTCGTGAGAGTCGTGTTATAGATTACGCGAAGTAAGATTGATCTTGTTTAGAATGATAATAGCGGAAGTTTTATCCTATGGATAAACTTCTGCTATTTTTTTAAATCATTTATATAATTGTAATATTAACCAATTAATATTTAACAGAGTGTTAATTTATAAACAATTTGCTAAAAATTAAAAAATATTTTTAAGAATATTGTGCTGAATAAAAAAGTATAGTAAAATAAGCAAAGCATATGTTTCTCTGGTAAACATATGTATTCCATACACGGACATAACGAGATTATGATCCCAAAAATATTATATGAGGTGAAAATATGGCATTAACATTATCAAAAAAAGCGCAGTCTGTAAAACCATCTTCAACATTAGCAATTACAGCAAAAGCGAAAGAAATGAAGGCAAATGGTATCGATGTTGTAGGATTTGGAGCAGGTGAACCAGATTTTAATACACCTGATAATGTTTGTGACGCAGCAATTTCTGCGATCAAAAGCGGGTTTACAAAATATACACCTGCTTCTGGAACAAACGAGCTGAAAGTAGCGATTTGTAAGAAATTTAAAGATTTTAATGGCCTTGATTACAAACCAAATCAGATCGTTATTAGCAATGGTGGAAAACATTCCTTATCTAATATTTTTGATGCAATCTTAAATCCTGGTGATGAAGTAATTATTCCAGCACCATACTGGCTGAGCTATCCTGAGATGGTTAAACTTTCTGACGGTATTCCAGTATATATTGAAGGTTCAAAAGATCATGGTTATAAAGTTACAGCAGAACAAATCCAGGAAGCAATTACTGAGAAAACAAAAGCTTTTATTTTAAACTCACCAAGTAATCCAACTGGTATGATTTATACACTTGAAGAACTGGAAGCAATTGCTGATGTTGTTGTAAGAAACAATATCTATGTTGTAGCAGATGAAATGTATGAGTACTTAATCTATGGTGAAGAAAAGCATATCAGTATTGCGTCATTAAATGAAGAAATCTATAAACGAACAATTACATGTAGTGGCCTTTCAAAAAGTTATTCTATGACAGGTTGGAGAATTGGATATACAGGATCTTCGGTTGAAATTGCTGAATTAATGGATTCAGTTCAATCCCATGCAACTTCAAATCCAAACTCAATCGCTCAGAAAGCAGCACTAGAAGCACTTGTAGGACCACAGGATGCAGTAGAGGCTATGAAGAAAGAATTTAATGAAAGAAGACTCTATATGTATCAACGTATTTCAAATATGTCTCATATCTCATGTCTGGAGCCTAAAGGAGCTTTTTATATTTTTATAGATTGTTCTGATGCACTTACTATGAAGTATAAAGGTGAAGTGATTCAAACAGCAGACAGACTGACAGAAATTTTACTGGAAGACAAAGAAGTAGCAGTTGTACCATGTGCAGATTTTGGTTTTCCAAATCATATCAGATTATCATATGCTATCAGCATGCAACAGATTGAAAAGGGACTTGATCGTATTGAGTCTTTCACAAAGGAATTAGAAGCATAATGGATGAATTTAAAAGATTGGACAGAGAGCTGATTTGCAAAGGCTCCATTATTGATTACTATAAAGATACTGTGCTAGTTCCAAATGGAAATATAGTTAAATGGGATTTTATAGGACATAAAGGAGCGGCAGCAATTGTACCCGTAACAGCACAAGGAAAGATTGTTATGGTACGCCAGTATCGGAATGCACTGGATCGATATACATGGGAGATTCCGGCAGGGGGTCTTGATTCACCGGAAGAACCAACTTTTGATGCGGCAAAAAGAGAGTTGGGAGAAGAAACTGGTTATACGACTCAGAATATTGAATTATTAATCAGTATCAGAACTGCAGTTGCTTTTTGTAATGAAAAAATTGATATATATGTTGCCTTTGATTTGGAAAAGGGTGAACAGGATCTGGATGAAGATGAATTTATACATGTCCGTGAATTTGCACTTGATGAGCTGACAGAAATGATATTTGATGGAAGAATAGAAGATAATAAAACAATATCTGCAATTTTAGCATATAAAGCCAAGTATAAAATGTAAAAACAGCTTATTTTCAGCAAAATATCCAAAAAATCCATTGCTTTTATGAAATAATCTCTTTATAATATTGGTTAGACGTTTAAAACCGGATTTATGAAGGAAGGGCTTGGAATTTTTATGGAAAGAGAGATTCAGTCATTTATCACGCATTTGCAGAATAATAAAAAAACATCATTAAATACTGAACTTTCTTACAAACGAGACCTAAATAAAATGATGAAGTTCATGAATATGCAAGGTGTGTTTCATACATCTGAAATCACACAAGAGCATCTGAAATCGTATCTCAATCATTTGAATCAAAGTGGTTTTGCTGCAGCAACGGTATCGAGGCATATTGCTTCTTTAAAAGCTTATTTTCATTTTTTATCTGAAATACAAACTGATCTTGATGATATTACAGTAATATTAAAAGCACCAAAGATAGAAAAAAGAGTTCCTGAAATATTAACATCTGAAGAAGTAGTACAACTTCTTAATCAGCCAAAAGCAGATACACCGAAAGAAATCCGGGACAAAGCAATGCTTGAGACACTTTATGCAACAGGCATCAGAGTGAGTGAGCTGATTTCTTTAAAACTAACAGATATTAATTTACACCAGGGACATTTAGTTTGCAGGGACGATAGTAAAGAGAGAAAAATTCCTTTAGGAATGCAGTCCAGGAAGGCATTATCTAAATATATCAGCCACGCAAGAAACGTCTTACTTGAAGACGAGGATGAAGAAATATTATTTGTGAATTGTTCGGGTCAACCAATGAGCAGGCAGGGATTTTGGAAGATTATCAAACAATATTCAAAAAAAGCAGGAATCAAATCAGATATTACACCACATACAATCAGACATTCATTTGCAGCGCATTTAGTTGAAAATGGAGCAGATTTAAGAAGTGTACAAGAAATGCTTGGGCATTCAGATATATCTACAACTCAGATATATGCTAATATATCAGCAAACAGAATAAAAGATGTATATATGAAAGCACATCCCAGAGGTTAACCGGGATGTGCTTTATTTTACTCATAAGATGCAATTTCATAGATTAACTTTTCACTGTCTTCCCAGCCAAGACATGGGTCTGTAATAGATTTTCCATAAACACCATCTCCAATTTTTTGGCAGCCTTCTTCAAGGTAACTTTCAATCATAACACCTTTTACAAGTTGATGAATGTCAGAACTTGTTTTTCGACTATGCATTACTTCTTTTACGATTCGCACCTGTTCTTTATATAATTTATTTGAATTAGAATGATTCGCATCAATAATCGTAGCTGGGTTAACCAGTTCCATTTCATTATACATATCAAATAAACGATGCAGATCTTCATAATGATAATTTGGAATTGAATTTCCGTGTTTATTGACCGCTCCTCTGAGTACAGTGTGAGCGAGTTCGTTCCCGGTTGTTGTTACTTCGTATCCACGATAAATAAAAGAGTGAGGATGCTGTGCTGCATAGACTGAATTTAACATAACGGAATAATCGCCACTGGTAGGATTTTTCATGCCAGCCGGTACATCAAAGCCACTGACGGTAAGACGGTGTTGTTGATCTTCAACAGATCTTGCCCCTATAGCGACATAGGATAGAATATCAGAAACATAACCCCAGTTTTCTGGATAAAGCATTTCATCAGCAGCAGTTAGACCTGTTTCAGAAATTGCACGAATATGCATTTTTCTCATTGCTATAAGTCCCTGTAAAAAATCAGGCAGCTTCTCAGGATCAGGTTGATGCACCATACCTTTGTAACCTTCACCGGTGGTACGAGGTTTATTGGTATATATTCTTGGAATTAAAATAAGTTTATCAGCCACTTTTTCCTGAAGGATGGCAAGTCTGTTAATATAGTCACAGACAGAGTCTTCATTATCGGCTGAGCATGGTCCTATGATGACTAAAAATTTATTGGATACCCCTGTGATCACATCTTTGATCTCACGGTCACGCTGTTCTTTTATTTGGAGTAGGGTTGGTGGTAGGGGATATTCTTCCCTGATTTCCTGCGGGGTAGGAAGTAATCTGATAAAATTGAATCCCATGTTTTGTTCTCCTTTGGTTTCATTTGCAAAAGCATGTCTATTATAGTATATCTTTTGGGGTTGTGCAAGAAAATGATAAGGAACCAAAAGAGTATGCTTGCTATCAGTTTATAATTTCTTTATAATATATTAGAATGTCATATATTGACACTGAAAAAATGCAGTGCTATTATGAAAGCACACAATACGAAGTGGATTACTAGGAAATGAAAGCAGGGTAAAATTATGAGTCAATTAAAACCATCATTCATTTATTTTGATAATGCAGCTACAACCAAAACAGCGCCTGAAGTTGTGGAAGCAATGCTTCCTTACTTTACGGAATATTTTGGGAATCCAAGCAGTATTTATACATTGGCTGGAACCAGCAAAAAAGCAGTCACACAGTCAAGGGATATCATTGCCGGAGCGATTGGGGCAGAAGCGAATGAAATTTATTTTACAGCGGGCGGATCAGAGGCAGATAACTGGGCACTGATTGCAACAGCTGAGGCGTATGAAACAAAGGGGAGACATATTATCACTTCTGCAATTGAACATCATGCGATTCTCTCAACATGTCATTATCTTGAGAAACGAGGATTTGAAGTTACGTATCTGCCAGTAGATGAATATGGAATCATTGATTTAAATGAGTTAAAGAAAGCAATTAGAAAAGATACTATTCTCATTTCTATCATGTTCGCAAATAACGAAATTGGTACAATTCAACCAATCAAAGAGATTGGTGTGATTGCAAAAGAAAATAAGATTCTGTTTCATACAGATGCTGTTCAGGCTTTTGGCCAGATTCCTATTTCGGTGAATGATTTGAATATTGATATGCTGAGTGCCAGTGGACATAAGTTAAATGGTCCGAAGGGTATTGGCTTCCTTTACATTAGAAAAGGTGTGAAGTCACGTTCTTTTATCCATGGAGGACAACAAGAGAGAGGTCGACGTGCTGGAACAGAGAATGTTCCCGGAATTGTTGGTATGGGAGCGGCAACGAAACGAGCACTGGCTATCATGGAGGATAAAACTGCAAAAGAATTAGAACTTCGTGATTATATGATTAGTAAAATAGCACAAGAAGTACCTTTTTCTAAATTAAATGGACATCCAACACGAAGACTTCCTAATAATATTAATTTTAGTTTTGAATTTGTTGAAGGAGAATCATTACTGATTAAACTTGATATGGAAGGAATTTGTGCATCAAGTGGATCTGCATGCACATCGGGTTCCTTGGACCCATCTCATGTATTGCTTGCGATTGGACTTCCGCATGAAAAAGCACATGGATCGCTTAGAATTTCAATCAGTGAAGAGAATACAAAAGAAGAGATTGATTTTACAATAGAGAAAATCAAAGAAATATTGCAATATCTTAGAAATATGTCACCACTTTATGAAGATTATAAGAAAAAAATGTTATGATGTATATTAAGTTATATCACGGTAATGAAGGAAAGGTATGGTTAATTTATGTATAGTGAAAAAGTAATGGATCATTTTTCAAATCCAAGAAATATGGGTGAAATAGAAAATGCAAGTGGCGTCGGAACAGTGGGCAATGCAAAATGTGGAGATATTATGAGAATGTATCTTGATATAGATGAAAATGGTCTTATTCAGGATGTCAAATTTAAAACATTTGGATGCGGCGCAGCAGTTGCAACAAGCAGTATGGCGACGGAACTTGTAAAAGGGAAAACAATACAGGAGGCATTAAAAATCACAAATAAAGCCGTTACAGATGCTTTAGATGGGTTACCACCTGTTAAGGTTCATTGTTCTTTGTTGGCAGAAGAGGCAATTCATGCTGCTTTATGGGATTACGCTCAGAAAAATGGAATAGAAATAGAAGGGCTGTCTCAACCAAAGACAGATATTCATGATGGTGAGGAAGAAGAAACCTATGAATAAAAAAGTTGTGGTCGGTATGTCTGGCGGTGTTGACTCATCAGTTGCGGCCTGTCTTTTAAAAGAACAGGGCTATGATGTGATTGGTGTTACCATGCAAATCTGGCAGGATGAAGAAACAGAACAGATAGAGCAAGAAGGTGGTTGCTGTGGACTGACGGCTGTGGATGATGCCAGAAGAGTGGCGCAGGCACTTGATATTCCTTACTATGTCATGAATTTCAAACAAGAATTCAAAACAAATGTCATTGACTATTTTGTAAATGCTTATTTAGTAGGAAAAACGCCTAATCCGTGTATTGCATGTAACAGGTATGTAAAATGGGAATCACTCTTACAGAGAAGCCTTGAAATTGGTGCAGATTTTATCGCGACGGGGCATTATGCAAGAATCGAAAAGGCTCCAAATGGTCGATTTTCACTTAAAATGTCTAAAACAGCTGAGAAAGATCAGACCTATGCGTTATATAATTTAACACAGGATCAGCTTTCAAGAACCTTAATGCCTGTTGGTGATTACGCAAAAGATGAAATCAGAAAAATTGCCCTTGAAAATAAACTTCCGGTTGCGCATAAAGCAGACAGCCAGGAAATATGCTTTATTCCTGATCATGATTATGCTGCATTTATTCAAAATGAAGCAGGTGACAGAGTACCAGGAGCAGGTAATTTTGTGACAGAAGATGGAATCGTTATAGGGAGACATCTTGGAATTACACATTATACAGTAGGCCAGCGTAAGGGATTGAATCTTGCACTGGGTTATCCTGTTTTTGTAACAAAGATCAGGCCTGAAACGAATGAGGTTGTAATAGGTAAAAGTGAAGATGTTTTTACGGACAGACTGACCTGTGATCATGTAAACTATATGCTGGAAGATGACTTAAAGGAACCCAGACATTTACTTGCAAAAATCAGATATGGTCACCGGGGAGAAAACTGTATCATTCAGAAAAACGAAGATGGCTCAATAACTTGTGTTTTTGACAATCCAGTCAGAGCAGTAACACCAGGTCAGGCAGTCGTATTTTATGAAGATGGATACGTATTTGGAGGCGGTACCATTCGGTAACCGCCTCTGATTTATCTCAAAAAATTGAGAATATATTTTGAATTTATAATCAAAATTATAATGGTTTATACTCAGGAATATGTTTCTCATAAATACAATAATACTTATATCCAATTTCTTTGAGCAAAGCGGTAGCTTCGGTAAAATAATCACCAACCTGTGCTGCCTTATGTGCATCAGAACCAATTGTAATCCGATCGCCTCCAAGTTCACGGTAGCGAACCAGGATTTCTTTGGTTGGGTTAGGTAACATCAAGGAAGAACGATAACCGCCGGTGTTAAGTTCAATTCCTTTTTCTTTTTCAATCAGAAGCATCAATATTTCATCGATTAGGTCTGCATATGCAGCGTAGGTATAACGAAAACCTCTTTCATTTGCATACCGTGCAATATAATCAAGATGTCCGCAGACATCAAAATAATCAAATGATTTTATATTTTCTAAAGTAGTAAGAAAATATTCATCGAAAGCTTCTTTTTCGTTACGTCCTTCATAGTAAGAATCAAAATATGGATCTTTACCATGGCAGATATGAGTAGAAGCAATAATAAAATCGAAGTCATTTTCATGTACGAACTGTAGGATTTCTTTTTTTACATGTTTTTGTATTCCAAGTTCTACACCGTAAAAAAGTTTAATCTTTCCTTCGTATTTATCTTTAAATCGAATCAAATCGTACAGAAATGCATCAGGATTTAAGGTGAAGATAGCATTTTGCCCTTCCTGATAAGGGAAATCAATATCATGGTGTTCTGTAAAACATAGGTGCGTCAGACCTTTTTCAATACCGGTTTTGATCATATCCTCCATGGAAGCGGTGGAATCTCCGGAAAAACTGGAGTGTAAATGATAATCAGCTTTTATTGCCATTTCATTTCATCCTTTCATAATGTAAGAACACATTGACAGTTACAATATTATTTTATATGATTTAGCCTGAAAAAGCAAAAAAAACATAGTGAAAAAGTTAAGTACAGGTATCGTAAGAATAATATTCAATATTTTTTCATTTACATCTTGAATTTATTGTTCGGATTGTGTAGAATATACGTGCTGATAAAAATTTGACAATCATAAGTATATTTATGGTTACATCAAAAATTATATTAATCATTCTAGGAGGAATTAGACATGGCAGTTAAAGTAGCAATCAATGGTTTTGGACGTATCGGACGTCTTGCTTTCAGACAGATGTTTGGAGCAGAAGGATATGAAGTAGTTGCGATCAACGATTTAACAAATCCAGCAATGCTTGCACATTTATTAAAATATGACTCAGCACAGGGTAGATACGCTTTAGGTGATCAGGTTACCGCTGGAGCAGATTCCATCACTGTAGCAGGAAAAGAAATCAAAATTTATGCACAGAGAGACCCTAAAGATCTTCCTTGGGGAGAACTTGGAGTAGACGTTGTACTTGAATGTACAGGTTTCTTCACATCTAAAGCATCTGCATCTGCACATATTGCAGCAGGCGCTAAAAAAGTTGTTATCTCTGCACCAGCAGGAGATGATCTTCCTACAGTTGTTTTCAATGTAAATCACAATGTATTAAAAGCAGAAGATACTGTTATTTCAGCAGCTTCTTGCACAACAAACTGTCTTGCACCTATGGCAAAAGCTCTTAACGATCTTGCAACAATCAAATCTGGTATCATGACAACTGTTCATGCTTACACAGGAGATCAGATGACTCTTGACGGACCTCATCCAAAGGGAGATTTAAGAAGAGCTCGTGCAGCAGCTTGCAATATCGTTCCTAACTCAACAGGAGCAGCAAAAGCTATCGGACTTGTTATTCCAGAATTAAGCGGAAAATTAATCGGTTCTGCACAGCGTGTACCAACTCCTACAGGATCTACTACTATTTTAATAGCAGTTGTTGAAGGTGAAGTTACAAAAGATCAGATCAATGCAGCTATGAAAGCAGCAGCTACAGAATCTTTCGGATACACAGAAGAAGAACTCGTATCTTCAGACGTAATCGGAATCAGATATGGTTCATTATTTGATGCAACACAGACTATGGTTTCTAAACTTGACAATGGAACAACACAGGTTCAGGTTGTATCATGGTATGATAATGAAAATTCATACACAAGCCAGATGGTTCGTACAATTAAATACTTTGCTGAATTAGCATAATCTGTATTTAGTTCGTAACATCAAGATCCAAAGTGGGTCCGGTCCATAGGATCGGACCCTTTTTAATGATGAAAATCATTACTAAATTTTATGGAGGGTATCCAAAATGTTAAACAAAAAATCAGTTGATGATATCAATGTAAAAGGAAAACGCGTTCTTTGCAGATGCGATTTCAATGTACCATTAAAAGAAGGCGTAATCACAGATGTGAACCGTCTGACAGCAGCACTTCCTACAATAAAAAAATTAGTCGCTGATGGCGGCAAAGTAATTCTTTGTTCCCATCTTGGCAAACCAAAGGGAGAGCCAAAACCAGAATTATCACTTGCACCTGTTGCAGTAAAATTAGCTGAACTTCTGGGTCAGGAAGTAAAGTTTGCTGCTGATGCTGAAGTAGTAGGACCAAATGCAAAAGCTGCTGTCGCAGCAATGAATGACGGAGATGTTGTTCTTCTTGAAAATACTCGTTATAGAATCGAAGAAACAAAGAATGGTGAAGCATTCAGCCAGGATCTCGCTTCTCTTTGTGATATATTCGTAAATGATGCATTCGGAACAGCACATAGAGCACACTGTTCTAATGTCGGTGTAGCACAACTGGTAGACACAGCAGTCGTTGGTTATCTGATGCAGAAAGAAATTGACTTCCTTGGAAATGCAGTGAATACGCCTGTAAGACCTTTTGTTGCAATTCTTGGTGGAGCAAAAGTAGCAGATAAGTTAAATGTTATTTCTAATCTGCTTGAAAAATGCGATACACTCATCATTGGTGGTGGTATGGCATATACATTCTTAAAAGCAAAAGGAATGGAAGTTGGATCTTCTCTTGTAGATAATGAAAAACTTGATTACTGCAAAGAAATGCTTGAAAAAGCAGAAAAATTAGGAAAAACAATACTTCTTCCAGTTGATACAAAAATAGCAGCTTCTTTCCCTAGCCCAATCGATGCAGAAATTGAAGTTGAAAATGTTGCATGTGATAAAATCCCTGCAGACAAGATGGGACTTGATATTGGTACAGAATCAGCAAATATGTTTGCTGAAGCAGTAAAAACTGCAAAAACTGTTGTTTGGAATGGACCTATGGGTGTATTTGAAAATCCTGTTCTTGCACAGGGAACGATTGCAGTTGCAAAAGCACTTGCTGAAACAGATGCGACTACAATTATTGGTGGTGGAGATTCAGCAGCTGCTGTAAATCAGCTTGGATTTGGTGATAAAATGACACATATCTCAACTGGTGGTGGTGCTTCTCTTGAGTTTTTAGAAGGCAAAGATCTTCCAGGCGTTGTAGCTGCAAATGATAAATAATCCTGACTTACAGGTATAAAGGAGATAATATTATGGCAAGAAAGACAATCGTAGCCGGAAATTGGAAAATGAACATGACTCCAAGCCAGGCAGTAGAACTGATCAATACATTAAAACCACTCGTTGCAACAGATGCAGTAGATGTTGTTTTCTGTGTACCAGCAATTGACATTATTCCAGCACTTGAAGCAGCAAAAGGAAGTAATATTCAGATTGGTGCAGAAAATATGTACTATGAAGAAAGTGGTGCTTATACAGGAGAAATTTCACCTGCAATGCTTACAGATGTTGGCGTAAAATATGTTATTATCGGACATTCAGAAAGAAGAGAATACTTTGCTGAAACAGATGAGACAGTCAATAAAAAAGTGCTTAAAGCTTTTGAACATGGCATTACACCAATCGTTTGCTGTGGAGAAACATTAACACAGAGAGAACAGGGTGTTACCATTGATTTTATCAGACAGCAGATCAAAATTGCTTTCTTAAATGTAACAGAAGATCAGGCAAAAAAAGCAGTGATCGCATATGAACCAATCTGGGCAATTGGAACAGGTAAAGTTGCAACAACAGAGCAGGCACAGGAAGTTTGTGCAGCAATCAGAGAATGTATCGCAGAACTTTACGGTGATGATGCGGCAGAAGTAATCCGTATTCAGTACGGCGGTTCAGTATCAGCTTCAAGTGCAGCTGAATTATTTTCACAGAAAGATATCGATGGCGGACTTGTGGGTGGAGCAGCTTTAAAACCAGATTTTGGCAAGATCGTTAATTACAAAGATTTCAAAGTAGTTGAATATTAAGAATTGCAAGTTTTAAAAATAGATTTAATTTAATCAAAAAAGGTTATGACATTTTGAATGTCATAACCTTTTTTTGAAACGTAATAATCAATATTCATTTAATTATTTTTTGAAAATCAATTCAAATAGCAACAATAAAAGCGGTTGATGTATCAGATAAATTGGGAGTGTATGTCTTCCAATTTGATTGAGCAATGGAAGAGATCCCTTTTGAAGAAGATTTAGGATGGTGTCGTTTCTTTTTAACAATTCCCAAAGATAGTATCCAGCTAAATATAAGAAGAACCATGGAAATAAACTAAAATAATCACCAGAAATAAAATGATCTGTTGGAAATCCAAATATAAAGCCGACAGGAGATTGGTATAAGAAATCTGGCAAATCTAAAATATGGAATGACTCAAACCCGAGACTCTTGCTATTTATATTCCGGGAAAAAATAAATAATATTATAGCCAGACCAAAGCTATAGGCTGGCTGTAATTTTTTTATCAGGGGCTGTATAAGAATCATACAAAACCATGCCATACCCATGAAAGAAAGAATTCCCATAAAGACTGGAAGTTCTGGCATAAATAACAAAGTGATAACAGTAATAAGAAGACCGGACATTGTTAAAATGCTTGCCCTTTTTACAGGATGATGACCAAAATGAAAACTAATTCCAGATAAAAAAATAAAAGTCCAGCAAATTGACTGTTGCCAGAGATATCCGACTTTGCCGGTATAAAAAGGGATTGAAATTTGATATAGGTAAACCAGATCATAAAGCGCATGATATGCGATCATATTTATTAATGTAATTGCGCGAATAAGGTCAAGAAAATAATATCTATTTGAAACTGGTATGAGTGAAGTAGTAGTTTTATTTGTCAGCATAAGATTCCTCAACATGATAACGCCGCAGGCCAATTACAAATCAGTAATGGAATGCGGCGTTTGATTATGACTCAATGCAATTGATTCGTATGATTAGAATTCTACTTCTGTACCATAATAAATGCAAGTAAATAATTTTTCCATTGTTGCAGGATCAATAGATCTTGGGTTAGAACCTGTACATGCATCATTAACTGCGTTTTCAGCAATTGCAGCAATTTTTTCTTTGAACTCAGATTCAATAATACCGAATTCTTTTAATGTATTTGGAATTCCCATATAGTTGTTCATTTCAACAATTTTATTGCAAAGTCCATCAATACATTCTGCTACAGTGCCAGTAATTCCAATTGCATTTGCAATTTCAGCGTAACGAACAGCAGCAGTTTCGATTTTTGCGTTATACTTAATAACATATGGAAGATACATTGCATTAGCAAGACCATGTGTGATATGTCCTGTAGAAAAAGCAGCACCTGTTTTGTGAGCCATGGAATGTACAATACCTAATAATGCATTAGAGAATGCCATACCTGCAAGACACTGACCATAATGCATTAGTTCGCGGCTTTCCATACTTCCATCGTAGGATTTGATGAGATCTGAATTAACGATCTGGATTGCTTTGATTGCAAGTGGATCAGTAAATACACTGTTTAAAGTAGATACATAAGCTTCTACAGCGTGTGTTAATGCGTCCATACCAGTATAAGCAGTCAGGCTCTTAGGCATTGTTTCTGCAAGAGCAGGATCAACAATAGCAACGTCAGGAGTAATATTGAAGTCGGCAAGCGGATATTTGATACCTTTTGCATAATCAGTAATAACAGAAAAAGCAGTTACTTCAGTTGCAGTTCCAGATGTAGATGGGATTGCACAGAATTTTGCTTTTGTTCTTAATGTAGGGAAGTTAAAAGGAATACATAAATCTTCAAAAGTAACTTCTGGATATTCATAAAATGCCCACATTGCTTTAGCAGCATCGATTGGTGAACCACCGCCCATGGAAATGATCCAGTCAGGTTCAAAATCACGCATCATTTGCGCACCTTTCATGACAGTTTCAACAGATGGATCAGGCTCAACATTCTCAAATAATATGGTTTCAATCCCAGCTTCTTTTAAATAATCAAGTGCCTTATCAACAAATCCAAATTTTCTCATGGATCCGCCACCTAATACAAGGATTGCTTTTTTTCCTTTCAGGTTTTTTAATTCTGCAAGAGAGTCTGCTCCATAATAGAGATCTCTTGGTAATGTAAATCTGCTCATGTTAAATTTCCTCCTAATAGTTTGTTATTTATTTATCAAACATCCATATTATATCATATTCTACAGGATTTACAATCTGTTTTATGTAATAATATAAAATAATTTAGTGTTATATCGTATGAAATATTATGGTATATCAATAGAGATATGGAGTTTTTTGTCAAAATTCACTTAAAAGCCTGCTTATAGAAATCAGCGCTATCAATTCATAGAAAAAAAGTGTATTCTATAATAGATTCAATTGACAGAAGGGACTGAAGAGATGAAAGAGTGTGTAATTATAGGAGCGGGTGATGTGAACGCTGCGAAATTGAGCAAAATAAAAAAAATGTTTATCATAGCTGCTGATGGAGGATATATTAACCTAATCAGAATGCATAAAAAACCAGATGTATTAATAGGAGACTTTGATTCCTTACTTGAAGCAGGAATTAGTGAAGAAATGTTGCCAATGAATCAGTTTGAAATATGCAGACTGCCATGTGAAAAGGATGAAACGGATATATTGGCCGCAATCAAGCACGGAATGAAACTGGGATATCAAAAGTTCCATATTTTTGGTGGAACAGGAAGTAGAATTGATCATATCCTTGCAAATATACAATGTCTGACTTATTTGGCAAATCATGGATGTGAAGCATTGCTTTATGGAATGGATTTTGAAGCTTGTGTTTTGAAGAATTCTTTTATGGAATTTGAGGATGATATCAAAGGAACTGTTTCAGTTTTTTGTCTTGGAGAAGTGGCAGAAGGAGTAACACTGGAGGGACTGAAATACCCACTAAATGATGTCGTGTTAAATTATGAGTATCCGGTCGGTGTCAGTAATGAATTTGTAGGAAAAAAGAGCCGTATCATTGTAAAAAAAGGATTGCTGCTTATTGTGCGGTTTTATGAAAAAAAATCATAAAATGCAGAATAGCAGCAAATGTTTAATTTGAAAGTGACAATATTTCTTTGAATTGGGACCGATATAATTCATAATACTGTCCCTTAGCTTGAAAAAGTTGATCAGGTGTTCCTGATTCAACAATACCGCCCTGATCAATCACAAAAATTCTATCGGCATTCTGAATCGTAGAGAGACGATGGGCAATCACAAACGAGGTGCGACCTTTCAGGAGCGCCTCGATTCCTTTTTGTACCTGGATTTCTGTTTTTGTATCTATTGAGGAAGTTGCTTCATCGAGAATAAGAATACTGGGATTTGATACCATGGTTCTTGCAAAAGCCAGTAGTTGTTTTTGACCGACAGAAAGACCGCCACCACGTTCCTGTAATTCAGTATCATAACCATGTTCCAGTTTCATAATAAAATCATGTGCATTCACAGATTTTGCTGCTGCAATGATTTCGTCATCTGTTGCATCTAATTTTCCATATCTTATATTATCTTTTACAGACCCAGTAAATAAATAATTGTCCTGTGTCATAATTCCCAAATGATTACGTAAACATTCAAGTCCAATTTTTTCAATATAATAACCATCTAGAAGGATATGGCCTTCTTTGATATCATAAAATCTGCTAATGAGATTAATGATAGTTGTTTTGCCAGCGCCGGTTGGACCCACAAGTGCTATTGTTTCTCCAGGGTTAACTTCAAATGAAACATGATTTAAAACAGGAGTAGTATCATCATACGAAAAGGATACCTGATCAAAGATAACATGCCCATTTATTTTTTCGGGTTCAACAATTGTGCTCTGATCTGTAATTTTTGAAGGAGTATCTAAAATTTCAAAAATACGTTCTGCACCGGATATATTTGTAATTAATTGTGTATAAAAGTTACTCAAATTCATAATTGGATGCCAGAACATTCCGATATATGTTCCAAAAGCAATTAATGTTCCTATGCTGACTGTCTCAACACCAAGAAGGATGACACCGGTATAGTAAAGAAAGGCAAGTCCAAGACCCCAGGAAAAATCTATCACAGAACCAAAGGCATCATTCAAACGCACTGCATCCATAAATGTAGTTCGATGCTCATCAACGAGATCACGAAATGTTGCATTGGTTTCCTTTTCAGCTGAAAAACTCTGTATAATACGAATGCCAGACAGATCTTCATGAATAAATGCATTTAAATTAGAAGATTTCTTTTTGTGGATTTGCCAACGTTTATGAGAATATACCTGTATCAGCCACATGCAAATCCCCATAAAAGGGATTGTAATAAGCGAGGCAAAAGCAAGTGCGGCATTTTTATAAAACATAATAAATACGACGCAAACAATAGTTAGAAAGTCAGGAATAAGAGTTGTTACGCTGTTTGAGAGGACATCTTTTAATGAATTAATATCACCAATGATACGAGCAAGAATCTTTCCAGTAGGGCGACTATCAAAAAAGCTAAAATCTAGTGTCTGGATATGTGTGTATAACTCCTGCCTAATTGTTACAAGAACCTGATTACATATCTTTGCCATGATATACATTCTAAGTTTGATCAGAAACACCATAATTATATTCAGAATGAATGCGGATGTGATGAGTCTGATTAAACCATAGATGTCATGATTTTTTATATGAACATCTATGGCACGTTCAAAGATAAGTGGATTTAAAATACTGACACCAATACAATATGCCATAATGAGCAGTACCATTAGTATTTTGAATTTATAATCGAGCAGGTAACGAAAGAGACGGCGCATTGTTGTACGTTTGCCGGAGGTTTTTAATTCTTCATCCTGCCTGAATGAATTATAGGCCATTTTAATTTCCTTTCTTAATTTCAATCATGTAATATTTGAATAAAAATGTTGTTAACATTTTATAATAAAAATTGTTCGGCACCTTGATATTGTGCATGGTAAGTTTCATAATACAATCCTTTTTGCTTCATTAGAAATTCATGTGTTCCACGTTCTGCAATTGCACCGTTGTCGAGAAATAGAATTTCATCTGCCTGACTGACAGCACTAATTCTGTGGGTAATTATTATTTTAGTCGTATTTTCAATCAGATTCAGATTTTTCCAGATTTGATGCTCAGTTTCTGTATCAAGCGCAGAAGTAGAATCATCCAGTACAAGTACGGGTGTTTGTTTTGCCAAAGCCCTTGCAATGCTGATTCTTTGTTTTTGACCACCAGAGAGTCCGACACCACGTTCTCCAATGATTGTTTCGTATTGTTTGTCCATTCTTTCAATAAATTCATTAGCACGCGCATAGTTCGCAGAGGATGCAATAATTTCTTCATCAATACTTTCCTTTTTACCAAGTCTGATATTCTCTGTAATCGTGTCTGAAAAAAGAAAAATATCTTGCATGACAACTGAAATACTTCCACGCAATAACGACAATGGTAGAGAAGAGATTGGAATATCATCAAGGGTAATACAACCTGCCGAAGGCTCATATAAACGCTGTAACAGTTGGATGATTGTAGTCTTCCCAGCGCCAGTTGCGCCCATGATTCCTATTGTCTTTCCGGAAGATACAGTGAAACTAATATCATTTAATATTAGAGTATCCTGGCTGCCCTGATAGTAAACATGAGAAAACTCAATTTTTCCATTTATGCATTCTGGAAGAACTGGATTTACAGGATCCTTTATTGTTGGTGAAACGGCAATGATCTTTTTGATTTTTCGATTTGAAGCGATTGCAGCAGAAATTCCGTTGCTAAGCCACCCTAACATTTCCATTGGCCACACAATATTCATCGAGTATTCAACAAATGCGCCTAATGAGCCAAACGTCATTTGATTTTGAATCACCAGATAACCTCCACCAAGTATAACGAAAAGAGGAAGTAGTTTGGTGATGAGTTGGAAATAAGGATAAAATCGGATAAAAATATTGGATTGTTTCATATTTAATTCATAAAACTTCTGATTATGTGAAAGAAACTTGTTTATTTCGTGTTTTTCCCGTGCAAAAGCTTTTACGGTTCTGACCCCGGCCAGATTTTCTTCAGCAACACGATTCAATACAGCGTTTTCTTCACTGATTTCTTCATAAACAACACCTAATTTTCGTTCCATAATCATGGCAATAGAAGCGGATAGTATCATAAACAGTGTTGGAATCACAGCGAGTCTTGCATCAATCTGAAACATACAAAATAGTACAATTCCAGTATGAAGAATAACTTCGATCATTAACATTATAATAAAAGTCAGCGACTCCCAAATTCTATCAATATCATCTTTGACACGTGCCATTAATTTGCCAGTATTATTTTTATCAAAAAAATCTGCAGATAATGTTTGGATATGAGAAAACAATTCTATTCTCATATCTGAAGCAATCTTAGAGCCTGTTTTATCAAATAAATATTCTTTGCTATACTGAAAAAAGCATCGTCCAATTCCAATTCCTGCCATACCAATCAGTAATGGCACAAAGTAAGTCAAATTTCGATTGAGTATAACATCGTCGATCATAATTCTTGTCAGCTGTGGTGATAACATGTCAAGACTTACGCTTATAATCATTGAAAAAATTGCAGCAAAGTAGTGCCATTTATGTTTTAAAATATATGTTTTTAGTGAGGTCAAAATAATTCTCCTTTTCAAAAAAATAATAAAAAAAGCCGTGGTATACACCACGGCCTGAAATCAATATAAAGTTGCATAATAATCTTAAACTAAGACATTATAATACTGGTCAGGAGGCTGTATAACGATAAGTTATTATTAAGTTTAATTTTATGATAAAATGAATTAATTGATAACATTGTTTATACCTCCTTAAATTAGTTTAGTTATTTATAACATAGACTTAGTTGATTTAAAAGTCAATCTTTTTTTAAAACATTCAGAAAAAAATAAAATATTGATTTTATTCTTGTCAGAAAGACGTGAATATGATAACATGTAATTCGGTTGTTCTTCCATTTTAAAAAATGAAGCTTCCAAAGGCCGGCGTGTCGGAATGGCAGACGAGGCAGACTCAAAATCTGTTGTGGGCAACCACGTGCGGGTTCAAGTCCCGCCGCCGGCAGTAAAAAACCTTGAAATCAGTAATGATTTCAAGGTTTTTTTGCTATATCATATGTACAAGTGATATTTATCCCTTGTGTTTGCATGGAGATACTTTTTTTGACCGTCTGGATGGTTGGCTGAATCAACTTGATCTTGGAACGGACCTTCCCCGAGACGATAAAACGATTAGGAAAAGCATGTTTGATGTGATTGTTAATAGTCCTGTATTTTCATGTCTCTCGGATGTGAAGCGTTTTCAAAGTATAACCGAAAAGCTTCAAAACAACTGTAAATAATATTGATTAGAGGGGAATAATTTTATGCAACAAGAAAAATTGGAAACAAAAAAACGACTGATTCTGTTTATTGTGCTCACAATCGTCATTACATGGAGCATATTTATGTTGATACCGATCTGCGGTCTGACCTATGGAAGTGGTTATTCAGTTATAATTCTGGCATCAGCAATGTTTGTACCTGCACTGTGTAATTTACTAACACGTCTTATTACAAAAGAAGGTTTTAAGAATATGTATCTGCGCCCCCAATTCAAAGGGCATGTGAAAGATTATCTGCTTGTGTACTTCGGACCGGCAATTTTATTGCTTCTAAGTGGAACAGTTTATTTTATGATTTTCCCTAATTCTTTTGATCCAGAACTTACAACACTAAAAGGACTGGTAGCTTCAGGCGGTAACCAGGGGCTTAACGCATCCAATCTTCTGATGATTCAGGTTCTTATTTTTATTGTCATTGGTCCAATTGTAAACATCATACCGACTCTTGGCGAAGAACTTGGCTGGAGAGGATATTTGCTTCCCAAAATGCGTGTGTTTTTATCTGACAGGGCTTCGTTAATGATAACGGGGTTAATATGGGGAATCTGGCACTTACCCATTATTGTTATGGGGCACAATTATGGAACTGATTACTGGGGTTATCCATTTCTAGGCATTCTAGCTATGATTATTTTCTGTATTTCACTCGGAGTGATAGAAGGATATGTATCGATTAAACTACAAAGCGCTATTCCTGCGGCCATGATACATTCGACAGTCAATGCTGGCGCAGCATTGCCAATTTATCTGCTAAAAGGTAGCTATAACACATTGCTTGGCCCGGCAGTTACAGGCCTTATTGGTGGACTTCCGCTTATCATTATAGCAGTAATACTGTTTTTTAAAACTGATAGAAAAAATGTTGGATAAAATGTTTTTTTGCGGTTTGAGGCTCTATTATTTACCTGATATCGCATAGAATCAACCTCTTAGGTTACAACTATTTACATCAAACGCAGTCTTGGTATAATAGGTGCATGGATACGAAATAAAAAAGACAGGGTGTAATCATGAAAGTGAAAATTGAAATTGATGAACAACTGACGCAAGAGGAAGTGATAATCAAATGCCCTGTTTTGAATGAGAGGGTAAATCGGATTTATCAAGAAGTGACAGAACTGGAAAAAAGAGAGCAGAATCTTGTGTTATATAAAGAAAACACAGAATTCTATATTCCGCTACAGAAAGTATTGTTTTTTGAAACTGATAGCAGCTGTATCAGTGCACATACAGCAAATGATATGTATCAAATTCGAATCAGACTATATGAGTTGGAAGAAATACTCCCTGGAAATTTTATGAGAGTTTCAAAGTCTACGATTCTGAATACCAGGTATGTTTACTCTATTACAAAAAATCTGACAGCTTCAAGCGTGGTCCAGCTTTTAAGCACACACAAACAGGTTTTTGTGTCCAGAAATTATTATAAAGCATTAAAATCAAGATTAGAAGATAAGAGGATGGGAATATGAAAAGAAAAGATATTTACTGGGGACTGTTATTTTTGATTGGGGCAGTATTAATCATTGTCAGCCAGCTTGGATTTGTAACAGGCGTTGGATTTTTTGGGATTGCAGCATCTGTGATACTTGCGGGAATTATGATTGACAGCTTGATTCATATGAACTTTGGGGGAATTTTATTTCCAGCTGCATTTATCTGTATCATATTTGCAGAAGAGTGGAAGATTACAAACCTGACACCATGGCCTGTATTACTGACAGCGTTACTTGGTTCGATTGGTTTATCAATTTTGTTTAAGAAACCAGGAAAATGGCATCACGGTTGTTATAATCATGAATGGAGTCATGAGAAAGAACATTTTGATACCATCATAAATGAACCAGATGGTAATGTTGTTGATTGTTCTGTAAGCTTTGGATCAAGTATTAAATATATCAATACAGATCAATTTGAACGCGCAAATATTAACTGCTCTTTTGGTGCCATGAAAGTATATTTTGATCATGCAATGATTCAAAATAATCAGGCAGTTATTTGGTTAGATGCATCTTTCTCAGGAGTTGAACTTTACATACCAAAGACATGGAATACTGTATTACAGGTCAACACATCACTTGGAGGACTAAGTGAAAAGAATAGAAAAGAGGCAAGCAATACTCCGACAGTTTTTATAAAAGGAAATGTAAAATTTGCAGGAGTTGAAATCATTTATGTGTAAAGGTTATCGTAAAATATATTAGTATTGTAAGACTGTTGAATTGCTATGGGTTCGACAGTCTTTTTCCATGACGAAATTCACTTCTTTCTTCCATTCTTTTTGAATGATAATAGTGTAAAAATACTGATGATATGTTATAATTATCAAAAGAATGTCATATTGTCAGAAATAATATAAGAGAGGTCGTGATGGATTCATGAAAGAATTTACGTTAAGCAATGGTGTTAAAATACCTGCAATTGGATTTGGAACCTGGATCGCAGTAAAGGAGGATCCCGGAATTGTTTCGAAGGCAATTGAAGAAGGCTACAGATTGATTGACACAGCAGCTTTTTATGACAATGAAGAACAAATCGGCGATTCCCTGATGCATTGTAATGTAGCTAGAAATGAATTATTTCTCACATCAAAAGTCTGGAAGACAAAGTTGGGGTATCAGTCTTGTATTCGTTCGTTTGAAAAAAGTCTTCTTAATTTAAAAACAGATTATCTTGATCTGTTTCTAATTCACTGGCCTAAAAATAATTTGGAAACGGATCAATGGAAAGAGGAAGATCTTGAAACTTGGAGAGCTATGGAAGAGTTGTATCAGCAGGGTAAAGTAAGAGCAATTGGTTTGAGTAATTTTTACCCTCACCATATGATACCGCTTCTTGAACAGGTTAAAATAAAACCGATGGTGAATCAAATTGAATTCCATCCGGGTTATACACAAAAATATGTTGTTGATTTCTGCAAAGAACATAATATTATTGTGGAAGCATGGAGTCCACTTGGGAGAGCAGCAGTGCTTTCGGATCGAACAGTTTGCGAGATTGCTGAAAAATATGGTCGTACACCGGCACAAATCTGCTTAAGGTTCATATATCAAAATGGTCTCGTTTCATTACCAAAAGCATCAAGTAAAATTAGAATGCACCAGAATCTTGAAATTTTTGATTTTGAAATCAGTGAAGAAGATATGTCTATTCTTCATACGATGCCTCAGACTGGTTGGTCAGGAGAGCATCCAGACAGACAGCCACTGGTGGATCTTGGCTGGTAAAGGATTGAACTGATCAAAGTTTTGTTTATATGGTTCCTGCCGGATTGGAGGAATATGGATCATTCTGAATATGAATTAGAAGAAATGGACACAATTCTAAATCACTTGAATGACACAATCTTTGAGCTAGATGAGCAGTATGTTTTTATAAAAGTTATGACTCCTGATCAGGAGCTTCTTTTTGTGCCTAAATATCAAATTATTGGGAAAAATATCAGGGATATATTTTGGCCTGAAATGGCAGATATGTTTGAAGCTGAATTAAATTACACAAAAGCAAATCAGAATAGAACCATATATTATAAATTACCCCAAAAAGGCAGGGAACACTTTTATAGAGCAAATCTAAAATATATCAAGGTTCAGGGGGATAGTAGGTACCTTGTTATTTTATCTGATATCACAGAACAGGAACTTCTGGAACAGACAGCGCACAAATATAAGGTTGAACTTGAGAAGCAGATTATAATGCAAAAGTTATTATTTGACATTTCGTCAGAATTCTTGAACGTTAAAATAAATGCGATGGATACTTCTGTGATTAGGTCTCTTGAAAAAATAAGTTACTTTATTAAAGCAAACAGAGTTTTTTTCATGAAATACAATTCCGATTATACACAAGCTCGTTGTCTTTACCATTGGGATGATAAATTTAAAGAAGATAGAAATGTGAAATCGAAAGACTTTGGAATCAGCATATCAAAATGGCTAAAGAGTAATAAAAAGGGCAATGTGAACTGGATTCAAAGTCAAAATAGCAAGGTGAGCGATGAAGAAAAAGAATATCTGGAAGAGAATCATATATTAACTATGCTTATGGTTCCAATTATGTCTAAGAAGGAATGCTTTGGTTTCCTTTCGTTTGAATTCTCTGAAAAAGAGGAAAAACAGCAGGATATGATAGCCAGCCTTTTGACAAACTATGGGCAGTTATTACTTACGCTTATGAAACGAAAATCGAATGAAGAAGAGATTATTGAGAAAACAAGTGAGATGGAGTCGTTTTTTCTGGTCAGTCTTGATTTTTTGTGTATCCTTGACCAATTTGGACAATTCTCTAAGTTGAATAAGGCATGGGAACAGATTTTTGGCTATAAGGCAGAGGATATGGTTGGCAAAAAAGTAACTGATTTTGTGCATGAACAGGATATATGGCATACTGAGCAAATTTTCAAAGAACTGGAAAATGGGAAAACAGTTTTGAACTTTGTAAATCAAATACGTACCAGCAGTAATGAATACCGTATGATTGAGTGGAGTATAAAACCACATGGCTCAGATTATTTTGCAGCTGCAAGAGATGTTTCTGGCAGAAAAGTATTAGAAGATACATTATTTTTACAAAAAGAATTATATCAGACAACCTTATTATCCATTGGTGATGGTGTTATTTCTTTTGATGAAAATGATGAAATAAAAATAATGAACCAGGCTGCAGCACAATTATGTGGTATTGATCAACAGGATGCTTCAGGGAAAAAAATAGATAGAATTTTTGCAGTGTTAAGAGATCCGCTTTCAGGAAGAGATATCAATCCTGTTGAAGAAGTAAGACTGAGTGGAAAACGTATTCAATATGATCAATTACTTGCTGCAAATATGCATAATCAAGAAATATTAATAGAGACTACAGTTTCACCTGTATATAGCATAGATTCAAAAGTACAGGGTTCAGTTATGATTTTTAAGAATGTGACAGAGTCAAAGAAAAAACAAATTGATTCTTTGTATCTAAGTTTACATGATTATCTCACTGGTCTTTATAATAGAAGATTTTTTGAAGAGGAAATGATCAGACTTGACACAAAAAGAAACCTTCCGTTGTCGGTTATTATGATTGATGTGAATGGTCTGAAGCTTACCAATGATGCATTTGGACATGAAGAAGGAGATCAATTACTAAAAAAGGTTGCGCAGATTATAAAAACAGAATGCAGGCATGATGAGATTGCGGCGCGTCTTGGTGGAGACGAGTTTGCTGTTTTATTACCAAAGACAGATTCTCAAAATTGCGAAATGATTATGCAGAGGATACAAAAAGCATGTAAAAAATCAACCAGACAGACAGTTGTCGTTTCAGTAGCAGCAGGATTTTCTGTTAAAAAAAGAGCAGATGAATCAATCGATGAAATTTTAAAAATGGCAGACAATAATATGTATCGCAATAAACTTGAAACGGGAAGAGAAATGCGGACACGCACTTTTATGAGGATTTTAAGAAATTTGGAGCAGGAATATCTGGTAGGGAAGAAAAGTAGAAGTATCATATCTCAGGTTGCATGTGATATAGGAAGAGCGATTCCTTTACTGGATGAGGAAATCAATGAGTTAGAAGATATTTGCCTATTACATGACATTGGTGAAATTGTAATTCCAAAAATGATATTTAAAAAACGAGGCAGTTTGACAGAAGATGAGTATAGTGTTGTAAAAAGGCATCCGGAGGCAGGTTATCAAATATTAAAATCAATGGAAGAGTATTCTGCGATGGCAAATTACGTACTTTCACATCATGAAAAATGGGATGGTAGCGGCTATCCAAGAAAATTAAAAGGAGAAGCAATTCCTCTTTATAGCAGAATCATTGCAATAGCAGATGCGTATGAAGCCATGACTTCTGGAAGGGTATATAAAAAAGCCATGTCTTCAGAGGAAGCTATGTTGGAAATACTTAAAAATGCAGGAACAGCGTTTGATCCATCCCTGGTCAGAGTCTTTGCAGAATCATTTTATAACAAAAAGAATCTATAAAAAAATCTTTTAAAAACGATAGTTCATATTAAATTAACATAAACAAAAATTTGATATGAGAATCGTACTATGGTAGAATAATAAAGATTTTACCACGATAATACAAATGTTATATTAAGATATGATCGGCAGGATTGGAGAGTAACAATGTATGAAGGCAGAAAAATAGTACTGATAGATGGACATAGCATATTAAACAGAGCATTTTATGGTGTACCACCACTTACCAATTCGGAAGGTTTACCTACAAATGCAATTTATGGATTCCTAAATATACTTTTAAAAATCGTAGAGGAAGAAGATCCGCAATATATTTGTGTGGCATTTGATGTGAAGGCACCGACGTTCAGACATGAGGTATATAATGCTTATAAAGGCACTAGAAAAGGTATGCCGGATGAATTACATGAACAGGTTCCAATTCTGAAAGAAGTTTTACAGGCAATGGGAATCAAAATGATTGAAAAAGATGGACTGGAGGCCGATGATCTTCTGGGTACACTGGCAGTCAGCGCAGAAAAAGTTGGTATGGAAGTATCTCTTGTTTCAGGTGACAGAGATTTACTTCAGATTGCATCTTCGAAAATCAAGATTAGAATTCCAAAAACAAAAGCCGGAAAAACTGAAATTGAAGACTATTATGAAAACGATGTGTTTGAAAAATATAACGTTACGCCAAAACAGTTTATTGAATTGAAGGGATTGATGGGTGATTCTTCGGATAATATTCCAGGAGTGCCTAAGATTGGTGAGAAAACAGCGACAGACCTGATTGTTAAATATTCTTCGATTCAAGGTGTATATGAGCATTTGGAGGAAATCACTAAGAAAAGCATCAAAGAGTCATTGGAAACAAACAAAGACCTTGCAGATCTCAGTCTGTTTTTGGCAACAATTAATACAGATAGTAATATTGACATTCATTTTGATGAGCTGGAAGTAAAAAATGTTTTTACACCAGAAGCATATGAGTGGTTTAGAAGACTTGAATTTAAAAATCTAATGAAACGCTATGATGATAACAGCCATATCCAGCAGGAAGCGTTTACTTATCAGATCATTGATTCTAAAATCAGGATGGAGGAAGTGCTTCAAAAATCAAGTCATGCAAAATTGGTATCTGCATGGTTGTTAAGAGACTCCTATAAGAGTCATGAAATCATAGGATTATCAATCGCCTTGAGTGATGAATCACTATATTTTATTAGAACGAGTCCAACAATCGGAATGAATGATTTGATCACAGGTTATCAATCAATCATGGAATCCGTGCAGAGTGGATTAGATACAGATAGAAAGTTTATAGGATTTCAGTTAAAAGACGAATACCGATTTTATGATCCTCTTCATACGAGAGGACTTTTTGACGTTCAATTAGCAGCATATCTTATCAATCCTTTAAAAAATGATTATAAAATTGAAGACATTGCAAATGAATATCTTAACTTTTCAATGCCTCTTTTGGAAAACATGCTTGGAAAGAAGAAGTTTTCTGAAGGATATCAGGATAAAAAAGATGAAGTAGAGCAGTATGCAGTTTATTATGTTCAGACCTGTCTTCGTGCGGCACAAATATTAGAAGCGCGTTTGCATCAGGACGAGATGTATTCATTATTTGAAGAGATTGAAATGCCGCTGACATTAGTATTATGGGAAATTGAAAAAAATGGGATTATGGTAAGATCGGATGAGCTGAAACACTATGGTGATGCACTTGTCGGAAGAATACAAGAACTTGAACAGAAAATTGTTGAAGAAGCAGGCATTTCATTTAACATAAATTCCCCAAAACAGTTGGGAGAAGTTTTGTTTGAGAAAATGGCAATTCCAGGCGGGAAAAAGACAAAAACAGGTTATTCTACCGGGGTTGAAGTACTGGAAAAGTTAGCACCTGATTATCCAATTGCAGCAGATGTTTTAGAGTACAGAGGCCTGACAAAGTTAAAATCAACTTATGCAGATGGGCTTGCGGTTTACATTGAAAGTGATAGCAGAATCCATGGAAGATTCCATCAGACAATTGCAGCAACAGGAAGAATCAGTTCGACAGAACCCAATCTTCAAAACATTCCGGTTAGAATGGAATTAGGGAGGCTGATTCGAAAAGTTTTTGTTCCAAGGGATGGTTTTGTTTTTGTGGATGCCGATTATTCACAGATTGAACTACGAATACTGGCACATATGTCAGGGGACGAGCAACTGATAGAAGCGTATCATAGTAGTGAGGACATTCACAGAATGACAGCCTCTAAAGTATTTCACACTCCTTTTGATGAAGTAACGTCATTACAAAGAAGAAATGCGAAAGCAGTTAACTTTGGTATTGTTTACGGAATCAGCTCGTTTGGATTGAGCCAGGATTTGAGTATTTCAAGAAAAGAAGCAGCAAAATATATTGAAGAGTATTTCCATACATATCCAGGTATCAAGCGATTCCTCGACCAGTGTGTGACTGATGCAAAAGACAAAGGATATTCTTCTACATTATTTCAACGTAGAAGGCCTGTTCCTGAATTGAAATCCAGTAATTTTATGCAAAGGTCATTTGGTGAACGAGTTGCTATGAATGCACCGATTCAGGGAACAGCTGCGGATATCATGAAAATAGCAATGATACGTGTAGATTCTGAATTGAAAAAACGTAATTTAAAATCAAAGTTGGTATTGCAGGTTCATGATGAACTTCTAATAGAGGCATCAAAAGATGAAGTGGAAGAAGTTAAATTACTACTGGAAGAGCAGATGAAACATGCAGCAGATTTAAAAGTTTCTCTCGAAGTTGATGTGCATGTTGGGGAGAACTGGTATGATGCAAAATAAAGGCTTCCTTAAAACAATTGGGATCACCGGAGGAATTGGAGCAGGAAAATCTCAAGTGCTTGATTATATAGAAAAAAAATACAACTGTATTGTATTAAAAGCAGATCTCATTGCTAATCAGATGAAGGTGCCAGGGTGTGATGTGTATCAAAAACTCGTTGCGCTTTTGGGACAAAATATACTTGATGCGCAAGGCGGGATTGATAATCAGAAAATGGCAGGTTTTCTGTTTTCGGATAAGTTGTTGTTAAAAAAAACAGAAGAAATCATACATCCAGCAGTCAAGCAGTTTATATTGAAGCAAATTGAATGTGAGAAAAAAAGAAATCATATTGATTTTTTGTTTGTAGAAGCTGCTTTGTTGCTTGAAGAGCATTATGATGAAATCCTTGATGAAATATGGTATATTTATGCAAATTGCGAAACAAGAAGAACCCGGCTGAAAGAATCAAGGGGATATGCAGATGACAGAATCACTAAAATCATGTCAGAGCAGCTACCGGAGAAGGTGTTTCGCCATACATGTAAAATTACGATTGATAATAGTGGAGAATTTGACACAACCATACAGCAGATTGATCAGATATTGGGGGATTATTTATGCCAGAAATAAATTCATTTCCCGGACAACTTGTGTTCGGGCTTGATATTGGAACTAGAAGTATTGTTGGTACACTTGGTTATAAAAGTGGTTCCATGTTTTATATCATTGGACAGGAAATAAGAGAGCATACGACAAGAGCCATGATGGATGGTCAGATTCATGATATAGAAAAAGTGGGAAACACCATCAATGAAGTGAAAACTTCACTTGAAGAAAGAACCGGGAAAAAGCTTTCGCAGGTTTGCATTGCTGCTGCCGGCAGAGTGCTTGAAACAGTTTCAGTTCATGTAAAACAGGAATTCGAGCAGGAAAAGACAATCAGTAGCGAGGATATTTTCTCATTAAATTCATTAGGAGTAGAGCAGGCGTATGATGAGTTTCAACATGAGAATCATTCCGGTGAAAAATACTATTGTGTTGGTTATTCGGCTGTACATTATTATATGAATGGGTATTTGATAGGAAATCTGGAAAATCATAAGGCTAAAGTGATTGAAGCAGATCTGATTGCAACATTTTTACCAGATGATGTAGTGGATGGTCTTCAGAAAGCAGTATCGATTGCTGGACTCGAAGTTGTTAATCTGACGCTGGAACCGATAGCAGCAATTCAATTGGCGATTCCTGAAAACTATAGAATGCTAAATATTGCGCTTGTTGATGTTGGTGCGGGAACCTCAGATATTTCAATAACAAGAGACGGAAGTATTATTGCATATGGAATGCTTCCAATCGCAGGTGATGCACTTACAGAAACAATTGCAAGACATTGTCTTGTGGAGTTTGCTGTTGCTGAGAAAATAAAATGTGGAATTATGGAGAAGGAAGTAGTAGAATATGATGATATTATGCTACTGCCACAGAAAATAACAAAAGAAGAAGTGCTTGCAATTACTGAACCAATCGTTGACGATATGACGACTAAAGTAGCTGAGAAAATTATGGATTTAAATGGTGGAAAATCTACCAGTGCAGTTTTTGTTGTTGGTGGTGGTGGAAAAATAGAACACTATACTTCTAAACTTGCACAGAAGCTGGGGATTGCACCGGAGCGTGTAGCAATACGTGGAAAAGAAGTCATGCAGTCAGTTGAATTTTTGCAAGAAGGAATAGAGAAGGATTCACTTTTAGTAACACCAATTGGAATTTGTCTCAATTTTTATGAACAGAATAATAGTTTTATATATGTTAATTTTAATAATAGAAGAGTTAAACTATATGATAATAATAAATTGACAATTGCAGATGCGGCTCTCGCAGCGGATTTTCCAAAAGAATCTCTATTTCCTAAACGTGGAACAGAACTCAATTTTACAGTAAATGGAAAGAGCAAGATTGTCAGAGGATATTTGGGAGAAGCAGCAGAATTGATTTTAAATGGAGAAAAAGCAGATATTTATACACCAATTCACGCCAATGATATCATTTTAGTCCATGAATCAACTGCTGGCAGGAATGCAGAATGTGAAATTAGAAATCTTTCAGAATATGGGTCACAGTTACAGGTACTGGTTAATAAAAAAGCTGTATTTCTTCCAAAGGCCGTTTATGTAAATGATGTTTTACAGAATGAGTTTTATTCCATTAAAAGCCAGGATCAAATCATTATTTCTAATTTCTATACGATAGAGCAGGTTCTTAAATTTATGGATCTGCAAAAAGAAGAAAATACGATATACTATGTGAATAATGAGATTGCAGATGATTCCACCAGAGTGTATGAGAATTTTAGTGTGACTTGGGAATCGTATAAAGAAAACACAAAAGAAGCATATAAAGAAAACGCTAATGAAGTGCAGAAAGAGAATCACAAAGAAAACGATGATGAAAACGTTAACGAAAACGTTAACAAAGAAACAATAGATCAAAGGGTGAATACAGATGATTTAACGGAAGTGAAATCTGGGGCAATAAATACAGATGAATTTTTCGTGATTGTAAACGGTCGTCCAATTGCGCTAAAAGGAAAACGTAATTATGTTTTTGTAGATATTTTTGATCACATAGATTTTGATTTATCAAAGGTAAAAGGAAGTGGCCTTATCACAAATAAAAATGGGATGCAGGCACAATATATGGAACCACTACAGTCTGGAGATGTGATAGAGCTGTACTGGAAGGAATAGAAAAGGGATATTGAAATGAAATTATGCAGTATTGCAAGTGGAAGTAGTGGGAACTGTATCTATCTTTCGGTGAATAATACCCAGATTCTGATCGATTCAGGAATTAGTGGAAAAAGAACAGAAGCCGGATTGAACGAAATAGGAACTTCACTGAAAGAAATAGATGCTATTTTGGTAACACATGAACATATTGATCATATTTCGGGAATCGGTGTCATAAGTAGAAAATATAAAATTCCGATATTTGGTTCTAACGGTACCATAAAGGCAATCAGTAAAACTGCTTCAATTGGACAGGTAGATCCTGAATTGCTATGTGCTATTGAGCCAGAACGACCATTTTGTATCAAAGACTTTGAAGTTTCACCAATCCGGATTTCACATGATGCAAGTGAACCTCTTGCTTACAGGGTATCGCATCAGAATAAAAAAATTGCTGTAATGACTGATCTTGGTTTTTATAATGATTACATTGTAAACGAATTAAAAGGGTTGGACGCTATATTATTGGAAGCCAATCATGATGTGAATATGCTTCAGGTCGGACCTTATCCTTATTATCTGAAAAAGAGAATTCTTGGTGATAAAGGACATTTATCTAATGAAATTGCGGGAAGACTTTTATGCGAAATACTCCATGACGGGATGAAACATGTATTATTGGGACATTTGAGTAAAGAAAATAATCTTGCTGAACTTGCTTATGAAACAGTACGTATGGAAGTAACTATGGCTGATATTCCATATAACGGAAATGATTTTCCGATACGGGTCGCAGAACGAAGCTGTGTATCGGAAATGATTGAAGTATAAATGTAAAACGAGGAGAATGATTATGAAAAGAACCATTATTACAGTAGTTGGAAAAGACACAGTTGGGATCATTGCGAAAGTATGTACTTATTTAGCAAATAACAGAATTAATATTTTGGATATTTCCCAGACAATTGTACAGGATTATTTTAATATGATGATGATCGTGGATATGAATGATTCTCTAAAATCCTCAGCAGAAATTTCAAAAGAGATGGCACAGATTGGTGAAGAAATCGGTGTTGTAATTAAGTGCCAGAGAGAAGATATTTTTGACAAAATGCATCGAATATAATGGGATGAAGGAGAGTTAGAACATGATAAACATGAGAGAAGTAGTTGAAACCAATAAGATGATTGAAGAAGAAAATCTGGACGTCAGAACAATCACACTTGGAATCAGCCTTATGGATTGTATTGATTCAGATCTTGAGAAACTGAAAAGTAATATTTATAACAAAATTACTTTAACAGCAAAGAATCTAGTCAGTACAGGAAAAGAAATAGAAAGCGAATTCGGAATTCCAATCGTAAATAAAAGAATTTCAATCACACCGATTGCATTAATAGGAGGAGCCGCATGTAAAAGTTCACAGGATTTTGCATCTATTGCAAAGGTACTTGATGATGCCGCAAAGGAAGTCGGCGTCAACTTTATTGGTGGATATTCGGCACTTGTTTCAAAAGGAATGACAAAGGCAGACGAACTCTTAATCAGATCAATTCCACTCGCGCTTTCTACTACAGACAGAGTTTGCAGTTCAATTAATCTTGGTTCCACTAAAACAGGCATTAACATGGATGCAGTGAAACTTTTAGGTGAGATTATTCTCGAAACAGCAGAATATACGAAGGAATTTGATTCCCTTGGATGTGCGAAACTGGTTGTATTTTGTAACGCTCCGGATGACAATCCATTTATGGCAGGCGCATTTCATGGTGTGACAGAAGCAGATGCGGTTATAAATGTAGGCGTCAGCGGACCGGGTGTTGTAAAAACGGCGCTTGAAAAAGTACGTGGTGAAAATTTTGAAATTTTATGTGAAACAATCAAAAAAACTGCATTTAAGGTAACCAGAGTTGGGCAACTCGTTGCACAGGAAGCTTCAAAACGAATGGGGATACCTTTTGGAATTGTGGATCTTTCGCTTGCACCAACACCAGCAATCGGTGACAGTGTAGCAGATATCTTATGTGAAATGGGACTGGAGTATGCAGGCGCGCCAGGCACGACTGCGGCACTTGCCCTGTTAAATGATCAGGTCAAAAAAGGTGGTGTTATGGCATCTTCTTATGTTGGCGGACTTAGCGGAGCATTTATTCCTGTCAGCGAAGATCAAGGAATGATTAATGCAGTCACAGCGGGAGCAATTACAATCGAAAAACTGGAAGCAATGACATGTGTCTGTTCAGTAGGACTTGACATGATAGCAATTCCGGGAAATACCAAAGCAACTACAATTTCCGGTATCATAGCTGATGAAATGGCAATTGGTATGATCAATCAGAAAACAACTGCAGTCAGATTAATTCCAGTGATTGGAAAAGATGTAGGAGAGATCGTTGAATTTGGTGGTCTTCTTGGATATGCACCGGTTATGCCGGTAAATCAGTTTTCATGCGATGCTTTTATTCAGCGTGGGGGAAGAATTCCAGCACCAATTCATAGCTTTAAAAATTAGTTTATAAGATAAAAAAATCTCCTGCTACAAAGTAAATTTTGTAGCAGGAGATTTTTATATCATAACAATATTTCTGATAAATTCATTCACTGGTGGATGACCAAACTTATCACAAGTCATAGAGTCGTAAATATGTGCCGCTAAGATATCTGCATTAAGCATTTCAATGCCAAATTCTGAATCAGTTAACAAACTGGCAGCATTGGCTAGTTTGGAAATCAGAGGAATTTCGGAAGAGGCTTTCAAGGCACTCAGCAATTCTGTAGAAGATTTTTTAAATCCCAGCATTCTTGCATATGAAACGATTCCACTATTCCAATATCTTGTAAGATTTGACTTTCGTAAATCTAGCAAAATATGAATCAGACAGCGACTAATTCTTGCATAAGTCATATCACGAGTTTTCAGTAAATCACAAAAATCATTAAAATTAGTATACTGATAAAGATTATTTGCAATGCGACTTGAGAGATCTTCAGAGACATCTATAAAATCAGAGAATCCTGTTGGTTCTTCTAAAAGGAGTTTATACTTTAAAAGTGATGACAGATCGTTAGCAAAAATAGGAAATGTTTTATGAAAATTAGCTTCCATCAGTTCATAAGCAGAATCTGGGACCTGACCTTTGATCAAGAGAAGATCATCTCGTTCTTCTAAAGATTGTCGTATTGCAATCGCAGAGCTATTATGTTCTGAAAGACGTTTTTCATGATAAGCAGAACCAATTCTAAGATTTGTATAAGGAGTAATGCTGCTATTGAGCGCCATAAGTGCACGGATGTATTCAATCCCTAAAATATTATTAGGAGATGCCAGAACAGAAGAATGCCCTGCAAAATCCATAATGGTTGCTTCGAGTGCAAGAGTGCGTGCCTGAGGAAAGGTTTTCCCCTCCTTAAGATAAGCCTTTAGCATGAGCTTAAACTCATCTGTTTCATTATGAAGTACAGATGCAATTTTAGTTAGCATACGGATATCACCGCATTCACTTCCGAAACAAATAGAATCTACAATGCCAAGTTTGTCAAGAAGTGCAATCGCACCTTTCGCAAAAAATTCAGCACTTGTACAAGCATAATAAACTGGGAGCTCTATGACAAGATCCGCGCCCGATTCCAAAGCCATGCGTGTCCGCGTATACTTATCAACTAGAGCTGGATTGCCACGTTGTGTAAAATTTCCACTCATCACAACGATAACATAATCGGCACCAGTTAAATGTCTGGCTTGTTCCATATGAAACTTGTGTCCATTATGAAATGGATTATATTCTGCTACAATCCCAACCACTTTCATATTTGGATCTCCTTTGTGTGTTATCTGTTCTATAGATATAGACTATCATGTTTTAATGCCTGTGACAACTTGTGTTTCAGGGTATTTTTGCCTTGATATTTATTTAACATTTTGCATGGAACTATGTGAACATTTTAACAAATAGATTGTATTCAATTAAATACAAATTTGTACTTTATTTTGCACAATCCTTTCGGCTGCATCACTTGTTTTTGGGGGATAAATGTCATATAATTCTAATATCTTTGGAAAACAAACCCGAAAGGAGACTATAGATGTCATATATTGATATTATTAAAGAAAAGGCGCGAATGAACAAAAAGACAATTGTCATGCCTGAAACAAATGACAAAAGAACTCTGATTGCGGCTGCGCATATCCTTGAGGAAGGAATTGCAAATGTAATCATGATTGGAAAAGAAGAAAAAATTATGGATGGTGCCGGTTGGCTTGAGGTGAACTTAAACGGTGTAACTGTAATCGATCCTGAGACAACGGATAAACTTGAGGACTATGTCCAATTGTTATATGAAACAAGAAAAACCAAAGGAATGACACAGGACATGGCACGCGACATTTTAAAGAAAGATTATCTTACTTTTGGTGTTGTAATGGTAAAGGCAAATGATGCAGATGGTATGGTTGCGGGTGCATGCCATGCTACGGCTGAAGTACTAAGGCCTTCACTGCAAATTCTAAAAACAGCACCAGGTGTTAAACTGGTATCTGGATTCTTTATTCTTGATGTGCCAAACTGTGAAGCAGGAGAAAGCGGAACATTTTTATTTGCTGATTGTGGGCTTAATCAGGATCCAACAGCGGAAGAACTTGCTGACATTGCAGAAACAAGTGCTGTAAGTTTTAATCACCTTGTTGGAAAGAAACCTGTTATTGCAATGCTTTCACATTCCACAAAAGGAAGTGCAAAACATCCATTAGTGGATAAGGTGGTGGAAGCAACTAAAATTGCTCATGAAAAATATCCACAATTGGCTCTGGATGGAGAACTTCAGCTTGATGCTGCGATTGTTCCTGGCGTAGCGAAATCAAAAGCACCTGGAAGCCCGATAGAAGGAAAGGCAAATGTTTTGATTTTTCCAAATCTGGATGCAGGAAACATTGGCTATAAACTTGTACAAAGACTTGCAAAAGCTGAGGCTTATGGACCAATGCTGCAAGGGATTGCAAAACCTGTTAATGATCTTTCGAGAGGGTGTACATGGGAAGACATTGTGGGTGTAGTTGCGCTGACAGCCGTACAGGCACAGATTAATGGTTAAACTCAGAAATAGAATATTAGTAAACAGTAAGGGTGGATTAGAATGAAAGTGTTGGTAATCAATTGTGGAAGTTCCTCATTAAAATTCCAACTGATTGACGTGGAAACAGAGGAAGTCATTGTCAAAGGAATCTGCGACAGAATAGCGATTGAAGGAAGCAGATTTGTTTTTTCTGCTTTGAATAAAGAAACAATTGATTCAAAGATAGTGTTAAAAAATCATGCAGATGCCATGAAAATCATCTTGGAGACTTTGACAGATGAAAAAAATGGTGTCATTAAATCCTTAGATGAAATTACAGCAGTAGGTCACCGTGTTGTTCATGGAGGAGAACGTTTTGCTTCTTCAGTCATTATTAATGATGATGTCATCAAAGCAATTGAAGAGTGCAGTGATTTGGCACCACTTCATAATAAAGCTAATTTGACTGGAATTCAGGCATGTAAAAAGATGATGCCTGAGACTCCGATGGTTGCAGTATTTGATACTGCATTTCATCAGACAATGCCAGAAGAAGCATATTTGTACGGAATTCCTTATGATTATTACGAGAAATATAAAGTAAGAAAATATGGTTTTCATGGTACGAGTCATGCTTATGTAGCACAAAGAGCCGCTGTTCTTATGGATAAAGATCAGAAAGAATTAAAACTGATTGTATGTCACCTGGGAAACGGAGCTTCTGTTACGGCTGTAAAATATGGGAAATCAATTGATACTTCAATGGGCCTGACACCACTTGAAGGGTTGATCATGGGAACCAGATCAGGAGATATTGATCCGTCTGTTCTTGGATACATTGGCAACAAAGAAAATAAGGGTCTTGAAGAACTTATGAAAATGCTGAATCATGATTCAGGGCTGCTAGGACTCTCGGGTGGTGAGAGCTCAGATTTTCGTGACATTGTGTCGGCATATGAAAAGAATGATGAACGAGCAGTGAGGGCGCTGAAAGCATTTGCTTATAGAACTGCAAAATATATTGGTTCTTATACAGCAGCGATGAATGGCGTTGATGGGATTTGTTTTACTGCAGGAATTGGAGAAAACAGTGGACTTGTCAGAGACATGATTTGTAATTATCTGACATATCTTGGATTAAAACTTGATCCTGATAAAAATGAAAAGCGTGGAAAAGAACAGATCATAACAACGCAGGATTCCAACGTTAAAGTAATGGTTATCCCTACCAATGAAGAATTAATGATTGCAAGAGAAACCTATAAAGAGCTGAAGAACGGTAAATAAAAAATGCATGTTAATAATAAAAATTCATTGTTGACATGAGGGGCTACTGTATGTATAATTGTTTAAGTGTGAATAGGAGTATACTATGTTAATCAACATGACAAATGTCTTATCGCATGAAGGAAGGACAGAATCTCTTCAATGTGAGATTGAGATGAATGAGTTTCATTCATTTGATGGCAGTTTTCCTATCATACGAAAAGAGCCCCTTATTTTTAGGGCGTCAAATGTCGGCCCTGGCCAAGCAGAATATCAAGGAACTATGGTACTTGAATTGCAGCTAGCCTGTGACAGATGCCTTCGTAAAGTTACAAGACTTTTCGAACTATCCTTTTCTGGAGTGATTATTTCACCAGAGATGGCTGATGAAGAACATGAGAACTCAGAGTTTATGGAAGGATATTCTTTCAACATAGAAAGCCTGGTCACCAACGAAGTATTGATGAACTGGCCTATGAAGGTCTTATGCAGTGATGACTGCAAAGGACTCTGCATGAAATGTGGAAAAGACCTTAATGGTGGGATATGTGGGTGTGATACCTTTATTCCCGACCCACGTATGGCAGCAATAAAGGATATCTTTAACGCAAATAATAAGGAGGTGTAACGATGTCTATATGTCCAAAGAATAAATCTTCTAAAGGTAGAAGAGATAAAAGAAGAGCAAACTGGAAGATGAGCGCGCCTACATTAGTAAAATGCAGCAAGTGCGGTGCACTTATGATGCCTCACAGAGTATGTAAAGCATGTGGTTCTTACAATAAAAAAGAAATCATTTCTGTAGACTAATAAAAAAGTGTCCATATGGACACTTTTTTTGTTTTGCCTTTCAAGTGCTTCGGCACTTTTTTCTTGCTTTTTAATAGCACTTTTAGTATATTTAAATAGAGTATCAGGAGGATGACAGAATGGAATTTGTTAGAGTTGCACTAGATGCCATGGGCGGAGATCATGCACCTGCTGAAATGATAAAAGGTGCCGTAGATGCAGTAAATGAAAATAAAGCAATTAAAGTATATCTTGTGGGAAAAGAGAATGATATTAATCCAATCCTTTCAACCTATTCTTATAACAAGGATCAAATAGAAATTGTTTCTGCACAAGAAGTAATTGAAACAGCAGAACCACCAGTAATGGCAATCCGTAAGAAAAAAGATTCATCGATTGTAAAAGGTCTGAACCTGGTGAAAGAAGGCGTCTGTGATGCGTTTGTTTCTGCTGGAAGTACAGGAGCTGTACTGGTTGGCGGACAGGTCGTTGTTGGCAGAATGAAAGGGATTGAAAGACCACCGCTTGCACCATTGCTTCCAACAGAAAAAGGAGTCTCACTTTTGGTAGATTGTGGAGCAAATGTTGATGCAAGACCATCCCATCTGGTTCAGTTTGCGAAGATTGGTTCTGTTTATATGGAACATGTCGTAGGGATTCAGAATCCGAAAGTCGCTATTGTAAATATAGGTGCAGAAGAAGAAAAAGGGAATGCACTTGTGAAAGAAACATTTCCGTTATTAAGAAATTGTCCGGATATTAATTTCATTGGTAGTATTGAGGCAAGAGATATTCCAGCCGGTGTCGCAGATGTTATTGTTTGTGAGGCTTTCGTTGGTAATGTAATTTTAAAATTATATGAAGGTGTTGGAAAAACTCTGATTTCCAAGATCAAAAAAGGATTAATGTCTTCTTTTAGAAGTAAAATAGGTGCACTCTTGGTGAAGCCTGCGCTCAAAGAAACATTGAAAGATTTTGATCTGGAACAATATGGAGGAGCACCACTCCTTGGTTTGAATGGACTGGTGATTAAAACACATGGCAGTTCAAAATCAGTTGAAATAAAGAATTCCATCCTTCAGTGTTCTGTTTTTAAAGAACAGGAAATCAGCAATAAAATTAAGTCAAAAATTACGCCAGCAGAGCAATAGGAGGTAAAGTACCGACATGGAACTTGAAATACTTAAAGAAATGATTGCTATGGTTTTGAGCGTAGATACGAAGGAAATTACACTTGAAACAACTTTTGTAGATGATCTAGGAGCTGATTCACTTGATATCTATCAGATTATTATGGGGATAGAGCAAGAGTTTGATATAAAGATTGAAGCAGAAGAAGCAGAGAAAGTAACGACTGTTGCACAGGCATTGGAATTGATTCAGCATGCTACAAATTAAGCTGTAAGGAACTAAGCCCTGAACCAGGGCTTTTTCAATGTCAGTGACTACGAATGAATGTGAAAGGAACACCATGAAAGACCATGATCTTAATAAACTTGAAAAAGTAATCCAATATCAGTTTGGGAACAAGGAACTTTTGAAACAAGCAATTACGCATAGTTCCTTTTCTAATGAACAGAAAATATTAAAACTTAAAAATTATGAAAGACTGGAGTTTCTAGGGGATGCGGTTCTTGAATTAATATCTAGTGAATACTTGTTTTCTGAGAATCAGGAATTATCCGAAGGAGAACTGACAAAAATGAGATCATCCTGTGTATGTGAGCCATCGCTTGCATTCTGTGCAAGAGAGATTGCGCTTGGTGATTATATTTTGCTTGGTAAAGGAGAAGAATCTACAGGAGGCCGTGAGCGTGATTCGATTTTAGCAGATGTCTGCGAGGCTGTCCTTGGTGCAATCTATCTTGATGGAGGATTTGAACATGCAAAAGAGTTTGTTTTCCGTTTTATTTTATCAGATTTAGAAAATAAAAAACTTTTCTATGATAGTAAAACTATTCTACAGGAAATGATACAAAAGGATAATAAAGCTACATTGCATTACCAGTTAATTGCTGAAGAAGGACCAGATCATGATAAAACGTTCAGTGTTGAGGCAAAACTAGGTGAGGATACCATTGGTTGCGGAAAAGGACGTACAAAAAAAGCCGCAGAACAAAAAGCAGCCTATCAGGCGCTAGTCATGATGAAAAATAATAAACAATAAGCAGGTGTGATATGTATTTAAAAAGCATAGAAGTACATGGGTTTAAGTCATTTGCAAACAAAATAAATTTTCAGTTCCATAATGGGATTACAGCTATTGTAGGTCCAAATGGAAGTGGAAAGAGCAATGTCGCAGACGCTGTAAGATGGGTACTTGGAGAACAAAGGATAAAACAACTCCGAGGCGCCTCCATGCAGGATGTCATTTTCTCGGGAACAGAAACCAGGAAGCCACTTGGATATGCATATGTTGCCATAACACTGGACAATGCAGATCATCAGCTTCCAATTGAATACAATGAGGTTACAATTGCAAGAAGGATTTACCGTTCCGGAGAAAGTGAATATCTGATCAATGGTACACCATGCAGACTGAAAGATGTAAATGAACTGTTTTACGATACTGGAATTGGAAAAGAAGGATATTCTATTATTGGACAGGGACAGATAGATAAAATCCTTAGTGGAAAACCAGAAGAAAGAAGAGAGCTTTTTGATGAAGCGGCTGGAATCGTTAAATTTAAACGAAGGAAGTTAACAGCACAAAAAAAGCTTGAAGATGAGAAATTAAATCTTGTCAGAGTCAGTGATATTTTGTCTGAAATAGAAAAACAGGTAAAACCACTTGAAAAACAGGCAGAAGTTGCCAAAATATATTTAAAGAAAAAAGAAGAATTAAAAAATCTGGATGTAAATGTATTTCTGCTTGAAAATGAAAAAATGAAAAGTCAGATGACAAGTCTAGAGGAAAAGCAGAAGATTGCAGCATCAGATTTAGAAGAAAGCACTTCAAAATATGAAGAAATAAAAATTGAATATGAAAATATTCAAAATGAGCTGTCACAGTTGGAAGAAACAATTGAAAAAGAACGTGCGGCACTCAACGACAGCGGTCTGATGAGAGGGAAACTTGAGGGTGAAATCAATGTTTTAAAAGAACAGATTAACTCTTCACGTGGAAGCGAAGGACATTTACAGACAAGGAAAGACACGGTAAGCCAGGAACTGGAACAGAAGGAAAGTGAAAAGGAAGCAATCCTGAATGAAAAGAGTGAAATCGATTCTGATTTGGAAAAAGCAGCAGAAATCAGAGATGAAGCCAGAGAAAGCTTATTAAAAATCCAGAAATCCATAGAAACATTTAATGCTGAAATTGAAGTTGCAAAAAATGCAATTATAACAGCATTGAACGACAGAGCAATGATTCGTTCTAAAATGGGACGTTATGATACCATGTTGGAACAGATCACAATACGAAAAGCAGAGTTGAATGCAAGGCTTTTACGCGTAAAATCTGACGAGTCACAGCAGATAGAAATTTTAAAACGTCTCAAGGATGAGTTTGAGCAGGTTAGTGCTGCAATTGCTCTATTAAATGGAAATCAAAAAGATATGGAAAAGCGTCTGGAAGAGATTCATACAGCGCTTACAGAAAAAGACACGAAACTTCGTGACAGACAGGTGGATTATCACCAGGATAAATCAAAACTAGAATCACTTATCAATCTTTCAGAACGATATGAGGGATATGGAAATAGTATTCGAAAAGTCATGGAGCAAAAGGAAAACAACCCTGAAATTGCCGGTGTTGTTGCAGATATTATTAAAGTTGAAAAGAAATATGAAACTGCAATCGAAACAGCACTCGGAGGTAATATTCAAAATATAGTTACCGAAAATGAAGAAACTGCCAAGAAAATGATTACTTTTTTAAAGCAGAACAAATTTGGACGTGCTACATTTTTACCTTTGACCAGTATCACAAATCCACAAGAGTTCAAAACACCCGAAGTTTTAAATGAAAAAGGTGTAGTGGGTCTTGCAGATGCATTAGTATCAACAGAACCTAAATATTCCAATGTTGCGAAAGCAATGCTTGGACGTATTGTAGTTGTAGATCATGTAGATCAGGCATTAAAAATTGCAAAAAAATATGACTACGGAATTCGTATGGTAACATTGGAAGGGGAATTAATCGTTCCAGGTGGAGCGATTAGTGGTGGAGCGTTTAAGAATAATAGTAATCTTTTGGGTCGGAAAAGAGAGCAGGATGAACTTGAAAAGAAAGTCAATGCCCATCTTATAGAGATTGATACTTTTATGCAGGAGATAGAGACCTTAAAAGAAGAACGAAGTATATTAAGGAAAAGCCTGGAAGAATGTAAGAAGCAAATTCAGGATAAATTTATAGAACAAAATACTGCACGATTAAATGTAATACAGGCACAGGAAAAGAAAGAAGAAGCGGCAGTAGGTTTTGAAACCCTGAAAAATGAAGAAGAAGAAATTGATCAGAATATACTTGATATTACTGATCAGAAAAATTCAATTATGATTGAATTAGAAGCTTCTCAAGTTCTTGAAAAAGAAACAGAAGGTATTATTACTGAATTACAGGAAAAACTTGAAGCACAACGCACAAAGGAAACACTACAGACTGGTAAAACTGGCGAACTAGATGTTGAAGTTGAAAAAAAATTACAAAAACAGGAATTTCATCAGCAAAATATTAACAGAATTCAGGGTGAGATACTGCGCTTAAATACTGAACTTGAAGAAATTTTACAAAAACAAAATGAGTTAATCGAAGAAATCAGCCATAAAGAAGAAAGCATTAAAAAGATAGAACAAACGATTAAAGAATCCTATACCTATCAGGATGGAACACAAAAACATTTGAGTGATTGTATTGCGAGAAAAGAGACATTAATTGGTAGACAGAAAACATTCTTTACTGATAGGGAAGCCATTGCAGAACGAATGAATGCACTTGACAAGGAAGTGTATCGTTTAAATACACAACATGATAAACTTGAGGAAAATTTAGAAGCACAGATAAATTATATGTGGGATGAATACGAAATTACTTTAAGTGAAGCCGTTGGTATGAAACGGGATGATATGCCGGAATTGTCAATTATGAAAAAGGAAATTGGTGCACTGAAGGAACAGATCCGTAAATTAGGTGATGTAAATGTTAATGCCATTGAAGATTACAAAAACCTCACAGAACGATACCAATTCTTAAAAACACAGCATGATGATCTGGTATCTGCTGAACAGACGCTGGTTAAAATTATTGAAGAGCTTGATGCTGCAATGAGAAAACAGTTTCAGGAAAAATTCGGACAGATTGTAAGAGAATTTGATAAAGTATTCAAGGAATTGTTTGGTGGTGGAAAAGGTACCCTTGAATTAATGGAAGATGAAGATATTCTTGAAGCAGGCATTAGAATAATTGCGCAACCACCAGGAAAGAAACTGCAGAATATGATGCAGTTATCAGGAGGAGAAAAGGCATTGACGGCGATTGCACTCTTATTTGCGATACAAAATCTGAAGCCTTCCCCTTTCTGTCTATTGGATGAGATTGAAGCTGCACTTGATGAATCAAATGTTGGCAGATATGCAAAGTATCTTCATAAACTATCAAAGAACACACAATTTATTGTAATTACGCATAGAAGAGGAACAATGGAATCGGCAGACCGTCTTTATGGTATTACAATGCAGGAAAAAGGAGTCTCAGCACTTGTGAGTGTGAATTTGATTGATAAAGAGCTAGAGGAGTAGTCGGAATGTCTGAAGAAAAGCTAGGATTTTTTGAACGACTAAAAAATGGTCTGACAAAAACTAGAAATAATATTGTGAGTAGTATTGACTCTGTATTTAATGGATTTAAAACAATTGATGATGATTTTTACGAAGAACTGGAAGAAATTCTGGTCATGGGTGATATTGGAATTAAAGCGGCGGAACAAATCATCATGGAATTAAAAAAAGAGGTCAAACAAAGACATATCAAGGAGCCGGTTGATTGTCGAGATATCTTGATTGATAGCATTAAAGAGCAGATGAAAGTGAACCAAGATGCGTATGCATTTGAAAATGTAACATCAGTTGTGTTGGTTGTAGGTGTAAATGGAGTAGGAAAAACGACTACGATTGGAAAACTGGCTTCTATTTATAAATCACAAGGGAAAAAAGTACTTATTGCAGCAGCAGATACATTTCGTGCAGCAGCAAGTGAGCAATTAGAAGAATGGGCGAAGCGTGCAGAAGTTGATATCATAACTGGAAAAGAAGGCTCGGATCCCGCATCTGTAATCTTTGATGCAGTGAATGCTGCAAAAGCAAGAAAGATAGATATTTTACTGTGTGACACTGCAGGGCGTCTTCATAATAAAAAAAATCTAATGGAAGAGCTTAAAAAAATCGGTAGAATTATTGAACGTGAATTTCCAGAAGCACACAAGGAGAGTCTTGTTGTGCTTGATGGGGCAACAGGCCAGAATGCCCTTATGCAGGCAAGAGAGTTTAAAAATGCGACAGATATTACAGGTATTGTATTAACGAAAATGGATGGTACAGCAAAAGGCGGTATTGCTGTTGCCATACAGTCTGAATTACAGGTGCCAGTAAAATATATTGGTGTCGGGGAAAAAATTAATGATCTACAGAAGTTTGATCCTAATGATTTTGTTGATGCATTATTTGACAGAAGTCATGAAAAAGAATAAGATAAATATTATTCTTAAAAGTACAAGCTTTGAAAATATCTGACCGAAGGGAAAGTACGTCTATGCTTACATTAGAAAAGTTTGAAGAAGCATCTGAAATCGTTAAAAAAGTGACTTCTAATACAGAGCTGGTCTATAGTGACTATTTTAGTTCTGTTACAGGGAATAAAGTCTATTTTAAACCGGAGAACATGCAGTTTACGGGAGCTTACAAGCTTCGTGGAGCCTATTATAAGATTAGTACTCTTTCAGAAGAAGAGCGTGCGAAAGGTCTGATTACAGCATCAGCAGGAAATCATGCGCAGGGCGTTGCCTATGCTGCAAAATGTTATGGGATCAAGGCAGTGATTGTTATGCCAACCACAACACCATTAATGAAAGTGAACAGAACAAAAAGTTATGGAGCAGATGTTATTTTACATGGAGATGTATATGATGAAGCATGTGCAAAAGCTTATGAAATTGCAAAGGAAGAAGGACTTACTTTTATACATCCTTTTGATGATCTTGCAGTAGCAACAGGTCAGGGTACGATTGCCATGGAAATATATAAAGAATTACCACTCGTAGATTATATTCTGGTTCCTATTGGCGGCGGTGGTCTTGCAACTGGTGTATCTGTTCTGACTAAAATGCTCAACCCAAATGTTAAAGTGATTGGGGTAGAACCTGCAGGTGCCAATTGTATGCAGGAATCTGTAAGAAATGGCAAGGTAACTACCTTAAATAGCGTTAATACCATTGCCGATGGTACAGCCGTAAAAACACCGGGATCACTTATATTCCCATATATCAGAGATCATGTGGATGAAATTATTACTGTAGCAGATGAAGAATTAGTCGTTGCATTTTTAGATATGGTAGAAAATCATAAAATGATTGTTGAAAACTCTGGATTGCTTACTGTGGCGGCGCTGAAACATCTGGATGTGAAAAATAAAAAAATTGTGTCTATTTTAAGCGGTGGTAATATGGACGTGATTACGATGTCTTCTGTTGTACAACAAGGATTGATTTTCAGAGATAGAATATTTACAGTTTCAGTTCTTTTACCTGATAAACCAGGAGAATTAAGCAGAGTTGCAGACGTGATTGCAAAGGAAAATGGAAATGTTATTAAGTTAGAGCATAATCAGTTTGTTTCTATTAATAGAAATGCTGCTGTAGAGCTTCGTATCACGATGGAAGCATATGGCTCTGAACATAAAGCGCAGATTATCGAAGCCTTGAATTTACAGGGTTATAAGCCAAAGCTTGTCAGAACAAACATTTGACAGACAAAGAGCCTGATAAGAGCAGATTATATGTGTCATTTTACATATAGTCTGCTTTTTTGAGTCTGGCTTTCGTATGATTTATTTTATTAGTAATATAGAAATTATTATAGGAGGAATTATGGCAAAAGTAAAAACAGCATCCAGAAGAATATGGGATTACATTGTGATCACACTGGCATCTTTTATTTATGCAACTGGTCTGGCCTTGTTTTTAGATCCAAATAATCTTGCACCGGGCGGATTTTCAGGTGTGGCAATTATTATCAGTAGGTTTACAACGATTCCAACAGGTACCTGGTTCTTGATTTTCAATATTCCGGTCATGATACTTGGCATGTGGAAATTTGGCTGGAAATTTATTGTTTCTACCATTTATTCTATTGTTGTAATCTCATTTGCAACAAATACATTATCTGCACTTGGACCAGCAACAAAGGATCCACTACTTGCAGCGGCAGCAGGCGGCAGTTTGATTGCGATTGGAGTTGGGTTAATCTTTAGAGTAGGTGCGACTACTGGTGGAACGGATATTATTGTTAAATTTTTAAAATTAAAATATCGTCATTTAAGGACGGGCGTTATCTTTTTACTGACAGATGCGCTTATTGTTGTGGCATCAGGGATAGCGTTTAGGAAAATAGATACAGCACTTTATGCAGGGATGGCGGTTATTGTATGTTCTATCGTTATGGATCTTGTTTTATATGGACGTGATGAAGCGAAACTAATTTATATCATCAGTGATAAAGCGGATCTGATTGCGGGCCGACTCATGCAGGAACTTGATGTGGGTGCTACTTTTCTGGAAGGATCCGGAGCGTATAGTAATCAGAGTAAAAAAATTATTATGTGTGCCATGAAAAAGCAGATTGCACCCAAAGCAGAGGAAGTTGTGAAAGATATGGATCCAGAATCCTTTATGATTGTGACAAGTGCAAGCGAAGTTTTTGGAGAAGGTCATAAAAGTTATTTTAGTGAAAAACTATAAGCATTGACTACCATTATGGTTGTATTCGAATTGAAAGATGTGTCAAGAAAAAACACTTGACACATTAATGTTAATAGTATAAGATTACTCAGGTAAGTATTAAAAGTGTACGTCTGGCAGGTCATTGGAATGGAAAAAATAATAGAACAGAACTTGCTTTATGATTTTTATGGTGAGCTTTTAACAGAGCATCAGAGAAAAGTTTATGAGAATGCTGTTTATAACGATTTATCTTTAAGTGAGATTGCAGATGAAATCGGAATCAGCAGACAGGGTGTACATGATTTATTAAAACGTTGTGATAAGATTATGACTGGGTATGAAGAAAAACTAAAGCTTGTAGAAAAATTTAGTATGACCAGAGAAAGAATCACAGAGATAAAAAAGCTTGCACTAACTACCAATATTCAAAATGATAATACAGACAAAATAGTCAGAATTGCCGATGCAATTTTAGAGGAATTATAATATATGGCATTTGAGAGCTTAACAGATAAACTACAAAGTGTTTTTAAAAATTTAAGAAACAAAGGTCGACTCACAGAAGAAGATGTCAAGGCAGCACTCAAAGAAGTCAAAATGGCGTTACTTGAGGCCGATGTTAATTTTAAAGTTGTGAAACAATTTGTTAAGACAGTAGAAGAACGTGCGATCGGTCAGGATGTTATGAATGGATTAAATCCTGGTCAGATGGTCGTTAAAATTGTAAACGAAGAGTTAACTGCTTTAATGGGATCTGAAACAACTGAGATCGCATTCCAGCCAGGCAAGGCAATCACAGTTATTATGATGTGTGGACTTCAAGGTGCTGGTAAGACGACAACAACCGCTAAAATTGCAGGAAAGCTCAAACTAAAAGGAAAAAAAAGCCTATTAGTTGCATGTGATGTTTACAGACCTGCGGCGATCAAACAGTTGCAGATTAATGGTGAAAAACAAGATGTTGAAGTGTTTGCAATCCCTGATTCGAAAGAACCAGTCAGAATTGCAAAAGAAGCAGTTGCTTATGCTGAAAAAAATGGATACAACATCGTTATTCTGGATACAGCAGGACGTTTGCACATTGACGAAGATATGATGCAGGAACTACAGAATATAAAAGAAAACGTAACAGTTCACCAGACTTTGTTAGTTGTAGATGCAATGACAGGTCAGGATGCTGTTAACATAGCCAAAGAATTCAATGAAAAGATTGGATTGGATGGTGTTGTGCTTACAAAAATGGATGGCGATTCCAGAGGTGGTGCCGCACTCTCGGTCAAGGCTGTTACAGGAAAACCTATTTTGTATATTGGTATGGGAGAAAAGCTTTCTGATTTGGAACAGTTTTACCCTGACAGAATGGCAGGCAGAATACTCGGCATGGGCGATGTTTTAAGTCTGATCGAAAAAGTTCAGGCAGATGTGGATGTCGATAAAGAAAAACAAATGGCAGCCAAGCTTAAAAAAGGGAAGTTTGATTTTGAAGATTATCTTGAGTCTATGAATCAGATGAAGAAAATGGGCGGGCTTGCATCAATTCTTGGTATGATGCCAGGTATGGGTTCAAAAATGGGAGATATTGAATCCATGGTTGATGAAAAACAGCTGAAACGAATGGAGGCAATTGTATTGTCCATGACGCCTGCTGAAAGACAAAATCCCAAATTATTGAATCCAGGCAGGAAACATAGAATAGCCAGAGGTGCAGGGGTAGACATCAGTGTTGTGAACAGATTTATCAAACAGTTCGAACAATCACAAAAAATGATGAAACAGCTTCCCGGCATGATGGGTGGAATTGGTAAAAAAGGCAGAGGCGGCTTCCCAGGAAGACTCAACTTTCCTTTTTAATAAATTAATTATAATAAACCGGAGGTGAAAAAACATGGCAGTAAAAATCAGATTAAGAAGAATGGGTCAGAAAAAAGCTCCTTTCTATAGAATCGTAGTTGCAGATTCCAGATCTCCAAGAGATGGAAAATGTATCGCTGAAATAGGAACTTACAATCCAAACACAGATCCAAGTGAATTTAAAGTAGATGCTGAACTTGCAAAAGAATGGCTAGCAAACGGAGCACAGCCTACAGAAGTTGTTGCAAAGATTTTCAAAGCAGCTGGTATTGAAAAATAATAATTTGACACAACTTTTTTCGGAGGTGGATTATGAAAGATTTGGTTGAAGTAATTGCAAAAGCACTTGTCGATAATCCGGATGAAGTAGTTGTTACCGAAAAAACCGAAGGGAAAACGGTAACAGTTGAACTTCACGTTGCTCCTTCCGATATGGGAAAAGTTATTGGAAAACAAGGAAGAATTGCAAAAGCAATTCGATCTGTTGTTAAGGCAGCATCATCCAAAGACAATAAGAAAGTTGAAGTTGAAATCAACTGATTGGTAGGGGCGCTCATTTTGGGCTGTCCCTATTTTATCGGTATTATATCGATGGCAGATAGGAATAAGGAGTGCAAAGTGGAAGATTATTTACAGGTTGGAATTATTTCCTCAACACATGGTATTAAGGGAGAAGTAAAAGTATTCCCTACCACAGATGATATCAATCGCTTTAAAAATTTAAAAGAAGTATTATTAGATACTGGAAAAGAAAAGAAAACGCTTAAAATTGAGGGTGTAAAATTTTTCAAACAATTTGCGATTCTTAAATTCAAGGGAATTGATAACATAAATGACATCCTGGAATATAAGGGCAAAGGACTTTTTGTTACAAGGCAACAAGCAGTAAAATTAAAGAAAGACGAGTATTTTATTGCAGACTTGATTGGACTTCAGGTTGTTCTTGAGGATGACACCAGTCTTGGGATTTTAAAAGAAGTCATGCTGACTGGGGCAAATGACGTTTATGTGATAGAAATGGAAAATCAAAGAGAGGTGCTGATTCCAGCGATTAAGCAATGCATACTTTCTGTTGACATAGAAAGCAATAAAATGACGGTAAAACTACTGGACGGATTATTGGATTAGGTGAATACATGGAATTTCATATTATGACATTATTTCCTGAAATGGTATTACAGGGGCTGAATACAAGTATTATCGGAAGAGCCGTAGAAAATAATGTAATTCAGATTGCTGCATGGAATATAAGAGATTATACCAATAGTAAGCATAAGAAGGTGGACGATTATCCTTATGGAGGCGGTGCTGGGATGTTGATGCAGGCACAGCCAGTTTATGATGCTTTTGGAGCGGTAAAAAAATCACTTGGAAATAAAAAACCTCGTGTCATTTATCTGACGCCTCAGGGTAAATTGTTCAATCAGGAAGAGGCAAGGATGCTGGCAGACGAGGAAGCGTTGGTATTTTTATGCGGACACTATGAAGGAATCGATGAAAGAGTTCTGGAAGAGATTGTAACGGATGAATATTCAATTGGGGACTATGTACTGACTGGTGGAGAGTTGCCGGCCATGGTTATGATTGATGCTGTTTCGCGATTGGTTCCAGGAGTATTGAACAATGAAGATTCGGCTTCTTATGAGTCATTACATAACAATTTGCTTGAGTATCCGCAATATTCCAGGCCAGAAGTATGGGAAGGAAAACAAGTGCCTGAAGTTCTTCTCTCTGGACATCATGCTAATATAAGTAAATGGAGAATGGAACAGTCAGTAAAACGGACAAAAGAAAAAAGGCCTGATCTGTATGAAAAGTATATCAATGATAAGAAAATATAAAAAAATCTTGCAATTATATGCGTGTTGTGGTAGATTATTAATGTTGCGAGAATAGACGGTCCTCTGATTCAAGTGAAATTAAGAACGTCCATTAAATTAAAGGAGAATAAAAATGAGCGAAATTTTAAAAGCAATTGAAGCAGAACAGATCAAAGAAAACGCACCTGAATTTAAAACTGGTGATACTGTAAAGGTATATGCCAAAATCAAAGAAGGTACTCGTGAAAGAATTCAGATTTTTGAAGGTACTGTATTGAAAATCCAGGGTGGAAGCAATAGAGCGACTTTTACTGTAAGAAAAACTTCAAATGGTATCGGCGTAGAAAGAACTTGGCCTTTACATTCACCTAACGTTGAAAAAGTAGAAGTTGTAAGAATGGGTAAAGTAAGAAGAGCAAAACTTAACTACTTAAGAGACAGAGTTGGTAAAAAAGCAAAAGTTAAAGAACGTGTTAAATAGTAGTTTCATAAGGATATGACAGGTCAGGGACAAATACATATTGTATGTTGTCCCTTTTCTTTATATAATGATAAAAACACTAAAATTACGAGGCATTGTAATATGGGACGTAGACAAAAAGGACTTCATTTTTATAAAAAGAGAAGAGTCATTAATTATACACTGCTAAAAGAAATTGCAGGATGGGTATTTAGTATACTTGTGTCTGTATTACTTGGTGCAGTTTTTGTATTTGCATTTGGATTAAAAACAAGTGTGATTGGTGTATCTATGGAGCCAGGGCTTTATAATGGGCAACAAATTCTGATCAATCGTTTTTTATATCAGCTTAGTGAGCCAAAAGCAGGAGATGTTATCGTATTTCTTCCAAATGAAAATCAAAATTCACATTATTATGTGAAAAGAATCGTTGCAGTTCCAGGGGATCGCATCAAAATTTTAGATGGGAAAGTCTATGTAAATGATGAAGAGTGTTTGCTGCAGGAGTATGATAAAATAGCAGATCCAGGTATTGCTCAAAATGAAATACGTTTGAATAAAGAGGAATATTTTGTTCTTGGTGATAATATCAATAACAGTGAAGACAGTAGGTCGGGAAGTATCGGCATTGTAACAAGAAAATCAATTATAGGAAAAGTATGGTTCAAGATGGCATCAAAAAATAGCGGTCTTGGATTGATAGAATGATGGAGAATTTATGAATTATCAGTGGTATCCCGGTCATATGACCAAAGCAAAACGAATGATGGAAGAAAACATCAAACTAGTAGATTTAATTATTGAACTTGTGGATGCAAGAATTCCTGTCAGTAGCCGAAACCCGGATATTGATAAGCTTGGCACACATAAATCCAGAATTATTTTACTTAACAAATCTGATCTGGCAGATCCTTCTGCAAATAAAGAATGGAAAGCATTTTTTGAAGCACAGGGAGCTTATGTTCTTGAAATCAACTCAAAAAGTGGTCAGGGTATTAAATCGATACAGGGAATTGTGAATGAAGCTTGTAAAGAGAAAATTGAAAGAGATAAAAAACGCGGCATTATAAATAGACCCGTCAGGGCTATGGTTGCTGGCATTCCAAATGTTGGAAAGTCAACATTCATTAATTCCTTTGCTGGAAAGGCTTGTACCAAGACAGGAAACAAACCAGGGGTAACAAAAGGAAAACAATGGATCCGGTTAAATAAATCACTGGAGTTATTGGACACACCGGGGATTTTATGGCCAAAATTCGAAGATCAGGATGTGGGTATGAAACTTGCTTTTATTGGCTCCATGAATGATAATATTTTGATCATGGATGAAATGGCAATTGATTTGATTGAATTTTTGAAAAAACGATATCCATCACAGCTGTGTAGCAGATTTCAGATTGAGGAATCCATTTCAAATCAATCGGCACTTGCGATTTTAAACCTAATTGCAATGAATAGAAAGTGTTTTAAAAAGGGAGAAGAACCTGATTTAGGAAAAGCGGCTGGAATCCTGATTGATGAGTTTAGAAGCGGTAAGGTCGGCAGAATTACACTTGAATTTCCAATGCAGGTAGAACCTTCAAAATAAAATGGATGGATGGAAGTTGACATGAAAAATGTAATTAAGGAAATACTGAGTACTAGCCTATATCTTTTAGTAGTGCTATGCCTTACCTATCTTGTGATTACTTATGTAGGGCAGAGAACGCAGGTCATTGGAAGTAGCATGGAAACGACACTGAGCAATGATGACAATTTGATTGTTGATAAAATAAGTTATCGGTTCAGAGAACCTAAAAGGTTTGATATTATTGTGTTCCCCTATGAGTACGCTGATGAGACCTATTACATTAAGAGAGTCATTGGTTTGCCAGGAGAATCCGTGAGAATTGATACTTCAGGACAAATTTATATTAATGATTCTGTATTAGAAGAATCTTATGGGAAAGAAGTTATCAAAGAACCAGGACGGGCTTTTGAAACAATTACGCTTGGTGAAGATGAATATTTTGTAATGGGAGATAATCGGAATAATAGTTCTGATAGCAGAGATCCTAGTGTTGGAAATATTCACAGGAATAAAATAATTGGAAGAGCTTTTATCAGAATCTGGCCACTTCAAAAGTTTGGAATTTTGAAACACCAATAATAAGGCAGGTGCCCTATGGAAGAAAGTATAAAAATTATAAAAGAACAGTTTCAGGCGGCAGGTGACAGTATGCTGCCTGAATTTGTTCATAAGTATCAATCAGATGATAGAGCAGGTGTTGCAGCGCTGGTTGCAAAAGCTGAAAAAAGAATGGAAGCTATAAAATCAGAATGGCTCAGGACAAAAGAAATGAGCAGATATGAAGAAAAATATTCGTCAGATATTTTAATTTGTGGTATTGATGAGGTCGGCAGAGGACCACTTGCAGGCCCTGTAGTTGCAGGTGCAGTTATTTTGAATAGAGAGGATATGATTCTTTATCTGAATGATTCGAAAAAATTAAGTGCGTCAAAAAGAGAAGAGCTCTATGAACAAATAATTCGTAGGTCGGTGGCATATGGTCTGGGATATGCAAGTCCGGAAGAGATTGATTCCATCAATATTTTACAGGCAACCTATCGTGCTATGAGACAGGCTATTCAGAATTTACCTCAGAAGCCCGATATATTATTAAATGATGCGGTTACGATACCCGGGGTTGATATATCACAGGTGCCTATTATAAAAGGAGATGCCAAAAGTGTTTCAATTGCGGCAGCCAGTATAATTGCTAAGGTAACCAGAGACCGCATGATGGAAGAGTATGATAAAATATTTCCGGAATATGCATTTGCTTCAAATAAAGGGTATGGATCTGCTGCGCATATAGAAGCGTTAAAAAAATATGGTCCATCACCAATTCATAGAAAGACATTTATCGGAAATTTTGTTTCAGTATCATAAGAGAAGAGGAAAGCTATGTCATCCAATCTATCATCTTATTTTAAATTTCATGGACAAAATGTAACTTCAGAACAAGTACAGTCGAAAGACACGATTCAGTCTACTGCAAAGCAAGCAGGTGGATTGAGCCAACAAAGTCTGGCAGAAATAAAACAACTCATTGCTGGACAGACAGTCTCAGGAGAAGTGTTATCTATTAAAGGAAATGAAGTTGAACTTTTATTAGAAAAAGGAGGATATCTGAGGGCAAAAATAGATTCAGAACTTACCCTTTTGCCAGGCAAACTTTTGTCTTTTGAAGTAAAACAAAATTTTGGTTCACAGCTGATTCTGCGGCCTCTGTTTGAAAATCTGGAGCAATATCCAAATGTCAATAAAGCAATCGAAGCGGCAGGAATACCGCAAACAGAGAAATCCATTGCGTTGGTGAAAGAATTGATGCGACAAGGAATGCCAGTTGATGTCAATACGTTGCAAAATATGCATAAGACCATGCTCCATTTTATGGAATTGGCCCCTGCAGACTTGGTACAGATGTCAAAATTAAATCTACCTGTTACTTCAGATATGATACAGCAATTTGAACAGTATAAAAATCTTGAACATAGTGTTTTAAAAAATATCATAGAAGTTGCAAATGAATTTTCTGATTTGGTAAGTGAGGATATCCATATACAGTCAACGCCTCAAAATGATCTTTTACAAAAACTAGCTACGATTTTTTCACAAGGAACAAGGGCAGACTTTCTAACGGAACAAAAGTTTGAAAACATTTTGACTCAGTTGGAAATACATTTGGAAGATAATGGCAGAGCACAGGCTTCTTCAAATCTTGGAGGAGAGAATCGCGCGGTGATGTTTCAAGTGAATGACTTTCCAGAAGAAGGATTAGATAAAAATCAGAATTTGGCCCAAGTTCAGCTTCCTGATAATTCAGAAGTAATCCGAAGTGCAAGTCCAGAATCGGAACTTGAGACACGGATACGGCAGCTAATTACAGGAGAACGATTACCAGAATCCTTACCTGCAATGCTGGAAAATAAAGAACTTAGCCCATATCAACTCTTTAGACTTACACAAGAAATCTTATCAAACAGCCAGTTATCTGTGCATGAGGAATGGAACACATTCGTTCAAAGTAAGGAGTTTCAAAATATATTAAAAGATTCCCTTCTATCACAATGGCTGATAGCACCTGAACAAGTTGGTCAAGAAGGAAAAATCAGCAGTCTTTATGAAACAATGCATTCACAGACGAGTAAAATATCGCAAATGCTTGCGGCAATGGATGAAAAATATGCGCCTTTGCTAAAGCAGATAAATTCTCTTACACAAAACGTTGATTTTATGCACCATTTGAACCAGGTGCTACAATATGTTCAACTTCCTTTGAAGATGAGCGATGAAGCGGCACATGGTGAATTATACGTATATTCCAGGAAAAAAAGTCTGGCTGGAAGTCATGATACCATCAGCGCATTTTTACACTTGGATATGGAACATCTTGGAAAAGTAGATGTATATGTTACCCTTCAAGGAGAAAAGGTTAACACGAACTTTAAATTGGAAGACGAAGCATGTTTAAAATTAATTGAAGATCATCTGCCCATTTTGGATGAACATTTGCAAAAAAGAGGTTATCAATTACATGCAGATCTGAGCATTTCGGATACAGAGGTAAATTTGATCAATGAAATGATTTCACAGGATAAAGGAATTTCTCTTATCTCTGAATTTTCATTTGATGTCAGAGCATAATCAGTCAGGTGGGTGATTTTAATATGGATAAAACAAATAAAAAGCCAAAACAGGCTGTAGCACTGGAATATGATCCTCAAAATGAAGCACCAACAGTCATTGCGTCAGGAAGAGGAGAACTTGCGGAGCGCATCATTGAAAAAGCAAAGGAATCGAATATTCCAATCCATAAGGATGATAAACTCGCCAACACATTATCCAGGCTGGAGATTGGAGACATGATTCCACCAGAGCTATATGAAGTAGTAGCTGAAATTCTGGTATTTGTTGATAGTATGGATAAAATAAAAGCAAAAATGAAGCAGGATACGCCTACGAAAAAGGACTCTTTATGAATCAACGCGAAGTTGGTAGTCAGTATGAAGTATTAGCCGCAAAGTATTTAACAGAAAATGGGATGAAAGTCGTTGAAACTAATTTCAGAAACAGGCAGGGTGAAATTGATATTATAGGATACCATAATGGCTATCTTGTTTTTGCAGAGGTGAAATATAGAAAGACTCAGGTTGCGGGACATCCAGTGGAAGCAGTCACATGGGCAAAGCAAAGGAAAATATGTATGGTAGCAGATTTTTACAGGTACCGACACCGCATTTCGGATCAGATGCCTATTCGTTATGATGTTATTGCTATTTTAAAGGATAATATTGAGTGGTATCAAAATGCATTTTACCATCAGTCATAAAGGAGTTTTTATGAATAAGAATGAAATAGTTACTCAGACTTTTGATATAAACTATAAAGATAAAGCAGAATACCTGACATTTCCTGCATTTACCAATAGTGGACTGGTCAGACATTTATTTTCTACCAGAACAGGTGGTTATAGCGAAGGAATATTTGCGAGCATGAATCTAGGCCTTAATCGCGGAGATGCACAAGAAAATGTAATAAAAAACTTCAATAAAATTGCAGATATTTTAAATTGTAGTATAGAAGAATTTGTTTTTTCGGATCAGACACACCTTGATCAAGTACGTGTCATTACAAAAGAAGACGCAGGAAAAGGGATTACAAGAAAGAAAGATTTTTTTGATACAGATGGTATGATAACAAATGAACCGGGGATTATATTGGCTACATTTTATGCAGACTGTGTTCCGTTATATTTTCTTGACCCTGTGAATAAAGCAATTGGTCTGACACATTCGGGATGGAGAGGGACTGTAAAACAGATTGGGAAAAAAACAGTAGAAGCGATGAAAAAGAATTTTGGAACAGACCCTGCGAATCTAATTGCAGGAATCGGTCCATCTATTTGTGAAAACTGTTATGAAGTAGGTGCTGAAGTGGCGTTGGAATTTAAGAAAATATTTCCAAATGACTATCATGAAGTAGTTAAAACAAATGAAAGTGGTAATTTTCAATTAAATCTTTGGGAAGCAAATAGGAAGATATTATTATTGAGTGGAATTTTAGAACGAAATATTAGTGTAACTGATCTTTGTACTTGCTGTCATTCAGAATATTTGTTCTCGCATCGTGCAACGAATGGGAAAAGAGGAAATTTAGGCGCTTTTCTTGGGTTGTTATAATAAGTCTTAATAAAAAATTAATTGATTTTAATTCAGTAACTTAAAATTCTAATGTTATCTTAAAAGGAGGGACAGGAGGATGAAGATGATTAATATACTTGTGTGTGATGATGATAAAGAAATTGTTGACGCGATAGCGATTTATCTTGAACAGGAAGGGTATCATATTATTAAAGCGTATGATGGTGAAGAGGCAATCAAACTGCTGAAAAGCAATGAAGTGCACCTTTTAATTATTGATGTCATGATGCCGCGTTTGGATGGAATTCATGCAACATTAAAAATAAGGGAAGTCAGCAGTATTCCAATTATTATTTTGTCAGCCAAAACAGAAGATGCAGATAAAATATTAGGTTTGAATATCGGTGCTGATGACTATGTTTCCAAACCATTTAACCCTTTGGAACTCGTTGCAAGGGTCAAGTCTCACCTTCGAAGATATACAAAACTTGGAAATCTGCAGGAAGACAATCAACATATTTATTCTGTTGGTGGTTTGGTTATGAATGACGAAACAAAAGAAGTGACAGTAGATGATGAAACAGTCAGACTGACCCCAATTGAATATAACATCTTATTATTGCTTGTCAAAAATCAGGGAAGAGTATATTCTATTGATCAGATTTATGAGAACATATGGAATGAAGAAGCAATAGGAGCAGATAATACTGTAGCCGTTCATATTAGACACATCAGAGAAAAGATAGAAATCAATCCAAAAGAACCAAGATATTTAAAAGTGGTATGGGGCGTAGGTTATAAAATCGAGAAACAATAAGGGGTTTCTATGACAAATTTTATCTATAGCAAAAAAAGTAAATTTTGTTTTCTAGTATTTCAAAACATCAGCATATGTGCGATCGCAGTCTGTATTTCAGTCATGTTTCTGTTCTCGTCAGTACCTGTTTCTGGTATTTATGGTACATATCAATATGGAATAGACTTGTTTGATTCTAGTGGTCAGTTTGAGGATACAGATGTATTTTATTATTTGTTATCAGATAGTGTGGATGAAGTGGTAAGATATGCTGTCATTAGAGAGCAGATGGAAACAGAAGGCGCATTTGACGGAAAAAAGATCATAGATGTTAAAAAATTCGCACAGAGATACGAATATGGTTCAAGTTCTGGGAACTTGAGTTATTATCTTGAGGATTTGATCAGATGGGGGCAATATGGGATTGAATATGAGGAGACTCAGACCACAAAAACATTGTTTCCACAAAATCAAACGGGATTATATCCTGCGAAACTGATTGAAAGATATCAGCCGGTTGATGCAGAATCTATTATGGATTTTGTTACGGATGAGACAAGTTATGAAGAATTGTGTGGATATCTGAAAGAAAGCATTGAATCACTTTCCTATAATTATTATCAATACAGACAATTTCAGAATATTTACAAAGTTGATAAAACAAATCTAAGATATTATATTATTACAGGTGATCAGGAAGATAATAGTAATATCTATACCAATATACCTGGAATGAAGAATGAACTGGAAGCAGAACGTTATATTCGTAATCTTGGAAAACATATTTATTATGATGCGCATAATCTATCCTTTGATACTGATACATTAATCGGAGAAGAAGAATTTACAGGCTATTTAAATGAATATGAATATGCATTTACGGATAATTATAAAATTATGATTGGTATCGATACAGCGTATCCTAATGGAGATGGGTTCGCAAATGGATATCATAATTATAATGTTGTAATGCCATATATTGAGCCTTTTATTATTTTGTTGTTGATCAGTGTTGTTTTATATTTGTTATGTTTTGTGATTATTACATCACTTGCAGGAAAAACAAATCGAAATTCCATGATACAACTAACTGGATTTGACCTTTGTAATACGGAATGTTCTGTATTTGTAGCAGTTATGATCTGTGCCGCAACTGGAATTGTTGCAGCACTTTCCATGAACTGGCTCTATGAGGTTGAAAGCAATAAATTCATTTTTATTATTGGCGCTGTACTTGGTATTCTGTCATTTCATATTGCATTTATGTATTTTTATCTTAGTCTGGTGCGTAGAATCAAGGCAAAGTCATTATGGAAAAACAGCCTGACGCGAAAAATAATCATAAAATTGATTCGTTTTATTCGATTCTTATTCAGACAAATTAAAAAAATCTTTTTTAGAATGTGTGACAATGGTTCAACGATAGCAAGGACTTGGATTCCTTATCTTTTGTTTCTGCTGATTAATTTAATATTTGTACTATCTGGATGGACAGGAATTGGTATTGTTTTTCTTTTCGATTTAGTAATAGGAATGTATTTATTTGCTGAAAATAAAGCAAAACAAAGAATCATAAGTGGTGTTGAACAGATTAAAGAAGGCGATATGTCCTGTCAGATTGATACAAAAGGGATGCATGGTGATGTTTTGTTTTTGGCCAATGCTGTAAATACCATGGGTGATGCTGTAAGGCATGCAGTTGAGACAAGTATGAAAGATGAAAGACTAAAAGCAGATTTGATTACGAATGTATCTCATGATATAAAAACACCCCTGACTTCTATTATTAATTATGTCAATTTATTAAAACGTGAAAATATAGAAGATGAAAATGTTAAGAAATATATAGAAATTCTGGAATCGAAGTCTCAAAGATTAAAACAATTGACAGAGGATCTTGTGGAAGCATCAAAAATTTCTTCGGGGAATGTAACGTTGCAAATAACAAGACTTAATTTTATCGAATTATTGAACCAGACGCTTGGCGAGTTCTCGGAAAATTTTGAAAAGAAGAATTTAAGTATTGTTTTGAACATTCCCGATCAGCCAGTAGTAATTGAAGCGGATAGCAGACATATATGGCGTGTTATTGAAAACTTATTTAAAAATGTTGAGAAATATGCTATGGAGAATACAAGAGTATATATTGATATTTCGGAAGAAATCAAAAATAACGATTCCTATGTAACATTTTCTGTAAAAAATATTTCCAGACAACCTTTGAATTTTGATGCAAATGATTTGACAGAAAGATTTATCCGTGGAGATGTGGCAAGAAGTACAGAAGGAAGCGGACTTGGCCTATCAATTGCAAAAGATTTAACACAGCTGCAGGGAGGAACTTTTGAAATTTATCTGGACGGTGACTTGTTTAAAATCATGTTGAGTTTTCGCAAATTACCAGCTTGATTTTACTAAAACTTAGCACTCTTATACAAAAATTAATCGAAAATTTAGGCTAATTAGTTTATTTCTTAAATGACAGTTTCATAGTATGATGTTGTAGATAGCTTAAGCTCAAAAGGCTTAAGCTATTATTGTTTGTTCTGTTAAAACACAGCAGAAGTATTGGAACAGAATAAACAGAGAGAAGAGAGAAAAGAGGTAACAAAAAATGCAGAAGAAAAGAGCGGCAAAAAATGGCGCCCTGGTTAAATTTGGGCAAAAAGCATTAAAAAGGAAAATGAGTACAAAAAAAGAGTCTAAAAGAACAGGAATGATTCAAACAGAGAAGCGGATACGTTTTGGTATTGGTGGAAAAATTATGTTTGTGAGTCTGATTCCAGTTCTTTTTATTGTTTTATTAGGCGTTTTTTCGTACCAGAAGGCATCAAATGCTATTGTGGAAAACTACGAGGTATCAACTTTTAACACAATTACAAAAATTTCTGAGTATTATGATCTTTATTTTAAAAATGCAGAACAAATATCGCTTGATTTATATGTAGATAATAATATTACAAAATATTATTCTGCATATTATCAAAATGACCCAACAGAAGAAGTAACTACTTTAAATGAAATTAAACAGGAAATTTTGATTAAGCAGAGGTCTGATGCCAGTATTACAGGGATACATATTTTAAGTAATTACGGAAATTCTTATTCAACGTTTAATTCCATTGAAAACAATCAATTTCAAACATTAGTAGAATCAAACGAAGGAAAGTTGATTGCTTCGGCAGGTGGACAGGCGGTATGGCTGGGGACACATCAAACTTTGGACGCTGTAACACAAATGACGCAGGAGGATTACGGAATTAGTGTCAGTCGAACAATGAAGGGAAGTTCTATGAAGGATGCAGCCCTCATTACCATAGATATGGCTGCTTCTTTTCTTTCTTCACCGATTGAAAGCATGAATTTACCTGAAGGCAGTTACTGTGCTTTGGTAACACAGGATGGTAGAGAGATCACGTCAGATATTATGCAGGGGCAGGTACAGATTGGGAATCAGGAATTTTATAAGACTGTTTTGGATTCAGAAGAAATATCATCCTATCGTTATGTTGAAATGGATCACAAAAAATACTTATATTTATTTGCTAAAATTGGGAATACTAAGAATGTTGTTTGCTGTATTATACCTCAAAGTGCAATTTTAGAGCAGGCCAATGATATCAGGACCTTTACATTTGTGATTGTTTTCCTTGCATCGATCGTAGCAATAGGATTAAGCATGTTTATGGCGATTGGAATAAAAAAAGTGATGCATGAACTGAATTTGATTGCTAAAAAAGCTGCAGAAGGTGATTTGACACAACTGATTAAACAGAAAAGAAAAGATGAATTTGGCGTTTTAAATAAACATCTTTCAGGAATGTTCGGTGGAATGAAAGAACTGATTGGAAAGGTAAGTGATGTTACAGAATCGGTATCACTTTCATCAAAAGATGTTGCAGAAAGTTCTATCTCTCTGGTTGACAATGCAAAACAGATTTCACAAACTGTTGGAAATATCGAGCTTGGTATTAATGAACAGGCAGGCAATGCAGAAAACTGTATGAAAAAAATGGATGAGTTATCTACATTAATTAATAATGTAGTAGAGCGTACGGGACAAATCAACGAACTGGCGGAAAAAACAAAAGTTATATTACTGCAAAATAGTACTACGATGCATAGCCTTGCACAAAATGTGAAATCTTCTACAGGTATTTCTAAAACAGCGATGGAAGAAATGGCAGATCTGTCTTTACAATCGAGGGAGATTAACTCAATTACAGAAACGATGAATGAGATTGCGGATCAGACAAATTTATTAGCTTTGAATGCTTCCATTGAAGCAGCAAGGGCTGGGGAAGCAGGAAGAGGATTTGCAGTCGTTGCAGAAGAAATCAGAAAACTTGCAGTTGGCTCTATGAATGCATCTGCACAGATTACTAAAATTATTGGAAATATACAGATTAAAATGGATGATACTGCAAACATTGTGAAGCAATCAGGTGAAATGATATCCTCTCAGGAAGATGCATTGAATCAGACAATCAATTCTTTTGCTGATGTTACCATGCAGATGGATCACCTTAAAGATACCATCACAAAAATTGTGCAGGAAGCGGAAGGCATGAATGAGGCAAAAGAAGCAACAATGGGTGCAATCGAAAGTATATCTGCAGTGCTTGAAGAAACAGCGGCATCTTCGACAGAAGTACTGACAGCGGTTGGACGACAGGAAAAAACGATAGAAATGTTGAGTGGAGAAGCGGGACAGCTTGAAGAAAAAGCGACTCAGTTAAAGGATGCTATTAAAATTTTTAAAATTATAGAAGAATAGTAAACAAAAGCGTCATCTGTTTTATTGCAGATGACGCTTTTGTTTTTTATAAGATAAGCTTTCCGGCATGATATTCAGCCAGGAAATTCTGTATTTTTTCCGTTGGTGTCAGTACATTACCAACAGAAACATCGTGATTCATAAAATCTATAATAGATGCCATAAATTTACTCATATCAGCTTTGATATAGTAAGGTTTTGTATCGAGTTCTGTAGGAAGATAGGTGAGATTTGTCGTAATAACACGATCGAAATATCCTTTTTCAAAAGCAGTATCAAAAATAGAGAGACCATTTGTAAATAACCCAAAAGTACAGCAAATAAAAACGCGTTTGGCCTTCATTTCTTTTAATTGTCTTGCGGTATCGATCATACTTTCTCCGGAAGAAATCATATCATCAATAATAATAACATCTTTACCTTCTATATTGTCACCAAGAAACTCATGTGCAACAATTGGATTTTTCCCATTAATAATGGTAGAATAATCTCTTCTTTTATAAAACATACCTGTATCAACACCAAGGACGCTTGAAAAATATACGGCTCGGTCCAAAGCACCTTCATCAGGACTGATGACAACAGTATGTTCTTTATCAACAATCAGATCTTTTTCATGTTGTAGCAAAGCCCGGATGAACTGATAAGGAGGAATGAAATTATCGAATCCATTGAGAGGCGTTGAATTTTGAATGCGGGGATCATGTGCATCAAAGGTGATAAAATTAACAACACCCATAGAAGCGAGTTCTTTTAAAGCAAAAGCACTGTCAAGAGATTCCCTTCCGTTTCTTTTATGTTGTCTTCCTTCGTACATAAATGGCATAATGACATTGATTCTACGTGCTTTACCAGCAACAGTAGCAATGACACGTTTTAAATCCTGAAAATGATCATCTGGTGATTTGTGATTTACATATCCATTTACAGAATAAGTAATACTATGATTGCAAACATCAACAATGATAAATATATCTTTACCGCGAACCGTTTCTCTTAAGATACCTTTTCCTTCACCTGTTCCAAAGCGAGGACAGTCAGCTTTAATCAGATAGTTATCAGAAACATATCCCTGAAAAGCAGGATCATTTTTGGATGGGTGATTAATTTCCCTGCGGAATGTCACGAGATGAGAATTTACTTTTTCACCAAGTGCATGGGCGCTATCCATGGCAATTACTTTAAGTGGGCCAACGGGCATGGCATTTTCAAGTTCGCAAATGTTAGGCATAGTATCCTCCGAAATCATAAAACTGTATGGGTAAGATGGTAACCACCTAATATTTTATAACATTCTGCTAGTGACACGTCAAGGAAATTCTAGTAAAATAAACATTATGGAGTTAGTTACATAAAGGAGTAGAAATGAAAATCAAAGGACATAAAATCAGTTCCGTTGAAGCAAACAGCATTGCTGAAGAAATGCAAGTGCAGGCGGGAGATCTTTTATTAAAAATAAATGGTGAAGAAATGGAAGATATATTTGACTACCAGTTCTTAATACAGACAGAATATCTTGAAATTCTGATTCAAAAACCAGATGGAGAAGAATGGATTCTTGAAGTAGATAAAGATGAAGATGAAGATCTGGGAATTGTATTTGAAAACGGTCTGATGGATGATTATAAGTCCTGCCATAATAAATGTATTTTTTGTTTCATTGACCAAATGCCAGAAGGAATGAGAGAAACCTTATATTTTAAAGATGATGATTCAAGGTTGTCTTTTCTTCAGGGGAATTATGTTACTTTGACAAATATGTCAGAGGCAGATATCGAAAGAATTATTAAGTACAGGCTATCACCAATCAACATATCATTTCAGACTACTAATCCAGAGTTGCGAAACAAGATGCTGAATAACCGCTTTGCTGGAGAAGCCCTAAAAAAGGTAGAACGTTTTTATGAGGCAGGCATCATCATGAATGGCCAGATTGTTTTATGTAAAGGCGTCAATGATGGCGTGGAACTGGAACGATCCATAAGAGACCTTACAAAATATCTTCCTTATTTGGAAAGTGTTTCAATTGTACCAGTAGGAATCACAAAGTTTCGTGATGGACTTTTCCCAATGGAAGAGTTTACCAGGGAAGATGCATGCCAAATGCTTGATCTGATTGAAGTGTGGCAGAAAAAAATGTATAAAGAATATGACCTTCATTTCATACATGCAAGCGATGAATGGTATATTTTAGCAGGAAGAGAACTGCCAGAAGCAAAACAGTACGATGGATATCTGCAACTTGAAAATGGAGTTGGTATGCTTCGACTTTTATTAGATGAGTTTGAAGAGGCAATGAAGGATCCTATTAATAGAAAACGCACAGGATCTAATCGACATCTTTCAATGGCAACGGGCAGGCTGGCCTATCCTACGATACATACCATGGCGGAACGTGTCATGGAAATGAATCCTGATATTAAAATATCAGTTTATCCAATCAGAAATGATTTCTTTGGAGAAAAAATAACAGTTTCAGGTTTATTGACAGGTCAGGATATCCTGGCGCAACTTAAAGAAAAAGAATTAGGGGAACGCTTATTGCTTCCACAGAATGTTCTTAGGAGCGGAGAGCTTGTGTTCCTTGATGACATGACACTTCAAGACCTTGAAAAGGCTTTACAAGTCAAAATAGATATTGTAAAATCAAGCGGACAAGATTTTGTAAAAACAATACTGAATGATTAGTTCATTGAGTGAAATAAAAGAATGGAGTTTAGAATGGGAAAGAAAAAATCGAAGCCGATCGTTGCTGTTGTTGGAAGACCAAATGTTGGGAAATCCACATTGTTCAACGCTTTGGCGGGAGATATGATTTCAATAGTAAAAGATACACCAGGAATTACACGTGACAGAATTTATGCGGATGTAACTTGGCTGGATGTTTCATTTACATTGATAGATACTGGTGGAATTGAGCCTGAAAGTAAGGATATCATTCTATCACAAATGCGTGAACAGGCCGAAATTGCAATTGAAACCGCTGATGTCATTTTATTCATGGTTGATGTGAAACAGGGGCTGACAGACTCAGATTCAAAAGTTGCAAATATGCTCCGGAAATCTCGAAAACCAATTTTACTGGTTGTTAATAAAGTAGATGATTTCAATAAATTTATGCCTGATGTATATGAATTTTACAATTTAGGCATAGGAGAACCGCATCCTATATCGTCTGTAAACAGACTGGGCATCGGTGATTTGTTAGATGAAGTGATTGAAAAAATTGATGTTTCAGAAATGGATCAAGAAGAAGATGAAAGACCAAAAATCGCGATTGTAGGAAAGCCAAATGTTGGTAAATCTTCTATTATTAATAAATTATTAGGAGAAAACAGATTGATTGTTTCTGATATTGCAGGAACAACAAGAGATGCGGTTGATACTGAAGTTGTTTTTAATGGTAAGGAATATGTTTTCATTGATACAGCAGGGCTTAGACGTAAAAGCAAGATAAAAGAAGAATTAGAACACTTCATGATTATTCGAACTGTCAGCGCAGTAGAACGAGCAGACATTGTCATTATTGTGATTGATGCTGAAGAAGGTATTACAGAACAGGATGCAAAGATTGCAGGTATTGCCCATGACAGAGGAAAAGGAATCATAGTAGCAGTTAATAAGTGGGATGCTGTTGAGAAAGATGATAAAACAATTTATAAATTTACTGAAAAAGTAAGAAATACATTGTCATTTATGCAATATGCAGAAATATTATTTATTTCAGCAAAGACAGGACAAAGACTTGTAAAAATATATGAGCTGATTGATATGGTAATTCAGAATCAGAATATGAGAATTGCAACTGGTGTACTGAATGAAATCATGACAGAAGCAGTGGCAATGCAGCAACCGCCTTCTGATAAAGGAAAACGATTAAAGCTATATTATATTACTCAGGTAGCAGTGAAACCACCTACCTTTGTTATTTTTGTGAATGACAAAGAGTTGATGCATTTTTCTTATACAAGATATATTGAAAATCAGATCAGAGATACTTTTGGATTCAAAGGTACAGCTTTAAAATTTATCATCAGGGAACGGAAGGAGTCATAAGGCATGGAACGTATTTATTGCCTGCTGATTGGGTATATATTTGGATTATTTCAGACTGCATATATATATGGAAGAATGAATGGAATTGACATTAGAGAATATGGAAGTGGAAATGCAGGAACGACCAATACACTTCGAATCCTTGGGAAAAAGGCAGGCGTGATTGTGTTAGCAGGCGATATTTTAAAAACAATTCTTGCGATTACAGTCAGCAGATTACTTTTTGGAGATTCTAAACCAGAAATGATCTATTTATTATCCCTTTATGCTGCTACCGGGGCAATTCTAGGACATAATTTTCCGTTTTACCTAAAATTTAAAGGTGGAAAAGGAATTGCAGCAACTGCAGGATTATTACTTTCGTTTCATTGGATGTTTACCATAATAGCGGTTCCACTTTTTTTTGGAACATTTTTTCTGACACATTATGTGTCACTGGGATCCCTTCTTGTGTATGCTGGATTTTTAATTGAAATTATTGTTTTAGGACAAAAAGGATTTTTCCAAATGTCTCAGGCACATTTAAATGAAATGTATGCAGTAGCATTTTTCTTAACGGTCATGGCTTACACGAAGCATAGAACGAACATCGTAAGGCTGTTTAAAGGCGAAGAAAGAAAAACTTATCTTACAAAAAAGAATTTGTCATAATGAATGAAAGAACAGGAGCACATTGATATGGCTAAAGTAGGTATTATTGGTGCAGGTAGTTGGGGAATTGCACTTGCGTTATTATTAAAAAACAATGGGCATGAGGTTACAGTATGGTCTATTGTTGAAGATGAAATTGCCATGTTGAACCGTGAAAGAGAGCATAAAGATAAATTACCAGGTGTTATGCTTCCGGAAAGCATCATTTTTACAACAGATTTAGAATTGTCGGTAAAAGGAAAAGAACTTCTTGTCCTTGCAGTTCCATCTCCATACACAAGAAGTACCAGTCATCTGCTTAAAGATCTGGTTTCTGAGGGTCAGATTATTGTTAATGTTGCAAAAGGGATTGAAGAAGGCACATTCATGACTTTATCACAAATCATTGAGGATGAAGTGCCACAAAGCAATGTTGCAGTATTATCTGGACCATCTCATGCAGAAGAAGTTGGGCGTGGTATTCCTACAACTATCGTTGTGGGAGCTCACACACAAAAAACAGCTGAAACAGTACAGAATATTTTTATGAATGAAGTCTTCAGAGTGTATATCAGCCCGGATATATTGGGTATAGAACTTGGTGCAGCGCTTAAGAATGTTGTAGCGCTAGCAGCAGGTATCGCGGATGGACTTGGTTATGGTGATAATACAAAAGCCGCACTCATTACACGAGGAATTGCAGAAATAGCAAGACTTGGAGTTGCAATGGGCGGAAAATATGAAACGTTTGCTGGTTTGTCAGGAATTGGAGACTTGATTGTTACATGCGCAAGTATTCATTCAAGAAATAGAAAAGCAGGATTTCTGATTGGACAGGGTAAAACGATGGATGAAGCCATGAAAGAAGTGAAGATGGTTGTAGAGGGCGTTTACTCAGCAAAAGCAGCAATGGGACTAGCAAAGAAATATAACATAGATATGCCGATTATTGAACAGGTAAACGAGGTTCTGTTCAATAAAAAACCAGCAGATGCAGCAGTAAAAGATTTAATGATCCGGGATAAGAAATTGGAACACAGAGATTTACCGTGGAATGAATGATAGAAGAGCAAGCGGAATTCAGTTAGAATTCCGCCTTTTTTGAAATTTTATAGAAAATTGCATAACGATTGGGAGGAGTAGAATGAATGCCAGAACCAGAGATGTGAAACGGGTTTTTCTGATATTGATAGCATCAGTCATCATGGCAGCAAACATTAAGATTCTGATCAGGGCAGGAGGATTGTTTCCGGGAGGATTTACAGGAATCACAATACTTGTTCAGCAGATTGCATCAAAATATTTTGATGCAGAAATTTCATTTGCAATTGTCAATATTTCTTTAAATGCGATACCTATTATAATAAGCTTTCGAACAATTGGTAGAAAATTCACGTTATATTCCTGTCTTATGATAGGATTAACAGCATTGTTTACTGATATTATGCCTTCTTATGCGATTACGTATGATATATTACTGATTAGTATTTTTGGCGGAATGGTTTCAGGAGCGGCCATTAGTCTTTGTCTTTTTGCAGATGCAACAAGTGGTGGAACGGATTTTATTGCGATTTTTTTGTCTGAAAAATACGGAATTGATGCATGGAATTATATTTTGATTGGAAATGCGGTGATTCTGATTGTAGCAGGTGCTTTGTTTGGATGGGATAAAGCATTATATTCTATTATTTTTCAGTTTACATCGACACAGATTATACATGGATGGTACAAAAGATATCATAAAAATACCCTGCTGATCATAACGGATTCTCCAGAAGAAGTAATACGTATTATATACGAACAGTCAGGGCATGGTGCAACAATTATCAATAGTATTGGGTCACATAATAAGCAGGAAAGAACTTTGGTCTATTCCGTAGTATCGAGTGATGAAGTGAAAAAATTAGTTTCACACTTAAAAGATGCAGATGAAGATATTTTTATCAATGTTATCAAAACAGAACAGTTGAATGGTAATTTTTATCTCAAACCTAATGATTAATACAATTGTTCAGATAGCGCGTCCCATCTGAGATAAAGTTCCTCTAACTCTTTTTGAATAGATTCTTTTTCAGACAAAAATGATTGGAGTATAGGGACATTGACAGCGTTTTCGGGTAGAGCCATTTCATAATCCAGAACGCCAGAGCGTTCCTCTAATTTGCTAATAGTTTCTTCAACGCGCTTAAATTCATTCTCAAGCTTTCGTACTTGTGCAAGTTGTTCTTTTTGCTGCTTCCAGTCTAGTTTTGAAATGGATTCCTCGGTGTTCTTTTTTTCAAGGGTAAGCGTTTCGTTACCAGAAGTATTCTTTTTTTCGAGATAATAATCATAATTTCCAATATAATTGATGACATTATTTTGATCCAGGTCTAGAATACGTGTTGCGGTTTTATTAATAAAATATCTATCATGGGAAACATAAAGAATCGTGCCTTCATAATGATTCAGTACGTTCTCAAGGATTTCTTTGGAAGCGATATCAAGGTGATTCGTAGGCTCATCCAATATTAGAAAATTTGCTTCAGAAAGCATTAACTTTGCAAGTGAGACACGCCCGCGTTCCCCACCGCTCAAATCCATAATTCTCTTATAGACTTCGTCTCCAGTAAATAAGAATGCGGCGAGAGTATTTCTGATTTCAGTATTGGTCAAAGTTGGGAAATCGTCAGCAATTTCATCAAATAGGGATTTTTCTTTATGTAAAACATTGTGTTCCTGATCGTAGTATCCAATATTTACATTCGTTCCAATTTTAATATTTCCTTCATCGCAGGGAAGAATTTGATTTATGATTTTTAATATTGTAGTTTTTCCAGTACCATTATTTCCGATTAATGCAACATGTTCCCCACGTTTGATTTCAAAGTTCAGATGTTCAAACAACAGGAGAGAGCCAAAAGACTTTTTGACATCTTGTAGACTAAGTACATCCGTGCCGCTGAGCAATCTCGGTGTGATCTGCATTTTTATATTTGCAGTATGCTCCATTGGCTTATCAAGTACTTCTATTTTGTCCAGCATTTTCTCGCGGCTTTCTGCGCGACGGATTGATTTTTCACGGTTAAAGGATTTCAGTTTACGAATGACTTCTTCCTGATGCTTGATTTCGTTTTGCTGATTCATATAAGCGTTCCATTGGGCAGTACGCAGAAGCGCTTTCTTTTCAGAATAAGCAGAGTAATTTCCGGTAAAGGTAATGGCTTTTGAAAAATCAAGTTCAATAATTTTGTTTGAAATACGATCTAAAAAATACCTATCGTGAGAAACGATCAACACAGCACCTTTATAATTCAATAAATATGTTTCCAGCCATGCGATAGATTCCATGTCAAGATGGTTGGTTGGTTCATCGAGCATAATAATTTCTGGTTTATTTAATAAAATTTTACCTAATGCTACACGCGTTTTTTGACCCCCAGATAGAGTGGAAACACTTTTTTTGAAATCTTCTTCAGAGAAGCCAAGCCCTTTTAAGATACCAATGACTTCACTTTTATAACTATAACCATTATTTAATTCAAATTCATGTGTTAAACGGCTGTATGTCTGCATCAAAGCGTCCAGTTGTTCGCCTGAATGAGATTTCATTCTGATTTCCATTGCACGAATCTGTTCTTCCATAGTAATCAGATCTTTTTTTACAAGCAAAAGTTCTTCATAAATTGTGTGCTCGGACTCCATGACCTGCTGTTGTGGTAGATAACCAAGTTGTTTGTCTTTTGCAACAATACAGGTTCCGCTATCTGCCGAAAGTTCCCCGGCTATGATCTTTAATAAAGTTGATTTTCCGGCACCATTGATTCCAACAATTGCAGCTTTATCGTATTCTTCTATATGAAAAGAACAGTTTTCTAAAACAGTCTGTTCACCAAATGATTTGAAAATATTATGACAGGATAATACCATTGATTCTTTCTCCGTTCTGTAATACGTCATGTGTAACTGTATTCAAGTTATTCTACGATATTATAAATGATTTTCTACCAGATTGCCAATATAGAATTTTTTATGGAGTATTTTATAGAAATCTATTAATTTTATTAAATGAATTTATCGAAATAGGGGGATTTCATTGACATTATTTTAACGCTTTTATATAATAAAAGAGAATGGAACAGGGGGACACAAACGTGGACGAAAAAGAAATATCACAAGCAGTTATAAGCAGGCTTCCCAGATATTACAGATACTTGGGTGAGTTAAAATTTGAGGGTGTCGAACGAATTTCATCCCAGGAACTTAGTGAGCTCATGAAAGTTACAGCATCTCAAATCAGACAGGATTTTAATAATTTTGGCGGATTTGGACAACAAGGGTATGGATATAATGTTGAGTATCTATATCAGGAAATTGGCAAGATACTGGGACTTGATAAAAAACATAATCTGATTATTATTGGTGCCGGCAACCTTGGTCAGGCGCTTGCTAACTATATGAATTTTGAACGACGTGGTTTTATTATAAGAGGTCTGTTTGATTGCAATTCAAGACTACATGGCACAATAATCAGAGACATCGAAGTTCAGCCAATGGAAAAAATTAAAGACTTTGTAAAAGAAAATGATATTGATATCGCTGTTTTAACAATACCAAAAGCAAGTGCTGTGGATGTTGCGGAACAATTGGTTCAATACGGAATCAGAGCTATCTGGAATTTTGCGCATGTTGATTTAAATGTTCCAGAGGGAATACAGGTGGAAAATGTACATTTGTCTGATAGCTTGATGCGTCTTTCTTATAATATCAATCGTTATGATTCTGAACTTGCTAAAAAGAACAGTGCTGAAAATGCCTGAGGATGAGATATGAAACAGGAAGAAGTTTTTCAAAAAGCTTTGAAAGGGAAAAAAATTCCAGTTCTTACGCTTGATAATAAGTGGCACAGACTATTTACACAGGCTGAATGTAGTCCGGATATCAAGCTGCTATCAGAAGAACTGAATGAACTTCTGAAGAGACAGGGTAAGATTACAACAGAAACAAAAGAAATTAAAAAAATTAAGTCACGTTTAATGAATGAAATTGTAGAGCTTATGGACTCGTTAAACGGAGCTGAACCAGGAAAAGATACCAATAAACAATTGGAAGAAAAAAAGCGTCTTATTAACGAATGTAACGAAAAGGTGGATGCTTATTCTGACGAAATGCTTGAACTTCCTAAAAAAATTGATGAAGTTAATTTAAAACTTATGCTTGCCACTATGGAATGCTGTTATCATTATATTAAAGATAACACAAAAGAAATTAATGAGATTTCTGACTGGATTACAATGATCAGAAAAGAACTTAAGAAAAAAGTAATCAGAAAGCAGGAAGGGGAACTGAAAAATCATGAATTGTATTCTTACATGCATGATATCTTCGGTGCCGATGTGATTGAACTTTTTGATCTGAAATACGATTTGTCACAAAAACCAGTAAAAAAAGATAACTAACACAAAAATGTGCGTCAATTTTTTGGCGCATTTTGTTTTGGAGGTGCTTTTATGGAATATATTGTTACAGCGGATGAAATGAAGCAGTATGATAATAATACAATTCGATATTTTGGAATTCCATCACTGGTATTAATGGAACGGGCAGCACTATCTGCAACCGAATTCATTCTGAATAAATTTCCAAGTGCAGAAAATATATTAATTGCCGCTGGATGTGGAAACAATGGAGGAGATGGTATGGCAATTGCAAGATTGTTATACCAGAATCAGAAAAAAATTACGGTTTATTTTCCGGGAAATCCAGATAAATTAAGTGACGCTGCATTGAATCAATATGAAACTTGCCAAAAATATAAGATTCCTATTATTCAGATGTTATCAACATGTGAGTATGACATAGTAATCGACAGTTTGTTTGGTGTTGGGTTGAACAGAGATTTGAATGGCATTTGGAAAGATGCTGTATCAGAATTAAATCGCATGAAGGGAATTAAAATTGCCATAGATATTGCATCAGGGATAGATGCTGACACAGGTAAGATTCTTGGGGAGGCTTTCCGGGCTGATGCTACGATATCTTTTGCGTTTAAGAAAAGAGGACATGTATTATATCCAGGCGCAGATTTTTCTGGAGATGTCTATTGTATGAACATGGGAATCGATCAGGAAAGCTTTTTGGAGAAATTTCCGCAGTCATATACTTATGATGCATCAGATATCACTAAAATGCCTGTGAGATTAAAAAATGGAAATAAAGGCGATTTTGGGAAACTGCTTTTGTTTGCTGGTAGCAATCAAATGGCAGGTGCGTCAATTCTGGCAGGGAAAGCCGCTTATCGTATGGGCGCAGGACTCATAAGAATATTATCCCCTGCAGAAAACAGGGAAATTATACAGACATCACTTCCTGAAGCCGTGCTTTCTGTTTACCAAACAGATCAAATCAATGAAAATATGTTGCAAGATGCATTACAATGGTCGAATTGTATTTTGGCAGGTCCAGGAATTGGAACAGGAAAGGAAGCAGAAGCGATATTGTTATTTCTAGTAAAGAATAGTACCTGTCCTATGATTATAGATGCCGATGCGATCAATTTAATTGCTAAGAACCAGAAGATAAGACAACTGATCAAAGAGAAAACGAAATCAGGGCAAAAAATTATTATGACTCCGCATATGGGTGAGCTTGCCAGATTATCTGATAAAACAATTTCTGATTTAAAAGAAGAGATCATCCAGACTGCAATTACACTCTCCAGTGAGCTTGGCGTCGTATTGGTTTGTAAAGATGCAAGGACGATTGTAGCAGATGGAATAAATACTGATCAGATTTACATTAATACAAATGGAAACCAAGGAATGGCTACAGCTGGTTCTGGCGATGTACTTGCAGGGATCATAACAGGAATTGCAGGGCAGAGAGTGGATGCGTTTGAAGCGGCGAAACTGGGGGTGCTGATTCATGCAACATCTGGCGATATTGCCTTTGAAAAATATGGCGGGTATGCAATGATGGCATCTGACCTCATAGAACATCTGAAGGATATTACAACTTGTAAAAACAAATAGATGGGAGTCAAAAATGAAACACTATGAACGTGTAAGCGCATGGATCAATCTTGATCATATTGAATATAATATGGAACAGATGAATCAGAATATTTCATCTGATACTAAAATGATTGCTGTGATTAAAGCGGATGGATATGGACATGGAGCAGTTCCAATTGCCCGTTTGCTTGAGTCGAAAGAATATTTATTTGGATTTGCAGTTGCGACAGCTGAAGAAGCTTTACTATTACGACGTTCAGATATTATAAAACCAATTTTGATTCTGGGCTATTCTTTTCCTGATTCCTACAAAGCATTGATAGAAAATAATATCAGAATCACTATTTTTAGAGAAGACATGCTCCAACTGATTTCAGAAGAAGCTATAAAACAGAAAAAAATAGCAAAAGTTCATATAAAAGTTGATACTGGCATGAGCAGAATCGGCATTTCACCAGATCAAAAAGGATATGAGTTTATAAAACTTGCTGCATCATTAAAAGGGATTGAGATAGAAGGCATCTTTACACATTTTGCCAAAGCAGATGAAAAAGATAAATCATCTGTGGAAAATCAGATCAGAATTTTTCGAAATTTCTGTTCTTTTGTAGAGAGTAACACCGGATTGTCAATTCCTATGAAGCATTGTTCTAACAGTGCAGGAATTGTGGAATTAAAAAATGCAAACATGGATCTTGTAAGAGCGGGTATTACTTTATATGGCTTGTGGCCATCAGATGAAGTTAGGAGAGATATCATTGATATAAAACCAGCTTTATCCTTAAAATCCCAGATTGTATATCTAAAAGAAGTTGAATGTGGTACCCCAGTCAGTTATGGTGGCACTTACCTTACCAATAGAATGACAATGCTTGCAACAATCCCGGTGGGATACGGTGATGGATATCCAAGGAGTCTTTCTAATAAAGGATATGTTTTAGTCAGAGGACAAAAAGCACCGATAACTGGTAGAATCTGTATGGATCAATTTATGATAGATGTTACAGAAATTCCCCATGTTCAGCTGGGTGATGAAGTCATACTCATTGGTTCAGATGGCGAAAATGAAATCACAATGGAAGAACTCGCCAACATGTCTGGACGATTTAACTATGAATTCGCATGTAATCTCGGGAAAAGGATTCCAAGGGTCTATACAAAAGAGGGAAAAAAAGTTTGGACAAAGGATTATTTTGACGAGATAGAACTGCTTCCTTGACGTTTATTTAGTGAAATGTTATATTTTATAGAAAAGGTTTTAAAGGAGTTGCATAAATGGAAGATAGTGGGCCGACTGCCAGTATCATACTTTTCATAATTTTGATTGGTATTGAATTGATTTTTTATGGATTTGGAACGGCATTACAACAAATAGAACGTTCTGATTTTGAAGACGGCAGATTTGAACACAGCAAAAAGGCGAAAAGAATATTTTTATTTCTTGAAAAGCCATACCGTTTTGTTAATACACTCCAATTAATCGTATGTTTGATTCATTTGATTATGGGGAGCTATTTTTTAGTCATTATCTCAGACCGATTACCTGGAATTCATACAGTGGCAGCGCAAGTTGTTGCTGCATTTGTGTTGTCATACCTATTACTTACTTTTGGAATTTTAATTCCTAAGCGGATTGCATTACGTTATCCTGAGAGATGGATTTCATTATTTATTACGCCGATTTATTTTTTAACATTATTATTTTTACCATTGTCAGGGTTTGTATATATTACGACAGAGGCGATTCTGAGAATTTTTGGTTTCAAACAGGAAAATGTCGGTAGTGATGTGACGGAAGAAGAAATTATTTCTATGGTAAATGAAGGACATGAGCAGGGAGTATTACTTGCAAGTGAAGCGGAGATGATAACTAATATTTTTGAATATGGAGACAAAGAAGCGCAAGATATTATGACTCCAAGATCTAATATTATTGCCATGGATGATGATATGTTATTAAAAGATGCGATTCATATGATGCTGGAAGAAAGAAACAGCAGGTATCCGGTATATGAAGAATCCATTGATTATATTACAGGTGTTTTACATTTGAAGGATGCACTCCGTATCCATGCGACAGATGAATCTGTAAATCTTCCAATTAAAGAAATTGAAGGATTAATCAGAAAAGCGAATTTCGTTCCAGAAACACGAAAGATTGATTCTTTATTTAAAAGCATGCAGTCAATGAAGATACAAATGGTCATTGTTGTCGACGAGTATGGACAGACAGTTGGCCTTGTAGCCATGGAAGATATATTAGAGGAAATTGTTGGAAATATTCTTGACGAATATGATGAAGATGAAGCATATATTGAAGAATGTGGTGAAAATGAATATGTGATAGAAGGAATGACGCCACTTGAAGAATTAGAAGAGCGTTTTCAGATAGAGTTTGATGAAGAAGAATTTGATACTTTAAATGGATATCTAATTTCTAAAATGGATAAGATACCAGAAGAAGGAGAACAATTTGAAGTTATGGTAGGGCAATACCTGTTTAAGGTATTACATGTCGAAAATAAAATGATTCAGAGTGTAGGTGTAACCAAAACTGATGTTGTATATGATGATAATACCCAGAACGAAATCAGTAATACTGAATGAGTCACTGGAATGAAATAGAGTAAAGAATTGAGGAGAATATTATGTCAGGACATTCAAAATTTGCAAACATTAAGCACAAAAAAGAAAAAAACGATGCTGCAAAAGGTAAGATTTTTACTATTATTGGAAGAGAAATTGCAATTGCGGTGAAGGAAGGCGGATCTGATCCTGCAAACAACTATAAGTTAGCAACTGTTATTGCCAAAGCAAAAGCGAATAACATGCCAAATGATACGATCGACAGAGGAATCAAGAAGGCTGCCGGAGACCTTGGCAATGTAAACTATGAATATGTAACATATGAGGGATATGGACCAAACGGTATAGCGATAATTGTTGATGCGTTAACAGACAATAAAAACAGAACAGCAGCAAATGTCAGAAGCGCATTTACAAAGGGAAATGGAAGTATAGGAACACCAGGATGTGTTTCCTTTATGTTTGATAAAAAAAGTCAGATTATTATCGATAAAGAAGAATGTGAAATAGATGCAGATGAGTTGATGATGCTCACACTGGATGCCGGAGCAGATGATTTTAACGAAGAAGAGGATAGTTTTGAAATTTTGAGTGATCCAGATTCTCATGAAATTGTTGTTAAAGCACTAGAAGAGGCAGGAATTGCTATGGCATCCGCTGAAGTTACAATGATTCCACAGACCTATGTGGAATTAAGCGATGAGAACGCAGTGAAATCTTTACAAAAAACATTAGATCTGCTTGATGGCGATGATGATGTGCAGGCAGTGTATCATAATTGGGATGAATAAGAATCAAAAGGAGACTTTATGGATCAGATAAAAATGGAACTTTCGAAACTTCTTACAGAAAATAAAGAATTAATGAAGGAATTCAAGTCTGCGACTTATAAAGAATCCTTTCAATTACTTCTTGAAACTAACAGACCGTTATTTGATGCAATTGAAAGAGCCTATGTAGAATCAGATCAAAAAGAATCTTTCATAGCAGACCTTGCTGATGATTTTGTAAAACAGGCTAAAAATTCATATGATAGTCTTGCAAAAAAAGGCGCAAAAAGCAATTATCTGATGGATGCCAATATGTTAATGGGAACTTATATCATACCTTGTATTGTGGAATATAAAGGAAGTTCATCTGAAGTTCTTGCTGATACGATATTAAGCAAATGGAATTCAGTTTTTACTCAATTCAATCTCCAAAAGGGGACTTTTACGGATATCGATTCTTCTTTTAGAAGAAAGCTCTGTTATATTACAACTGCTGTATGTAACTGCCTTGAAAAGGATGATGATTGTTACGAACTGACACTTCTTAGAAATTACAGAGATCAATATCTTTCTAATCAACCTGGCGGAAAAGATTTGATAGAACAGTATTATTCTGTTGCACCTCAGATTGTTTTTGGAATCAATCAAATGAGAGATGCAAAGAATATTTATCGTGATATTTATCGTGAATATCTATCTCCTTGTATCTCGTTAATAGAAAACCAGGAATATGAAATTTGTAAACAAATGTATTCTGGTATGGTGGTAGAACTTGAAAATGCTTACCTGGGGTATACATCATGAGTGATAAAACAAAACAATTCAGTCTTCATACAGAATCAAAATGTGTTCAGGCAGGCTGGAATCCAAAAAATGGAGAATCACGCGTTCTGCCAATCTTTCAGAGTACAACCTTTAAATATGACTCATCAGAACAGATGGGAAGATTATTTGATCTCGAAGATTCGGGTTATTTTTATACCAGACTTCAGAATCCGACTAATGATATGGTCGCTGCAAAAATTTGCGAGTTAGAAGGAGGAGTCGCTGCAATGCTGACTTCGTCCGGACAGGCTGCAAATTATTTTGCGGTGTTTAATATCTGTGAAGCAGGAGACCATGTAATTATGTCGTCTACAGTTTATGGTGGTACGCATAATCTATTAACGGTAACAATGAAAAAAATGGGAATCAGTTGTTCCGTTGTAGATCCTGATTCATCTGAAGACACTATAAATCAATTGTTTCAGGAAAATACAAAGTGTGTACTGGCAGAGACAATAGCCAATCCTGCACTGGTGGTTCTTGATATAGAAAAATTTGCAAAATGTGCGCATGCGCATGGTGTGCCGTTGATTGTAGATAATACGTTTGCAACACCAATTAACTGCAGACCATTTGAATTTGGTGCAGATATTGTAACACATTCCACTTCCAAATATATGGATGGACATGCTGTTAGTGTTGGTGGTGCCATTGTTGATTCGGGGAACTTTGACTGGAGCAAATATCCTGATAAGTTTAAAGGATTGTGTACCCCGGACGAGTCTTACCATGGTATTACATATTGCGAAAAATTTGGAAAAGGTGCTTATATTACAAAAGCAACTGTTCAGCTTATGCGCGATCTTGGATCGATACAGTCACCTTTCAATGCCTTTTTATTAAATCTTGGTCTGGAAACATTACATTTACGTATGCCAAAACATTGTGAAAATGCGATGGCTGTTGCAACTTATCTGGAAAATCATGATAAGGTTGCCTGGGTAAACTATCCAGGACTAAAGAGTAGCAAATATTATGATCTTGCTCAAAAATATATGCCGAATGGAACTTGTGGTGTAATTTCATTTGGATTGAAGGCTGGCAGAGACGCGACTGTCAAATTTATGGATGAACTTAAAATGGCTGCAATTGTAACGCATGTTGCGGATGCAAGAACTTGCGTATTGCATCCGGCCAGTCATACGCATAGACAAATGACAGATGAACAGTTAAAAGAAGCAGGAGTTGCACCGGATTTGATTCGTTTTTCTGTTGGGATCGAGTGTGTGCAGGACATTATCCATGATTTAGAACAGGCATTATCTTAAGCAGAAGGAAATAAGAATGAAACTTAGAAAAAGCATTCCTGGAACATTCATTTTAATCATATATGCATGCCTGTTCCTGACCATGGCGGCTGCTACTATTTATCATGTTGTAATTCATTATGACATGACGGGTAATTTTGAACTGCACAGTCTGATTGCATTTTTAGTTTCAGTGATTTTGATTCTGATTTCTGCTTTTATTCCATGGCACAATAAAGTAATAGAAGCTTTATTGGTAGTAACACTATTAAGTGTACTTTTTGTAATACGTTTGCAGGCGGTCTGGAGTATCGATGTATCATTTATTGATCAGAATCTGGTTCAGTCTGTTATGATAGGTACAAAACAGATCAGTTCTGTTATTGCAAAAACAAATACAGAATTTATTTATCATGTAATCTTAAAAGCATTATTTTTATTTTTTGGAAATAAAATTTATCCTATCCTGTTAGCACAAGCAGTAATGCAATGTGTTGGATTGCTGATACTTTCGACAGCAATACGCAAAACAGCTGGAAGCGCACCAGCATTACTCACATTAGCAGCATTTGGTTTTCAGCCTGAACTTGTTTCACAAGTAACACAGCTTACACCAGATGTTATTGTGTTTTTATGTATTTCATTAGGGATTTATGCAACTTTTTCAATCCTTGTTTCCAAATCTTTTATCAGGTCTATCTTTTCGGGATTACTCATTGCACTGGTTTGCTTTATTGATAGTTTCGGTGTAGTTCTAATTGCTATTTCATTCTTGTTTTTAGTAAGTTCACATACGAGGCTTTTTTATAAAAAGGAAGAAACGCTTCAGCTGGTGCGTTTGTTATTTAGATTTTTATTGTTGATTATTTTTATAATAGTCGGACTGACAGGTCTGTTTTTAACAAAAACCCATAACCTTAGTTTTGAACTTTTAGTCCAGGTAGTACAATTAATTCATGGTTACTACATGACATGGGTATCAAATGCAGGCTTCTTTTTCAACAATATGGCACAGGCGTATCTTAAGATACCATCCGTAATTCGTATCATTATGATTCTTCCTGCATTATTTGTAGTCATAGGATATTGGAAAGTGAAATATGATACAGTATATGCTGCAACTGTTTTATTTATTTCAGCACATTTATATGCCGGAATGGTTGAGCAATCAGTTGGAATTCAGTTTATTCTGATATTTGCATGGATTGGAATCTCAGCGGTTGGTATTTGTCAATTGTTCATGATAAAAGATAACAAAAAAGATGCAAGTATTCCAATCGAAAATGATCAAGTCATGGATAGAGTGAATCGTAAAAAAGAAGTTAGTAAAAAAATTATAAATAAAGATGATGAAAAACAAGAAGTTAGTAATACAGAAGTAAAAGACACAATGCCAGAACATTTTCTGCACAATCCATTGCCTGTACCACCAAGGCATGTAAAGAAAACAATGGAGTATGCCTTTGAACCGGAAGAGGCTACGATGCATTATGATGTAGCTTTGTCAGAAGACAAAAATGATTATGATATATAAAACAAATCCTTAATCGTTATAATGGGGGAAGAAACATGGCACAACGTTCTGGAAAAAAACCTGGAACAAATAAAAAAAGTCAAACAAGTAAAAGAAATACAGGAACTTCCAGGAACAGTAGATATCAGACTGTAAAAGAAAGAGAACATCAGGAAGCAATAAAAAATGAAATACTGCTGATTACAATTTTGGCATTTGCAGTATTTTTATTTTTGTGTAATTTTGGAGTCATTGGAACGGCAGGAAATTATATAAGTGCCGTATTATTTGGACTATTTGGACTTACGGCTTATATCTTTCCGGTCATGATCTTTGTTGCAGTCGCATTTGGTATTTCAAATCGTGGGAATACAACAGCAGTATGGAAACTAGTAGCAGGGGTAGTACTATTTTTACTGGCTGGGATGGTGATAGAATTGATTACCAATCAAAGTTTAAGCGAGAATAAATACCTGATATCAGAAATATATACGAGATGCAGCACAGGAAAAACCGGAGGAGGCATCCTGGCAGGATCGATTACCTATCTTGTCTATCATTTATTAGACGTGATTGGTTCTGTTTTACTAATATTAGTCCTTTCAATCGTTTGTCTTGTTATTATAACAGAAAAGTCATTTCTGGGCGGTGTAAAAGTAAGTGGTAAGATGGTTGTTGAAAATGCAAAACAAGATGCCATCAGAAGACGAGAGGAAAGTCAGGCAAGACGCGAAGAGTACGCAAAGAGACGTGAAGAACAAGAAGAACTGCGGATGTTACAAGAGCAGGAAAAAACGCTCCGTATGGAGAAAAAGGTAACGGGTGTCATGCTTGATACTACAATATCAAAAAAAGAAGACATCTCTAAATCAGATGAAATGCATGAAATCATACTCAAAGAAGCTACGTCTGAACCAGAAAATCCATCTGATACATTTGATTTTGATAAAATAACTGTGCGTGGCGTTACAATGAAAGATAAAGAAATTCAAAGTTTTGATTCAAAAGTATTATCAGATGCGAATCATAGAGTTTCGATTCGCGAGAATTCTGTGATAGAAGAGAAGGAAACAGAATTCATACCAATGAATCAGGAAACAAATCATAAGTATGAGAAAAAAGAAAAAAACAATGTATCAGTGTCAAAAGAAGCACAAACGATAGAACAGGATATTCATAAACAGGAAGCAAAACATTCAAAATATCAATTTCCACCATTATCCCTTCTTAGCAAAAGTGAAAACAAACAGTCAGGTGATACAGCAAAAAGTTTAAAAGAGACAGCGCTTAGATTGCAACAGACCTTATATACATTTGGAGTGAAAGTATCCATTACAGATATTAGTCAGGGTCCTGCAGTAACAAGATATGAATTACAACCCGAACAAGGTGTTAAAGTTAGTAAAATTGTAAACCTGGCAGATGATATTAAATTAAATCTAGCTGCGACAGATATAAGAATTGAGGCGCCGATTCCAGGGAAGGCGGCAATTGGAATAGAAGTGCCTAATAAAGAAAATAGTTCTGTTTCATTGCGAGATCTTCTGGAAAGCACGGAGTTTAAAAATTTTCCATCAAATATCACATTTGCAGTAGGGAAAGATATTGGTGGACAAACTGTTGTGGCTGATATTGGTAAAATGCCACATATGTTAATTGCAGGTGCAACAGGATCGGGGAAATCAGTTTGTATTAACACACTGATTATGAGTATATTATATAAATCCAGTCCAGATGATGTTAAAATGATTATGATTGATCCAAAAGTAGTTGAACTTAGTGTTTACAATGGGATACCACACCTTTTGATCCCTGTTGTAACTGATCCTAAAAAGGCGGCTGCTGCACTTCATTGGGGCGTAGCAGAAATGACGGATCGTTATAAAAAATTTGCAGATCTGAATGTAAGAGATTTAAAAGGCTATAATAAAAAAATTGAAGGCATGAAACCATCTGAGGATGGTGAAGTTCATGTAAAAATGCCTCAGATTGTGATTATCGTAGATGAGCTTGCGGACTTAATGATGGTTGCGCCGGGTGAAGTAGAGGAATCAATCTGCAGACTTGCACAACTTGCAAGGGCAGCAGGTATTCATTTGATTATTGCAACGCAAAGACCATCAGTTGATGTTATTACTGGTCTGATTAAAGCGAATATGCCTAGTAGAGTTGCATTTGCCGTATCAAGCGGAGTTGATTCAAGAACAATTCTTGATATGAATGGAGCAGAGAAGCTCCTCGGAAAAGGTGATATGCTATTTTATCCTCAAGGATACGCAAAACCAGCAAGAATACAAGGCGCCTTTGTTTCGGACAAAGAAGTGGCAGATGTTGTAGATTACTTGAAAAATCAAGCAATTGGTAATATTTATAATAATGAGATAGAAGAGTCTATTGATCAAATTGGTAGTTCACAGAATCCATCTGGCAATCATCAGCAGGCAGACGAAAGAGATGCTTATTTCATAGATGCAGCAAAATTTATAATTGATAAAGATAAAGCTTCTATAGGTATGTTGCAAAGAGTCTTTAAAATCGGTTTTAACAGAGCTGCAAGAATCATGGATCAGCTTGCGGAAGCAGGCGTTGTAGGTGAAGAAGAAGGAACAAAGCCAAGGAAGGTATTAATGTCCATGGAGCAGTTTGAGAACTTTATTGAAGAGTCGTTCTAGCCAGGAGGAGAAATTATGAAAACAGATATTCAGATCGCGCAAGAAGCCTTATTAGATCCGATTACTAAAATCGCTGAATCAATAGAAATAGATGCAGAAGATTTAGAACTTTATGGTAAATATAAAGCTAAAATATCTGATACTTATCTTCAAAAAATCAGCTCAAATAAAAATGGAAAGCTTATTCTGGTCACAGCGATTAATCCAACACCAGCAGGTGAAGGAAAAACAACGACGAGCGTTGGGCTCGGACAAGCGTTTGGAAAGCTTGGAAAAAAGGCAATGATAGCACTTAGAGAGCCATCTCTTGGGCCGTGCTTTGGCGTAAAAGGTGGTGCTGCAGGGGGTGGATATGCCCAGGTAGTTCCAATGGAGGATTTGAATCTTCATTTTACCGGAGATTTTCATGCAATCACTTCAGCTAACAATCTTCTTGCGGCCATTCTTGACAACCATATCCAGCAAGGAAATGAACTTGAAATTGATACTAGGCAAATTGTGTGGAAGCGCTGCATGGATATGAATGACAGATCTTTACGTAATATAGTTGTGGGTCTTGGCACAAAAGCAGATGGGTTTGTGCGAGAGGATCATTTCACTATTACAGTTGCATCAGAGATTATGGCTGTTTTATGCCTTTCGGAAGATTTGAAAGATTTAAAAGACCGTCTGGGAAAAATGATTGTAGCATATAATTTTCAAGGAAAACCAGTCACAGCTTCTGACTTAAATGCAGTAGGCGCTATGGCAGCGCTGTTAAAAGATGCACTAAAACCGAATTTAATTCAGACACTGGAACATACACCGGCAATCGTACATGGTGGACCATTTGCAAACATTGCACATGGTTGCAATAGTGTCATTGCAACGAAAGCAGCACTTAAAATGACGGATTACGTAATAACAGAGGCAGGATTTGGAGCTGACCTTGGTGCTGAAAAGTTTTTTAATATTAAATGTCGTATCTCGGGGTTAAAGCCAGATGCAGTTGTTTTAGTTGCAACAATCAGAGCATTAAAATATAATGGTGGCATTGCAAAATCTGAACTGAATCACGAAAATTTGAATGCACTGGCAAATGGAATTGGAAATCTGGAAAAACATATTGAAAACATTCAAAAATTTGGTGTGCCTGTAGTTGTCACATTGAATACATTTTCGTCGGATACGAAAGAAGAAATTTTATTCGTTAAAAAATTCTGTGAAGACAGACATTGTGAATTTGCACTTTCAGAAGTATGGGAAAAGGGTGGGCAAGGAGGCATTGAACTTGCCAAAAAAGTAATAGAAACGCTTGAAAACAAGATGAGTAATTTTCAATTGTTATATCAGGATAATCTTTCTATTCAGGAGAAAATCAGAAAAGTTTCAAAGGAAATTTATGGTGCTGATGAAATTACACTTTCATCAACAGCAAAAAGACAGATTGAGAAGCTGGAAGATCTTGGATTTGGAAGTTTTCCTGTCTGTATGGCGAAAACGCAATATTCTTTGTCTGACAATCCAGAACTTTTGGGAAGACCATCTCATTTTAACATACATGTGAGAGAAGCTTATGTGGCAGCGGGTGCTGGTTTCATCGTGGTATTAACGGGATCTATTATGACAATGCCAGGTCTTCCAAAAACACCAGCAGCTGTGAGAATTGACGTGGACGATAATGGAACAATCACAGGTTTATTTTAAGACAGGAGACGAATATGGCAAGTTTAATCGATGGAAAGCAGATTTCTCAGGATATCAAAGATGAATTACGAGAGAAAGTAAGAAAATACAAAGAGAGTGGTAAGGAAATTGCACTTGCTGTGATTCAGGTCGGGAATGATCCGGCTTCTTCGGTTTACGTGAATAATAAGAAAAAAGCTTGTGAATATATTGGAATAAAATCAGTTGCATTTGAATTGCCAGAAGAAACACAACAGGATGAACTTTTAAAATTGATCGATGAATTAAATGCAGATCAGGGAATTCAGGGAATTCTCGTACAGCTTCCACTTCCAAAACATATGAATGAAAATTTGATTATTAACAGGATAAATCCATTAAAAGATGTTGATGGATTTCATCCTGGAAATGTAGGAGCACTTTGCATTGGGCAGCCAGGTTTTGTGTCCTGTACGCCAGCAGGTATCATTGAATTACTGAAGAGATCAGGAAATGAAGTAGTTGGAAAAGAATGTGTGGTTGTAGGAAGAAGTAATATTGTTGGTAAGCCAATGGCGTTACTTTTATTAGCCGAGAATGCTACAGTAACAATTGCTCATTCTAAAACAAGAGATTTGAAAGAAGTCTGCAAAAGAGCAGATATTTTAATTGCTGCAGTGGGCAAACCTAAAATGTTTAACCGTGATTATATCAAAGAAGGCGCTGTAGTTATTGATGTTGGAATACATCGTATGGAGAATGGAAAATTATGTGGGGATGTCGATTTTGAAGATGTATTAGATAAATGCAGTGCAATCACACCTGTACCGGGCGGTGTCGGTCCTATGACAATTGCTATGCTAATGAATAATTGTGTGGAATCATTAAAACTACAGCGTATGGAGTAGGCTTATGAAATGTCCCAACTGCGGAAAAGAACTGACAGAAGGATTTCTTTATTGTGAAGTATGTGGTGGTGAAGTACGTATTGTTCCTGACTTTGAGCCGGAACTGGAGTCTCAGATTCATGAAACGCTTACAGGTGTGGCTGAGGAAATTATTACGAATGATCACAATGATAACCACAAAAATACTTTGCATTCAGAAATATCTGGTGAAAGTATAGGTAGTATAGAACAACTAAATCATAATGCAAACAAAGGCTTTTTTAAATATTTCCGCAAACTGTTCGGGAATAGGAATAAGCCTTATTTTGCTGTACTTACAATATCTCTTATCATTCTTGTATTTGTGCTGGCACTCGTGGCAGGAATTAATATATATCAGTATCATTCCTATAGCTATCAGGTAAGCGAAGCTTTGAGTGCAGGTGGAGAAAAGCAGTATGGGAAAGCAATACGTTACCTGGAGCGAGCGCTGGAAATCAGCAATGAAGATGATGGTGCTCAGATCTTACTTGCTGATTATTACTATAAAAATGGAAATACTGATGATGCAGTTAATTTATTGATAAAATACATCAGAACATGGAAAGAACCTATTGATGGTTACAGGTTGTTAATTTCTATATATGAAGAACAAGCAGAATATCAAAAAATAAATGAAATTCTACTTGATTGTAAAGATGAAACCATTGTGAATCAGTTTCAGAAGTATGTTGCGCTTCCACCTGAATTTAGTTTGCAGGATTCTATTTATTATGAAATGGTTCCATTGAAAATTCTGGGAAATTCAAAAGGCAGAATCTACTATACATTAGACGGAAGTGAGCCGACAGACAAAAGCAATGAATATAAGGCTCCAGTATTTCTGGACGCAGGAAAGTATATCGTAAAGGCAGTGTTTATTAATAGTTATGGCATCAAGAGTAGTACAGCATCAAAGGAATTGACCATAGCCGTAACAAAGCCCTATGCTCCTGAAGTAAGTATGTATAGTGGTACTTATACAGAACCAAATGAAATAGAAGTTGAACTACAGGAGAATTGTGAAGTCTATTATACGGTAGATGGAAGTGAACCAACGCAGGCAAGCATTTTATATACCGGTCCCATCTGGATGCCGATTGGAGCCAGCCATTTCAAATTTATAACGGTTACAGAGAATGGACTTTTAAGTGATGTGACAGAAAGAAAGTATCAGCTCTTTTTAAAAGGTGCAACCGTAACAGCGCAAAAGGCAATTGGTGATATTGTAAAATTTCAAATAGATACGAATTTCATTACAGATGTCGAAGGACATTCCACCTATCAGGCTGGGAGATTTATTTATACCTGCGACAAAGCAATAGAGGTTGCAGAAACTTCGTATTATCTTGTTGAAGAAAGCTATATCGACCCAACGAACGCTATTACTAAAACTGGAAATCAATTTGCAATTGATATAGAAACAGGATTTTTATTCAAGGCAGAGCTTAATACATTGAAGCGTTATGCCGTGACACCATTGAATTAGCAGTTGCATTTTTTATATCATTATTTTATGATAAGAAAATGAGTAGTGTTAAACACATTGTTAGGAGGAGCATATGTATCAAATTACTAAAACAGAGGAACTGGCAACGAATATTTATTATATGGAAGTCAAAGCAAAACGTGTTGCCAAATCATGTGAACCTGGACAGTTTGTCATCGTAAGAACCAGCAAAGATGGTGAAAGAATTCCTTTAACCATTTGTGATTATGATAGAGAAAATGGCACCGTTTCAATCGTATTTCAGATTGTTGGCGGAGCAACACAGTTTATGTCAACATTGAAAGAGGGCGATCATTTTGTGGATTTTGTTGGGCCACTCGGATGCGCTTCGGAATTTGTTCATGAAGATATAGAAGAACTGAAAAAGAAGAAAATCCTTTTTGTTGCAGGCGGTGTTGGAACAGCACCTGTATACCCTCAGGTAAAATGGCTGAAACAACATGGCGTGGAGGCAGATGTAATTGTTGGTGCAAAAACAAAAGACCTGGTAATTCTGGAAGATAAAATGAAAGCAATTGCAGGAAATCTCTATGTGACTACAGATGATGGTTCCTATGGTAGACATGGTCTGGTAACACAGGTGATAAAGGATTTGGTAGAAAAAGAAGGAAAAAAATATGATCTCTGTGTTGCAATTGGCCCAATGATCATGATGAAATTTGCAGCTATGACCACAAAGGAACTTCAGATTCCAACCATTGTAAGTTTAAATCCTATTATGGTAGATGGAACTGGTATGTGTGGAGCATGCAGAGTAACTGTTGGAAACGAAGTGAAATTTGCCTGCGTGGATGGACCGGAATTTGATGGACATCTTGTAGACTTTGATCAGGCGATGAAGAGACAGCAGATCTACAAAACCATAGAAGGACGTGAAATGTTAAAAGTGCAGGAAGGCGATAAACATCATGGTGGATGTGGACAGTGCGGAGGTGACGAGTAATGGATGTTTTAAAAAGAGTACCGATCAGTGAACAGGATGCAAAGATAAGAGCAACAAACTTTGAAGAAGTTTGTCTTGGCTATACATTAGAAGAAGCTATGCTGGAAGCTGAAAGATGTATTAATTGTAAAAATGCACCTTGTAGAAATGGCTGCCCTGTATCCATCGATATTCCTGCATTTATTCAAAAGGTAAAAGCAGGTGATATAGAATCAGCATACCACATTATCAATGAATCCTCAGCGTTACCATCTGTATGTGGACGTGTCTGTCCACAGGAAACGCAGTGTGAAGAAAGATGTATCAGAGGAATAAAAGGGGAACCGGTATCTATTGGTAAATTAGAGCGTTTTGTTGCAGATTGGGCGCTGGAACATGGAATTAAACCCGAAAAAGCTAAAAATAAAATCGATAAAAAGGTCGCAGTGATTGGATGCGGGCCTGCAGGAATCACATGTGCTGGAGATTTAGCAAAACTTGGATATGATGTAACTATATTTGAGGCACTACATGAACCAGGAGGCGTTCTTGTATATGGTATTCCAGAGTTCAGACTTCCAAAAGAAAAAGTGGTTAGAAAAGAAATTGATAACGTACTGTCGTTAGGCGTAAAAATTGAGACGGATGTAGTTATTGGAAAGGCAACAACGATTGATGAATTACTGGAAGAAGAGGGATTTGATGCAGTATTTATAGGATCAGGTGCTGGATTGCCTAAGTTTATGGGTATTCCTGGAGAACAGTCCAATGGTGTTTTCTCTGCAAATGAATACCTTACAAGAAGTAATTTAATGAAAGCATTCAAGGAAGATAGCACAACCCCTATCATGAGAGGTAAAAGAGTTGCTGTTGTAGGCGGTGGTAACGTAGCTATGGATGCTGCAAGAACAGCACTTCGTCTGGGTGCTGAAACACATATCGTATATAGAAGAAGTGAAGAAGAACTTCCTGCCAGAGTAGAAGAAGTTCATCATGCAAAAGAAGAAGGAATTATTTTTGATCTTCTCACCAATCCTATTGAAATACTGGCTGATGAAAATGGCTGGGTAAAAGGAATGAAATGTATCAAAATGGAATTGGGGGAACCAGATGCTTCAGGCAGAAGAAAACCAGTTGAAGTAACTGGCTCTGAATTTGTTATGGATCTGGATATGGTAATTATGTCACTGGGAACCTCACCAAATCCACTTATTTCTTCTACAACAAAAGGTCTTGAAACAAACAGATATAAATGTCTTGTTGTTGACGAAGAAACTGGAAAAACAACGAAGGATAAAGTATATGCAGGTGGAGATGCGGTTACAGGAGCAGCAACCGTAATACTTGCCATGGGTGCGGGAAAAACAGCAGCAAAAGCGATGCATGAATACCTGAGCTCACTGTAGTAATAAAGAAAGCCTAATAAAGGTGCGTATTGATTTACGCACCTTTCGTAGTATGAATCAAACTGGAGGTAACTGATATGCCGTGGTGTCCTAACTGTAAAAATGAATATGTTGATGGAATTAAAGAATGTGCTGATTGCCATGTTACACTTGTCGAACAACTTGAAGAAGATTTCGTTCCGGTGATTTTTGGTGAGGAAGAAGAAATTTATAAACTTAATACATTTTTAGAAGCGAATGAGTTTACGAAAGCAATCATCAGACCATCAGAAGAGGATAATTTTTTTGAATTGGTTGTACCTGCTTCTTTGGAAAAACGCGTAAAACAAATGATTTCTGTTTATAGTATGCATAAAGCGAAAACGGAAATGACAAATTTGAATCATTCTGATGATGAGATGGAATCGGCTGAATCTGATGAAAATCCTTTGAGACCAAATCAATCCATGAAAAGTAGTTATACTACGCAAAAAGATAAGGCTGAAAACTATAAAACATCAGCATATACACTTGTTAGTGTGGGAATTCTTGGACTTGTTTTTCTTGTTATGGCATTAATTGGAATGTTTCCCGTCAGGTTTGGTATACTGACTTACCTTATTATGGGTGGTATGTTTATGCTATTCCTTGTTTCAGGAATTGCATCTTATCGTTCTTATAAAAAGTCAAGCCAGGATGCAGTTATGGAAAATCACTTATCCAAAGAAATTATGGAATGGTGTAAGGGAAATCTTAATCCTTTAAATATAGATCAGGTTTTTGAAACGGAACAGATTCCAGACGAAGTCAGATATTTTAAAAGAATTGATAGAATGAAAGAATGTATAAGAGAAACATATTTAAATCTTGATGAAGGGTTTCTTGATGCCCTTGTTGAGGAAATATATCCAGCCATTTATGATGATTCAGAAGGAAATATATGAATATTACCATTATCACAGTAGGAAAAGTGAAAGAAAAATTTTATCGTGATGCATTAGAGGAATATCAGAAAAGATTGACAAGATATTGTAAAATGACAATCATTGAAGTTGCAGATGAAAAGACACTGGATCATTGCAGTGACAGAGAAGTAGACTTGATTCTTGAGAAAGAATGTCAGCGTATTCTTAAACATATTAAAGATGATGATACTGTGATTACACTTGAAATCGAAGGTAGACAATTAGATTCTGTTGCATTTGCAGAAAAAATTGAAACATTTGGAATTACTGGAAAAAGTAGTATTGTTTTTGTGATTGGAGGATCTCTTGGACTTCATGAAACTGTAAAGAAACGTTCCAATTTTGCTTTGAGTTTTTCAGAAATGACGTTTCCACACCAACTAATGAGGGTCATATTAGCAGAACAAATTTACAGAGGATTTCGAATTATAAATGGAGAACCTTATCATAAATAAAAATATACAATGAAATTAATACAGAATGATATTGTCAAAATTAGAATAGGACAAAATAAAAATGGGATATTTTGAAAAATCGATTGAGGCAGATGCTTCTCATCTTATGAATCTTTTTGGGAAAGAAGATGAGCACATAAGAAAAATAGAGGATGATCTTGCAGTAACAATTGTAAACAGAGGTGATGAGATTAAAATCTCTGGAGAAGAATTTGAACAAGTAACAAGAGCATTTAAAATAATAGAAGAACTTCTGGCATACTCAAGAAGGGGAAATACTATCGCTTCACAAAATGTTAATTATTCAATTGAAATGAATCAAGAAGAACAAGAAGACACATTGTTAAAACTGGATGGAAATTTAATCTGTCATACTGTAACAGGTAAGCCTATCAAACCCAAGACACTTGGGCAGAAACAATATGTTGATTCAATTAAGAATAAAATGATAGTATTTGGAATTGGGCCAGCAGGAACAGGGAAGACTTATCTTGCAATGGCTATGGCCATCACAGCTTTCAAAAATAATGAAGTTGGACGAATTATATTAACCAGACCTGCAATTGAAGCAGGGGAAAAACTTGGGTTTTTACCAGGCGATCTGCAAAGTAAAGTAGATCCATATTTAAGACCTCTTTATGATGCACTTTATGAAATTATGGGAGCAGAGAGTTTTGTCAAAAATATGGAAAAAGGACTGATTGAAGTTGCGCCGCTTGCATATATGCGAGGACGCACTCTTGACAATGCGTATATTATTCTTGACGAAGCGCAGAACACAACGCCGGCGCAAATGAAAATGTTTCTAACAAGAATAGGGTTTGGGTCAAAAGTTATTATTACAGGGGATACAACACAAAAAGATTTAGCACCTGGTGCGATTTCAGGTCTTGATATTGCAATCAGAGTTCTTTCGAAATTAGATGACATCTCATTTTGCAGGCTTACAAGTAAGGATGTTGTAAGACATCCACTTGTCCAAAAAATTGTTAAAGCATATGAATCCTATGAATCACAAAACCAGCATGAGGCAGGGAAAGCAAACAATCATGAAAGAAAAAGGAGCATTCAAAAAAAAATCACGAAACGTAAGTAAGGTGGCATTTCTGTTAATCTACTTAGTGTTTCCAATACTATGGATCAGACAACAGCATTCTTTAATACAGATGGTGCATTTGTTTGTTCTGCTATCAATATTAGCAGGTTTTGTATTTTTTCTTGTCTCTGAAAAAGAAAATGAAAATCTTCAATTTCATATGAAATGGTTCTTGCAGGGATATCTTTCTGGTGTATTAGGATTATTATTATTTCCGTTTTTACCACAGGAGGCATGGCCATTTCCAGTGATTGCATTAATTCTTGTTCTAAATTCAGACACTGTATTAGCAATTTTTGCATATGCATTGTTTTTAGCAGGGACTGTAATCATTACCAATGCTGGAATTGCTGTTTTTATGTTATATTTCATTGCTGGTTTAGCAACAATTTTGTTTTTTAGCAAAGTTGATAAAGAATATAGAATTGGAATTCCTCTTTTTTTATCAGTTTCTGTTATGGTCATGATGTTGACTGCAAATATCATGAGTGTTGCTGATCCCATAAGGAAAACAGAAGTGTTTTTAATCCCTTTGATTAATATCTTTGTAACTGTGCTGCTTTCGCTGCTCTATTTGAAGTATTATAGCTTTGGAAGAATTCATAAGTATCGTGAAAAATATATGGAAATAAATGATCAGGAATACAAATTGATTGTTTCTTTAAAAGAGGCTTCCAGGGAAAACTATTTTCATGCCATACATACATCATATTTTTGTGATAAAGCTGTTAATTTGATTGGCGGAGACAAAGAACTGTCAAGAGCGCTGGGTTATTATCACAGATTACAAGATTATATTGGAATAAAATCTACAGAGGAATCTATTGAAATATTACAACAATATGAATTTCCACCAGAACTGATTCAAACATTAATTCACTATCAGAAACCTGATAAAAGCATAATTGATAAAGAAGAAACAATTGTGTATTTTGCAGATGCTGTTATTTCTGCTGTTATGTACCTGATAAAAAAAAATCCAGAGACAGAACTTAATTATGATAAGATTGTACATGCTATTTTTCAGAAGAAGCTAGAATCAAATTGCTTAAAAAACTGTAGTTTAACGTTAGAAGAGGTTTACCTACTCGAGACTATGTTTGTGAAGGAGAAATTGTATTATGACTTTTTACGTTGAAAATGAAACGGAAAGCACACTGCCTTTTGATACTGAACAACTGGCAAAACTTGTGATTGAAAAGGTTTTGGATACCGAGGCATGTCCATTCGAAACAGAGGTTAGCATTCTATTAACTGATAACGAAGGGATAAAGAGGTATAATACAGAGTTCAGAGGAATCGAGAAAGAAACAGATGTTTTGTCATTTCCAAATTTAGATTATGATAGCCCATCTGATTTTTCTTGCGTGGAAGGAAATGAAATTGATTTTATAAATCCTGAATCAAACGAGATTATTCTTGGTGATATTATCATTTCTATCAATAAAGTTTATAGTCAGGCAGAGGAGTATGGACATACGTTAAAAAGAGAATTTGCTTTTCTAATAGTACATAGTATGTTACACTTATTGGGATATGATCATATGGATGAAGAGGATGCAGCTATTATGGAACCTAAGCAGGAAGCCATTCTTAATTCCTTAAATATTACAAGAGAATAGACAATGAATAACAGAAAAATGAAAAAAAATAATAATTTGATTCATCGAACGAAACGACTATCCAATGTTGCAATTGCAGGGTTGATTCTCATGACAGTATTTAAAATATTGATGATTAATATTGGAGGTGATTCTTCAATCACCTATTTTTCTGTTGCCTTTGAATTGTATTTTTTCACAACAGCATCGTTATGCGCTTCCATATCTTATACTGTCGAACGTATGACAGCAAGTAGAATTAGTAAAGGTTATTTTAAGAATGTATTGACGCTGAGAAGAACAGCGACAGTCATCTCTGCAATATTAGGGCTAATCATTGGAAGTGCGGTTTATTTATGCTCCAATCAGATATCAGTGTTTTTCTTACATAGTACAATGTCTGCATTTTCTATTCGCATTTCAGCATTTTGTATTTTTCTGGCCTTTTTATCTGCCCCCATTTATGGTTATTTTCAAGGATTAGGAACAATGATGCCGTCTGCTTTTTATTATTTGATACAGCGTGTCATTGCTATCATTGCGGGCATTCCATTATTGATTTTTTATTATCGTTATGGCCTTAAAGTCAGTAAATTAATGAATCAGGAAGAGTATTCAGCCGCCTATGCAGGAATGGGAGGTTTTATTGCATTACTTTCCGGTTTGGCGATAGGGTTTTTATTTTTATTTTTTGTCTTTGGAAGTCACAACAGACAATTTAAACATCAGTTAACGAAAGAAGTGATGGAAACAAAAGAATCATGGCAACGATTAGGGAGAGGATTGTTACAAAGTATTCTTTCTACCGGACTACAAGGGTTGTTTATCACTTCATTTCTATTGATTGAGCTTTACATATTTGTTACCAATATGAGCAATTCTTTACCACAGACAGCTGTCTTCACACAGTGGGGTAATCTCTATGGGAGAGTATTGAGTTTAGTATTTCTTGCGGCTGTTGCCGTATCTTCAGGCCGAAAAGTACTGGAAACCGAGCTACAGCATCAATTTGGTCGAGTAGATAATAGAATTATAAAAGATAAGATACATAAACATTTTCAAATTGTGGTTATGATGTCACTTCCCTGGGTTATTTTTTTCGGGTTGGCCTCAGAAGCAATTTTAAGTACTATATTTAATGGGAATTTGGAAACAGCAGTCATTTTACTCAGAATTGGTGCGATTGGTGTATTGCTTTTAGCAATTGCAATGCTTCAATACAGTGTAATGAGTGGCATAAAGAAAAACAGAGTTTTTATTGTTTACTTTCTGATAAGTACATGTGTTCATTATGTCGTGATGATTGTGCTGTTCCGTTTTACAGGTATGCAGATAGAAGCGGTAATGATTTCTGAAGTAATGATGCTTTTTGTTTTTAATATATTGAATCAGCTTACCATACGAAAATATTTTAAGATGAAAAGAGAACCTGGAAACTATATTCTTGTTTCTTTTACTTCTTGCGTAGCTACAGGTATTCTATTATTTTTAGTGAATCAGTTACTTAAGCCAGTCATAGGTGATAGCATTACATTTATACTTAGTCTTATCATTGCCTGGGTTTGTTATTTTGTGTTATTAATTACATATAAAGCATTAGATAAAAGAATTCTGGATATGCTTCCACTTGGAAAACAAATCAACAAAGTGGCGATCAGCCTTCATCTCATGAGAGAGGAATCTTAATATAATATGAATAAAGTTGCAGTAATCGGTGGCGGTGCAGCAGGATTAATGGCAGCTCTTGAGGCTGCAAAAAATGGTGCACTGGTAACGATTTTTGAACATAAAGACAGAATAGGGAAAAAAATTCTAATGACAGGAAATGGAAAATGTAATTTTTCCAACCTGTCTTTTTCTAATCAGGATTTTCATACAGATAATACGGAAGTGTTAAATAAAATATTTAAAAAATTTTCAAATATAGATATGATGCATTTTCTGATTCAAAATGGAATCATGGTGAAAGAAAAAAATAATTACCTATATCCACTCACAGAACAGGCATCTACAATATTAGAATTTTTTAGAAGAGAGTTAGAGATTCATCATGTAACAATCTATACTGATTTGCAGGTAAAAAAAATCAATCATATGAAGCAAGGACTAAAACAAAATTTTTCAATTGAATTTACATTGTTAAATCAAAACAAGAAAGAGTCATTTGACTGTGTTATTCTTGCTTGTGGTGGAAAGGCCGCACCTCAGTCGGGATCTGATGGAAGTGGCTATACATTTGCAGAGCGATTTGGACATAAGATTATAAAACCGCTTCCATCTTTGGTTCAACTCAGAAGCAGTGAAACTTATTTTAAATCAATAGCAGGAGTGAGATGCGAAGCATTACTTAGATTGTGCATTGATGGCAAAACAGTAACAACAGAATCAGGAGAGTTGCAATTAACAGATTATGGTATCTCAGGGATCCCTGTTTTTCAATTAAGTGGTACGGCGGCAGAAGCTTTAGATAATAAAAAGCGTGTAGAAGTTTCAATAGATTTCATACCTGGCATAAAAGAAAATAAACTTTTTATGCAGATACAAGCGCAGATTGATCGTCTTTACAATCTGAAACAGTCCGTTAGTTACGAAGAAGCATTGTATGGATTTATTCATAAGAAACTTTTATATATGATATTAAAGCAAAGTGGTTATAGACCAGAGGATAAAGTATCAGCTTTGAAATCTCAGGATCTTGAAAAATTGGTTCATAGAATCAAAAACTGGTATGTTAGAGTTGTGAACACCAATCCATTTACCAATGCGCAGGTTTGCAGAGGCGGGATTAGTTGCATGGAATTAAGTGACCAATGTGAGTCATTACACATCCCCGGACTTTTTTTTGCAGGGGAAATTTTAAATGTTGATGGACGATGCGGTGGGTATAATCTTCAGTGGGCATGGTCGTCAGGGTATGTCGCAGGAAAGATGGCAGCGTTGAAATTATGATATAGAAAGAGAAAAAATGAAAAAACAAACGATTCGAATAGGTCAGATTAAAGTAAAACCGGAAGAATATGAAGTTGAAGGAATGAAAAGTCTTACTCGGCGTTGTGCTAAAATTTTATTGATACGAGAACAAGATATAAAAACAATACAGATTATTAGAAAATCTATTGATGCCAGAAAGAAACCAGATCTATTTTTTATATTCACTGTTGATGTCGTACTTCAGAATGGGATCACCCTTAGGAAAAACTTCAAAAACCCAAATGTAGCAACCGTTGTGGAAGAGGATTATCATTTTCCAGATACAGGAATGGAAACACTAAAAAGTAGACCTGTTATTATCGGAGCTGGACCAGCAGGATTATTCTGTGCAATCTATCTGGCAAAAAATGGTTATAGACCAATTTTGCTTGAGCGTGGAGAAGATGCTGACAGCCGTAAGCTGACAGTTGAAACATTTTGGAATCATGGTATACTAAATCCTGAATCAAATGTTCAATTTGGCGAAGGTGGTGCAGGCACTTTTTCAGACGGCAAACTAAACACTCTCGTAAAAGACAAATACGGAAGAAATAAGGAAGTTTTACGTACATTGGTAGCTGCTGGAGCTTTGGAAGAAATATTATATGAGGCTAAGCCCCATCTTGGAACGGATCAATTGATTGAAATTGTGAAAACACTACGGCAGGAAATAATAAATGCCGGGGGTGAAGTCAGATATCAGAAAAAAGTATCTGATCTTATTATAAAAAATGGTAAGTTGACGGGTCTACGATTACAGGATGGAGAAGAAATAGCATGTGAAATCGCAGTACTGGCGATCGGACACAGTGCCCGTGATACCTTTGAAATGCTCTATCAAAAGAAGATATTAATGGAGCCAAAAAGCTTTGCTGTTGGATTTCGGGTTGAGCATAGACAGTCATTGATTAATTGTGCACAATATGGTAATGATTATCCGGAATGTCTTCCAAATGCAGCCTATAAGGTAACAGCACATACAGAGGGAAATAGAGGTGTTTATTCATTTTGTATGTGTCCTGGTGGGTATGTAGTAAACGCATCTTCAGAAGAAAAAAGAATGGCAGTCAATGGAATGAGTTATAGCAAACGGGATGGTCTCAATGCAAATAGTGCAATTATAGTTTCTGTCTCACAAGCTGATTTTGGAAGCAATCATCCTCTCGCAGGGGTTGTGTTTCAAAGAGGTCTTGAAGAAAAGGCATATCAGGCTGGGAATGGAATGATACCTGTTCAATTATATGGGGATTTTAAGCAACATAGAGTAAGCACAAAAGAATCCTTGGAGTATGAACCTGCAATGAAAGGTGCTTATTGTCTTACAGATTTAAGGGATATTTTTTCTGAGAGTATTAACCAGTCTTTTATAGAGGGAATGGAACAGTTTGGTCGAATGATTCCTGGTTTTTCTGACCCTGCGGTAATCTTATCAGGAATCGAAAGCAGGACATCTTCGCCAATTCGCATGGTAAGAAACGAAAAGACACTTTCGAGCAATATTGAAGGAATTTACCCATGTGGTGAAGGCGCAGGGTATGCTGGCGGAATCACATCTGCTGCAATGGATGGAATTAAAGTTGCAGAAGCAATTGGAATGCACTATAAAAGATTTGCAGAATAATATAACTGGAGGTATCCACTTGAAAAAAACCAGAGAGCAATTAAAAGATAAAAAAAGAATCGTAGTTAAAATTGGTTCTTCATCCCTTCAGCATCCGGAAACGGGAGAGTTTGATTATATTAAACTTGAAGTACTGGTAAGAGAACTTTGTAATCTCAGAAATCAAGGGAAAGATGTTGTTCTTGTTACCTCGGGAGCAATTGCAGCAGGGAAAAAGGCAGTCAATATACAACCAGGTGATAATGAAATTGCTGTGAAACAGGCATGTGCTGCCATAGGACAAGCAAGGCTTATGATGACATATCAAAAAATTTTTGCAGAGTATAATCAGGTGACGGCACAAATTCTAATGACAAAAAATACTATTGTTGACAATCTGAATCGATTTAATGCCCACAATACATTTGCAGAGTTGTTAAAACTTGGGGTAATTCCTATTGTTAATGAAAATGATACTGTTGCAACCTACGAAATTGTAATCGGAGATAATGATACATTATCAGCAATTGTAACAGCGCTTATTGATGCAGATCTTCTTATTTTATTGTCTGATATTGATGGATTGTATACAGATGATCCGAGAAAAAATAAAAATGCAGAGTTTATAAGTACAGTAGAAAGAATTGATGATGATTTAATGAGTATGGGAAAAGCAACGACTGGAAGTAATGTAGGAACAGGTGGAATGAATACAAAACTGATTGCAGCAAAGATTGCAACAAGTGCAGGTGCAGATATGATTATTGCGAATGGAAAGGATGTTCGTATTCTGCATCGTATTATGGATGGAAGAGAGTACGGTACAATTTTCAAATCACATAAAGACGAAAATTTTTATCTTGAAGATTTTGTAGCAAATATGAATCAATAAGTTATGAAAGAGTGGGAATAGATATCATATGAATGATGAAATGATTAATAGAATTAATGAACTTTACCATAAATCGCAGGCTGAAGGTTTAAATGAAGCTGAAAAAAAAGAACAGGCAGAACTCAGAAGTGCCTATATAGCGTCTGTCAGAAATAATTTGAGAGGTCAATTAAACCAGATCAGTATTCAGAATGAAGACGGAAGTATTACAAATCTTGGTGAAAAGTATGGAAACAAAAGAACAAATTAGAAAGAATATTTTAAGCATCAGGTCTCAGATCCCAATAAATGAACTGATTGAAAAAAGTAACAAAATTCAGAACAGATTATTTGCACTCAAGAAGTTTTTAGAAGCTGATAATATTTTGTTTTATGCGGATTATAACCATGAAGTGATAACACATCAGATGATGATATCAACACTTTCATGCAAAAAATCGGTCTACTGTCCAAAAGTTTGTGGTGATCAAATTCTCTTTTATAAAATCAGACAATTAGAAGAACTCAAAGGTTTTTATAAAGGGATTCAGGAACCGCTAGAATGTCCGGAACTTAATTTTGCAATGAATCATCAAAAAGATAAAAGTCTGGTCATTATGCCTGGTGTTGCCTTTGATCAAAAGAGAAATCGTCTTGGATATGGCAAAGGATACTATGATAAATTTTTAAGCAACAATGCAGCATTAGATACAGTAGCGCTTGCGCTTGAATGTCAGATTGTTGAGCATATTCCTGCAACAGAATTTGACATCAGACCAGATTGCATCATTACAGAAGACAGGCTGATTTGAGTGGCATATGCCGAAGGAGTACAGATATGACTGATTTAATAAGAATGGGTAAAAAAGCAGTTACGGCAAAGTATGAATTGCAAAATCTTTCAACAGAACTAAAAAATAAAGTATTAGCAGATGCAGCAAAGATTTTATTAGAGGATACAACCTATCTATTATCACAAAATGATATTGATATCAGAGAAGCAGAAGATGCGGGCATGCATCCTGGAATGGTAGATAGACTGCGTCTGACAAAAGAGAGAATCAAGGATATTTCCAGGGGGATTGAGCAAGTGATAGAGCTAACTGACCCGATTGGCGAAATTCTTGAAACGATCAAAAGACCGAATGATCTGTTAATAAAAAAGGTCAGAGTACCCATTGGTGTTATTGGTATATTCTATGAGTCCAGACCTAATGTTACTGCAGATGCATTCTCACTCTGTTTTAAAACAGGAAATGTAGTGATTCTAAAAGGTGGTAGTGACGCGCTTCATTCCAATACTGCAATTACAAACAGCATTAGAAAAGCTTTGTCAGAAAATAATATCAGTCCAGATTGTATCCAGTTGATTGAATCTACAGACAGAGAAACAGCAAAAGCTTTTATGAAGTTAAGTGACTATGTAGATCTTTTAATACCACGTGGTGGTGCCGGACTCATTAGGACAGTGAAAGAAAACAGTACAATTCCAGTGATAGAAACAGGAACAGGAAACTGCCATATCTATGTAGATGATGAAGCAAATCTTGAGAAATTAATTCCAATTCTAATCAATGCAAAAACACAAAGAATTGGAGTATGCAATGCATGTGAATCCATGGTAATTCACAAATCAATCGCCTTAAAAGCATTGCCATTGATTTCAGAAGCTTTAAAAAAATATAACGTAGAGATACGTGGAGATGAAGAAGTAATAAAAATATTACCTGATGCAGTCAAAGCAACAGAAGAAGATTTTGGCAGCGAATATCTTGATTTAATAATTTCAATCAAAGTTGTAGATTCCATAAAAGAGGCCATTGATCATATTAATTTTTATAATACGAAACATTCTGAATCTATTATTACAGAGAATAAAGAACATGCAGAAAAATTCTTGCGAGAAATAGATGCAGCTTGTGTTTATGTAAATGCTTCAACAAGATTTACAGATGGTTTCATGTTCGGATTTGGCGCGGAGATTGGGATCAGCACACAAAAAATTCATGCCAGAGGACCAATGGGACTCAATGAACTAACATCTTATAAGTATTTGATTTATGGAAATGGACAGATTAGAGAATAACGGAGTGAAAAGTTTTGAGCAGAGAAGTAACACTGGTAAGTGAACAGGAAAAACAAGTACAATATGAATATATAGAAAAAGTAAAAGAAAAAGTTGCACTTTTGGAAGCAAAATTATCAAGAAAACCTACATTTTGTGTTGTAACTTTTGGGTGCCAGATGAATGCAAGAGACTCAGAAAAACTGACTGGTATTTTAAAAACAGTAGGATATGAAGAGTCTGATTCGGAGTATTCGGATTTTGTAATTTATAATACCTGTACAGTAAGAGATAATGCGAACCAGAAAGTATATGGAAGGCTGGGGGCATTAGGTACCATCAAGAAAAAAAATCCATCCATGAGAATAGCACTTTGCGGATGTATGATGCAGGAACAGAGTGTGATCGATAAACTTAAAAAAAGTTATCCTTTTGTTGATTTAGTGTTTGGGACACACAATATTTATAAGTTTGCACAACTTTTATTTGATATGTTTGAATCCGACAGAATGGTCATTGATATCTGGAAAGAGACCGATAAGATCGTAGAAGAATTGCCTGTAGATAGAAAATATCATTTCAAATCAGGAATCAACATTTTGTTTGGATGTGATAATTTCTGTAGTTATTGTATTGTGCCTTATGTCAGAGGACGTGAACGAAGTAGAGAAGTACAAGACATTATAAAAGAAATTAAAGGTCTGGTAGAAGATGGTGTTGTAGAAGTTATGCTTTTGGGACAGAACGTCAATTCCTATGGTAAGAATTTAGAACATCCTGTCAGTTTTGCTGGGTTACTAAGAGAAATAGAAAAGATTGAGGGACTTGAACGCATTCGTTTTATGACATCCCATCCAAAAGATCTTTCTGATGAATTAATACAGACCATCAAAGAATCAGGAAAAATATGCCGCCATCTGCATCTTCCGCTTCAATCAGGAAGTAACAATATATTAAAGGCTATGAATCGAAAATATACCAGAGAGCAATATTTGGAACTTGCAGAAAAAATCAGAAGAGAAATTCCTGATATATCACTGACAACAGATATCATAGTCGGATTCCCTGGAGAAACTGCAGAAGATATTGATAAAACAATTGATGTGATCAGAGAAGTTCAATTTGACAACGCATTTACATTTATTTATTCAAAAAGAACAGGAACCCCTGCCGCAGCTATGGAAAATCAGGTTCCAGAAGAAGAAGTCAAGACTGGATTTGACAGGCTTTTGAAAGAAGTGCAAAAAGCAGCAAGACAAAGAGCTGGAAAGTTGACAGGCATGGTCATGCCTGTATTGGTAGAGGAAATAAATGAGCATGACAATAGCCTTGTGACGGGCAGATTGTCTAACAATACACTTGTTCACTTTAAAGGCGGAACGGAACTAATTGGTAAGATTGTTTCAGTCAGTCTGGATGAGAGCAAGGGATTTTATTACTTTGGCCGGATGGAAGGTTGATCCATGGGTGAAAATAATTTAGTATCTAAAAAAGTCTTTATCGCAGAAAAACCCAGCGTAGCAAAAGAATTTGCGAAGGCGCTGAATGAAAAGTTTCACAACAGAGATGGTTATATGGAATCAGAACAATCTTATGTTACTTGGTGCGTTGGTCATCTTGTAACAATGAGTTATCCGGAAAGTTATGATCCAATTTATAAAAGATGGAGCTTTGATACCATACCCTTTATTCCAGACACATTTCGTTATGAAGTAATAGACAGCGTAAAGAAGCAGTTCAATATTGTGAAAAGTATTCTAAATAAACCTGACGTTGGCGTAATTTATGTATGCACAGACTCGGGACGTGAAGGAGAGTATATCTATCGCCTGGTTGAAATGCAGGCTGAGGTTTCGAATAAGCAGCGTAAAAGAGTCTGGATTGATTCGCAGACTGAGGATGAAATCAGAAGAGGAATTGAAACAGCAAAAGATTTATCCGATTATGACAATCTAAGTGCATCTGCTTTTTTACGAGCAAAAGAAGATTATCTGATGGGAATTAATTTTTCCAGAGTCCTGACTTTAAAATATTCGAATTCTGTGAAAACACATCTGAAAGAAGACAGAGCTGTGATTTCAGTTGGACGTGTCATGACTTGTGTACTTGGAATGGTGGTTGACAGAGAACGTGAGATTAGAAATTTTACAGAAACTCCATTTTATAGAGTCATAGGCAATTTTAAGTTTCGAGAACATGATTTTGATGCAGAGTGGAAAGCAGTCGAGGCGTCAAAATATTTTCAGTCTCCAATTCTTTATAAAGAAAATGGATTCAAAGAGGAAAAAGATGCACTGCTTTTAATAGAAGCATTGCTGGATCCGCCAGAAATACCGGTTGTTGATTCTTTGGAAAAAAAGAAAGAAAATAAAAATCCGCCCCTATTGTATAATCTTGCAGAGTTGCAAAATGATTGTTCCAAATTATTTAAAATATCACCTGATGAGACACTTCGCATTGTCCAGGAATTATACGAGAAAAAATTGACCACATATCCAAGAACGGATGCAAGGGTTTTATCTACTGCGGTTGCAAAAGAAATTGATAAGAATATAAAGGGACTTACGAATTATCCTATTTTGTCTGAGTTTGCGAAAGAGATTTTAAATAATAAAGCATATACAGGGTTAAAAAACACACGCTACGTGAATGACAAACAAATTACAGATCATTACGCAATTATTCCTACCGGACAGGGAATTGGAACTTTGAGTTCTCTGACACCGGTTGCTTCTCATGTTTATGAGTTAATTGCAAGAAGATTTCTGGCTGTTTTTTATCCTGCAGCGGTATATCGAAAAGTACTTGTCACAATCAGACTTAAAGAAGAAAAATTTTTCTCCAGTTTTAAAGTGCTTGCCGAGCCGGGCTATCTTCCAATGACCGAACTTTCCTTTATCAAGAAAAAGGAAACAACAGCAAAAGAAAAAGATGTTTCAGAACAGACTGGAAACACAGAAGAACAAGGTGATGATAAGACAGAATCAGATGCAGAAGAAAAAGTTCTTGATGCTGAATTTTTATCTATTTTGGAACAGATGAAAAAGGGAGAATCACTGAATTTGAATAATCTCACGGTGAAAGAGGGGAAGACCTCACCACCAAAACGATACAATTCGGGCTCTATCATATTGGCCATGGAGAATGCAGGTCAGTTGATTGAAGATGAAGAATTAAGAGCGCAAATCAAAGGAAGTGGAATTGGAACTTCTGCAACGCGTGCTGAGATTCTAAAAAAACTCAATCATATAAAATATATTTCTACAAATAAAAAAACACAGATAATTATGCCTACAAAAATGGGCGAAATGATTTATGAAGTTGTTCATAATTCTATAAGAGCACTTTTAAATCCCAAATTGACAGCCAGCTGGGAAAAAGGGCTTACTATGGTTGCGCAAGGTGAAATCACAGAAGAAGAATATATGAAAAAATTGGATGATTTTGTAAGAAGTAAAACAAATCAGGTAAAAAGTATCAGAAATGAAAGTGAAATTCAAAGACGATATCAGTATCTATCTACATATTATAAATAAGCACAGGAGACATGTATGGAAAAAGTAAAATCAGTAAACTTATTTGATTTAAGAGAATCAATTGCAGCACCACTTCTTGATAAAAATGAATATCCATGGGAAGTCCTTCCGGAAATTGGAGCATATATTAAGTCTATCGGACCGAAGCTTGATCCAGAACGTTTTGAACAAAAAGGAGAATTTATCTGGATTGCTAAATCTGCTGAAGTTTATCCAAGCGCGCTGATCAAAGGCCCTTGTATTATTGATGAAGAAGCAGAAGTAAGGCATTGTGCATTTATCAGAGGAAATGCGATTGTTGGAAAAGGCGCTGTTGTAGGGAATTCTACAGAACTTAAAAATGTAATACTATTTAATAAAGTGCAGGTACCGCATTATAATTATGTAGGAGACAGTATTCTTGGATATAAAGCACATCTTGGAGCTGGTTCCATTACTTCAAATGTAAAAAGTGATAAAACATTAGTTACACTACAATCAAGCGGTTCTAAAATTGAAACAGGCTTAAAAAAAGTGGGGGCTATGATTGGTGACCACGTTGAAGTGGGATGTAATTCTGTCCTGAACCCTGGGACGATTATTGGAAGAGAAGCTCAGATATATCCACTATCAATGGTGCGAGGTTATGTTGCGAAAAAAAGCATATATAAAAAGCAGGGAGAAATCATAGAAAAGAATTGACAAAAAATAACTTTTCCGATATATTTCTTAGTATACATTTAACGCTTTAATACTTAAAAGCGTTAAACATTAAAGTATTAAACAATGCAAGAAATATGAAAGCAAAAGAGAGGGAAATGTTATGAAAAAATTATTGGCTATGATGTTAGTAACCTGTATGTCATTATCAGTACTTGCAGGATGTGGTGCTAAAACAGAAGAAGTTGCAGCTGAAACTACAGAACCTGCTACAGAAGAAGCTGTTGCCGATGAAGCAGAGACAGAAGAAGCTGTTACAGAAGAAACTGCAGCTGCAGATACAGCAGAAAAAGAATATAAGATTGGTGTAATCCAGTTGGTAGAACATGCTGCACTGGATGCTGCTAATCAGGGATTTATTGATGGATTAAATGAAGCTGGAATTAAATATACTGTAGATCAGCAGAATGCACAGGGAGATCAGACGGCATGTGATACGATTGCATCCAAACTTGTGAATGATGGAAATGATTTAATTCTTGCGATTGCAACCCCAGCTGCACAGGCAGTAGCTGGTAAAACTACAGACATTCCAATTCTTGTCACAGCAGTAACGGATCCTGAAACATCAGGTCTTGTTACGTCTAACGAAGCACCTGGCGGAAATGTTTCCGGTACTTCAGATCTTACTCCTGTAAAAGAACAGATCGCATTATTAACAGAGATTCTTCCAGAAGCAAAAACAGTTGGTATACTTTACTGTTCCGCAGAAGATAATTCTATTTTCCAGGCAGATATTGCAAAAGCTGAAATCGAAGCAGCTGGTCTTGCATGGGAAGAATTTACAGTATCAAGTTCAAACGAAATTCAGTCAGTTGTTGAATCAGCAGTCAGCAAAGTAGATGTAATTTATGCACCTACAGATAATATGATCGCTGCAGGTATGACAACAGTAGCAATGGTTGCAAATGAAAATAAAATTCCAGTTATCTGTGGAGAAGCCGGAATGGTGGAAGCAGGCGGACTGGCAACTTATGGTATCGATTATTATAATCTTGGTAAAATGACTGCACAACAGGCTGTTAAAATCTTAAAAGGTGAAGCAACAACAGCAGAAACACCAATTGGTTACCTTACAGCAGAACAGTGTGAATTTGCTGGAAATGATGAAACAGCAGCAACGCTTGGCATTGACCTTTCTGCATATGCTAAATAATTGATTTCACACAGTATATTTGTGTAAGAATTGATTCTGATTTCTATTGCATTTAGAGACAGATTGTCGATAAGATGATCTGTCTTTTTTTGATAAAAAATCTACAATATCTCTTTTTTAATCTATGAATTTATGGTATTATATTTTAGTTAGTTTTGAATAATAACAGACGGAGGTAGGGTTATGAATATAGGCGGTGTCCTGATGGCAATGCAAGGAGCTCTGACGCAAGGAATTTTATGGGGAGTCATGGTACTTGGGGTATACATTACATATAAAATATTAAACATTGCGGATCTTACGGTTGATGGTAGTTTTGCAATGGGTGGATGTGTTTGTGCAATGTTAGTAGTCAATCATGGAGTATCACCGGTTCTTGCGCTTGTGATTGCAACTTTTGCAGGTGTATTAGCAGGAGCAGTAACGGGTCTGTTACACACAGTATTTGAAATACCCGCGATTCTTGCAGGAATTTTAACGCAGATCGCACTTTGGTCGATTAATCTTAGGATTATGGGAAGAAGTAACATTCCACTTTTAAAAGTAGATACCATTGTAACACAGCTGATGGCATTGACAGGTTTATCTCAGCCGATCGCTACCATGCTGATCGGTGTTGTTTTTGCAATTTTATGTATCGTTGCCTTATATTGGTTTTTTGGTACTGAAATTGGTTCAGCACTGAGAGCAACTGGCAATAATGAAGATATGATACGTGCACTTGGGGTTAACACGAAGAAGACAAAAATGATTGCATTAATGCTCAGTAATGGACTCGTTGGTCTTTCGGGCGCACTTGTATGTCAGAATCAGAAATATGGTGATGTTGGTATGGGTACCGGTGCTATTGTAATTGGACTTGCTGCAATCGTTATTGGTGATATGTTGTTAGGGAAACTTAGATCCTTTGGCAGTAAACTTACTTCAGCGGTTGTCGGATCAGTTGTTTATTTTATTATAAGAGCGATAGTACTTCAGCTTGGTATGGATGCAAATGATATGAAACTGATTTCAGCAATCATTGTTGCACTTGCGCTTTGTATTCCGGTCATGCTTGATAAGTGGCGGCTTCGAGCTTCTTATACAACAGGAGGTACAAAATAATGCTAAAGATTACAAATGTAAAAAAGACATTTAATATAGGAACGATTAATGAAAAGACTGCTTTAAATAATATTGATTTTGAAATGAAGCCAGGTGATTTTGTTACGATTATCGGTGGCAACGGAGCAGGAAAATCAACATTATTAAATATGATAGCGGGTGTATATCCGATTGATGCTGGTGTTATCTTATTAGACAATATTGACATCTCAAGGATGCCGGAACATGCCAGAGCAGCATATCTTGGAAGAGTATTTCAGGATCCAATGCGCGGAACAGCAGCGGGAATGGAAATTCAGGAAAACCTTGCACTTGCCTATCGCCGTGGTAAAAAACGTGGTCTGAGCTGGGGAATTACAAAAGAAGAAAAAGAGCTTTATTTTGAACGCTTGAAAGAACTGGATCTTGGCCTTGAAACGAGAATGTCTTCTAAAGTGGGTTTATTATCAGGCGGACAGAGACAGGCGCTGACATTACTAATGGCAGCATTACAAAAACCCAAAATTTTATTACTGGATGAACATACAGCCGCACTGGATCCTAAAACAGCGAAAAAAGTTTTAGATCTGACAGAACTGATTGTAAATGAAGACAATCTGACCGCTTTAATGGTTACACATAACATGAAGGATGCAATCAGAATGGGGAACAGGCTGATTATGATGCATGAAGGAAGAATTATATATGATGTTTCGGGAGAAGAAAAAAAGAATCTTCATGTTTCAGATTTACTTGCTAAATTTGAAGAAGCGAGTGGCGGAGAGTTTGCCAATGATCGTATGATGCTTTCTTAATATAGAAAGAAATAAAATGATATTTTAAGAAACAAAAATAGTACTGGATTTTTTAAGGTATTTGTGAGAAAATAGGTTGGTTATTCTTGGCGGTATACACAATTCCCGTGTGATACAGCCATCAAAATAATGTTCACAGAATTGAAAGGAGATTTCACATGATTTATTCACATGAAGTAGAACAAATGTGTACAGTGGCACAGGGTGTTAATCACGGTTGTGCGCCTATCCCTGAAGAAGCAAAATGGGTAAAAGCAAAAGAAGTTAAAGACATTTCCGGTCTGACACACGGTGTTGGCTGGTGTGCACCACAGCAGGGAGCTTGTAAACTTACATTAAACGTAAAAGAGGGTATCATTCAGGAAGCGCTTGTAGAAACCATTGGATGTTCAGGAATGACACATTCAGCAGCTATGGCTTCTGAAATCCTTCCAGGAAGAACCGTTTTAGAAGCATTAAATACTGACTTGGTATGTGATGCAATCAATACAGCTATGAGAGAATTATTCTTACAGATCGTTTACGGACGTACACAGAGTGCTTTCTCAGAAGGTGGACTTACAATCGGTGCTGGACTTGAAGATTTAGGTAAAGGTTTAAGATCTCAGGTTGGTACTATGTATGGAACACTTGCAAAAGGACCTCGTTATCTTGAAATGGCAGAAGGTTATGTAACTGGAATCGCTCTTGATGCAGAAGATCAAATCATCGGATATCAGTTCGTCAGCCTTGGAAAAATGACTGATTTCATCAAAAAAGGTGATGATGCGAACACCGCATGGGAAAAAGCTAAAGGACAGTATGGCCGTGTAGCAGATGCAGTTAAGATCATTGATCCTAGAGAAGAATAAGAGAAGGAGGAAATAATAATGGCTTTATTTGAATCATACGAAAGAAGAATTAAACAGATAAATGAAGTTTTAAACAGCTACGGAATTTCTTCCATTGAAGAAGCTGAAAAAATTACAAAAGATGCTGGACTTGATGTATACAAACAGGTTGAAAGCATTCAGCCAATCTGCTTTGAAAATGCGAAATGGGCTTATATTGTAGGCGCAGCAATCGCAATCAAAAAAGGTTGTAGAAAAGCAGCAGATGCTGCTGCAGCAATTGGTGAAGGTATTCAGTCATTCTGTATTCCGGGATCAGTAGCAGATCAGCGTAAAGTTGGTCTTGGCCACGGTAACTTAGGAAAAATGCTTCTTGAAGAAGAAACAGAATGTTTTGCTTTCCTTGCTGGACACGAATCATTTGCAGCTGCTGAAGGTGCAATTGGTATCGCTGAAAAAGCAAACAAAGTTAGAAAACAACCTTTAAGAGTTATCTTAAACGGACTTGGAAAAGATGCTGCACAGGTTATTTCCCGTATCAACGGATTTACTTATGTTGAAACAGATATGGATTATTATACAGGTGAAGTAAAAGAAGTATTTAGAAAATCATATTCAGAAGGACTTCGTGCAAAAGTTAACTGCTATGGTGCAAACGATGTAACTGAAGGTGTTGCAATTATGCACAAAGAAAAAGTTGACGTTTCTATCACAGGTAACTCAACCAACCCTACAAGATTCCAGCATCCAGTTGCAGGTACTTACAAAAAAGAATGTATGGAACAGGGTAAAAAGTATTTCTCAGTTGCTTCTGGTGGTGGTACAGGACGTACACTTCACCCAGATAACATGGCAGCTGGACCAGCTTCTTACGGTATGACAGATACTATGGGGCGTATGCACTCTGATGCACAGTTTGCAGGATCTTCATCTGTACCAGCTCACGTTGAAATGATGGGTCTCATCGGCGCTGGAAATAACCCTATGGTTGGTATGACAGTAGCGGTTGCAGTTTCAATTGAAGAAGCAGCGAACGCTGGTAAATTCTAAGAAATTTAAAGTAAATAATTAAAAGAAAAGGAGAAGCGAAATTGCTTCTCCTTTTTAAATATATTTTATTTAGATATTAAAAATTAACAACATGTTTTATAAGATCAATTTACTCTGCAGTCTGACTATCATCTGAGGTAGAATCTTCATAAGTAATTTCAACATTTTCATCGTCAGGCAGCTGCCCCATAAGAATATCACCAATATACTGAACTCTTTTGATAGCACGCTGATAACTTTGCGCTGCGAGCTGAGCCTTAGTATCATCATAAACGGCGGCACCAAACGCCTCGTGATAGAGAGAAACGGCCTCAGTCATATATGCGCCAGCTTCATCCGCCAATGACTCTATGGCGCTGAATTGTTCTGGAACTTCCATGTCCGCAAGTGTAGTAAATTCTGCTTCAATGGTATCAAGACTTGTAAGAAGATCTTCAGTTGCAGTTTCAGAAGCAGGATCAATGGAATTGATTACTTCATTTTGTGCAATAATATTATTACAGAAGACGGTCATGTTTTCTTTATAAGTTTCTAGAGACTGGTCTTTACCGCACCCTGTCAAAGAGAACAGACAACCGGCAAGTAAAAATGGTATCAGAATTTTTTTGTTCATACTAACCCCCGAATATTACATTTGTTTTGCGCTTTTATTACAAAACCCAATAATTTAATTTACCATATCTGTAATCTTAAATCAAGGATATGAACAAAAGAGTTTGCCCATAGCGCCAATTCGTGTTATGATTTTGATGCTAATATCTTAATGTAATACGTTACTTGGATAAAAGATAATTGTTAGGAGAGTTTATTATGACAAAACAACAATTTAGTGAATTATGTAATTGTAATCTGGTCTTTCTTGACGGAGCTACCGGTTCCAATCTGATTAAGCGTGGTATGCCTGCCGGTGTCTGTCCGGAAGAATGGATTTTAAGCAATAAAGAAGCATTGATAGGGTTACAACGTGAATATATAGAAGCGGGGAGTCATATTGTATATGCACCTACGTTTACGAGTAATCGGATTAAGTTAATGGAGTATCATCTTGAAGATCGTATCAGAGAAATTAATATAGCGTTGGTTGGTCTCTCAAAAGAAGCTGTTGATGGTAGAGGATATGTGGCAGGAGATATTACCATGACAGGTGAACAGTTAAGTCCTATGGGGAAAATGGGATTTGAAGAACTGATCACGATTTATAAAGAACAGATTCAATACCTTATAGAAGGTGGCGTAGACCTGCTTGCAATTGAGACCATGATGAGTCTTCAGGAATCAAGAGCAGCGTTAATTGCAGCAAAAGAAGTATGTGATTTGCCAGTCATAGTAACATTGACATTTGAATCTGATGGAAGAACTTTATTTGGTACAGATGCAAAAACTGCTGCCATTGTACTGGAATCATTAGGTGCTGATGCAATTGGCGCGAACTGTTCTACAGGCCCTGATAAAATGGGTGTAATCATCAAGGATATGGCAAGTGTAACGACGATACCAATCATTGCAAAACCAAATGCAGGGATGCCTACTTTAGATATTGATGGGAATACAGTCTATGATATGGATGCAGATACATTTGCTACAGAAATGATGCAAATTTACGAAGCTGGCGCCATGATTATGGGTGGATGCTGTGGAACAACGCCTGCTCACATGAAAGCATTATCAAAAAAATTAGGCCATATGCCGGTCAAAAAAAGAGCTATGACTGGGAAACGCTATCTGGCTTCAGAAAGACAATCTCTTTCTTTTGGACTGAACGATAGATTTATGATTATCGGAGAGAGAATCAATCCAACAGGGAAGAAAAAACTTCAGGCGGAATTATTAGAAAATAAGTTTGATATGGTCATTTCTTTCGCAGAAGAGCAAGAACAATGCGGGGCCGCTATACTTGATGTTAATATGGGCATGAGTGGTGTTGATGAAAAAGAACTAATGCGTAATGCATTAGAGGAAATAGGCGGAGTTACATCCCTGCCGCTTACCATTGATACGAGCTCCGTGGAAGTTATGGAAGCAGCGCTTCGCCATTATCCAGGCCGGGCACTCATGAATTCCATTTCGTTGGAAGCGGTAAAATATAGTAATCTATTGCCACTTGCTAAAAAATATGGCGCAATGTTTATTCTGTTACCATTATCTGATCGTGGCCTTCCAGAAAGTCTTTCAGAAAAGATTGATATTATTAATGCAATTACCAAGAGAGCGCTTGAACTTGGTATGAAAAAAGAAGACATTATTGTTGACGGTCTTGTGACAACTGTTGGTGCTAATAAAAAAGCTGCACTTGAAACATTGGAAACAATTCGATACTGTAAAGAAAATGGACTTGCAACGACCTGCGGTTTATCTAATATTTCCTTTGGTCTGCCAGAACGAGGCTATATTAATACGACATTTCTTACAATGGCGATCAGAGAAGGTCTTACGACAGCTATCGCAAATCCAAATCAGGAATTATTAACATCTTGTGCACTGGCAAGTGATCTTTTATTAAATAAAGAAGCTTCTGATCTTGCATATATCAATGCTATGAATCTGCAAAAAGAATCCAAATCAAATACTTCCGGGATACAGGAACAAGCGATAAAAATCGAAAAAAACATTTTGGAACAGTTGCATGAATCTGTGCTAAAAGGAAACAGAGCCGGTATTGTCGCACAAACAAAAGCTGCAATAGAATCAGGCAACAAGCCTTCTGACTTATTAAACACAATACTTCTTCCGGCAATTAATGATGTTGGTGAATTATTTGACAGAGGTAAATATTTTTTACCGCAATTAATTGCAAGTGCGGAAAGTATGAAACTTGCAATAGAATATTTAGAGCCTTATTTAATGGAACAAAATGGAGAACATGACATGCCAGTGATTGTGATTGCTACCGTTGCAGGTGACATTCATGATATTGGGAAAAATCTGGTTGCCCTTATGTTAAAAAATCATGGTTTTAAAGTGATTGATCTTGGTAAGGATGTTAAAAAAGAAACGATTATTCAGGTGGCAAAAGAGCAGCATGCAAGCATTATTGCATTATCGGCACTTATGACAACGACAATGAAAGAAATGAAACATGTAATTGATTATGCCAGAGAAAATGGCGTGAATGCAAAAATTATCATTGGTGGCGCAGTTATTACACAGGATTATGCAGATGAAATTGGTGCTGATGGATATTCAAAAGATGCAGCAGATGCCGTCAGACTGACGAAGAGAATTCTTGGTATCGCAGATTAATTTCCGTGATAACGGAAAATAGACATGCGAACTGTTGATTTCTTATTGACATGTCAGTCATGAAATGCAATAATAGTAAAAATTTAGAAAAGACTTCTCAAAACTTGTATAGTAAAATTATATACTTTACAAGTTTGAGTTGTCATACAATTTACAGCATACAAGATTTTGTTGAGAGGTTAGGTGACGGTATGAACGGCGCAGATGCAATGGTAAAATGTTTGGAACTGGAAGGCGTATCGACAATTTTTGGCTATCCGGGAGTTGCGATATGTCCTTTTTTTAATAGTTTATTACAATCTGATATTGAACGTATTCTTGTAAGAACAGAACAAAATGCTGCACATGCAGCAAGCGGGCTTGCGAGAGTGACCGGAAAAGTAGGTGTATGTGTCGTTACTTCCGGACCGGGAGCAACGAATCTGATTACAGGAATTGCAACCGCATTTGCAGACAGCATTCCAATGGTATGTATCTCAGGACAGGTTAACAGTGAATTGCTTGGAAGTGATGTGTTTCAAGAAGCGGATATTACAGGTGCTGTTGAATCGTTTGTTAAGTATAGCTATTTGGTAAAAAGGACAGAAGATATTCCAAGAGTATTTAAGGAAGCTTTTTATATCGCCAACACAGGAAGAAAAGGACCTGTTTTGATTGATATTCCTATCGATATACAAAACGGGCCAATCAAAAACTTTCAATACCCTGAGTCAGTAAATTTAAGGACTTATAAGCCTACCGTACAGGGACATTCTGTACAGATGAAAAAAGTATTAAAAGAACTTGAAAAGGCGAAAAAACCAATTATATGTGCTGGCGGAGGTGTTTTCTTAAGCGATTCTGTACAGGAGCTTCGGGAATTTTCTGAAAAATTCAATATCCCTGTTGTATCTACAATGATGGGAATTGGTGCGATGCCAACAGAGCATGCATTGTATTTTGGTGTGGTAGGAAACAATGGGAAATCCTATGCAAACAGGGCAATGAATGAAAGTGATCTTTTAATTATGGTGGGTGCGCGTGTAGCGGATCGCGCAGTCAGTCAACCTGATTTGATCACGGAAAATAAAGTATTGGTTCATATTGATGTTGATCCGGCAGAAATTGGGAAAAATGTAGGTCCGACCATTCCTTTGGTAGGAGATGCAAAACATATATTCCATTATATGCTGAAGCATGAAATGGAAAGCGACTATTCAGAATGGATTGGCATTCTTGAAAAATATAAGATGACAATGGTAAGACACAGAAAACCAGATCCTGACTATGTTGATCCTGCTGAATTTATTAGAATTTTATCAAAAAAAATGAAATCAGATGCAGTTTATGTAGCAGATGTTGGTCAGAATCAGATGTGGTCCTGTGATAACCATATTGTGAAAGATGGAAGATTTTTAACATCTGGTGGGATGGGAACAATGGGATATTCTATACCTGCCGCCATGGGTGCAAAAAAAGGAGATATGTCAAAGCAGGTAGTTGCAGTATGTGGGGATGGTTCTTTTCAAATGTCCATGATGGAATTTGCTACAATCAGACAGTATAAGATACCAGTTAAGGTTATTGTATTTAACAATTCTGTACTGGGACTCGTAAGAGAATATCAGGCTAATACTTATAAAGGAAACTATTGTGTTGTAGATTTAAGTGGCAACCCTGATTTAGAAAAACTTTCTCAGGCATATACTATGCCATTTATAAGAGTACATACGATGGAAAATATTGAGCAAATCATAGAAGATTTTCTTAAAAATGATGAAACTGCATTGATGGAATGTCTGATTGACCCTATGGATACTACAAAGTAAGGATGTGTAAAATGAAAAAAAGAATCTATTCTGTTTTAGTTGAAAATAGATCTGGTGTATTATGCAAAGTTGCTGGTCTCTTTTCAAGAAGATGTTTTAATATTGATAGTCTTGCAGTTGGTGAGACAGATGATCCACATGTTTCCTGTATGACCATACTTTCATCGGGAGATGAACGTACCATTGAACAGATTGAAAAACAGTTAAATAAAAAATTGGATGTTATTAAAGTAAAAACATTTGATGAAAATCAAAGTATTTGTCGTGAGTTAATGTTAATTAAAGTGAAATACAATAAAGGTAACAGAAAAGATATTCTTGAAATCTGCGATGTTATGAAGGCAGAAATCGTAGATATGTCGAAAAATCTTATGATTTTGCAAATATGTGAAGTTCCTGAAAAAATCACATTATTTATCAGTCTGCTTCAATCGATTAGTATTGTTGAAGTAGCGCGTACAGGAACGCTCGCGTTACAAAAGTGTAGTGAAAGCGATAACTAGAAGATATGCCCATTATAACTTTGAGTAATAATGCATAAAAACAGAACCTTTACTCTTGCATTTTATTGACAAATATGATAATGCTTGATAAAATACTAATCGTATGACAAGGAAGGAAAGAAGAATATGCAAAGAAAAGTGTTTCAGCTGTTAGTTGACAATACATCAGGCGTTTTAAGCCGTATCTCCGGTCTTTTCAGTCGAAGAGGCTATAATATCGAAAGCATTACAGCAGGAGAAACTGCAGATCCAAGATTTACAAGAATTACTATTGTTGCAACAGGTGACGATGAAATTCTGGATCAGATTGAAAAGCAGGTTGCAAAGTTGATTGACATTAGGGATATTCGTGAACTTAAGCCAGCAGAAAGTGTATTTCGCGAATTATGTCTGATTAAAGTAGAGGCTTCAACGGAACAAAGACAGGCTATTGTAGCTTTGACAGATATATTTAGAGCCAATATCATTGATGTTGCACCAGACTCTCTGATTATCGAGTTGACAGGGGATCAGGCAAAAATTGAAGCATTTATAAGTCTTCTGGATGGACATAACATTTTAGAACTTGCTAGAACTGGTATCGCAGGACTGAGTCGTGGAAAAGAAAATGTAATTTGGATCGAATAGTTAGCAATTAGGGAAACCTTTGAGTTATAAAAATCAAATTGAAACAGTTGAATCACGGAGGAAGAAAAATGGCAAAAATTTATTATCAGGAAGATTGTAATCTTTCATTATTAGAAGGCAAAACAATTGCAGTAATTGGTTATGGAAGTCAGGGGCATGCACACGCACTGAACGCAAAAGAATCAGGATGCCATGTTATTATCGGACTTTATGAAGGCTCCCGTTCATGGGACAAGGCAGTTGCACAAGGATTTGAAGTATATACTGCAGCAGAAGCAGCAAAAAAAGCTGACATTATCATGGTGCTGATCAATGATGAAAAACAAGCTAAAATGTATAAAGATAGTATTGAACCAAACCTTGAAGAAGGAAATATGTTAATGTTCGCACATGGGTTTGCCATCCACTTTGGTCAGATCAATCCTCCGAAAAATGTAGATGTTACAATGATCGCTCCAAAAGGTCCTGGACATACTGTTCGTGGTCAATACCAGGAAGGCAAAGGAGTTCCTTGTTTGATCGCCGTTCACCAGGATGCGTCTGGAAAAGCACATGACAAAGCACTTGCATATGCACTTGCAATTGGCGGTGCAAGAGCTGGTGTTCTTGAAACAACATTCAGACAGGAAACAGAAACAGATCTCTTTGGAGAACAAGCAGTATTATGTGGTGGTGTTTCTGCATTGATGCAGGCTGGATACGAGACACTTGTAGAAGCGGGATATGAGCCTGAAAGTGCATATTTTGAATGTATTCACGAAATGAAATTGATTGTTGATCTTATTTTTGAAAGTGGATTTGCAGGTATGAGATATTCTATCTCCAATACAGCTGAATATGGAGACTATATTACAGGACCTAAGATTATTACAGATGAAACGAAAAAAGCAATGAAACAGGTATTAACAGACATTCAGGATGGTACTTTTGCTAAGAACTGGCTTCTTGAAAATTCTGTAAATTGTCCTAATTTCAATGCAATGAGAAGAAGAGGCGCAGAACATTCTTCTGAAAAAGTTGGTGCAGAACTTCGTAAACTTTACAGCTGGAATGATGGAAAAAAATTACTGGATAACTAATCAATGAACATTTCAAGATAGATACAAAAAAATATTTGATTTAGACCGAAAAAGGGAAGAATTTCTTCCCTTTTTCTTATCGAAAGGAATAAAAATTGGAACAGAAAAATAAAAGAGTACTTATGGCATTTGCAGGTGTTTGTATCAGCGGATTCAGTGTGGGATTATTTCGGCTTTCCTTATTTGGAACAGATCCATTCCAGTGCTTTGCAAATGGAATTGCAAATGTTGTGACTGAAAATTTTGCAATCGGATTTGGAACATTATACACTATTATTAACCTTGTTATGTTATTACTGATCTTTGTTTTAGATAAACATTATATTGGAATTGCAACTTTTATTAATATATTTGGTACGGGTTATATGGTAGAACTTTCGTTATATCTCTTGGGAAAAGTAATACATAACCCTGGTATTATTACCAGAGTCATACTTTTGTTATTAGGAATCATTATTATATGCTTTGCGTCAGCTTTATATTATACGGCAGATCTTGGTGTTTCCACATATGATGCGATTGCATTGATTTTAAGTGATAAAAAAATTGCAAAGTTTCAATATTGCAGAATCGCTACCGATTTGATCTGTGTATTGACAGGATTTTTCTTAGGGGCAATCATTGGCGTAGGAACGTTGGTCACCGCATTCTTTATGGGTCCTTTAATAGAATTTTTTAATGTAAAAATTGCGAGGCCACTACTGCATGGGAAAGGACTAGATCATGAAGTTGTATGATATATCACAGGAAGTATTTCATTGCAGGGTTTTTCCTGGAGATGAAGCTCCTAGTTTTGAAAGAACTGTTTCCATTGCGAATGGTGGTGTTTGTAATTTGACAGTTTTCAGGCAGTGTGCACATAATGGCACGCATGTGGATGCACCAAAACATTTTCTTGATGATGGAAAAGCTGTAGACGAACTTGATTTGGACCGTATGATCGGAATGGCAAAAGTTGTTTCAGCGCGGGGGGCTGTAACAAAAGATGAGATAACTCGTTTTATGACACCACCTTGTGAGAGGCTTTTACTGAAAGGGGAATGTTATATTACGCTGGAAGCAGCAAAAGAACTGAACAAATATGATATAAAACTAATTGGAAACGAGTCTCAGACGGTTGGACCGATTGAAGACCCGGTTCCGGTTCATTTAGAATTGTTGGGAAAAGAAGTTGTTTTACTGGAAGGAATCGTATTACAAGATGTCCCAGAAGGAGAGTACTTATTAAATGCAGCTCCGCTGAATCTTGGTGGCGCAGATGGTGCCCCTTGCAGAGCAATACTTATACAGCTTTAAATCAGATTGCAGAATTGCTGATTCAGATAAAAAGAAACAAAACGTTCCATGACTGAAGAATGTGATATTGACTCAGGATAAACAAAACCGATATTCCTTTTAGGAATACTAAAAGGAACACAATACTCAACCAGAGATCCATTATTTAATTCCTGTTCTACAAATTCTTTGATGACACAGGCAATTCCAAGACCTGTTTTTGCAAATTCAATTAAGAGGTCCATGGTGGTGACTTCAATTATATTTTTGGGTTCAATATGACTTGAACTTAAAAAACGATCTACATATTGCCTTGTGAGGTTGTCTTTATCCAAAAGAATTAATGTAGCTGAGCCAAAAATATCACTTAAACATTCCCCATCACGCATTTTTAAATGGTTCAGATAGTTTTCGGTTGCAACAAAAATATCCTGAATTTCTTTTAAAGGTTGAAATAAAAAATTACCAGATAAAGAAGGCTCACCAATCAATCCTATTTCAAGATTTCCATTTTCGATGTCTGAAATGGTTTTATTAGTCGATTGACAGGATACAGAAAGATTAATATGTGGATTATTTTGTATAAATTCCTGCAAGGAAGGAAGAAGCACATATTTACAGAGTGTGGTACTGACTCCGAGGGATAAGTGGCCGATTCCAAGCGTTGCGATACGTTTGATCTGATTTTCACCTTGTCTGATTGCATGAAATGCTCCTTCGACCTGTGTATATAACAGACGGCCTTCGTAAGTAAGTTTAACACCACGTGAAGTTCGGTCAAACAAAGTGACATTAAGGTTTTGTTCCAACTTTGAGATTGCTTTACTGACGGCAGGCTGGCTGATATAAAGTTCTTTGGCGGCACTTGAAATGTTACCATTATTTGCAACAGCACAAAAGATTTTATAGGAAGATAAATTGTTAGACATTGCACAATCTCCTTTCAATAACGAACATAACTGATAGTTATAGTATACATGAAATTATTCTATTTTTCAATTATATCTACATATGTTAGGATAATAATAGTATTTTACATTGAGACAAGGAAAGGTAAGGTTATTAATATGGGAATGACTATGACACAAAAGATTCTGGCAGCACATGCAGGTCTGGACTCAGTAATTGCAGGACAGCTGATAGAAGCTGATCTCGATCTTGTACTTGGTAACGATATTACAAGTCCTGTTGCTATTAAAGAAATGGAAAAAATGAAAACGAATGGGGTCTTTCATAAAGATAAAATTGCACTCGTACCCGATCATTTTGTTCCTAATAAAGACATTAAATCTGCAGAACACTGTAAGTGTGTTCGTGAATTTGCATATAAGCATGATATAACCAATTATTTTGAAGTTGGGCAAATGGGTATTGAACATGCATTATTGCCTGAAAAGGGTCTTACTGTAGCTGGGGATGTTATTATTGGTGCTGATTCACACACATGTACCTATGGAGCACTTGGTGCATTTTCAACAGGTGTTGGAAGCACAGATATGGCAGCAGGCATGGCAACAGGGAAAGCATGGTTTAAAGTACCCTCTGCAATTCGTTTTCAATTAACTGGAAAATTATCACCATGGGTGAGCGGAAAAGATGTGATCCTTCATATCATTGGAAAAATCGGCGTAGATGGGGCTCTTTATAAATCAATGGAATTTACTGGAGATGGAATCGCAAATCTTACGATGGATGACAGATTTACCATTGCCAATATGGCGATTGAAGCTGGCGCAAAAAATGGTATTTTCCCAGTAGATGACCTTGCAATTGAATATATGAAAGATCATTCTAAACGAGAGTTTAAAATTTATACAGCGGATGAAGATGCTGTATATGATGAGGAAATTATCATTGATTTGTCAAAACTCAGACCAACAATCGCATTTCCACATCTTCCTGAAAACACAAAGACAATCGATGAAATAATTGAACCTGTAAAAATTGACCAGGTTGTCATCGGCTCATGTACCAATGGAAGAATTGACGATCTTCGCTGTGCAGCAAAAGTACTTGAAGGCAGAAGCGTAGCAAAGGGAATCCGTTGTATTATCATACCAGCAACACAGGCAATTTATATGCAGGCAATGGAAGAAGGCTTACTGAAAACATTTATAAATGCTGGTGCTGTTGTCAGTACACCAACGTGTGGACCATGTCTTGGTGGTTATATGGGAATTCTTGCTGAAGACGAGAAATGTATATCTACTACAAATCGTAATTTTGTAGGCAGAATGGGACATGTTAAATCAGAAATATATCTGGCAAGTCCGGCGATTGCAGCTGCAAGTGCTGTTACAGGACAGATTTCAAACCCAGAATCATTGGCATAATGGAGGAATTATATGAAAGCATGTGGTAAAGTATTTAAGTATGGTGATAATGTTGATACAGATGTTATTATTCCTGCACGTTATCTGAATTCATCAGATGCTGCTGAACTTGCACAACATTGTATGGAAGATATTGACAAAGAATTTGTGACTAAAGTCAGCAAAGGTGATCTCATTGTTGCGGATAAGAATTTTGGATGTGGTTCTTCAAGAGAGCACGCACCGATTGCAATCAAAGCATCAGGAATCAGTTGTGTCATTGCTGAAACCTTTGCAAGAATTTTTTATAGAAATGCAATAAATATTGGTCTGCCAATCATTGAATGTCCGGAAGCTGCAAAAGGAATAGATGCTGGAGATGAAGTAGAAGTTGATTTTGATTCCGGAGTCATACAAAATAAAACAAAAGGAACCAGCTATCAAGGACAGGCTTTTCCGGAATTTATGCAAAAAATTATTGCTTCAGAAGGTTTGATACCTTATATAAATAGTAAGAGTTCATTATAAAATATTCGTTTTTGTTAAAAATTTATGTATGCGATCTAATACATAATTAAGAAGACTGTCCCATGGAAGTCTTCTTTTTTTTATGTTACAATTAAGATACGACTATAAAAAATAACGGAGAGTAACGTGTTAAGATTATTAAAATACTTAAAAAAATATAAAATCGAAGCATTTTTAGGGCCATTATTTAAACTAATTGAAGCGTGTTTTGAATTGGCAGTTCCACTTGTTATGGCAGCAATGATTGAAAAAGGAATTCATGCAAAACAATCGGATGAAATTATAAAACAAGGTGCAATTCTTTTGATTTTGGGAGTTTTAGGGATGCTGTTTTCTGTGACTGCACAGTATTTTTCAGCCAAAGCAGCGATTGGAATGGCATCAGATTTAAGAGAAGACCTTTATTGGCATATCATAAATATGTCTTTTGGACAATTTGATCAAAAGACGCCTTCCGGCTATGTTTCAAGGTTGAGTGTGGATGTGAATCAGGTTCAAAACTGTGTCAACATGTGTCTTAGACTTTTATTAAGATCACCATTTATAGTGTTTGGTGCAATGGTTATGGCTTTTCATGTAGATGCAAAAAATGCAATCATATTTGCAGTGATTATACCGATTCTTTTTGTACTTGTTCTTTGCCTGATTTTAATTACAATTCCTTTTTATAGAAAAGTGCAAAGTCTGGTTGATAAAGTTGTCACGAGCGTTCGTGAAAACGTTACGGGAATTCGCGTGATTCGTGCTTTTGGAAGGCAGGAACACGAAAAGAGGAGTTTTAATAATATTGTAGATTTGTTGTCAAAGGAGCAGTTATTTGCTGGCAAAATATCCGCGATTATGAATCCACTGACTTATATACTTGTGAATTTTGGGATTCTGGTAATATTATATCAAGGAAATCTTTCTATCAAAAGCAATACAATGACACAGGGAGAACTGGTTGCATTACTGAATTATATGTCACAGGTATTGGTTGAAGTTATTAAAATGGCCAGCTTGATTTTATTCATTTCAAAAGCACTATCAAGTGCAGGCAGAATCAATGCAGTGTTTCAAATGGGTAGTCGTGATGAGAAAGAAACGAACGGAAATAACATTCAAGAAGCCGAAGTTTCAGAATTGATTTTAAAGAATGTCGATTTTTCTTATTCTGATACAGGAAATAAAACATTAGAGGACATTTCATTCCATGTAAAACAAGGAGAAATCATTGGTGTCGCTGGAAGTATGGGAATGGGAAAAACAACATTACTTAAACTACTGGCTGGATATGAAACACAAGATTCGGGAGAAATTATATTAATTGATGGTAAGTCTTTGTCAGAATGCAATGATTTTCTTGCAAATCACACTTCAATGGTGTTTCAAGAAACATCATTATTTTCAGGTACAATAAAAGAAAATTTATTACTTGCAAAACCAAATGCGACGGACGATGATTTAGTAAATGCGCTAAAAGTCGCACAGGCATATGAATTTGTATATGAAATGCCAAAGCAGTTGGCTAGTAAACTATCCAAGATGGGGAAGAATTTATCAGGCGGACAAAGGCAAAGACTCTCTATAGCACGCGGAATTCTGAAAGACAGAATAATTTTACTGCTTGATGATAGCTTTTCGGCGCTAGACTACCTTACAGAGTCAAAAATAAGAACAGCGCTTGTTTCAAGGAAGAAAGACTATATTACATTTCTTTCTTCACAGCGTATCGCATCTTTATTGATAGCAGATAAAATAGTTGTATTAGAAAATGGGAAACAAGTTGGTTTTGACACACATTCGATCACAAGGAATAGAATAGAGGGTAAAAATTAATCATGCATATTTCAGAATCAAAAAAGGAAGAAATCAAAAATCATAAAAAAGAAGAAATTCTATATTTATTACAATACCTAAAAAAATACAAAATTTTATTAATAGGTTCATTATTAGCTGCAATGGTATCTGTTATACTGTCATTATATATTCCTATCATAATAGGCCGGAGTGTTGACGCGATTCTCGATGCCAAAATATCATCCAAACTTTTTTATTATTTATTACAAATTTCTGGAGCAACGTTATTAATAGCTATCATGCAGTGGTGTATGAGCTTGTGTAACAATCGAATTTGTTTTTTGACTTCAAAGGAATTAAGAATCAGTACCTTCGATCATTTGACAAAAATCACAATTTCAGATGCAGACAGACTTTCGACAGGTGATCTTGTGAGTAGAATTACAAATGATATTGATCAGCTGACGGATGGACTTTTATTATTTTTATCACAGTTTTTTACAAGTATGATTACAATTATAGGCACTTTAATCTTTATGTTTTTCATCAGTCCCCTGATCACAATCATTGTAGTTGCAATGACTCCGATTTCGTTTTTGATAGCTTCTTATATATCAAAAAAATCATTTGTTTTATTTAAAGATCAGGCATCAAAAAAAGGAGATTTGACGGATTATATTGAAGAAACAATATTTGGGATGAAAACCTTGCAGTCTTATGAAGGAGAAGCTGCTGCGATGGAGCATTTTAAACAACTTAATCGCAGTTTAAAAAAAACAAGTCAGGATGTAACATTTATTTCTTCATTAACCAATCCTTTAACTCGTTTTGTCAATGGACTTATTTATGCTGTAGTAGGAATTGGTGGTGCATTCTTTTCCCTGAAAGGAATGCTATCAGTTGGAAGTCTGACTGCTTTTTTAAGTTATGCTTCACAGTATACAAAACCATTCAATGAAATTACAGGTGTCATAACGGAACTACAAAATGCGTATGCAAGCATTGGAAGAATCTATGATTTTATTCATTCAAATGATTTGGAAGTAATTCATAATGACCTTAGCCATACTAAGGCAGAAGGTATCATAGAATTTAAGCATGTTTCCTTTTCCTATCAGAAGGAAAAGCCTCTAATTCAAAATTTAAACCTTCTAGTACAAAAAGGACAACGGATTGCGATTGTCGGGCCTACAGGTGCTGGAAAGAGTACATTAATTAATCTTCTCATGCGATTTTATGCAACGGATGTTGGAAATATTTTGCTGGATGGGCAAGACATTGAAGATATGAACTATAATGATTTACGCAAACAATATGGAATGGTATTGCAGGATATCTGGTTAAAAAAAGGTACGATTTCTGAAAATATTGCATACGGAAAACCAGATGCAACACGAGAAGAAATTCGTAATGCTGCCAGTAGGGCCAGAGCAAGTTATTTTATTGAACAATTACCGAAAGGATATGATACTCTTCTTGATGAAGATGCCATTCAGTTATCACTGGGACAGAAGCAGTTGTTATGTATTGCACGCGTTATGTTACTTGATACTCCCATGATGATTCTTGATGAAGCAACCTCTTCAATAGATGCCAGAACTGAGATTTTGATTCAAAAGGCATTTTTAGAAATGATGCAGGGCAGAACCAGCTTTATTGTTGCTCATAGGTTATCAACAATCAAAGAAGCGGACATCATTTTAGTTATGAGGAGTGGTCAGATTATTGAAAAGGGCAGTCACCATGATTTGATGGAGCAAAAAGGATTCTATTACCAGCTCTATATGTCACAGTACATGATTCAGGAAAGAGGGTAATTATGGAAGAAAGACAAAAAATAAATGAACTTGACCAGTTATTCCAGAATGAAAGATATGATTTAATTGAACCATTTATTTTAGAACAAATTACAAATGCAAAAGAAAAGAATGATCATGCATCCTATATTTCATTTTCAAATGAGTTAATTGGCTTTTATAGAAGTATGGAAGAGTACGAAAAATCATTGATCATTTCAGAAGATATTCTATTGCTCATGGAAGAACTAGGCCTTGAAAATAGTGTTCATTTTGGAACAACACTTTTAAATGCAGCAACCGCATACAGAGCAGCAGGAAAATCATTAGAAGCTCTTAGCTACTATGAGCGTGCACTTACAATCTATGAATCTGAATTGCCACATGATGATGAACGTTTTGCGGGATTATATAATAATCTTAGTATTCTGTTGCAACAGATGGGCGAACTAGAAAAATCATTATTATTCTTGGACAATGCACTACGGATCATTCACAAAAACATGCCAGAGTCAGTTGAAACGGCAACTTCACTAACGAATAAAGCACTATTGCTTTTTCAACTGAAAAGAAAAGAAGAGGCTACAAATTGTCTGGAAGAATCTCTTTCGTTATTTCAAAAGTTAAACCAATGTGAAGATCCACACTACAGCGCAGCGCTATCAGGATTAGGGGAAGCATATTTTCATCTTGGAAATTACGAAAAGTCAGTGCATGCCTATGAACAGGCAGCAGAACTAATTCGAAAGATTTTTGGCAAGAATCAAAGTTATAAAATTATCTGTTATAATTGTTCAGTTGTATGTCATGAGGCTGGAATGATAGAAAAAGAAATGTATTATAAAAATGAAGCGGAAGGGATGGATTGAGAATGAAAGGTCTGGAACTTGCAAAAGCATATTATGATTTTTATGGAAAAAGTATGATACATGAAAAATTTCCCGAATATGAAGATAGGATTGCAGTTGGTCTTGTAGGACATGGCTCGGAGTGTTTTGGGTTTGATGATGAAATTTCAACGGATCATGACTTTGGTCCTGCATTTTGTATGTGGCTGATGGACGAAGATTATGAGCAGATCGGATCACAGCTTTCTTATGAGTATGAAAAAATCCCAAAAGATTTTAACGGGTTTACAGGACGAATACAATCAACACATGGCGGTGGTAGAGTTGGTGTTTTTTCTATTTCAAATTTTTATTATTCCTTGATTGGTTCTGAGGATATACCAGAACGTAATAAAGATTGGGTATGGATTCCGGAAAGCCGACTTTCAGCAGCTACCAATGGTGAAGTATTCCGCGATGATCTTGGTGAATTTTCAAGAATCAGAAATGGACTCTTATCCTTTTATCCTGAAGATGTAAGGATTAAGAAAATTGTTTCAAGGGCTGCTGCCATGGCGCAGTCAGGTCAATACAATTATGCAAGATGTATGCGAAGAATGGAAACTGTTGCTGCACATATGGCTTTATCTGAGTTTGTTAAAAATACAATTTCAATGGTTTTTTTACTAAATAAAAAGTATACACCATTTTATAAATGGATGCATAAAGGTCTTTATGAACTTGAAATTTTATGGGAAACAGCACCTATGTTAAAAATATTATGTGAGCAATCATCACAAAAGGAAGTCTGGAATAAAGCACCTTCCAAATATAATCCATATGAGTTGAATTTAATGGATAAAAATGTGGAGATGATTGAGGAAATCTGTGGTATGGTGGTTGAAGAACTAAAGAGACAGGGAATTAGTACACTTTCAGACAGATTTTTAGAAAATCATACTCAGCACATGATGGATAAAATTTCGGATATTGATATGAAAAGACTGCAGATTTTGGAGGGTTAGTGAAATTTAATTGAAACATATGTTCTGATATGCTATGATAATTATAACGTATTTATAATAATTAATATGATTAACGAACAAAATGGTTACTTTAGTGTTTGCAATTGTTTTGTATAGACAGGAGTAGTATGATTGCTTTCTTAAAAGGTGAAATTGCTGAAATATACGACGACATTGTAGTGATTGATGTTCGAGGGGTAGGCTATAATGTGAGAGTTCCACTCAGCGTAACAGGACAGTTACCTGGCATTGGGCAGACTGTAAAAATTTTTACTTATACATTGGTGCGTGAAGACGCTTTTCTGTTATATGGATTCCTTGATAGAGACGACCTTGCGATATTCAAAAAACTAATACTGGTTAACGGGATTGGCCCAAAAGGTGCCTTATCAATTCTTTCGTCAATGTCTGCCGACACACTGCGTTTTGCGATTTATTCAGGGGATGCTAAGGCAATTGCAAAAGCCCCAGGGATTGGTGCAAAAACTGCCGAACGGCTTATTCTTGATTTAAAAGATAAAATTTCAATTTCAGATACATTAGTTGTTTCAGACCGAGGTGGAGAATCTCTTGATGGTCAGAATTGGAAGGATGCCATTGAGGCTATGGTATCTTTAGGCTATAACGCTTCAGAGGCCTTAGGTGCTATCAGAGCTTCAGGTGTTTCCAAAGAGGAATCTACTGAGAATATATTAAAAAAAGCATTGCTAATGATGTAAAATGCAGGAAGTGAAGTAACATGATGATGAACAGAGTGATTGAGACTGAGCTACAGCCAGAAGATATCAAAATTGAGGGTAATCTCAGACCACAGTGTCTTTCAGAGTATATTGGTCAGGAAAAGGCAAAAGAAAGCCTTCAGATTTACATAGAAGCAGCAAAAAAGCGACAGGATTCTCTTGATCATGTCTTGTTTTATGGACCACCAGGACTTGGTAAAACCACACTCGCTGGAATTATTGCGAATGAAATGGGTGTCCATATGAAAGTTACAAGTGGACCTGCAATCGAGAAACCAGGGGAAATGGCCGCAATTTTGAATAACCTTCAGGAGGGCGATGTTTTATTTATTGATGAGATTCACAGACTGAACAGACAGGTAGAAGAAGTTTTGTATCCTGCAATGGAAGACTATGCGATAGACATTATGATTGGCAAAGGCCCCACCGCAAGATCAATCCGGTTGGATCTCCCTAAGTTTACACTGGTTGGGGCAACTACAAGGGCCGGACTTTTGACAGCGCCTTTGAGGGATAGATTTGGTGTGATTCATCATTTGGAATTTTACACCACTGAAGAATTAAGAACCATAATACTTCATTCTGCTAAAATATTAGGGGTTGAAATTGATACTGGTGGAGCATTAGAGCTGGCCAAAAGAAGCAGAGGAACCCCAAGACTTGCAAATAGAATTTTAAAACGCGTAAGAGACTTTGCACAGGTAAAATATGACGGTATTATTACAAAAAATGTGGCAGATGAGGTCTTGGATCTTCTAGGTGTTGATAAAATGGGGCTGGATCAGATTGATCGCAACATACTGCATACGATCATCTATAAATTCAAAGGAGGACCTGTTGGCCTTGATACACTTGCTGCTTCAATTGGTGAAGATGGCGGCACTTTGGAAGATGTTTACGAACCCTATCTGTTAAAGAATGGCTTTTTAAACAGAACGCCCAAAGGCAGAATGGCAACAGAAGAAGCGTATCATCATTTGGGTATTGAAATTCCTGTTTGATTTGTTATAATTGTAACTATATTGCAATTATTCTATTAATCGTGAGTTTCCTATGAAGGGGTGCGCAGATGGCTTCAAAACATGATGTAGAGGTTATCATTTTTGGTAAGGTATTCACATTAAGTGGATATGAAAGCGAAGAATATTTACAAAAGGTAGCTTCTTACATGAACAACAAGATGAATGAGTACAGTAAAGTTGATGCTTTCAGACGTCAGCCGACAGAAACTCAGAATGTATTGCTACAGTTAAATATTGCAGACGATTATTTTAAAGCAAAAAAGCAAATTGAATTACTGGAAGAAGACTTAAGAACCAAAGAGCAGGAATTGTATGATTTAAAGCATGAATTAATTACATCACAGATCAAAATGGAAAATTGCGAAAAAAATTATAAGACTTTGCAAAATGAATCCAATGAAGCATTGAAAAAATTAATCAGATTAGAAACAGAATTGAAAGAATTGAAAAAAAGTTGAATTTAAAATCCGGCTGTCGATTGACAGCCTTTTTTTCATATTATTGCAATAGAAATATGAGGATTATATGAATAATAGTGTTTATGAAAGCAAACAAAATGATGTAAATATAACATATCCCGAATTACTGGCACCTGCTGGTAACAAAGAAAGTTTGATTGGCGCGTTCAATGCCGGAGCAGATGCCGTATATCTTGCAGGAGAGCGATTTGGTGCCAGAGCTTATGCTACAAACTTTTCTAAAGAAGAACTTTTGGAAGCAATTGACTATGCCCACTTATTCCATAAAAAAATATATTTAACAGTAAATACACTGATTAAACAGTCTGAACTTCTAGAAATGGTTGATTATTTAAGTCCATTTTACGAAGCAGGTCTTGATGGAATTATTATACAAGACCTGGGTGTTTTTACATTAATACAAATTTTTTTCCCGGAACTAGAGATTCATATTAGTACTCAAATGACAATTACAAGTTCCTATGGTGCTATCTTTATGAAGGAACTTGGTGCATCCAGAATCGTACCAGCAAGAGAACTTACTTTAGAAGAGATCAAAATTATAAAAAGAAAATGCAACATTGAAATTGAAACTTTCATACATGGTGCAATGTGTTATAGCTATTCGGGAGCCTGCCTCTTCAGCAGTATGCTTGGTGGTAGAAGTGGTAATAGAGGAAGATGTGCGCAACCATGCAGACTTTCTTACCAGGTGCTTTGTCCAGAAAATAAGAATATATCTTGTTCTAAGGAAACATTTTGTATTAGTATGAAAGATATGTGTACGATTGATATGGTACCACAGATGGCAGATGCTGGAATTGATTCCTTTAAAATTGAAGGAAGAATGAAAAAACCAGAATATGCTGCAGGAGTCAGTGCAATCTATCGTAAATACCTTGATTTTTATATCAAAGGAAATGGTACAGGAACAGTTACAAAATCGGATCGAAAGTATTTAGAACAACTATATACAAGAAGTATGCAGCATACAGGATATTACAATCATCATAATGGCAAAGATATGATAACAATGGAAACGCCAAGCTATAATGGAGTTGATGATGTTCTTTTACAAGAAATCCGCGCCAGGTATCTTTCTTCAACAATGAAGCGCACAGCACAGTTGTTTGTCAGGATCAAACCAGGAGAGGCAATTTCATATTCACTGAACTGTGGTATGGTAACATTAGAAGGTTTAGGAGAGACTGTCCAGCAAGCACAAAGCAGACCCCTCTTAAAAGAAGATGTTATGAAACAGTTAAACAAAACTGGAAACACCAATATTGTATTTGACCAGATCGAACTTGACCTGTCTCCAGATTCATTTATTTCTTTAAAAGCAATTAACGAAATGAGACGACATGCGGTTCATTCGCTGGAAGAAGAATTATTGCGCCATAAAAAGAGGAACGTTACTGACACTTTATATCAAACAAAATATGATGAGATATTCTCAGATAAATCTAAAGAAAAAATTGATAATAAAAATAAATCAGATCTATCAAATTTACACCCTAAAACAGCTATAACTGTATCAACAACGGAACAGATAAAACGCGTTCTAAAATTTCAGTCAATTCATAAGGTATATGTGCCAGCAGATTTAATTTTAAACAATGAAAATCAAAGTGCAGCATATTACAATCCTATCTGGGAGGAATTAAAAAAGTGGAAGGGTGAGATTTATATCATATTGCCACAAATCATACGGGATCTTTCGTTTGGAATGGATGGATCTGATTATAACGATAAGATGCTGTTATTATTAAAGCAAGAGATGGTGAGAGGTTATATTGTTAAAAACTTAGATGGATTAGGTTTTTTATTTCAAAATCAGCTTTTAGGAGCTGGAAACAATAAAGAAATTATTGCTGATGCAGGAATCTATCAGTTTAATGAGCTTAGCAGTCATATACTGAAATCTTTTGTTGATATTTTTACAATACCTTATGAACTTAATCTGGCAGAACTCTTAAATAAGGGTGTTTTTAATATGGAGATTCCAATATATGGAAGAATTCCAATGATGGTATCTGCAAATTGCATCCGAAAAACAACATCAGGATGTGATATGGGAAGAAGGCAGGATTACTATGATTTTTCTAATAAAGAAAACCAGCTTTATCTGAGAGACCGATATCAGACAAAGTTTCCCGTAGTCTGTGACTGCACTCATTGCATAAATATGATTTATAATAGTGTTCCATTATCACTTCATTCTTATCTAGAACGTTTAAAAAGAGAAAAACCACATACCTTTCGAATTGACTTAACAGTTGAAACGGGAGAGGAAAGTGAAGCAGTTTTACGCTATTTAACAGAATTAATAGATGGTGAAAAATCATTGGGCGAACCTCCTTATAAGAACTATACCAAAGGTCATTTTGCCAGAGGAGTCGAATAATGTCAGCTTATTTAATGGAAACATCAAAATATTTCATTGGAATCCTGATGATTCTATATCTTGTTTTCACATATTTACCAGGAAACATGAAGAACACAAATTCGATAGCAGGAAAAGTAAGTCATATTTTTTGTATGATATTAGTAATTCTTATACATACCATTTCATTTTTAACTCTGTATTTTGAAAAAAATAATATTGCATATTTATTTATGGGGCTTGTTGAAGTGATTATCTTGTTTGCGGTTCTGGTATTATTTCAATACATTTATCCTGAATTAGATAAAGTATTATTGAATCATATGTGTTTATTAATGAGCATAGGATTTATCATTTTACTTAGGATCTCGCCAACGAAAGCAGTAAAGCAGCTAAAAATTATTATTGTTTCAATTATTATTGCACTTATAATTCCGTATGTTGTTCAAAAACTACGAATCTTACGTTATATAAAATGGGTCTATGCCATGCTAGGATTATTTGGACTTCTGGCCGTATTGATAATGGGCGCAGTAACAAATGGCTCCAAAATATCCTATTCTATCCTCGGGTTTACATTTCAGCCATCGGAATTTGTTAAACTTTTGTTTTTGTTTTTTTGTGCTGCCATGTTAAGTAATTCTGAAAAGAATCAGACATGGAAAATTATAATGACATCATTGATTGCAGGACTACATATTATTATATTAGTATTGTCAAAAGATCTTGGTGCAGCGCTTATTTTTTTCGTCGTTTATTTATTT
>QKAS01000046.1 GCA_003246295.1 Clostridia bacterium | reverse complement strand
TATTTTTTGTGTACATTATGTCTACCTTATTAAGGTGACTATAGCACAAGGGTTCCACCTCTTCCCATTCCGAACAGAGAAGTTAAGCCTTGTCACGCCGATGGTACTGCGTAACAGTGGGAGAGTAGGTAGTCGCCGTTTTTTAGAGAAGTCCTGCAGCTATACAAAGCTGTGGGACTTTTTGCGTTTAAAGCCTACCGGAGATATCCATTTGAAACACAGGATAGCCTATAATAATGAAATATATTCCATTATTAAAACCGTCTATTTTAGTTATATATTAGCTGTTTTATGATTTAATCTCTTATGAAATGATGTTTTTTTAGATAAAAAAGTAACGTTTCATTTGCTATATACGGAATTATATCTATCTTTGTGCCGTTAATAGAAATGAAGATTACAATGAACCAATCATTTATATATATTCTACTGTGTGGTATTATTATTCTGCTGGCGAAGTTTAGTGGAAGTGAGTGCTATGCGTGAATATATTAAATTAGAAATATAAAAGCCTTTCTCACTTCCTTGTGTGAAAGGCTTTTTTTATAATACAGAAAATAAAAATAGAAATATATGAGTGATAGATTATTTATTTTTGATACGACTCTTCGTGATGGAGAACAGGTTCCTGGTTGCCAATTAAATACAGTTGAAAAGATTCAGGTAGCCAGAGCTTTAGAAGCATTGGGAGTCGATGTTATTGAAGCGGGTTTCCCCGTTTCTAGCCCTGGAGATTTTAATTCCGTTATTGAAATCTCTAAAGCAGTTACTTGGCCTACAATTTGTGCGCTAACTAGGGCTGTAGAAAAAGATATTGATGTAGCTGTTGAAGCTTTGAAATATGCAAAGCGGAAACGTATTCATACAGGTATAGGAACTTCTGACTCTCATATAAAATATAAGTTCAACTCTAATAGAGAAGAAATTATCGAGCGTGCAGTTGCCGCAGTGAAATATGCTCGTCGCTTTGTTGATGATGTGGAATTTTATGCTGAGGATGCTGGTAGAACTGATAATGAATATCTAGCTAAAGTGATTGAAGCAGTAATTAAGGCAGGGGCAACAGTTGTCAATATCCCCGATACGACAGGATATTGTCTTCCTTCTGAGTACGGTGCTAAAATTAAATATTTAGTTGATCATGTTGATGGAATTGATAAGGCTATTATCTCGACTCATTGCCATAATGATTTAGGTATGGCTACAGCTAATACTATAAGTGGAGTGATAAATGGTGCTAGACAAGTGGAAGTCACAATTAATGGTATTGGTGAGCGTGCCGGTAATACTGCATTAGAAGAAATTACTATGATTTTAAAAAGCCATCATGAAATCAATATTGATACAAATATAAATACTCAAAAAATATATCCAACGAGTAGAATGGTTTCTAGTTTGATGAACATGCCGGTTCAGCCTAATAAAGCAATTGTTGGTAGAAATGCATTCGCTCACTCATCAGGCATACATCAAGATGGAGTACTAAAGAATATGCAAACTTATGAAATAATTAATCCACGTGATGTTGGTATTGATGATAATTCTATTGTATTGACTGCACGTAGCGGACGGGCTGCATTAAAGCATCGATTATCTTCTTTAGGAGTTGATTTAACTCAGGAAAAATTAGATAAGGTATATGAAGAATTTCTAAAATTGGCGGATCGTAAGAAGGATATTCATGATGATGATATTTTAGTTTTAGCCGGCGCTGATCGCAGTGTAAACCACCGTATAAAATTAGAATATCTTCAAGTGACCAGTGGGGTTGGAGTGCGAGCTGTTGCAAGTGTAGGACTGAATATTGCCGGAGAGAAATTTGAAGGTGCTGCCAGTGGTAACGGACCTGTTGATGCTGCAATTAAGGCCTTGAAAAAGATTATTGATCGTAAAATGATTTTAAAAGAGTTTACGATTCAGGCAATTAGTAAAGGCAGTGATGATGTAGGGAAAGTACATATGCAGGTTGAATATGATGGAAATGTGTATTATGGCTTTGGTGCGAATACAGATATTGTTGCAGCATCAGTTGAAGCTTACATAGATTGCATTAATAAATTTGTAACAAAGTAGTTATAATAAGAGTAAGATAATCATTAGTTAAAGTAAAAAGATAGAGATGAATACATTATTTGATAAAATTTGGGATGCTCATTTAGTTACGAAGGTAGAAGATGGTCCCACTCAGCTTTATATAGATAGATTATTTTGTCATGAAGTAACAAGCCCACAAGCGTTTTCGGGGTTGCGTGCTCGTGGCATTAAAGTTATGCGTCCTGAAAAGGTGTTTTGTATGCCTGATCATAATACTCCTACTCATGACCAAGATAAGCCGATTGAAGATCCTATTTCAAGAACTCAGGTCGATACACTAGCAAAGAATGCATCTGATTTTGGTTTAGAACATTTTGGAATGATGAGTCCCAAAAATGGCATTATTCATGTTGTTGGTCCTGAAAGGGGATTGACGTTGCCTGGAATGACAATCGTGTGTGGAGATTCTCATACTTCTACGCATGGTGCATTAGGGGCTGTTGCTTTTGGTATTGGTACAAGTGAGGTTGAAATGGTACTTGCATCTCAATGTATTTTGCAATCTAGGCCTAAAACGATGCGTATTTCAGTTGATGGTAAATTAGCAAAAGGTGTCACTGCAAAAGATATTGCATTGTATATTATATCAAAAATGACTACTGGTGGTGCCACAGGCTATTTTGTTGAATATGCCGGTGAAGCTATTACTGGTTTGAGTATGGAAGGGCGTCTTACTTTATGTAATTTGAGTATTGAAATGGGTGCGCGTGGAGGAATGATAGCTCCGGACGAAGTTACTATTGATTATATTCGTAATAGAGAGTATGCCCCAAAAGGTGAAGAATGGGATCATGCTGTTGCTTATTGGAAAACTTTGAAGAGTGCTGATGATGCTGTTTTTGATAAGGAAGTTTCTTATCGTGCTGAAGATATTGAACCAATGATTACCTACGGTACCAATCCTGGCATGGGTATGGGAATAACTCACCAAATTCCTTCGCTTGATAGTGTACCAGAAGCAGGGAGAACTTCTTTTTCTAAATCGCTTGAATACATGGGCTTGCAACCTGAAGAGAATTTGATAGGGAAGAAGATTGACTATGTTTTTATTGGCTCATGCACAAACGGTCGTATAGAAGATTTCCGCGATTTTGCGTCTATTGTAAAAGGTAGAAAAAAAGCTGATAATGTTATAGCATGGTTGGTTCCTGGTTCTTGGGAAGTTGACAAGCAAATGCGTAAGGAGGGATTAGATAAAATCTTTGAAGAGGCAGGCTTTGCTATTCGTCAACCAGGGTGTTCTGCATGTCTGGCTATGAATGATGATAAGGTTCCTGCAGGAAAATATGCGGTATCTACTTCAAATAGAAATTTTGAAGGACGCCAAGGACCTGGTGCTCGAACATTATTAGCAAGTCCGTTAGTTGCTGCAGCTGCAGCTGTAACTGGCGTAATTACTGATCCTAGAACTTTATTATAATTTAATCTCTGTTTCCAAAAATATAATTGTGATGAAAGAAAAATTTAATATACTAACTTCTACTTGTGTTCCTCTCCCTTTGGAGAATGTGGATACTGATCAAATTATTCCTGCTCGTTTTTTGAAAGCCACTACGAAAGAAGGTTTTGGTGATAACTTATTTTGTGATTGGCGCTATGACAAGCAAGGCAATAAAATAGAGTCTTTTGTTTTAAATGATCCCACTTATAACGGGAAAATTTTAGTAGCAGGAAAGAATTTTGGTTCAGGATCAAGTCGTGAGCATGCAGCATGGGCTATTGCTGGATATGGATTTCGTGTTGTTGTTTCAAGTTTTTTTGCTGATATATTCAGGAATAATGCTTTGAATAATTTTGTTTTGCCAGTAGTTGTAAGTGAATCTTTTTTGGCCGAGTTATTCGACTCAATAAATAAAGATCCTAATACGGTATTAGAGGTTAACTTGCCAGATCAGACTATAAAAAATGTAGCGACTGGTTCGTTTGAATACTTTGAAATAAATTCATATAAGAAGCATTGCTTAGAAAATGGCTTAGATGATATAGACTTCTTGCTGTCCAATAAGGATAAGATTGAAGCATGGGAAAACAAGTGAAAATAGAAATCATGGATACAACACTCCGCGACGGTGAACAAACTAGCGGAGTGTCTTTTGTACCTCATGAAAAGTTAATGATAGCTCGTCTGCTCTTGGAGGAACTCAAGGTTGATAGAGTAGAAGTTGCTTCAGCAAGAGTTTCTGATGGTGAATTCGATGCTGTTAAGATGATATGTGATTGGGCCGCCCGTAGAAGTTTGCTTCATAAAGTAGAAGTATTGGGTTTTGTTGATGGACACACTTCAGTGGATTGGATCAAAAATACTGGATGTAGAGTGTTAAACCTTCTTTGCAAAGGCTCTTTAAAGCATTGTACCCATCAATTGAAAAAAAGTCCAGATGAGCACATTCAAGAAATATCTGATGTGGTTGCGTATGCTTCAGAACAAGGTATTGAAGTGAATGCTTATTTAGAAGACTGGAGCAATGGAATGAAGGATTCTCCAGATTATGTCTTTGCTTTAGTTGATGCCTTACAGCATACTACAATAAAGAGATTTATGCTTCCTGATACGCTGGGTGTTCTAAATCCTCTTCAGGTCATTGAGTTTATGCGTAAAATGGTGAAGCGTTATCCTAATCTTCATTTTGATTTTCACGCCCATAATGATTATGATTTGGCTGTAAGTAATGTTTTAGCAGCAGTTTTAAGTGGCGCTAAAGGACTGCATACCACCATTAATGGCTTAGGGGAAAGGGCGGGAAATGCGCCGTTGGCAAGTGTTCAAGCTATTTTAAAAGATCATTTTAATGCGATAACGAATATTGATGAAAGCCGACTGAATGATGTTAGTCGTGTTGTAGAATCGTATTCTGGCGTGATTATTCCTGCAAATAAGCCGATTGTTGGTGAAAATGTTTTTACTCAGGTTGCTGGCGTACATGCTGATGGGGATAATAAGAATAATTTGTATTGTAATGATCTATTGCCTGAACGATTTGGACGTGAAAGAGAATATGCATTAGGTAAAACCTCAGGAAAAGCTAATATAAGAAAGAATTTAGAATCTTTAGGCTTAGAACTTGATGAAGACTCTATGCGTAAGGTGACTGAAAGAATTATTGAACTAGGAGATAAAAAGGAGTTGGTTACCAAAGAGGATTTGCCTTATATTATCTCTGATGTACTAAAACATGAAGGGGCTAGTAACAAAGTAAAACTTAAAACCTATTTTGTGACCTTGGCTCATGGATTGAAACCAATGGCAAGCTTGAGTGTTGAAATTGAAGGTAAGACTTATGAAGAAAGTTCTTCTGGAGATGGTCAATATGATGCCTTTGTGAGAGCATTGCGAAAGATTTATAAAATTACTTTGGGGCGTAAATTCCCAATGTTACTGAATTATGCAGTAAGCATTCCACCAGGAGGAAGAACAGATGCGTTTGTGCAAACTGTCATAACATGGAATTACAATGACAAGGTATTCCGTACACGTGGGCTTGATGCAGATCAAACGGAAGCTGCTATTAAAGCTACCATTAAAATGCTCAATATTATAGAAGAATATTAATAATAGAAACTACTAAAATACTTTAATAATTATGAAACTGAATATAGCGGTTTTGCCCGGTGATGGAATTGGTCCTGAAATTATAAGTGTGGCTTTGGATGTAACGAAAGCAATATGTGATAAATTTAAGCATAACTTAAGCTTCGAGTATGGAATTTGTGGAGCTGATGCTATTGATAAGGTCGGAAATCCTTATCCAGACGAAACTCATGAATTATGCATGAGAAGTGATGCTGTACTCTTTGGTGCAGTAGGTCACCCTAGGTTTGATAATGATCCATCGGCTAAAGTTCGTCCTGAGCAGGGGCTCTTAGCTATGCGTAAGAAATTAGGATTATATGCAAACATTCGTCCGGTAGTAACTTTTGAAACTTTAATTCATAAATCACCATTACGTGCCGATTTAGTAAAAGGTGCAGATTTTATGTGTATTCGTGAATTAACGGGGGGACTTTATTTTGGTCGCCCTCAAGGTCGGTCGGAAGATGGTAACGTGGCATATGATACTTGTGTATATAGTCGTGATGAGGTTGTCCGAATTGTGACTTTGGCATATGAATATGCCATGAAAAGACGTAAAAAGTTAACTATTGTTGATAAAGCAAATGTTTTAGCTACTTCTCGTTTATGGCGTGAAGTTTCTAAAGAAATAGCACCTAAGTTTCCAGAGGTTGAAACTGAATTTATGTTTGTAGATAATGCTGCTATGAGAATGATTCAATGGCCAACTTCTTTTGATGTTATTGTTACTGAGAATATGTTTGGCGATATTTTAACTGATGAAGGTTCTGTTATAACAGGCTCAATGGGATTACTACCTTCTGCCTCAATAGGTACTTACACTTCTGTATTTGAACCCATACATGGTTCATGGCCACAAGCAGCGGGGCAAAATATTGCAAATCCTCTTGCTACTGTTTTGTCTGCAGCTATGATGTTTGAATATGCTTTTAATTTGAAAGATGAAGCATCCTTAATTAGAACGGCTGTTGATGCATCAATGAATGCGAATGTTAGAACTGCTGATATTCAGATTGATGGTGAAAAATCTTTTTCTACATCGGAAGTGGGCAATTGGATTGTTGATTTTATTAATAAAGCATAACTGTTTTCTGAATTAACTTTAGGTTTGTTAAACGCAGGATTAAACATTTAATGTTTTTTCCTGCGTTTTTATTATATCGGTTTTATTTCTATATCTTTGTCATAAAAAGATGTGATATGCCAAAAATAGCCAAACAAATTTTAGATCTTATAGGTAATACTCCGTTGATGGAACTTTCTGCATATTCCATTAAATATGGACTCTCTTTCTGTATTTTGACTATTGTCGGCATACTAAATGCTAATGGACAATCGTATTATGATTTATCTGAAAAAGGAGTGAGCTGTTTTGAAAAAGATAGTTTGGAGCAGGCTGAAAACTATTTTCGTCAAGCTCTTAAATTAGATCCAACAAATGCTCATAATGCACTTTTGTTTTCTAATTTAGGCATGGTTCAACAAAAAATGAACAAGCATGCAGAGGCTGTAGAATCATATTCATATGCATTGAATTTTGCGCCAATAGCAGTACCAATTCTGCTTAATAGAGGTTCTGCTTACATGAATATAGGGCAAAATGATAATGCTTACCTAGATTATTGTCAGGTCTTAGATGTTGATAAAGATAACATTGAGGCATTATTAATGAGAGCTTACATTTATACTCAACGCAAGGACTTTAAAGCTGGTCGTGCAGATTATGAGAAATTATTAAAGATAGAGCCTACAAATTATACTGCTCGTTTAGGCCTTATCACGTTGAATCAGAAAGATGGCAAACTCAATGAGGCTTTAGAAGGTATAACGATGATGATAACAGAAAACCCTAAAGATGCAACTTTGTATATAGCTCGTGCAGATATCGAATGTGATTTGGATAAAAAAGATATGGCATTAATTGATCTTGATGAAGCTTTACGGCTAAATGATTCTGCTAGTGAAGCCTATTTGCTCCGAGGGCAAATCTTTTTATCTCAGAAGAAGAAATATTTGGCAAAATTAAGCTTTGATAAAGCTATATCATTAGGAATATCAGCCTCTGATTTACAGGATTTAATCAAAGAATGTAAATAGGACTTATTTCATAAACTGTTTAATGGCATTAATAAAATCATTTCCGTATCTTTCCTTTTTGTATTCTCCAATTCCGTTAATAGCTCCAAATGATTCTAATGTAGTAGGTTTTATTTGGCAGATATTATTGAGAACTTTGTCTGAAACAACGATGTAGGGAGGTATGGCTTGTTGGTCGGCTAATTTTTTGCGTAATATCCGTAAAGTCTCGAATAAAGATGAGTCCTCTGTCTCTCTATTATAGCTAATTTCTTTTTTATTTATTACTTCTTTTTTCCTTTTTGCTGTATGTTCGTTGCTACGATTGTTAATCACTATCAAGCTTGCCTTTTCTTTCCCATATACCACATTGCATCCACTCTGTGTTATCTTTAATACATTGTTTTGATTATATGCTATTTCATAATATCCTAAATGTAACATTTGAAGTAGATAATCTTGCCAATCTCTTGCAGGCACATCTCTTCCTGCAGCGAATGTTTTTAGCTCATTATATTTGTTCTCAACGATCTCTGTAGTGTAGCTTCCTCTCAAGATGTCAACCAGAGTTTTTATTCTTATTTTTTGGTTTGTTCGTATGATGGCACTTAATGCTTTTTGTACTATGATAGTTCCATCGAATTTTTCAGGGCGATTTTTGCAAACATCACAATTCCCACAATCTTTCTGTGTCGTTTCTCCAAAATAACTGAGTAAAATTCTTCTGCGACAAACGTCAGATTCTGCATATTGTTGCATTCGTACAAGCTTCTCCTGATTAATCTGTTGTTGTCCACTCTCATTTGCAAATTTGCTTAGCAAAATAAGATCACCCAATGCGTAAAATAACAATGTGTCTCCGGGAAGTCCGTCTCTTCCGGCTCTACCAATTTCTTGGTAAAAGCTCTCTATGCTTTTAGGCATATTATAATGTATTATCCACCTGACGTTAGATTTATCTATTCCCATACCAAAGGCAATTGTTGCACAGATTATCTGCGTTTTATCTGTTATAAAGTCTTCTTGCGCTTTGTTTCGCTGTTCAGCAGATAGTCCGGCGTGGTATACTCCGCAGTTAAGACCTTGTTTGATTAGTAATTGAGCAACAGATTCTGTTTTACTCCTACTCATGCAATAAATAATGCCACTTTCTTTTGGGTGTTCATTAATAAATTCCAGGATGCACTTATTTTTCTCTTTTTGCTGATATCCTCTTTTAACTGTTAAGCTAAGGTTAGGTCGATCAAAAGATGAAATAAATATTTTCGGATGATTTAAATTCAATTGTCGAGTAATGTCTTCTTGAGTTATTTTATCAGCTGTGGCTGTAAGTGCTATTATAGGTATATTGGGATAATTCTTTTTTAAAAGATCTAATTGAGTGTATTCAGGGCGAAAGTCATGTCCCCATTGTGATATACAGTGAGCTTCATCTATTGCAAAAAGAGAAATTTGTATGTCTCTTAATAATGAGTCTAATTCATAAATTAACCTTTCGGGCGATATATATAAGAGTTTTAATTCTCCGGTAATACATGCTCTTCGGATTTGGATGTTTTCGGTTTCATTGTTACTGCTATTTAATGCACCTGCTTTTATTCCATTGGCTTGTAAGGCTCTGACCTGGTCTTTCATTAAAGAGATAAGTGGAGATACCACAACGGCAGTTCCATCCATCATTAATGCCGGTATTTGATAGCATATCGATTTTCCGCCGCCTGTAGGCATAAGAACAAGAACATCCTTTTTCGAAACGATGTTTTGAATAATTTCTTTTTGTAGCGGACGGAAGTTGTCATATCCGAAATATGTCTTTAAAATAGAGTTCATGTATAATTTGTATGTTTTATGTGCCAAAGTTACGTTTATTCCCTGATAATCAGAAATGGTTCCTGATATTCTTCAGACTGTGAAATTTTAATGGCAAAAGTTAATTTGTATTATTATTTATCGAATAAAGATATAAATCAAGGTTTTTGACCTTTTTTTTAGAAAAAATATATACGATAAAGTTGTGTATTTAAAATAATTGTATGAAATTTGTGACAGCAAATAGATGCATTAGATAATGTATTATTTAGAAACAAACCTAACCAGTTAATTCAATGAGTGATTTAGAAAACAAAAAACAGGAGCAATCTCCTAAAAAGCGCCCTTATAACTTAAGGGAGAAAAAAGAAAAAAAAGCTGCTTACAGATCTTTGATCAGACCTGAATTGGCAGATGAATTGTACGACAAGATATTGAATATCGTGGTAGTACAGAAAAAGTATAAAGATCCGGATTTCTCTGCAAAGGATTTAGCAAAAGAATTGCAGACAAACACTCGTTATCTTTCGGCGGTTGTAAATTCTCGTTTTGGCATGAACTATTCTTGTTTGCTTAACGAGTATAGAGTAAAAGATGCTATGCATCTACTGACTGATAAAAGATATGCTGATAAAAATGTAGAAGAAATCAGTGCGTTGGTTGGCTTCGCAAATCGTCAGTCTTTTTATGCTGCATTCTACAAGAATGTAGGTGAAACGCCTAATGGTTACCGTAGAAAATTTATGGAAAAGAATAAATAGAAGCGGATCCTAAAAAACTTAATGAAAAGGAATTATCTCAATAAATTTGAGATATTTCCTTTTTCGTGTTTAATAACCCTAGTTTAATTTTGGAAATGAAGAATTATCTGATCTCTGTGGCAGCTGTCGCAATGTTGGCTTCTTGTGGCGGTTCAAAGAGTACTATTAGTGAAGCTGATAAAATAGAATATACTGTGGAACAATTTGCTGATTTACAAATATTGAGGTACGATGTACCTGGCTTTGAAAAATTATCGTTGAAACAAAAAGAGTTGGTGTATTATCTTACTCAAGCTGCACTTCAAGGGCGAGATATACTTTTTGACCAAAATGGAAAGTATAATCTGACTATTCGTAAAACACTTGAGGCCATATATGTGAATTATAAAGGTGATAAGTCAGATAAGAACTTTAAGAACATGGAAGTTTATCTGAAAAGAGTTTGGTTCTCTAATGGAATACATCATCATTATGGTTCAGAAAAGTTTTCCCCTGAATTTTCTGAAGACTTCTTGAAAAAGGAGATGTTGAGTTTGGAACCTGACAAATTGCCTTTAGCTATCGGACAAACTGCAGAAGATTTATATGCTATGCTGCGCCCTATTATATTTGATCCAAATGTAATGTCGAAACGTGTAAATCAGTCAGATGGAGAAGACCTCATTTTAACATCGGCATGTAACTACTATGAAGGAGTTACCCAGACGGAAGCGGAAGAATTTTATGCTAAAATGAAAGATCCAAAAGATGAATATCCTGTAGCTTATGGCTTGAATAGTCGTTTGGTTAAGAATAACGGTGTAATAACTGAAAAAGTCTGGAAGTTGGGTGGTTTGTATCATGGAGCTATTGAAAAAATCATATTCTGGTTGGATAAAGCAAAATCTGTAGCTGAGAATGAGGAGCAAAGAGCAGTCATCTCAAAACTAATAGAGTTTTATCAATCGGGCGATTTAAAGACTTTTGATGAGTATGCCATATTGTGGGTTAAAGATTTAAAATCACGAATTGATTTTGTTAACGGTTTTACTGAAACTTACGGTGATCCTCTTGGTATGAAAGCAAGTTGGGAGTCTCTCGTTAATTTTAAAGATTTAGAGGCTACCCGTAGGACAGAACTTATCAGCAATAATGCACAGTGGTTTGAAGATCACTCTCCTGTAAATCAAGAATATAAGAAGAAGGAAGTAAAAGGAGTAACTGCTAAGGTTATCACAGCTGCCATTTTAGCGGGTGATTTGTATCCGTCGACTGCGATTGGCATTAATTTGCCTAATTCTAACTGGATTAGAAATCACCATGGTTCCAAATCTGTTACTATAGGTAATATTACAGATGCTTATAATAAGGCTGCTCACGGCAATGGTTTTAATGAAGAGTTTGTTTTCAGTAATTTGGAGAAGGAGTTGATTGATAAGTATGGTGATTTGACGGGTAATCTGCATACTGATTTGCATGAATGTTTAGGACATGGGTCTGGTAAACTATTGCCAGGGGTGGATCCTGATGCGCTGAAAGCCTATGGTTCAACAATAGAAGAGGCCCGTGCCGATCTGTTTGGCCTTTATTACATGGCTGATAAAAAATTGGTTGAGCTCGGTTTACTTCCTGATGAAGAAGCATATAAGGCCGAATACTATACTTACTTAATGAATGGTTTGATGACTCAATTGGTACGGATAGTGCCCGGAAAAGATATTGAAGAGTCTCATATGAGAAATAGGCAATTAATAGCACGTTGGGTGTTTGATAAAGGGGCTTCGAATAAAGTTGTTGAATTGGTAAACAAGAGTGGTAAGACGTATGTTGTAATCAACGACTATGCTAAGTTGCGTGATCTTTTTGGGGCATTACTCAAAGAAATACAGCGGATAAAATCTACCGGCGACTTTGAAGCGGCCAGAGTGTTGGTTGAAAATTATGCTGTTAAAGTTGACCCTGTACTTCATAATGAGGTTCTTAAAAGGTATAAAGCGTTAAACTTAGCACCTTATAAAGGATTCGTAAATCCGGAGTATTTACCCGTATATGATAAA
>QKAS01000070.1 GCA_003246295.1 Clostridia bacterium | reverse complement strand
TTTTTTTTATTCTAACATATTCATACGCATTTTAACAGAACAGAGGTACATTCTTCTAGGGATAAATTTTATTGACATATGTCATGAATACTTTATACTTATATTAATAATAGCTTTTGGAGGTAACGATGAAATCAGTAGCTCGCATTGCATTGGTTCCAGGGATGGAACTCGGAGAATCTGTTTATGATTATAATGGTAAATTACTTTTTCCTGCTAATACAGTCCTTGATGAATCAATGATATCAAGACTTGCCCGCTACTCAATAATGTGTGTTTCCATTAAGGAAAAATCTGATTATGCAACCACACATTATGAGCAGATTCACCTAAGTCCTCGATTTCAGAACTTTAAAAAAATATATCGTTATAATCTGGACGCATATAAATACATGACGAATGAGTTCTTAAATACAGGCGTCCCAATGAATGAAGATTATCTTATGAAAATTCATGATAATATTCGTTCTAGCGTTAGTACTCGAGAAGAGTTGCTCATGCTTCTTTATTATATGCAACCGAGTGAAGACAATATTACATACGCCCATTGTTTGAATGCTGCTTTAATCAGCAATGTGTTTTCCTATTGGCTCGGCATGTCAGATGAAGCATCAAGAATCCTTACATTATGTGGATTTTATTACGACATAGGAAAATTAAAGTTGCCAAATTCATTATTATGGACTCCGGGAAGATTAAGTAATGAAGAATATACAAGAATGCAAACACATACATTACTTGGATATCAATTAATCAAAGATAAGCCTATCGATTCCCATATTATTAATGCAACCCTGATGCATCATGAGCGAAATGACGGTTCCGGATATCCAAACCACTTGATTGATGACGAGATTGATTTATATGCCAAACTCATTGCAATTGTAGATGCCTATGAGGCCATGACTTCAGCACGCACCTATCGTGCATCCATGAATCCAATTCAAGTGATTCAGACCTTTGAAGAAGGTGGGTTTGAAAGATATGAATCTGCACTCCTACGCCCAATTCTTGAGCATATTGCAAAAAGTCAGATGGGACGCAGGGTGGTCTTAAACACTGGAATGATTGCGGACATTATGTTGATTAATAATAATTTTTTATCTCACCCACTTGTTAAAACAGCAGATTCTGATCAGTTAATTGATCTTCAGTATTATCCTGAGGTATCCATTACAGCTTTTCTATAAATCAAATAAGAAAAAAAGAGGAAACAAATCACATTGATGATTTCTTTCCTCTTTTTTTAGTTTTATTCTGTCTCTGTTAAGTCTGTATCAGATGCGTTCCCATATTCTTTAAAATAAGTATCAAAAATTCTTTTTGCGATTGGTACAGCATAGTCACCACCACTACCAGCACCTTCAACAATAATTGTAACTGCAACTCGAGGCTGATCAGCAGGTGCAAATCCCGTAAACCACGCGTGGCTATCTTCTTTTATACCATTGTATTCGGCCGAGCCGGTTTTTCCTGCAGCACTATAATCGAGTCCATTCAATTTAGTAGCAGTACCCTCTTCTACAACGGAACGCATAAATTCTTTCAAAATATCAGCTTCTTGTATCTGCATCAGCTGACCATATTTCTGAGGTTTTATATTAGAAATAGTTGAGCCATCTTCTGAACTGATTTGCTCCAGCAAATAAGGTTTCATGAGTACACCATTATTTGCTATCGCATTTGTAATCATAGACAAATGAAGTGGCGTTATTAATGTTTTTCCCTGACCAATTGAAAGTTGAATCATATCACTTTCCGTATAAGAAGAATCAAGTCCTGTTGTACTGATACTTGCATCCATTTCAAAGGGTAGCTTTTCATCAAATAGTAATTCTGTCAGTGTATTTTTTAATGTTTCCTTTGAAATTGTAGTTCCTATATTTGCAAAGGAAGAATTGCATGACTTTGCAAAAGAAGTTTTAAGTGTTACATTACCATGCGATGTCTTATGATAACATTGAATGGATTCATCTCCTGCACGAAAGATACTATTACATTGATAACTATAATCCTGATAAGTATCATTGTGTTCTATCAAATACTCAAATGCAGTTACAATTTTAAATGTGGATCCTGGAGGATATAATCCTTGCAAATTACGATTGAGCAGCATTCCACTTTCATCATCTTCTAAAAGCGATTCCCAAATCAGTGAAATTTCATTTGGGTTGAAATCTGGTTTAGAAACCATAGCCAGTACTTTACCTGTATCCGGCTCTGTCACAATAATTGCACCTTTATAGATTCCAAGTGCTTTTGAAGCTGTTTCCTGTATTGCAACATTTAACGTTGTTTTGATTGTGTTTCCAGGATTTTTCTTTCCAGTGACTGCATTTTCAACTTTATCCGCAATTGAAATATCTGAGGTGATTAACTTGTAATGATATAGTTTTTCTAATCCCATTTTACCATTTGTATCATATCCCACAACATGTGCAAATAAATTATCATAAGGGTATACCCTGACTTCCAAACCAGCATCTGTTTTCTCTGTTTTAGCTAGAACTTCGCCATTTGATGCCAGAATTGAGCCTCTGGTTGTTTGCTGTTCAATAATCTCTTGTCTTGGATTATAAGCGTTACTAACCAATTGTTCTCTGTCGCGATAAGAAAATCCAACAATATAAAAACTTAGCACTAATATGGATAGAGAGAATACACCAAGCGTTATATAATAAGGAACATTTTTTCTTTTAACGACGGACGCTTCAGTATCATCAATCAGATAGCTGCCCTGTGCCAGACCAAATAAAAGTATTGTAGTCAGAATTGAACTACCACCATAACTTATCATAGGAAGTGTTACCCCTGTCAGAGGAATCAGTTTCGAACCTCCTCCTACTGTAAGAAATACTTGAAAAACAAGCATGATACCAATTCCGGATGTAATCAATCTATAAAAAGGATCTTTCATTTGATAGGATTGATACATGATTCTAATAAAACAGGAAAGGAAAACCAAAAGGATGCCAACTGCAAAAATAACACCCATCTCCTCTGCTATTGCAGAAAATACAAAATCAGTCTCAACAAATGGAATAGAATCCGGGCGGCCTCTTGTTAAACCAAGTCCAAACCATCCCCCCGTTCCTATCGCAAATAATGACTGTGTAATCTGATAACCACTTCCAGTTAAATCACTCCATGGATTCATCCAAATTTCAATACGTTGCCTTACGTGATCAAAAAGCAATGAACCAATAAATGCTCCAACAACGCCTGTAAAAATTCCGCCGATCAATATGATGAAATTTTCTGTATATAAAAATAGAATAAATAAATAAACGACGAAAAAAATAAGCGCTGCACCAAGATCTTT
>QKAS01000028.1 GCA_003246295.1 Clostridia bacterium | reverse complement strand
TTTGGATTATTGTTTCAATAAAGTAAACATCTACCTATATAATATGAATAGTTTCATACATGTATTACTATCTTGATAATATCATATTCATAAAATATATTAATTGTTAAACTCAAAAAATCAAATATATGAATTTAATTAAGAAGGACGTACAAGATTACTTCTCAGAGAATTTTGGAAATGAAAGAGGTTCAGTTTATGCCTCTCCTGGTCGTATTAATTTAATTGGCGAACATACAGATTATAACGGAGGCTTCGTTTTTCCGGGAGCCGTTGACAAAGGTATTGTAGCTGAGATAAAAGCGAATAGCAGCGATAAGGTTAGATTATACTCTATCGATTTAAGAGATTTGAGTGAATTTGATATCAATGATGAGAATGGTCCTCGTGCAAGCTGGGCGCGTTATATTTATGGAGTATGCCGTGAACTCATCGCAAGAGGAGTAAAGGTAAAAGGTTTTGATGCAGCATTTGCCGGTGATGTTCCTCTTGGTGCAGGCATGTCATCATCGGCAGCTATTGAAAGTTGCTTCGCCTTTGCGCTCAATGATATGTTTGGTGACAATATGATTGAGAAGTTTGAACTTGCAAAGATTGGTCAGGCAACTGAGCATAAATATATAGGCGTGAATTGTGGCATCATGGATCAATTTGCTTCTGTATTTGGAAAGAAGGGACACCTTATTCGTCTTGACTGCCGTTCATTGGAGTATGAATATTTCCCATTCAATCCTCAGGGTTACAAACTCGTTCTTTTGAATTCATGTGTAAAACATGAACTTGCTTCATCGGCTTATAATGACCGCCGCCGCAGTTGTGAGAATGTGGTTTCCAAGATTGCGGCAAAGCACCCAGGTGTTGAAACTCTTCGTGATGCCGATTGGAAGATGCTTGATGAGGTAAAGAATGAGGTATCTCAAGAAGATTATAATTGCGCAAAATATGTAATAGGTGAGAAGGAGAGAGTCCTTGCTGTATGTGATGCTCTTAAAGCCGGTGATTATGAAACTGTTGGCAAGAAGATGTATGAGACTCACAATGGCCTGAGCAATGACTATAAAGTATCCTGTCCGGAGCTCGACTATCTTAACGATATTGCAAAGGAATGTGGCGTTACAGGTTCAAGAGTGATGGGTGGAGGTTTTGGCGGATGCACCATAAACCTTGTAAAAGATGAACTTTATGATGAGTTTGTTAAAACAGCAAAAGAAAAGTATAAATCAAGATATAATAAAGAACCACTTGTCTATGATGTAGTAGTTGGTGATGGTTCAAGAAAATTATCATAATATGGACAGTAATAAAAATAGAGGTAGAATAGTTGTCACAGGTGGCACAGGATTTATAGGGTCACACACTGTCGTGGAACTTCAACAGAGCGGCTATGACGTGGTGATAGTCGACAATCTCTCAAATTCAAATGCTGATGTAGTTGATAACATCGCAAAGATAACAGGCATAAGACCTTCGTTCGAGCAGGTTGACTGTCTTGACAAGGAGTTTATGGAGAGCCGTGTCTTCAGCAAATACAGCGGTATAAAGGCAATAATTCATTTCGCAGCAAGCAAGGCAGTTGGCGAATCTGTTCAAAAGCCGTTGCTTTATTATCGCAATAACATTGTTTCTTTAGTGAATATCCTTGAATTGATGCCAAAATACAATGTAAATGGTATTGTCTTTTCATCTTCATGTACAGTGTACGGACAGCCTGATATCCTTCCCGTGACCGAAGATGCTCCGATAAAGAAAGCAGAGTCGCCTTACGGGAACACAAAGCAGATAAACGAAGAGATTATTCAGGACACCATCAAATCGGGTTCACCAATCAATGCCATTATTCTGAGATATTTCAATCCTATCGGTGCTCATCCAACGGCTCTCATCGGTGAGATGCCCAATGGCGTTCCAATGAACCTGATTCCTTATCTTACTCAAACTGCCATTGGAATACGCAAGGAGTTGAGTGTGTTTGGTGATGACTATGATACACCTGACGGCAGTTGCATCCGCGATTATATCAATGTTGTAGATTTGGCAAAAGCGCATGTCGTTTCAATAGAGAGAATATTGGAAGACAAACAGCTTGAGAGCGTTGAGGAGTTCAATATCGGTACCGGTGTAGGAGTATCTGTACTTCAGTTGATTAATGCTTTTGAACGCTCTACAGGTGTTAAACTTCCATATAAAATAGTGGGCAGACGTGCAGGAGATATCGAAAAGGTATGGGCCAATCCGTTAAAAGCGAATACTGTTCTTGGATGGAAGGCTGAAACCTCTCTTGAAGATACACTGAAAAGTGCATGGGACTGGCAATTAAAGTTAAACAACAAATAATATAAAAGGCAATAGTTTTTATTAATGATTGTAATGGTGGATTTAAACTGCGTTTCAACTCCTATTGATAATTAAGGGAGTGATAATTGCATAAACCAAAGTAATATCATGATCTGAAAGAGTAAAGATAATGATTCACTCATCTAATTATGTACGATATGAGTTGAAACGGGTTTAATAATCTCACTCATTAACTATATTAAGTTATAATTGCAATCATAACAGATAAATAATATTGAAAAAAATAATATCAATTAAAAAATTATGAAACCAACTCTATTCCTTTTAGCTGCCGGTATGGGCAGCCGCTATGGTGGATTGAAACAATTGGATGGTCTGGGACCTAATGGCGAAACTATTATGGATTATTCTATCTATGATGCAATACACGCCGGTTTCGGCAAATTGGTTTTCGTTATCCGTAAAGATTTTGAACAGGATTTCCGTGAAAAGATAATTTCAAAATATGAGGGACATATCCCATGTGAATTGGTATTCCAAAGTCTTGACGCTCTTCCCGAAGGCTTTACTTGTCCTGAAGAGAGAACAAAACCTTGGGGAACAAATCATGCCGTTATGATGGGTGAAAGCGTTATCAACGAACCATTTGCAGTCATTAACTGCGATGACTTTTATGGACGTGATTCATTCAATGTTATGGGCAAATATCTTTCAGAACTTCCGGAAGGTTCAAAGAATGTCTATTCAATGGTTGGCTTTCGTGTAGGAAATACATTGAGCGAAAGCGGTACTGTATCTCGTGGTGTTTGCGGAACAAACGAAAAGCAACTTCTTTCATCGGTGGTAGAACGTACAAAGATTGAACGCAAAGAAGATGGCGAAGTTAAGTATTTGGATGAAAACGAACAGTGGGTTGCTATTCCTGATACAACTCCTGTTAGTATGAACTTCTGGGGATTCACTCCTGATTATTTCAACTACAGCACAGATTTCTTCAAGGCATTCTTGAGTGACCCTAAGAATATGAGCAACCTAAAGAGCGAATATTTCATCCCACTGCTTGTCGATAAATTGATAAATGATGGTACCGCTACAGTAGAGGTTCTTGATACTACAAGCAAATGGTTCGGTGTAACTTATCCTGAAGACCGCCAGAGTGTAGTTGACAAGATTCAAGCTTTAGTAGATGCCAAAGTATATCCCGAAAGATTGTTTTAATTCTATATACACCTTTAAATAGCTAATCAGCTTGACTTATATCAGAAATGATATTTGTTAAGCTGATTCTCTTTTTCGGTAAAATAGAGTTTATGTCAAACGGTATAATTCCATTTCATATTCAAAAACCTTATCATTGAAAATTATTAAACAATTACAAACCAAGCTATAAATTTAGAATATGTCAAGCACAATAAATCCGTTTGCAAAGCCACTTTATATAAGGGGTAGCGCCGCTTTATTCCTAAAATCTTACTCTAAGGATTTCTCTTACATTGACACAACCATGATGCTTAATTATTAAACTCTTTGATAATTAAATAGTTTGAATTAATTATAACATATTCGAACGTAATGTAACAAGTGACAGATTTCTTTATAGGATGATTGAAATACCCCTCTCTTTGAAATAGAAAACTCTCCTTGTATTATCCATAAAAATATAACTTTGTTAAGTTAATCATACAGCATATCAAAATTATATTTTATGAATAATACATTTATATTTTGTCTCATATTAACTTCTATATCTTTTTCACTAAAAGCAAAGGATTATAATGTTAATGATTTTGGTGCTAAAGCCAATGGGAAAACAATAAATACCGATATTATACAAAAAGTTATAGATAAATGTAACAATGAAGGTGGTGGGACAGTCATTTTCACCAAAGGAGTATATCTTACAGGAACAATAATCTTGAAAAATAACGTAACACTTCATGTTGATGAAGATGCAACTATAATGGGGAGCTCCAATCCTATTGATTATAAAGTTATTGATCCATTTGTAGATGCGACAGGGCAGCAACGCGGAAGTTGCTTGATTGGTGCAGTTGATGCTGATAATATTGCAATTACAGGTAATGGAATAATTAATGGCAGAGGAGAATCTTATCAAAACTATAATCTTTCAAAACTAACAAAGCCAGCATCATTGACAGATAAACAGTGGAATGAGGTGAAAATAAATCGCCCTTTTCTTTTACGCTTTGTTCGTTCATCACATATAAAATTATCTCAAATTTATCTTCAGCAAGCTGCTGCTTGGGCGTGTCATTTCTATCAATGTAACACAATATCCGTTAATAATGTCCAGATATACAATCATGCTCATAAAAACAATGATGGCATTGATATTGATTCAAGTTGCGATGTTGATATTAATGGTTGTTTTATTGATACGGGGGATGATGCAGTTTGCATAAAAGCAACCTCGGTTTTGCCAAGTATGAATGTGAGAATAAAAAATTCTATTTTAAAAAGTGAATGGGGTGCGTTCAAACTAGGGACTGAATCAATGGGTGATTTTAAGAACATAACTTTTGATTCATCTATTATTATCAATACACGAGGTGGTGGTATAAAGATATTAAGTGTTGATGGAGCCAACATTGAAAATGTTAACATCAGTAATATAAATATGCATAATGTTGACATGCCAATATTCGTAAGATTGGGAGAGCGGCTTCGTACCTACAGAGGAGCATATAAAAGAGAAGTCGGCTCTATTAAAGGCTTGAATTTTAATAATGTATATTCAAAAATTAATACAACAATAAAAGAACGCGTTTCTCCAGGTTCCGCTATTTTTATTACCGGCACTTCAAATCATCCAATAGATGAGGTATCATTCAATAATGTAAATCTGGAAATAACCGGTTCGGGAGATAAAGATATTAATGCAAAGCAACTTCCTGAATTGGAAAAACAATATCCCGAATATATATCTTTTGGCGTAACACCAGCATATGGGATAACTGCACGTCATGTGAATACACTTAATTTGAAGAAAGTAAATGTCATTTGTAAAAAAAGAGATTCTCGTCCTTTGAAAATAATGATTGATGTTAAAAAATGCAGGTGATTAGGAATTCATATCCGCATTTCGGATAAAACTATAATAAACAGAGAATTAGATAATAAAAATCAATATTATGGAATTAAAAGTCAATCGCTCTTTAATTTTAACCTGTGTATGTGCTGCAGTCTCTGCAACATCGCTGTATGCAAAGAAATTGCAAAAGCCAAATGTTTTGATTATTTATACAGATGATCACAGATATACAGGAGTTCATTGTTTAGGCGGACAAACTGTTCGTACACCAAATATAGATGAACTTGCCAATAATGGTATTGCTTTCACAAATGCATATTTACAAGGTGGATTCACAGGAGCAACGTCAGTCCCTAGTAGAGCGATGTTACTAACCGGACGTAACCTTTTTCAATTAGATGGCATGGGATTTGATATACCTAAAAAGGATATTACCATCGGAGAAGTGTTTGGTAAGGCCGGATATTGTACTCATCATATAGGTAAATGGCATCAGGATTTGTTCACACTTGCCCGTTCTTTCCAAAATGGCGATCATATCGCAGGTAAACCTGTATATTTATGTGACCAATTCAGAGCATCTTTAAGTGATTGGGATGCTACGGGTAAATACGACAAGAAAAAATGTTATTATTTACATTATAATGATCAGGGTGAAATTGTGAAACTCCCTAGTTTGGGAGCTAAACAAGGTCCTTTCGGAACCGAAAAAGATGGTCCTCACGTGGCAAGTGTATTAGGTGATGATGTAGTAAGATTCTTTAAAAACTATAATGGAAAGAAGCCATTCTTTGTCTATTTGGCTTTCCCTTGTCCTCATGATCCACGTCAATCTCCTGAAAAATATAAAAATATGTATCCTGAAGAAAATATTCAATTGACTCCATCATATATGCTACAACATCCTTTTGATAATGGTCACTGTTTCCTAAGAGATGAGGAATTGGCTCCTTGGCCACGTACACCGGAGGTAGCTCGTAAACAACTTTCAGACTATTATGCAAGTATTACTTATACTGATGAACAGATAGGACGTGTTATCAGAGAATTAAGAGAGAGTGGGCAATATGAGAATACATTGATAATTTTTGCCGGAGATAGTGGATTGGCTGTTGGAAATCATGGATTGATGGGTAAACAAAGTGTATATGATGAAGATGGGGTGCATGTACCTTTTATAATTTCAGGTGGATTGGTAAAGAATGAAGATAAAGGAAGAAGAGAACCTGCTTTTTGCTATATTCATGATATCATGCCTACAATTTGTCAATGGGTAAATCTTCCTATTCCATCATCTGTTACCGGTACAAGTTTGATGCCTGTAATTAAACATGAGACTAAACAAATACATGAAGAATTATATTTTGCCTATCGTCAACATCAAAGAGCTATACGAAAAGGTGATTATAAACTGATTGAGTATGTGAAAGCTCCAGATTTTGAAAAGCCTAGAGGCGAATTTATGTCCGGCTCACGTGTTACTCAACTCTTCAATCTTGCAAAAGATCCATGGGAAACACAGAATCTTGCATTCTTTCCGGAATATGCTGAGTTAATAGCCTCACTTCAAAAAGATATGAAAGCGATGGCACAAAAATTTGGAGATAAAGCTGATGGAAAGCGTACTAAAGTAAATTTTTGGCAATACTATAACTAAACACAATAATTATACATGAAACACAGAATCATAATTTTATCTATTGTTTGCTGCATTTGCACAACTCTTTTTTCACAAGTTCTTGAAATTTCTAAATTGGGTGCAAAAAACGATGGAGTTACAGATAATACCTCAATCATACAACAAGCAATAGATAGCTGTAATACTGCCGGAGGTGGAACAGTATTGATATCGGGAGGTGGTAAATATGTTTCAGGAACACTATTCCTGAAGAGTTTCGTAACACTACATGTCTCAAATGGAACTACTTTGTTGGCTAGCCCACGTATTTCAGATTATTCAGATAAAACATATAAAAATATGTATAAAAAAGAGCCACATATGAATAAGTGCTTTATCTATGCTGAGAATCAAGAATCTATATCAATAGAAGGTGTAGGAACGATTGATGGAAATGGTGATAAAAAGAACTTTAGTAAAGAACGTCCTATGTTATTAAGAATAAAAGATTGCAATCATATAACATTAAAGGATATAACTTTAAAAGACCCTGCAGCCTGGACTTCTGCTTGGCTTTACTGCAACGATATATCAGTTTCGGGAATAAGAATTTCTAGTAGAGTAAATAATAACGGTGATGGATTGGATTTTGACGGTTGCGAAAACGTAAGGGTAACTAATTCTTCTTTCGATACAAGTGATGATTGTATATGTTTGCAGACATCACGTGTTGACCGTCCTTGTCGAAAAGTTACGATAAACAATTGTAACTTTATAAGTAAATGGGCAGGTATTCGAATTGGTTTACTTTCAATGGCTGAAATAAGTTCTGTCGCGGTTTCGAATTGTTCATTTTCTGATATAAGTGATGCAGGACTTAAAATACAACAAAATGAAGGTGGATGTATGTCGGATATGGTATTTGACGATTTAGTCATGAACAATGTGCCACGTCCTATTTTTATGACTTTCTGTAAACAAAGAGCATGTGTTGATGCCCCTCAAGATAAATTGGATGCATTGAAATTTCTGCGAAATATTACATTCAATAATATAATTGTAAATAATGAACAACTTGATAAGAATTCAGCAATTATTATTTCAGGAATTCCAGGCTATTATATTCAGAATATAAGCATGAATAATATAAATTTCAGAGTATCGGGTGGAGGTAATGTGGAAGATGCTAAGAGAAGAGATATTCCTGAATTTGACTTGACTTCAATGAAAACTCATTGGCCTGAATATACATGTCTTAACGGAGCATTACCATCATATGGATTATATTTGAGACATATTGATGGAATTGATCTTTCAAATATAACTGTAAAATGTATTAATAATGACAAAAGAAAAATGATGCGGTTTATTGATGTTAAAAATATGACAAAATCGAATCTAAAATAGATTTAGTAATGATTAAAAAATGGGCCTCATTAAACGTCCTTTATATTAGAGAGTAAATGATTACTGAATGTCGTGATGCCAAAAGATGTATTGTTTTCTGTGAGTTGTAGTATGTGACACTTACAATTCATTTGTCCCGATAGCTGTTACAAATTATTTTGGCATCCTTTCATAGAACTCATTCACGTAGGCTCTTCCCACCGGGAGAGTTATATTCCTGTACTCGACCTTTATATTGATTGTTTCGTCCGTAAAAATGGGTTTACTCACAAGACTTTTCAGGTTCTTCAGCTCTCTGATTTTATTGACAGTCCTTTCAAACCTACCATAAGAGAATGGCTTGTGAAGGAAGTCGACCGCATTGAGTTCAAATCCGTCAAGTGCATATTCGGCAGCCATAAACAATGCGTTCAATTCCGTAAGCGACACGGGTGAGAGTCATTATGTATACCATAACGCTGCTGCCAAGATAGGATGGAATATATGGAACAATTTCATATTCAGAAGTACATTTGCATACAATAACTACTCGGGACTTGAGGATAACAACTCGGACTATTATCTTTGGAATGTATCCATCGGAAAGAAATTCCTGAAGAAAAATGCAGCAGAGATAAGACTTGAAGCCTATGATATACTTAAGCAAAACAGCTCGTTCAACCGTTCTGTCGGAAGCAATTATTATGAATATACCAATACAAATGTCTTAAAGCCATATGCCATGCTAAGCTTTGTATATACCATCAGATAATTTGAGATTATGAACAATATGAGCATGATTCCATATTTTGAGGGCATCAATGGTTAATTGTATTGATGATTTGTTTAAATTAGCAGACTCAAACTAACCTTTATAAACATAATAAAACAAAACCTGATGTCAAGTACGATAAATCCATTTGCAAAGCCACTCTATATAATGACAAAACCAGTTGGCGCAGTCTGTAACCTTGCATGCAAATATTGTTATTATCTCGAGAAATCTAACCTCTATCAAGACAACTCCAAGCATATCATGTCGGATGAACTTTTGGAGAAGTTCACAAAAGAGTATATCGAATCGCAGACCATGCAGAATGTGATGTTCACATGGCACGGGGGCGAGACTCTGATGCGTCCCCTCTCTTTTTACAAAAAGGCAATGGAACTTCAGAAGAAATATGCTCGCGGCCATATCATCGACAACTGCATACAGACCAACGGCACACTTCTTACTGATGAGTGGTGCGAGTTCTTCAAGGAGAACAATTTCCTTGTTGGCATCTCGATTGACGGTCCTCAGGAGTTTCATGACGAGTATCGCAAGAATAAGGCAGGGCAGCCATCCTACCTCAAGGTGATGAAGGGTCTGCGTCTGCTCAACAAGCACGGGGTGGAATGGAATGCCATGGCAGTTGTCAATGACTTCAATGCCGATTATCCTCTTGAGTTCTACAAATATTTCCGCGATGAACTGGAATGCAAGTATATCCAGTTCACACCAATCGTCGAGAGAATTTCGCATCGTGCCGACGGTCTTCATCTCACATCACTCGTTCAGAAGGAGGAGAGTGAGCTGGCTCCTTTCACCGTTTCTCCCGAACAATGGGGCAATTTCATTTGTGCCATCTTCGATGAATGGGTACGAAATGACGTGGGACAAACCTATGTACAAATCTTTGATTCCACTCTTGCCAACTGGGTAGGCCAGCAACCGGGTGTATGTTCCATGGCGAAATATTGCGGACATGCGGGAGTTATGGAGTACAATGGCGACGTATATTCATGCGACCACTTTGTTTTCCCTGAATACAAGCTAGGGAATATATACAGCAAAAGCCTTGTGGAGATGATGTACAGCGATGAGCAGAAGAAGTTCGGAAGAATGAAATTCGACTCCCTTCCTCGTCAGTGCAAGCAGTGTGACTATCTCTTTGCCTGCAATGGTGACTGCCCGAAGAACCGTTTCGCAGTTACCGATGATGGCGAACCCGGATTGAACTATCTCTGCAAGGGGTATCATCAGTTCTTTGAGCATGTGGCTCCCTACATGGACTTCATGAAGAAGGAGTTTTTGGCCGAGCGTGCCCCCGCCAATGTGATGCAGTGGATAAAGGAAAACAATCTGTAGATATTGCTGAAAGTCGCCTCTCTTGGCTGCATCCGACAGACCAGAAAAGAATACAAGTATTAAGGAAAAATAATTCATGAATAATTTTTAAAAATTCATGAATTGTTAACTGAAAATTGCTGAATTATTTTTAAAAATTCAGCAATTATAATTTATAAGTCTATGTAAATGTAAAACTGTATTAAGTCAATTCCTGTAAGCATAAAATATATGCGAATAAAACAATGATTATAAATCTCTATTGCACGCAAACCAAAATGCATATTCAACTATGCAATGTACCATTTTTTATATTGTGATGATTATCGCACACAAACATAAATGCATATTCCAACAGTAAAAGAACCGATTTATATTCTTTCTAATTAAACTTTTTTTCATACTTCCAATCTAAAGCACAAAGATTGATTCTATATTAAATGTAATAAAGAACAAACATCTGATAAAAGATGAAGAGAATTTTGTTATTTCTCATGCTAACCCTTAGCTTGGCATATATGTATGCACAAAACAATACGGCATTCGTTTGGGGGAACATTGTTGATGAAACAGATAAGCATCCGGTGGTGCAGGCAACAATCCAACTTCTCTCTTCAACCGATAAAAAACTTATTGATGGAACAATATCAGATGCTAAGGGGGCTTATAAAATAGCCTTCAAAAATTCGAGGGCACTGAAAAAGTCCCTTAAGCTCCTTTTTTTTAAGTATTAAAATCTGCATATATCCTACAATTATTTTGGATATGTGCAGATTTTTCTATAACTTCATGGCATAATAGAAGTAATTATGCTACCCCAACAAGAGACTATCCCGCTCAGCAGTTATTCAGATTTGTATAATCTGATTATTCCCGAAAACAACCTTCTTCGGAGAATTAACGACCTCATAGATTTTAGTTTTATTCATAAAGAACTTGTAGATAAGTATAGCCATGACAATGGTCGTACTGCGGAAAGCCCTATTCGCATGTTCAAGTATCTGCTTTTGAAGACTATCTATGACATTTCTGATGTTGACGTTGTGGAACGTTCCAGATACGATATGTCATTTAAGTATTTTTTAGGGATGGTCCCTGAAGACGATGTTATTAATCCTAGTTCTTTATGCAAGTTCCGTAAACTACGTCTGAAGGATATGGCTCTACTAGATTTGCTTGTGGGCAAGACTGTTTCTATTGCCATTGAAAAGGGGATCATACAATCAAAGACTATTATTGTAGATGCCACTCACTCAGCTTCTCGTTCCAACCCTTATAAACCGATAGAGATACTTAAAATGCGTTCCAGACAGTTGCGCAAGGTTCTCTATGAAGTAGATGACAGTCTGAAAGGTACTCTTCCGGATAAAAATGAAGATGACGATTTAAAACATGAGCTGGAATATACAGTTCAACTTATTGACCGGATTGAAAAAGAAGAGATTCTGATCAATATACCTAAAATAAAGGAACGTCTCAACATGTTAAAAGAGACTGAAGAAGACATAGAGGACCATTATACGACTTCAAAAGACGAGGATGCGCGTATCGGTCACAAGACGGAAGATAGTTCCTTCTTCGGATATAAGACGCACATTGCGATGAGTGATGAACGCATTATTACAGCTGCGGTTGTAACTTCTGGAGAGAAGGGGGATGGGGCGCAGTTGGTGAATCTAGTGGAACAAAGCCGTAAAAATGGTATGGCAGTTGATACGGTAATTGGTGATACCGCCTATTCTGGTAAAGACAACTTAAAGCGCTCTAAAGAAAAGAATACAGGATTTGAACTGATATCTAAATTGAATCCTTCCCTAAACGGGCTCAGAAAGGATGAAGACAAGTTTGATTTTAACAAGGATGCCGGAATGTTTGTCTGCCCAGCAGGACATATGGCAGTCCGTAAAGCGGTTCAAGGCAAAAAGAATGGAGCATGGAATCAAACCACAACCTATTATTTTGATGTAGAGAAATGCAGGGTGTGCTCAAGGCGGAAAGGATGTTATAAAGATGGAGCAAAGTCAAAAACTTATTCACTTTCGATAAAAACAGACGAGCAGAAAGAACAACTTGATTTTCAACAGACTGAAGAATTTAAAAAGAAAGCAAGAGAACGCTACAAAATAGAAGCCAAAAACTCAGAACTTAAACATTCCTATGGATATGACAGGGCATTATCATATGGATTGTCATGCATGGAAATGCAGGGGGCTATGACAATCTTTGCTGCTAATATAAAAAGAATACTCAAATTAATGTAAGAAAGTTCTTTTCCATGTTATTGGAAGATATATAACCAGACTGCAAGCCAAATTAACCTGTGTAGCCCATAAATATTACTTTAAAAAAGAAGAGAACTCAAAATCTATTTTAGTAGATTTTGAGCTCCCTTTTAGATAAATGGATTTTCAAAATTTCAGAAGGGACAACTTTTTCAGTGCCCTCAAAAATTCAGGGAATTATCTTCTCAGAATATCATTCGTGGGATATACGACAAAGAATATCCCAATAAAGCTTGTTGCGGGAAGCAGTCGCAACCTCGGGCAAACGGCTCTTAACTATGACGCAGTGATGCTTGGTGAAGCAGTCGTTACGGCACAGGCACCTCCTGTTCGTTCTGTCGAAGATACTCTTATATTCAATGCTTCCTCCTTCAAGGTGACCGATGGGGCAGTGCTCGAGGAGCTGGTCGAAAAGCTTCCGGGCATTGAGATTGAGGAGGATAACAAGGTAAAACTCAATGGTCAGAACATCAAAAAGATAAATGTCAATGGCAAGGAATTTTTCGGCGGTGACATTGAGACTGCTCTCAAGAACCTTCCTGTGGACTTGATTGAAGAGATCAAGAGTTATGACAAGAAGTCGGATATGGAGCAGATGACGGGGATAGATGACGGGAATGATGAACTGGTTCTTGACATAAAGATAAAAAAGAAGAAGAACAATGGCTTTTTTGGAAATACTGATTTGGCAATGGGTAGTGATGACAGATACCATACAAAAGCCATGGCAAACAAGTTCAAAGACAAGACACAGTTCTCAGTGATTGCTTCTGCCAACAATGTAAACAGTAACGGATTCAGAGGAGGGGCCAAATCAAAATGGCAAACCAATAAAGGACTGACAGCAGCAAAAAGTGCTGGGACTAATCTCTCTTTCGAAACGGGTAAGTTGGAATTTGACGGCAGCGTTGACTATCGCTCCACTGACAAAGATATATATGGTGAAAATTCAACACAACGATTCCTCACCTACAGCAACTCGTTTTCCAATTCAAACAGTTTCACTCTATCATCCATGCAAAGCATCAGGGGAAGTTTCCGTATGCTTTGGAAGATAAATCCGAAAACCACTCTTCTTTTCCGTCCCAACTTCAATCTGACATCTTCAGATGAGAGTCAGCGCAGCATAAAGTCATTGTTCAACGACGACCCCCTGAAGTGGGTAAGCAACCCTAACCAATATCTCGATCCAAATGATTATCCTTTGAATGAGGAGGGTTTGTCGGACAATCTTATAGATTCGCTTGAAGCATCGAGAGTAAACTATTCTAGGACAGGCAATTTCTCGGATATTGACAAGACCAATGCCAGCGGCTCGCTGCTCCTTAACAGACGGCTCAGCGAGAGTGGAAGAAATATAGGTCTGCAGATCGGTTTCGGATACAATGACAACTCCAGTGACCGTCTCAACAATCTTAACACAACATATTGTCTGATTACTGACCAAGAGGGCAATGACTCTACTTACATGAAGAATTACTTCATACCCGTTGCCACAAACAGTTGGAACTATAGCGCACGACTCAACTATAGCGAACCGATAGCCAAATCAACTTTCCTGCAGGTCAGTTATCAGTTCTTGTATAAAAACAACACTACCGACCGCCGCACCTACAATTTCCTGGGCTATCCCGACTGGATGCTCAATGATCCCTATCCGGAGAGTATGGAGGAGAACCAGATTACTTCCCTTGGGAAAAACGCAAATTATGACTATTACAATCATAACATCTCGACAACTTTCAGGATGATCCGTCCAAAATTGAATCTGAGTATCGGTGTGTCGCTTCAACCTCAACATACAGTTTTGACATACAACAGAGGTGAGACTCACATTGAAACATCAAGAAATGTATTAAATTATTCGCCGCAAATCAATATCAAATATAAATTCTCCAAACTCACGACACTGAAATTTCAGTATCATGGCCGAAGCTCACAACCTGGAATGGAACAGCTTCTCCCGATTACCGATGATACCAATCCCCTTAATATAAAGGTCGGTAACCCTGACTTGCTGCCATCATTCTCGCATGATGTCGGATTCAATTTCAATTCCTATCATTCCGAGACACAAAGTTCGGTAGTAGTTAATGCTAATTTCTCGGCCATTCAGAACAGTTTTAGCAATAATATTGAGTATAATGAGCAGACAGGTGGACAGACAGTTACGCCGGAGAATATCAATGGTGACTGGAATGGAAACTTTACATTTGCCTACAATACGGCATTGAAGAATCAAAAGTTTCACGTCAATACCAACTCAACACTCTCATATAATAATAACGTGGGCTATTTGTATGACAAGACTCAGAAACAGAATTTCCGTAACAGAGTGACAAATCTTCATTTGATCGAAAGATTGGGAGCCGTTTATCGAAATGATTGGATTGAATTCGGCGTAAACGGCTCCATAAACTATTCATTCGAGAAGAACAAAGTACGTCCTCTCAATAATCAGGAACCATATCTCTATTCATACGGAGCATCACTTGCGCTGACAATGCCTTGGAACATGAGCATCAATACAAACATCGTATCGCAGCAAAGATGTGGCTATTCGGACAAGAATCTGAATAGAAATGAGATTATATGGAATGCACAAATCTCGCAAAATCTGTTCAAGTCATCAACGATATTGAGATTTGAGATTTTCGACATCCTTCATCAAAAGAGCAACATTGCACGTTCGCTCACCGCCAGCACTCGCTCAATAACCTTATACAACTCAATAAACAGTTACGCCATGGCTCATCTTATCTACCGGCTCAACATTATGGGTGGAAGAAAAATGAATGCATACAACAGGAATAAGAAAAATGGCGGTAATATGCGAAGAGGTTCAAGAAGAAGATAAATTTGCAAAAAAAAAATTATTGGTAAGTGTCCGATATAGTAGGTATTGGTCTACTTTTATGTTTCCTATAACTTTCGGCATGTAAAATTTGGAGGTTAATGGGAAATACATTTAGTAAGTCAGAATATCTGTCTCTTTATGCACAATATCTGAACAGTAATATATCTATTACTGATTTCTGCAAGGAGCAAGAGTTAGATTATCTAAGTTTTGTTTCATTTATCAACAGATGGGAGAAAAATCACGGCAGCGACATAGTTTCCAAAGCGATGGAACAAACCGAAGTCCGTTATCAATATGACAAAGGAAAAAGTTCTTATAGAGCATCAAGAGCAGAACGCATGTTTAAGCCCCTTGTTGTAGAACCTGATACAAAAAGAATGCGTTCACGTAAAAGGTTCCCGGATGATCCATCTTTTCTCGTAGAATTATCATCACCAACTCCAAATACAATACTGAAGGATGCCAGTATTACATTCCCAAGCGGAGCATCCATAAACTTTAAATCAACAACGATAAAAGATCTTATCCTTGCGGTAGTAATGTATGAAGAATATGAAGAACTCGATTTTGGGCCTTACGAACGACCTTAATTTTTATTTTTATAGTAAACCTGTAAATATGGCAAAAGGGATTGAGGGGCTAAAAGGTTTGGTAATTAATGATTTGGGGATGGATCCGATGAACGGAGATGTCTTTATCTTTTGTTCGGGGAATCACAAACAAGTGAAGTTGTTATATTATAATGATAATGCATATACACTATATACACGAAGAGTGTATAAGGGATTTTTCATATATCCAAATTACAAGGCTGAAACAGATTCATATACTAGGGGTTCCTTGCACATTTCACCCAAATATATCGGTCTTATTTTTAATTAGAAAGTATTCTAATTAAAAATTGTTTCTTAACTTCATTGATTGAAAGAGATTAATAATTTTTTATACTTAAAGTCACATACGACCATATATAGAATTTAATTCTATTAGGCGTTCATTGGTTTTCTTGGCCTAATCATCCTTTGTATCAAGAGCCTTAATGACTACTAATCCAAATGAGCTTTCCTTTTTAACTCCTCGAATCTTTCACGAGTGCTTATTTCCGTGTGTTCTTTCTTATTAAATAGTTTTTTTGGTTATAAATCACTCAACTTAACTCTCAACAATTCTGCATGTGTACAAACTGTTTGTGAATATTTACAGACAGATACATATATTAACGTTTAAAGAAATTCCTAAAAACGATGGTTTATGAGAATGTCGTGAAAACATTTGGAATTAAATGAAAAGTTCTTTATATTCATTCCCAAAACAATTCCCTAAAATAAAGTGTCAATAAATACCCTATTTGACGTTTATGGGATATAATAAGTTAAGAAAATGGCGAAATTCGGATATGCTCGTGTGAGCACTGGAGGACAAAATCTGGACAGGCAGATTGACCAATTGAATGAATGTAATGTGGAGCGGATATTCATGGAAAAGATTTCAGGTTCGAAAAGAGAAAGACCTGAATTGCATTTGATGATGGATATGTTAAGAGAAGGCGACACTATTATTGTTACAGAACTGGCTAGAATAAGTCGATCTGTAAAAGATCTTTTCGAGATAGTAGGAATTATACATTCAAAGAAATCAAATATCAAATCTCTCAAAGAACCATGGTTGGATACCACAACACCACAAGGAAAACTATTGTTTACAATATTTGCAGGAATCAGTCAGTTCGACAGGGACATCATAAGACAAAGAACGATGGAAGGTTTGTCTAGTGCCAGGGCGAGAGGAAGGAAAGGAGGGAGACCAAAGAAAGATTCTTCAGATATGGAACTTGCGTTCAAAATGTATGACAGCAAGGAATATTCCATAATGGAAATAGAAAAGGCAACAAAAGTAAGTAAGTCATCATTATATAGGTATCTTGAGAAGCGCAAATAAATTGCTTGACTAATCTTAAGCCAAGTAATTAAAATATTATTATCTTCTTTATAATTTCATCACTATTTGGAAATGCTAAATCAATAAGACAAATACAAACGTAATAAATTACTGTATTCAATATTCATATTTGAGTAATACAACAGATTTACCAAATGGTTATATCCTATAGAATTATTTTAAAAACTACTGTCTGATGGCACAGATTATTTTAACGGATGAAGAGCGAAAAGAACTCACTTATATACCACACAACATTACTGATGAGATACTGTTAACCTATTGTGCTTTTGATGAGGATGACATAAAGAACATAACATCCAATAGATATGATATATATAGTAAAATCGGTTATGCCGTTCAATTATTTTATATAAGATATCTAGGCTGGAGTTATTCTAATAAAACAAGAATACCATCTAAAGTCCTGGATTTTATAGCAAAACAGTTAGATATAGCACCTCCTATTCAATGGAATCTTAAGGCACACTACAAAAGGGGCAATACTATTTACAACCAATTCGTGGAAATTTGTAACGCCTATGGATATAGGCAATTTGATAACCTTGACATACAGAAAGTTTATAGCGTAATTGCATCTCATGCTGACGTGGTTGATAACCGTGTGTTTATTGTAAAGGAGATTATCTCTTTTTTGAGAAAGAAAATGATAATTCTACCTAAAATCAGCACTATTGAAAAATGGGTTCAAGAGGTATGTAACCAAAGTGAGGCAGATATCAATAAACTTATATATTCACAGCTTAGAGCTTCTCAGAAGGCATCTATTAGAAATGCTATAAACAACAAGGGAATAAGTACTAAAACTTATACATTGCATCAGTTAAGGATAATATCTGGTGATATATCACCAACTACTTTCTGTGAAATAGCAGATAGAATAGAATACATAGACTCCGTTTCTCCAAATATAGATTTGACATCTATTTCACCCAATAAAAGAAAAGCCATAGCTAAAAAAATTTTAAATAGAAGATTGTCCTCTCTTACAAGAAGTTCTGAAGAACGAATATTTCCAAGTGTAGCTATTTATCTTTACGAAACAAGAAAATTATTAATTGATTTAGCCGTTGAAGTGAATGATTCTATATTACATAAAGAATTTAGAAAAGGGGACAAGAAAGCAGAAAAACAGATTATAGATAACAGAAAAGAAATTTTTGGAAGCATGTCTGAATTACTACATGCCATGGATACTGTGTCGTATGCCTTGCATAACAAAAAAAATGTATTATCAGAACTTAAGAGAAATGATATTACAATCGATGTTCTTGACAACATTATTAAAAAAGGACATGACTTAAATCGATCATCAAATGATAATTTAGATCTTATTGATTCACAATACAACCAAATAAGAAAGTATTCTCCACGGCTTCTGGACATTATAGACATAACATCCAATAATAAAGAAACAGATTCTCTAGTAATTGCATTGGATTACTTACGGGAAATGAATCTTTCAACTAATCAGAAATTATTATCTGATCCTCCCCTGGACCATATTGAGAAAAAATGGATGAAGTATGTGTGTAAGAATGGCATAATTGACAAGCGATATTATGAGATGGCAACTTTATCCAGTCTTAAAAGTGCTATCAGAAATAATATTGTTACAGTAGAGGGAAGTGATAAATATCTTTCTTTTGACAGAGACCTTATTGACTACAAATTATTCAATGAGGCCACGGATAAATATGAAACAATAACCGCGTTCTCGACTTTCGAAGAGTACATTCAAGACAGGCAGAAGAGGATGGACTATATGCTCGAATACCTAAATGACAATATTACCATCCTAGACGACTTATGGATAGAAAAAGGTAATCTTCATTTATCGCCATTAGAAGCTGCAGTACCCCAGGAAGCAATCGACTTAAGTAGAAGAATATTCAAATCTTTGGTACCAGAAGCAAGACTTGAAGAAATATTACTGGAAGTAGATAAATGGACTAACTTTACTCAACATTTCACTCATAAGAACCTAAAGAACCAAAGCGCCCGCCAAGAGGATAAAGAAAAAATATTTGCAGCTCTGACAGCACTTGGAACAAATGTAGGATTGGAGAAAATGTCTCAATCATTGGAAAAATATTCCTATGACCAACTGTATACAATGGAACAGAATTGCCTTGATGAAGATAATATCACAAAGGCTCAAGGCGAGATTGTTCGTCTTTTAAGAAGTCTATGGGTATCTGAGTATTGGGGAGAGGGAAATACTTCTTCGAGCGATGGAAGAGGAATGAGAAATATGGTATCATCATTCAACGCTGAACCTAATCCTAGACATGGAATTGACAAAGGTTGTACTTTATATAGGTTTGTCTGCGATAAATACTATGTTTTCTTTACAAAAGTAATCCGTTCTGCACGAGAGTTTCAGCATGTAATAGATGGTGTTCTCGCACATGAGCTTATGACTGGCGAACCTGTAATCGAACATTATACCGACACTGGGGGATATAGTGACCCATTATTTGGATTGGCGCATTTGCTAGGCTTCGCATACGCTCCTCGAATAAAGAATATCGCATCGCGAGACCTATATATATTTAAAGATAGTATAGTTGGTAATAATATTTCGAATGTAAAGTTCAAGAGAATACGGAAGCAAAATATCGAATCACATTATAATGACATACTTCGTATAGCATACTCTATAAAAAAAGGACAAGTATCAGGAGAACTAGTAATGAGAAAACTTTGCAATAAGACGAGTGAACTACGCAAAGCCGTTGTTGAGATGGGCCGAATTGAAAAAACAATATTTCTCTTGCAATACTATACCTCAAAAGAGCTTCGTAGAAAAATTCAAATCGGTTTGAATAAAGGAGAAGCGAATAATAATCTTGCAAAAGCCGTACAATTTGGAAGAGAGGGGAAATGTATGACCAGGAGTTTGGATAAGCAGCAAGTACAGGCGTCAACATTATCATTATTAATGGATGCAATTTGCTTATGGAATGCAATGTACATACAGAGAAGTGTTGAATATATAGAAGCAAATGGGGCAGTTGATAAATCGCTTCTAAAACATGTGTCTCCACAAAACTATGAGCATATTACATTCATAGGTCATTACGATTTTGACTTGAAGCAATCCCTTGCGGAGAATGAGTTTAGAAAACTAAAAACTGAGTAATTAAATTTGAGACCGTTATATTTGGGTGAAATGTGCAAGGAACCCCTAATTGAACAATTTCATCACCATCCATTTTCCCTACATTGCTTACCTTTACCTCTACTTTCAATCGGTTGTCTTTCAGTAAATTGTTTGTGTTGACTTTTATATCTGAAATATTGAAAGAAGAGTAGCTAAGTCCATATCCAAATGGATATAAAGGTTTTCCTTTGAAATACATATATGTACGCCCATGATTAATATCAAAATCATACATATTAGGTAGGTCATTTTCATCATTTACCCATGTCGATGTTAACTTACCTCCGGGATTTACTTTACCGAACAGCACGTTTGCTAAAGCATCTCCCTGTTCCTGACCATTTGCCCATGCACATATAATTCCGGGTATTTTATTTTGAATTTCCCCAATAATTGTAGGACCACATGGTTCCATAACAACAATAATGTTTTTGTTTACCTTGTAAATCTCTTCAATGAGTTGTTGTTGTGCGCCGGGAAGTCTTAAATTCTTACGGTCAATATTCTCGGTTGATGTAGAAGCATCATTGCCAACAATAACGATAGCCACTTCCGATTCTTTTGCAGCTTGGATAGCTTTATCCATAAGTGATTTGTCATAATTACCTATGACACTACATCCTTGTGCGTAGTTGATTTTTGCTGATGTAGCTTTTTCAATACCTTTAAGAGGTGACGTCATATGTTGTGGAAATCCAGAATATATTCCAAGCCAGCATTTGTCTGCAAAAGGGCCCACAACAGCTATGGATTTGACAGATGGATTCAGGGGAAGAACATTATGCTCGTTTTTCAACAAAACAATTGATTCTTCAGCAGCTTTTAGTGCTAATGCTCTGTGAGCATCACATTCAAGTACACTTTTGGGAATATTACTCCATGGATTTTTGCTTGCATCATCAAAATCACCTGTCAAAAATTTCATTCTCAATAGATGCTTTACTGCTTTATCAAGTTCACTTTCTGTTAACAATCCATCATCTATGGCTTGTTTAAGACTTTTAACCATTGGCGATGCATTTGGCCTAAAACACTCCTGATCACAACCGGATTTTATGGCAATGGCAGCAGCATCAGGATAAGATTTGGCATATTTCATATTTTTAAACATTCCTGATGCCGCATTCCAATCTGCAACTACATATCCTTTGAATCCCCATTCATTACGTAATATTTTGTTAATCAACCAGTCATTACCCGAACATGGGATTCCGTTAAGCCCATTTAATGCTGTCATTACACCACCTGCTTCCTCATCTGCAATGCAAGTTCTATATGCCGGCATATAGTATTCGCGCAAATCTTTCTCGTTGATGTATGACTGAATATATTCTCTGTTTTTTTCAACATTATTAGCAATAAAATGCTTTATAGTACATACTGTTTTGAGATATTTCTTATCATTACCTTGCATTCCCCTTATATACATTCTTGCCATCTCAGATAAAAGGAATGGATCTTCACTGTAGCACTCTTCATTTCTTCCCCATCTTGGGTCGCGTGCTATATTGATGGTTGGTGAATAAAGCATTACTTGATGAGATCCAGCATTTTTAAGTGCTCTGTTTTCATTTGAAATTGCAGTCGCAACATCAAACATTAAATCAGGATCCCAAGTACTTCCCATTGCTATATTTTGTGGGAAAGAGGTACAATTCCATGACATCAATCCATGTAGTGCTTCGAAATACCACATATAAGCAGGTATTCCAAGTCTTATAATTGCAGGAATATCTGAGCTGCAATGGCTAATCTTTTCATCCAGAGTCATTTTAGAGAGCAAATCATCTACTCTTTTATCTACAGACACAGTTGAATTTTTCCAGTCTTGCGCAACTGAAAATTCAGAAATAAATAGAGCAAGTAGAATTAAACAAAATCTTTTTAACATATTCTTCATTTAGTATTAGTTGTTTTATATAGTAATGGTCATTAGAATCTTTCAAAATGTCTCATTTTGTTTTATGTGGCTTTATCAGTAACCAATTAAGATTTGCTACCTTATGTGGACCTTTAAATACAACACATAGATTGATCATCCCTTTTTTATTAGATATTATATCATTTTCTATTGTTTTCCAATTATTCCATCCTCCAGTGTATTTTACATCAAATTTAGCTATCAACTCTCCATTTGGAGTATTCTGTCGCACTTCTATTATGCCACCACGTTGGCCACAAGCTACTCGCGCTTGAATACGTTTTGCACTTCCATCTGCTAAATTGACATCATTAAATATGACATAAGAGTTATTTTCAGCTTCAGTAACCATCCATCCAGCTGGCTCATTACCACCAACAAATGTTGTCATTGCACCATTAATAGCATTATAACGATCAATTTGTATTGTATCTCCTGGCATTGGTGCACCAATACCACGTAGTGTTGGCACAACTTTATTTATCGTTCCATCATCATTTATTGTCATATATTCAGCACATACCGAACGTAGTTTTGTATGTCCACTCAATGCCCAGTTATGGTAAAAAAATATCCAACGGCCTTGATAATTGACAATTGATGCATGATTTGTATCTTTACCTATCATATCCATAATGTTACCATAGTAGAGATAGGGCCCCATAGGTTTATCTGAAATTGCATATCCAATTGTATAACCGTTATTTGCCAAGTTATGGGCAAAGATCAAATAGTATCTATTTTTAATTTTGATTGGAAATGGCCCCTCTTTATAACCGGCAGGAAGTCCCTCAACATTTATCAATTCATGTTTTATACTCTTCATATCATCACTTAGAGGAGCTACCTTAATCCCGTCACCGGATTTTACAAAAATATAAGCCTGATTGTCATCATCTAGCAATATACCGGGATCGATACTGAACATTCCCTGAATAAAATTCTTTTCCCATTTAAATGGTCCTTCTGGATTGTCCGCTATTCCAACGCCAATACGCCGGTACTTATCATCATTCTTCGCTTTTGCCGGATAGTAAAAGTAATACTTCCCATTTTTCTCGATACAGTCGGGAGCCCACATGGCACAGACGTTTTTCATACCCCATGGTACATCTTTCTCTTTTAGGATCCAACCGTGATTTACCCATGTACTACCGCCATTAAGAGAAAAAACATGATATCCAGGCATACAGAAACCTGCCGACTGATTGAAAAAGACGTGACCTTCCTCAGGAACTTTATCGCCCGATGGATATAAAAACAAACGACCTTTATGTACCCTTGCAGAAGGATCAGCTATAAATTGATCAGTGATAATAGGATTTTGAGCCATAGACACAGCTCCTATAACTAATGTTGCAATGGTCAATACTACTTTTTTCATTATTATTATTACAATATTGCGTTAAACTTTCGATTTATCTTCTCGTCAGGCTTAATCGCTGACATTTAAACAAATCGTTTCATAAGTAAAATTTGTGATACAATACTTTTACAGATGCCATTAGATAATTTGGAAAGTTTTTCGAAATGCGAAAGCAAAATCCGAACTGAAAACTAGACCTGTAATGATCCATTATGTCTATAGCCTTCAGTTTCATGTCAGTAGATAAGTCATTCTTCTTTCTTGGGCAGTATTTCGATATTTCCTGAATGTATCAGGTTGTCCTGACGTACACCGTCCTTTATTCTGAAATTACCGGTAGAGAAGAAAACGTGGTTCTCCAGATTCTTCCTTGTGTCTGTGGGTGGAATGCAATATGGATGTGCATCGTCATGATACACCACATTGTCCTTGAATACATTTGACGATGGTGTCCTTCTGTCCCAATAGTTCAAAATCTTTCCGTCGGCATCCTTTACCAGATGATATTTATAGTCCATCACCTGCGGATATACACCCTCATCATCAAAATAACGGCTTAATTCGGGATAGAAAGAATAATAGATTGCCGGAGCCTCCTTCAATGCCTTCTCCCACTTATGCAGCAACCCTTCGAATTCTTTTGATGCATACCCGTTCAGGCGGGTTGATATTGAGAAAGGGAAGTTGCAGTTCGCGAATACGTTGTCGCGTACCACATTGTCAGCACCGCCATGCACCATAACCGACCATCCGCTTTCTTTGGCGTTGTTGTTATAGAAATAATTGTGCTCCACCAGAACGCCGCTTGTTTCGTTGTCCAGATATATCCCTGCACTCTGCTTCCATGTGCCTTGTACATCGTGGAAATGATTGTGGCGAATGACTGTGCCTCTTTGTAAAGGTGAGCCGCCTGTGTTCATGTATACAGCCAACATATCGGAATACTCCTTGGGAGCGTCATGGAAGTCTGAAAACTCTACCAGATGATTATTCCCATTTATGTTAAGTGCCATGTGGGGTCCGTTGAAGAGTTCCGTATTTCTCATAACCTGTCCCACACCTTGCATGGACACTCCCGGATTATACACTTTCCTTTCTTGGGAAAAGTCGTGTATTTTGCAGCTCTCAATGAGATTGCATGCCGGTGTAAGCGACGTCTCATCTCCACCTGAGAGGCTTATGCCGTGAGCACCCACATTGTTGATGTCGCATCGAATGATTCTATTGTACATCCCGTTCACTGTTACACCATCGAGTCCGCAGCAACTGATTGAGCACTCCTTGAGCGTGATGTGTGATGCCTTGTCTATTATTTCAACAGCTGTACTCCGTGTTCCGTCAATATTGATGCCCTGAAGGGTGATATATCTGGTGCCTTTGAATCGTATCATCACCTGGTCTGACTGGTTCATCCTTATTTCACTCTCTTCATTGACAGAGTCAGGCAAGTAAGCATATAGTTTCTTGTGTACCTTATCGATGAACCATTCACCAGGAGCATCCAATTCTTCCAATATATTGAAATAGAACATTTTCGGATGGTCGATACTAATGTCACTGTGATAATCGTATGCCATCATTACCTTTCCGTCCTTTCCAATATTATCTATCTTGTTTTTCATCCATTCCCAAGCCTTGCTCACCGCCCCGTCAATCCATATATCTCCTGTATTTTCCCATTGTGTTACTCTCTTCCCTTTTGAGACGAACATGTTCCTTCCTTGAGGAGACTCAATGTCATCGAAGTTTGCATCGTTGGGATATCGGGCTATGTGCATACGTTTTCCGTCAATGAAGATATTTGTGGTTGGGATGGGATGATTCTTCACTACATAACCCACCTGTTCAATTTCACCCGTTTTAAGCAAGTCGTGTCTTTTCAGGTCAAGTGCTTTGATGTGTTTACGCGCTGAAACATCAATGATTTTGTTGGTTATTGTTTTAGCAGCAGGAGTGAACCAGGAGTAATGTAGCGTTTTCGCACCGGTAAAACGAACTTTCTCGTTTGGGAAGGCAGCATATATGATAGGCTTGTCGGCTTCACCTGAATCATCTGTCCCGAATAGTGCAGTGCGGTTCATGAAGTATTCCCCTTCTCTGAATAATACTGTAATGCCACCGACAGGTAACCCTTGTTTCTCTTTCAGAAGTCTGATGCGGCAACGTGCTCCTTCTAGTGTTTTGAGCGGTGAGGATATGCTTCCTGTATTACAGTCCTTTCCGTTCGGTGAAACATACAATGTATGTTTCACCGAACGGTTTTCGTTTCTAATTATAGTTTCATATGTGTTAGATATACAGAAACCGTCGTTGACGCTCACGGGTATGGTCACAAGCGTCAAAGTGGTGTCAGTAATGACAATCTGATTCCCTTTTTCAATTTTGTACCCATTTCCTGATTCAGCAGTTAGTCTGTATTTTGTATTTTCATTGCCATCCAGGTCTTGAATGAAGATTAAATCTGGTGTGATGTGCATTGGTTCCGTAAAGCTGCATACAATCTCTTTTTGCCCTAGTATGACAGACGGATGGTTGTATTTGCTTACTTGTCCCTTCATGCCACTACCAAAGGCAATTGCCGAAAATAAAAGGATGATTCCATTGTATTTCATGTCACTGTATATGTTTGTTTCGTCAGTACATTGCAAAAATGTCGGCCGAATACGCTCCGAATCTTTTTGTATCCGTCGTTGGCGAACGATGATTGAATGTTCTAAAGATAATGCATTCATTATAATCACAAGGGTGTTAAATCTAATGGAAGTAAAGGTGTAAATGAAATTTATCGCCTTTTTCCTTTGAAAAACTCTATTATTAAAGCAATGTCCCTCTATATTCGATGAATATCTACCCTTTGATTCTGATTCTTTCCTGTAATTTTGAAGTTGTAGTTTATGGACTAACCTTAATAACCAATATCTTGTAAACAATGAAGAACATACATGTGATTATATTGAGATTGCTGATTCTGTTTTGCGTAACATCATACGTGAATGCAAAGGAAGTTAAAGCCCTCGAAAACAGTAGCTGTGGAAAACCAGACATTTACATTGAAGGAATAAGCAATCTTGACGTTGCAGCATATAATGATATATCTGTAAATGAAAGTTATAACAACACAAAAGATTACGTATCCTTTTTGTCGGATTCCGTACCTGCACCTTTGTATTATGACAACCCTATCATGAGAGGTTATCATCCAGATCCTTCAATATGCAGGGTGGGTGATGATTACTATATGGTCAATTCTTCTTTCGAATGGTTTCCCTGTATTCCAATCTACAAGAGCAAGGACCTTGTAAACTGGAAGCTCATCGGTTATGGCATTACACGTGCTGGGCAATTGACTTTCGGTAAGGGTCTTAAAGATTCAAACGGAATATTTGCCGTCACAATACGTCATCATAATGGCTTGTTCTATCTTATAACGACAAGCGTACAAGGGAAAGGCAATTTCTACATTACAGCCTCTGATCCGGCAGGAGAATGGAGTGATCCTGTATATCTGCATTCACCGGGAATAGACCCGTCTCTGTTTTGGGATACTGACGGGAAATGCTATTATATAGGACATGGCTTTATTGAGAAGGAGCGCCAATGGCCAAATGAACAGGGTGTATGGATGCAGCAGCTCGATCTGGAACGGAAGGAACTTATTGGTCCACGTCGGCAGCTTACTCATGGCCACGCTTCAAATGCACAATGGGCAGAAGGCCCTCATCTATACAAAGTAGGTAATAAATACATGCTTCTTGTTGCAGAGGGGGGTACTGAGTTCTATCATGCTGTCACGCAGTTCTATAGTGACAGCATTTGGGGACCTTATGTTCCTGCCCAGATCAATCCAATCCTGACCCACCGTAATCTAGGGAAGAGCTACCCTATATATGCTGTCGGTCATGCCGATTTTGTAAAGACACAAAATGATGAGTACTGGATGGTTGCTTTAGGAAAGAGGAATTTCGATGGCTACTGCTATCTGTCAAGGGAGACATTTCTGACTCCTATGAAATTTGAAACACTCAACGGCTCATTATCTGCCATTGTCAATGATGGTGAAGGACGCTTAATGCCAAGACAAGTTAGACCTGATTTACCTTGGACTCCTGTAGAAAGTTCAACTGTACGTGATAACTTCAGCGGTGATAAGTTGGCTTTGGAATGGAATTTCTTGAGAACTCCATTAACTCAATGGTATAATGTAAAGAATGGTGCGCTGACAATGAATCTGCGTCCTGAAGTTGCAGACAGTCTTGAAAATCCGTCTCTCATCGCAAAGAGGATGGAAGATAGGAAGTATTCCATCTCCACAAGAATGAAATTCAGGAGCAGAAAGTTGAATGAACAGGCAGGATTGATAATATACCGTGCTAGTGTATCGAATATCAAGTTTCTTCGCAGAGGTGATAATGTTGTAATTATGACTACTCGAAAAGGCGTATCTTCTGAAATGGAATCAATGCCTTGTGAAAAAGGAGAAAAACTTATTCTTAAAGCATATTCAGACGGTACTAAGGTCTTTTTCAGCTATGGTACAAATGAAAACAATATGAAAAGAATGTCCGTGGCTGTGCCTTTGTCGATTATTTCGGACCAAGAATATGAGAGGTACAATGGTCCGTACATTGGTATGTATGCGACGTCTAATAGAGAAAAATCAGATGCGAAAGCCTCTTTTGACTGGTTCGATTATGAAGAACTTTCAAAATAAACCTGAGATGCCAATGATTCTTTATATGATTGTACTTGCCGTGTGAGAATATAGATTAAATATTCAGAGAAGCAGATGTAAAGGATGCAAATTCAGGATTGGATACTGTAAATTTTTGGTTTCTATAAATAATAGAACTGTAAAAAAACATAATGCTGGCTAAATATATTGGTCGAAACAGTTTGAGTTGTAATTATGATGCTGTGGATAAAAATGTGCTGTAGAAATGGATAGTATTATAATATCTTGTTTATCAATGATATTGACAAAACATTTCAAACAAATAATTAATCTTTAAAACTATGAAACATTTAAAAAAGACTTTCTTTGCTGTAGCAATGTTGCTTTCTTTAAATCTATGTGCTCAAAATCCATTGATAACACATATGTATACTGCCGATCCTACAGCGAGGGTTTTTAACGGAAAGCTATATGTATATCCATCCTCAGATCAAATACCTCCTGAAAATGTGAATTGTCCTGATTTTTGCATGCCTGGATATCATATGTTTTCACTTGAGAATGGCTCTACTTGGAAAGATCACGGATGGGTGCTTAAAGAAAATGAGTGTCCATGGGGAGAAAAGAACACATATGCAATGTGGGCACCTGATTGCATTGAAAAGGATGGCAAATATTATTACTTCTATCCAGCCAAAGCAAAAAAAGACCAAGCTTTCAGACGAATTGGAGTTGGGGTATCCAATAGTCCGGTCGGCCCATTCAAATGGAATAAGAGTTTCATAGAAGGGGTTTCTGGAATTGACCCTGGACTTTTGCTTGATGATGATAATCAGGCTTATCTGTTTTTCGGAGGAGGACAAGAACTGTTTGTAGCACCATTGTCAGATGATATGAGTAAAATAATTAAAAGTCCTATAAAGGTAGAAGGACTTCCTTACGGATACAAGGAGGGTTCTTTCCCTTTTAAGAAAGGTGGGAAATATTATCTGACTTTTGCACACGTCTTTCCACAGGAGGGATATACAATAGGTTATGCTATTAGTGATAAACCAATGGGTCCTTATAAATATTATGGAAAGATTATGGATAATATAGAGAATGGTACCAACCATCATTCAGTTGTAAACTACAATGGTAAATGGATTCTGTTCTATCACAACTGGGCTCTGAGCGGATTCAACAAACTACGTTCAATATGTGCCGATTATATGACGTTCAATTCTGATGGAACAATTCGCAAGGTTACTCCTACACTTCGTGGTATAGGTAATCCTACATTATGCGATACAATTCAAATTGACAGATATAATGAGATAAACAGATTGCAGACGGCATTTGTGAGTGGTGATGAACCTGATGGATGGATGGTTTGCGAAACTCGTAATGGCTCATATGTACGATTTAATGGAGTTGATTTTTCCGACGGTAAAGCTACAAAAATGCAAGCCAGAATGGCTTCAGGTCAGAGAAAAGGTAAAATGCAAATTAGAATAGACAACCAACATGGTAAACTCATTGCTGAATATCCAATTGAATATACTGGTGGCTGGGGGAAATGGTGTACATACACAGCGGAGTTGAAGCAAAAGGTAACTGGTCTGCATGATATTTATGTCAGTTTTACGGCAGATGCTGGAAACACAAAGATTGCAAATCTAAATTGGCTTATATTGCAATAATGTATTTCTGAAGAAATAACATACACATTGCAGGTGTGATAATGATATTAAGCTCAACTTTTATTGGTATTTGAATTATTTTATCTTTGAATGAATATTCCTATATATAATAGGTGAGACACCGACATTTTTTTTGAAAAGACGTGTAAAGTAAGAGTGGTCATCTATTGAGAGTGCATATGAAATCTCTTTCAACGGGATATCAGTTGTGACCAAAAGGAGTTGTGCTTTCTCTATCTTTTTTTGATTTATGTATCTTAAAGGAGGAATGCCGACTTCTTTCTTGAATATATGTATAAAATGATCTTTTGAGAGCGAACATATATCAGCAAGCTGTTCAATCTTTATATTTTCATTGATATTCTTTCTTATATATGTGATGCAGCTTATTAATCTATCATCATTAACATCTGCTTTTGGTGTTATTCTATTCAGAAATCTTGAAAAGAGCTGAAAGACAATTCCTTTTGATTCAATTATCTGTGATATTGAACGTCTTTTGTTTTTAGCAATATTGTTTATAAGAGTAGCATTATTGTCATATGTCAGAGGATTGGACTGATTAAGGCTCATTGTTGGATTTATATTACATAATCTTTTCATTAGATTTTCATCTATTCCTTCAGCTTTTATTTCAAGTGGATAGTTCCAACTATCCAAAGAACTTATAGATGAGTTGCTCCTATCTTCATATATATGCAGGTAATAGTGATAGAATTTGCCATGACATTCATAACTGTGTTTTGTGTATGGTGGTATAATATATAGATACCCTTTTTTGAGTTTTTGTATATTATCATCGAATATTATTTCTGCGCAACCATCTGTGACATAGTATATTCTCATAAAAGGGCTACTTATGTTTTTCCAATTCCAGTCTGCATTATGCTTTGCATATCCAACATTAAGTATAAGTAGTTGCAGCTGACTCATGTATTTGTAAGCGTTATTCATTTATATATACAATTCTTATTTAGATTAGTTCCTCTTGTATTGCTTTGTCTATTATAATAGGGCGTAATTACTATAACTGATAATATCAGCAAAAATATGGTTTTTGCTGATATTATCAGTTATAGAGACAAAAAATTTTATAGCAAATCGCAATAATGTCCTATACATTATCTGTTTTTTCATTGTTTAGAGTTTAGTTTAAATGCAATTTTGACGAAAATAATTATAATAAATCAATAAATATACTATGAGATACAATGAAATAAGAAACACGGGTGTAATGATTCCAGAAGTGATCTTTGGAACGAGTGCTTTAGGAAATCTTTATGAAATCCTACCTGATGATATAAAACTTGATATAATAAGAGAAAGTGTGAATAATGTCCCCTCCCCAGTTGTATTCGACAGCGCCGGCAAATATGGTGCCGGACTTGCCTTGGAAAAATTGGGGGAATGCCTTGATAAGCTTGGCCTTAACGATGATGATGTGGTTATCAGTAACAAATTAGGATGGAGGAGAATGCCTCTTACCACTCCAGAACCGACTTTTGAAAAAGGGGTATGGATGGGATTGAAGAATGACTCAATGCAGGATATCAGTTATGAAGGTATTTTAAGATGCTATGAAGAGGGCAATGCTCTTTTAGGTAAATACACCCCTAAATTGGTATCTGTACATGATCCAGACGAGTATCTTGCAGCGGCATCTTCACCGAAAGATAGAGAAGAGCGTTTTGCGAATATAATAGATGCATATAAAGCATTGCTCAAACTCAAGAGAGATGGTAAGGTAAAAGCTGTTGGGGTTGGTGCAAAGGACTGGAGAGCTATTCAAGAAATATCAAAAGAGATTGATCTCGATTGGGCTATGTTTGCAAATAGTATGACTATAATGCGTCATCCGAAAGAACTAATTGATTTTATGGAATTACTCCATAATAAGAATGTAAGCATTATCAATTCTGCTGTATTTCATGCCGGATACCTAACTGGAGGAAGATTCTTTGATTATCGCCTATTGGATTCTAGTAATGAAGAAGATGTTAAGATAATAGAATGGCGCGAGAAATTCTTTGCAATATGTAAACATCATAATGTTACTCCGGCTGTTGCATGTGTCTCTTTTGCAATGACAGCGCCTGGTGTTGTAAGCATATCACTTAATACATCAAAATCCTCACATGTAAAAGGAAATGTAGAATCAGTCCTTGCTGAAGTACCTGCTGAATTCTGGAGTGATATGAAAGAGAATTCTCTGATAAGTAAAGATTATAAATTCATTTAATTAAATAGATTCATGAAAATAATAGATGCACATTCTCATCTTTGGTTGCGGCAAGATACAGTTGTCGATGGGAAGAGAATATGTACAACAGAGAATGGATGTTCTGACTTTATGGGAGAAGTTAGACAAATGCTTCCACCATTTATGATAGATGGTAGAAACAGTGCCGAAGTATTCATATCTAACATGAATTATGCTGGAGTATCAGCTTCGGTAGTCACACAGGAATTTATTGACGGAATTCAAAATGATTATCTTGAAGAGGTGGTTAGGAAGTATCCGGATAGGTTTTTCGTATGCGGTATGTGTGAGTTTCGCAAACCTGGATTTTACACTCAGGCTAAGGAGCTTATATCAAGAGGCTTTAAAGCAATAAAAATACCGGCTCACAGACTCATGCTTAAGGAGGGAAGAGTTATGCTTAATTCAGATGAAATGATGAAGATGTTTCATCTGATGGAGAAGAATGATATACTTTTTTCGGTTGATATGGCAGAAGGAGATATACAAGTCGGAGAGATGAAGGAGGTAATATCTGAATGTCCTAATCTAAGAATAGCTGTTGGACATTTTGGTATGGTTACTATGCCCAATTGGAAAGAACAGATAAAGCTTGCACTCAACAAAAATGTAATGATTGAATCAGGAGGTATTACATGGTTGTTCAACGATGAATTCTATCCATTTAATGGGGCTATAAAAGCCATTAAGGAAGCAGGAGAAATGGTTGGTTTTGAAAAGTTAATGTGGGGCTCGGATTATCCTCGGACAATTACAGCCATTACATATAAAATGTCGTATGACTTTGTACTTAAATCAAATGAACTTACTCAACTGCAAAAGGAGATGTTTTTGGGAACTAATGCCGAGAAATTCTATAGATTCAAGAATCTCGTTGAATTGCCATATATTAAAAATATGTCTGAGTAATAATGAATAATAATTTTGACAAAATAAAATGCCATGAAATCTAATCAACGAAATAATAATTATACATTACCACTTATATTGATTTTCAGCCTTTTCTTTCTTTGGGCAATAAGTGCGAATTTGCTTCCTACCATGATCAGACAGCTGATGAAAACTTGTGAACTTAACACTTTCGAGGCATCGTTTACTGAATCTGCTTACTGGTTGGCATATTTTTTATGCCCAATTCCTATAGCAATGTATATGAAGAAATACAGCTATAAATCTGGTATTATATTTGGTTTGCTTTTGGCTGCAATAGGAGGAATGCTTTTCTTTCCGGCAGCTATTATAAAAGAGTATTGGGCTTATCTTTGTATATTCTTTGTTATTGCAACAGGAATGTGTTTTCTAGAAACTGCTGCCAATCCTTATGTAACAGCATTGGGTGATTCAAATAGTTCATCGCGCAGACTTAACCTTGCTCAGTCGTTTAATGGACTTGGAGCTTTTATTTCTGCCATGTTCATTAGCAAACTAATCTTAAGTGGAAAAAATTACACGCGAGAAACTCTTCCATTGGATTATACAGGTGGATGGGAAGGTTACATTCAAACAGAAACGGATTCAATGAAACTTCCTTATCTAATATTATCTGGAGTACTTATAATAATTGCTATTGTATTTATAGTGTCACACCTGCCGAAAATTAAAGAGGAAGAGTGTAAAAACAATACAAAAGATTCAAAACTAATCAATTTCTCTGTTCTTAAGCGCTCTCATCTGAGATGGGGTGTCATTGCACAGTTTTTCTACAATGGTGGACAGACGGCGGTAAATAGCCTTTTCCTTGTATATTGTTGTTCTTATGCAGGAATTGCAGAAAGTACAGCTACTACAATTTTCGGCATATATATGCTTTGCTTCCTTTTAGGCCGATGGATAGGTACTTTCCTGATGATAAGGTTTGCTCCACAGAGAATGCTTTTGGTGTATGCGCTTTGTTGTGTGGCAATGACCATTGTGTTGATATGTACAGGTGGAATTGTTGGCATATATGCCATGCTTGCACTGTCTTTTTTTATGTCAATTATTTATCCTACTCAGTTTTCGTTGGCTCTTAAGGACTTGGGAACGGAAACTAAAAGCGGTTCAGCATTCTTGGTAATGGCTATTGTGGGTAATGCGATGCTTCCTCAACTGACTGCATTCTTTATGAACAGAGAACCGGAGTTTTATCAGGTTGCTTATGTAATACCTATGATTTGTTTCCTTTTCTGTGTCTATTATGGATGGAAAGGTTATAAAGTCATTAATTAATTGTTAAATCATTTTATTTTGGTGCGTCAAAATATTTTTCTTTTGGGATACCATTATTAAACTTTATTGTAGTGTTGGAAAATATTTCAACAAGGATGTAATTAGAGATTTTCTCATTTATGATAAATTATCAACTAAATATTTTTAGAAATGAAAGCAGTACAAATTCTTGAGGCATCACAAATGCGTGTTGTCGATATAGAGAAACCATCATTAAAAGATGATGAAATTTTATTGAAGATTGAATACGTTGGTTTTTGTGGTTCTGACCTTAATACTTATCGTGGACTCAACCCCATGGTTAATCTTCCTATAATCCCTGGACATGAGGTAGGTGCAGTGATTGATGAAATCGGTAAAAATGTTCCTACAGGATTCAAGAAAGGAATGAGTGTAACTCTTAATCCATACACAAACTGTGGAAAATGTGCATCATGCCGTAATGGTCGTGTAAATGCTTGTGAACATAATCAAACTTATGGAGTACAAAGAGATGGCGCCATGACTGAATATTTAGCTCTACCTTGGACTAAGGTTATAGAGGCTGACGGCCTTGATACAAAGACTTGTGCTTTGATTGAGCCTATGAGTGTCGGATTTCATGCCGTAAATCGTGCACAGGTTACCGACCTTGATGTTGTTATGGTAGTTGGTTGTGGTATGATTGGTATGGGTGCTATTGTAAGAGCTTCTCTGCGTGGAGCAACTGTCATCGCTATTGATATGGATGATGAAAAGCTTGAATTGGCAAAGGAAATGGGTGCAAGCTATGGAATAAACAGTAAAACAGAGGACGTTCATGAAAAGATAATTGAATACACAAATGGACTTGGTGCTGATGTTGTTATAGAGGCTGTAGGATCACCTGCTACTTACGTAATGGCAGTTGATGAAGTTGCATTCACGGGACGTGTTGTATGTATCGGTTACGCAAAGAAAGAGGTAAGTTTCCAAACAAAATACTTTGTACAGAAAGAACTTGACATTAGAGGTTCACGTAATGCCATGCCAAGTGATTTCCGTGCTGTAATCAAATATCTCAAGAACAGCAGTTCTAATGTAGAACGTTTCATGTCTGCAGTAGTTTCACCTGAAAATGCATTTGATGCCATGAAGGATTGGGCTGATGCACCTGCAAAGGTATTTAGAGTACTCGTCGATTTCAAATAATTTGTTTGTACAATAATCATTCTATAAACACCAAAACAAATTAACAATGGAAAACAAAAAAACAGGATATGCACAGAAGAACTTCAGCATACCTACAAAACGCTATTGCCAGATGCTCGACCTTTACGATGATCCTGAACTCATCAAAGGTTATATGAGTGCTCATGCACCAGAAAATGCATGGCCTGAGATTTCTGCAGGTATAAAGGCTGTGGGTATTCTAGAAATGGAACTGTATATTGTCAACAATCATCTATTCATGATTGTTGATACTCCTCTTGACTTTGATTGGGACAAGGCTTTTGGAAAGCTGGCCACCATGGAACGTCAGGAAGAGTGGGAAGAATATGTGTCAAAGTTCCAGATTGCAAAACCTGGAAGTGCTTCTGCCGAGAAGTGGACGCTGATGGACAGGATGTTCAAGCTGCTCTAACCGCAGATCGTATTGTAAGATAACATAGCCGTTATTCAGGGAAGTATATTGAAAAGTATATGTGTGCATTTTCATGTGTTTTCTGGATGGCGGCTTTATCATTACTTCGAATAAGGCAAAATACAACTCATAAAATAAGTTTAAATTTACATATAAATAAGTATGCTGTTTTTCGGAGAAATACTGATGAATTTGTTAATACTTCTATTTAAATAACTCTCTATAAGCTGAAGGTGTGTATCCTGTCACTTTCTTAAATTGAGAATTGAAGTTAGCCATATTGTTAAATCCTGTATTATAGGCAATATCGGAAATTAAATTATCTGAGTTTGCTAACTGTCTTTTTATAAAAGATATTCGAAATTCCATAATGTAATCAAAGATTGATTCACCTGTTTTATTCTTAAAATATCTACAAAGAGCACTTTTATTCATTCCTGCATATTCTGATATATTTCCTAATGAAATTTTTTCACGTAAATGCGAGCTAATGTATTCTAATATTTTTTTATATACTATGTCACTTGATTGAAGTTGATTATTGTATGTTAGTTTAGATGAAATAACTATTGCTTCTTTAGTAATATCTCCAAGCTTATTAAGAAGCGAATAGAGATTAATCAGTCTGTCAAATCCCTTTGTTGTTTTCATCTTCTTTATTAGTTTTATCGATTCTTTTTGATTGCTAATGTTCCATTGTAAGCCCTGACTGCTATTTGTAATAAGATGTCTGATATTATTTGTCTCAGGCATATTCAAATAGTTGGCCGGAAGAATATTCTCTCTAAATTGTATAAATTCGGATTTGCAAAATTCATTGCAATCTTTTTCATAAAATCTTTTATCACTCAGAAAGTAATGTGCAAGGTTTGATGAAAAAACATATAAATCTCCGGGGGAGAAAGATACTACGCCATCACCAGCAAAGCAATATCCATCTCCTTTTTCAATATATACAATTTCATATTCAGGATGAAAATGTAATGGGCGTGTAAAAAAATGGTTTTTGAATTCACTTACGTTAAATGCATTGTCATTACAATCATGTACGTTTTCTATTTCAACATTTTTCATCGTTATATTTTGGCTTATAAATGATGTAATACAAATGTTATGAACTAATTAATGATCTAGTTCGTGAGCAAATATAACGTAATAATTGGCAAATATACTGTCATCTGGAAAAAAGTTTTGATTATATATTTGTGGTGTTAAATTATTATGAAAATGGCAGATTATAAAATTAGTGAGGCTATCGTAAAAGGTAACCTTGAACTTTGTGTTGCAGACACAAATAGAGCCTTGACGGCTGGAGTTGCTCCTCAGGAGATAATCAACAACTTTCTTATTAAAGGTATGGAAGATATAGGACAAGCTTTTCAAGATGGTAAAGCATTTGTTCCAAATCTTCTTATGTCGGCTCGTGCAATGAAGGGCTCACTTGAAATATTGAAACCTTTATTAAAAGTTGATGGAAAGGAACAAGCCGGTCAAATAGTTATTGGGACGGTTAAAGGTGATTTACACGACATTGGCAAAAATCTTGTTGCTTCCATGTTGGAAGGCTGTGGCTTTAATGTTATCAACTTGGGTGTTGATGTATCTTCGGAAAAGTTTATTAATGCAGTTAAAGAGCATAATGCAAATATTATCTGTTTGTCTGCTCTTCTTACAACTACAATGACGTATATGGAACAAGTTGTTAAAGATTTGACAGATGCAGGTCTACGCGACAAAGTAAAAATAATGATTGGAGGGGCACCTGTCAATAAAGAGTTCGCAGACAAAATTGGTGCTGATGGATATAGCGACAATGCTAATGCAGCTGTACTTTTGGCCCATGCACTTTTAGAAACAGCATAGAAATGAACTCTTCGATTTATTTCGATATTCATTCTCTAAAATTCGATGAACATTCTGTATATCGTGAAATGGGTTATGGAGAAACTCTCCCTGATGACAATGTGTGTAATATTACACGAGGATTAATAGATTCTTCATATAACATTGTCAAACCATCTTTTTACTATTCTATTTTTCCGTGTTTTGTAAATAAAGAATCTATTAATGTTGCTTCGTGTGAACTTAATACAGATAGAACTATCTCTACACTTTTGCGGAAATCCGAGATAGTGGCTCTTTTTGTTGCAACTGCTGGTGAAGAATTTCAAGAATGGTTCAATTCTATAAAAGCTACAGATGATTCACTGAAAATGTTTATAGCTGATGCCTTGGGGAGTGTAATTGTTGAAGCTACGGGAGATTTTATGGAAGAGTACCTTCAAAAGGAGATATTACCTTTGAAGCATACTAACCGTTTTAGCCCTGGATATTGTGGTTGGAATGTTATTGAACAAAAAAAGATTTTTTCTTTTTTGCCAAATGATGTTTGTGGAATCAAACTGAACGAAAGTTCGCTAATGTATCCGATAAAGTCGATTAGCGGAGTAATAGGAATAGGTAGAGATGTACTGACAAAAAAGTATGGATGCTCTATTTGTAAGAAAAAGGATTGTTATCTAAGAAAAAAATAATTTAATACTATGTTTGGAAAAGAATTAGTAAAGAAAGCCTTTAATCTTGAAAAATTGGAGCGTGCTCCATGGGTTCCATTTGTCGGTGTCCATGCCGCAAGTTTAATTGGCGTTGATGCTGAGACATATTTAAAATCAGAACAACTCATGTTTGATGGTCTTTCAAAAGCTATAGAGCTCTATCAACCTGATGGCATTCCTGTTTCGTTTGACTTACAGATGGAGGCTGAAGTATTAGGATGTGGACTCGTTTGGAGTAATGATAATCCTCCTTCTGTATCAACACATCCAATGGGTGAAGGTGGTACAAAAACACTAAAAGATATGTTTATTCCAAAGTCGACAGACGGAAGAATAGGAATGACTATAGAACTTACAAAAAAATTACGTGTAGCTTATCCTGATTTAGCACTTTATGGGCTGGTAACCGGACCATTTACATTAGCTCTTCATCTTTGCGGGACAGACATCTTTATGAAGATGTTTACCGATGAAAATGAAGTGAAAGAGATAATGTCTTTTTGTACTAATGTCTGTATGGCAATGAGTGACTATTATATTGATGCTGGTTGTGATATTATTGCAGCTGTTGATCCTATGTGTAGTCAAGTTGGTCCTGATCAATTTGAACAATTTATTTTGGAACCATGCAAGACTGTCTTTGCTCATATAAAAGAAAAAGGATCATTATCATCTTTCTTTGTCTGTGGTCATGCTCAACATAACATTGAAATTATGTGTAAATGTGAACCGGATAATATCTCAATAGATGAAAATATTCCGTTGGATTTTGTTAGAGATACTTGCTTATCATATAATATTTGCTATGGTGGAAATCTTAAACTTACAGTTGCTCTTTTAATGGGTGATGAGGATGACACAAGACGTAATGTTATTGAATGTCTTGACACAGCATGCAAGGGGTATAAAGGATTTATTCTTTCTCCAGGATGTGATTTGGCTTATGCTACACCAAAAGAAAATCTTATTGAGTGTGGAATATTAGTAAGAGATGAATATCAGCAAGAAGTTGTTAGGACATTAGGCCCTAAGCAGCCAAATATAACGCCACTTGATTTGTCAACATATTTAGATAAGGATATTGTAAAAGTTGATTGTGTTACTCTAGATGCATCAGGTTGTGCTGCTTGTCAGTATATGTTTGAAGCAGCAAAAAGAGGGGCCGAACCATTTGGTAAAAAAGTTATTGTTACTGAGCATTCAATTAAGACAAAAGAGGGCTTAGAATTTATGGCGGCCGCTAGTGTTAAAAACATTCCAACACTTTTAATAGATGGAAAAATAGAGTTTGTGTCAAATATCCCTCCTGTTAAGGATATCATTAAATCAATAGAATTGGCTATAAAAATGAAATAGTATCATGATAAGTAAGATTCCACTTATTCTTGTGACGGGCTTTTTGGGAAGTGGCAAAACTTCTTTCTTACTCAACTTTTTGTCAGCTTTTTCAAAGAGTAAAAGGATTGCAATTATTCAAAATGAGTTTGCCCAATCAAGTTTTGATAGTGAAATTTTAAAAGAAGAAGATAATCGCTTTTTACTAAAAGAACTGAACAAAGGCTCAATTTTTTGTGCATGTCTTTTCTCAAGTTTTAAGGATACTTTAGCTGATCTTGCTATGAATAATAATCCGGATTTGGTGTTGATTGAAGCAACAGGAATTGCAGATCCGATAGCGATCGCTCAGGTAATGGATGATGAAAGACTGAATAGTAGTTATTATCTTCAAAAAATAATAACTATTGTCGATGCTTCCCGTTTCCTCAATGTATTGGAAAATATAATTGGTGTAAGACACCAAATAGAAGTTGCAGATCTTATTTTTATTAATAAATGTGATTTGGCAGATAATGAAAAAATAGAACAAATAAATAGGAGCATAAAGGAGATAAATCCATTCGCTTCTATTTGTTTTTCGAATCATGGATCATTTTTACAGAAAAATTTATTGGATAGTGATGTTACCTCTTTATTTTCTAATGGAATAAAAGGTGAATTGACAAAGTGTGGTAAAGGACATTATGTATCTAGGGTACTTAAAACTAGTCAGCCTATATCAATGGAGAGCTTGAACCAATTTTTTAATTCACTGGATGCAGATGTGCTTAGAGTAAAAGGATACGTGACCGATGAAAATGGTAAAAGCTTTATCGTGCAATATGTACCAGGACAAAAAGAAATAATACCATGTAGTCACTCTGTTGGTATGACTGAATTACTGTCAATAGGATTTAAAGAACCGAATTTTAATTTATTGCAATGTATTTAATTTATAATGATATTCTTAAACCGTTATCAAAAAACTAACAGTCATGAATTACATAAATATTTTTCCGATCCTTATAACTTAAGTAGAGAATAGTCTCATAATAAAAGATATGTTTTCGTCCAATTCTGATTAAA